>CACFXK010000001.1 GCA_902570125.1 uncultured Pelagibacteraceae bacterium
CACTTATAATCAATGGTGAAAAGTTCGAAAATACATCCAACTATAAAAAATTAAAAAAATATATAGAAAAACTGATATAAGTCATTGAATGGAGTTTAAAAAAATCCAATTAAACGGCTTTAAGTCTTTTGCAGAGAAAACTAACTTTTTAATTGAAAAAGGTCTTACAGGAATTGTAGGTCCTAACGGTTGTGGCAAGTCAAACATAGTCGAATCTCTCAGATGGTGTATGGGAGAGACTTCAGCAAAAAGTATGAGGGGTTCTGGAATGGAAGATGTGATATTTTCAGGCACATCAAATAAACCATCAAAAAATATTGCAGAAGTAGTTTTAAGTTTGAACAATGAAAGTAGGGATGGTCCATACCAATATAAAGATCTAGAGGAAATAGAAATTCGAAGGAAGATTGAAAAAGATAAAGGATCTAAGTTTTATATAAATAATAAAGAAGTCAGAGCAAAAGATGCACAAATGTTTTTTGCAGATCTGTCTACGGGAGCTCATTCACCATCTTTAATAAGTCAAGGCAGAATTGGAGCATTGGTTACAGCAAAACCATCAGATAGAAGGGCTATACTTGAAGAAGCTGCTGGAATAGCTGGATTGCATGTTAGAAGGCATGAGGCAGAAATTAGGTTAGGAGCAGCAGAAAATAATTTAAAGAGAGCTGACGAACTTAGAAGACAACAAGAAAAACAATTAGCAAACTTAGAAAAACAAGCAGAGGAGGCTGCAAAATATAAATTAATTTCTGAAGAAATTAAAAAAGTAGAGGCAGGGCTTTATTATTTAAGACTTATAGAAATTGATAAAGAAATAACTTTAGAAAATGAAGTGAATAATGAGGCAGATGGTAAAGTTGAGGAATTTAATAAACAAATTGATGACTTAGAGACTAAAATTAAAAATGAAATTGAAAGAGTAGAGCCAATAAGACAAAAAAATATTGAAAATTTGTCCAAGATTCAAAGATTAAATCTTGAACTAAAGGCTTTAGATGAGGAAAGTACTAGAATAAATGAAGAGATTGACACAATAAAAAGTTCTATAAAAGTTATAGATGAAGACATAGATAGAGAAAAAAGCATTGTAATTGATGCAAATTCGAATGAAAAAAGATTAAAAGAAGAGAGAAATACCCTAATTGATACAGATTCAAAATATTATGAGACAGAAAAACTCTCAAATCAAGACCTTGAAAATTCTAAATCAAAATTAAAGAATGAACAAGACAGAATGGATGTGTTGTTTGAGAGTTTCAGTACTGAGTCATTAAAAGAATATAATGAAATTATTAGCAACATAAAAAGTCAAATCGAAGAAGTTAAAAAACTAGTTTCTGAAAATAGAAATCACCAGACAATTAAAATTTTAGATGAGTGTATAATTAATTTGTCTTACTTAAGTATGAAAGTAAAAGAAGTTGAAAATGATGATGTAATTTCAACTCTAACATCAAAAAGTGATCAAATAAAAAAATTACAGGACGATTATGCTGAAACTTATAGTAAAAACCAAAACATAAAAAATGAGTCTGTCAAAAGAAAAGAGAGAATAAGTATAATTGATCAGGAATTTGAAAGCTGGCAAAATCTTTTAAGTAATTCTGAAAAAATGGTAAATGAACTCAATGCGAGAAAGAGCAAGCTTGTAGATAAATTAAGCGATCTAGAAAAACAACCAGAGTCTCAAGCAGAAAAAAAGGGAAAAATTTCCGAAAACTTAAGAATTTCAGAAAATGAAAAAAATGAAAATGAAATTTTAGTCGAAAAAATTGATAATAACATTGCAGAAATTAGAATTCAGTTAAATAATACAAAAGAAAGTTCAATAGAAATTAGAGAGAAGAAAGCAAGCTCTGGAGCAACCATCGAAGGTTTAAATAAAAGAAGAAATGATCTTTTGGAAAGAGTTATGACAGAGTTGAATGTTGAAGAAGACAATATACTTAATTATTCAAATCTTGAGAAACATGCTGCATTTCCTGACTTAGTTACTCAAGAAGAGTTACTAGATGAAAAAAAGAGGAAAAGAGAGAAACTTGGATCTGTTAATTTAAGAGCAGATGATGAAACTGAAAAATATAAAACTGAAATAAAAAAAATGGAACAAGATAGACAAGATCTTGTTACAGCTATATTAAAATTAAAAGAAAGCATAACAGAACTTAATCAAAAAGGTCGAGAAAGATTGTTAGATGCTTTTGAGAGAGTGAGTAGAAAATTTAATGAGGTTTACACAAAATTATTTAATGGGGGTAGTGCTAAATTAGAACTAGTAGACTCTGATGATCCACTAGATGCTGGTTTGGAAATGCTAGTAAGTCCTCCTGGAAAAAGACTTCAGTCGATTACTCTGCTTTCAGGTGGTGAACAGGCTTTAACAGCATTATCCTTAATATTTGCTGTATTTTTAACTAACCCTGCACCTATCTGTGTTCTAGATGAAGTAGACGCTCCACTAGATGATGCAAATGTAACAAGATTTTGTAATCTTTTAAATGAACTAACAAAGATTACTTCTACAAGATTTATAATAGTAACCCACCATGCGTTAACTATGTCAAAAATGGATAGATTATATGGAGTTACGATGCCAGAGAAAGGGATAAGTCAACTAGTTGCTGTTGACCTTCAAAAAGCCGAGGGCATGGTAGCTTAGGCTAATGGAAGACGAAGATTTTAAAACTCGCCTTAAAAGTGCAAAAAATAGAGCAAAATTTAAATATTCTCAGAGCAAAGAGCCGTCAACGTCTGGAATGGGTCATGCTTTTAAAATGAGCACTGAATTAGTTGCAGCAGTAGCTGTTGGGACAATTATTGGGTTTATTTTAGACAATTGGTTTGGTACTAAGCCCTGGTTAATTTTAATATTTTTTTTTGTAGGAGTAATTGCAGGTATTATGAATGTGATTAAATCAGCAAAAAAAATGCAAAAAAAATAAGAGAACATAATGGCATCAAATCCAATGTACCAATTCAATGTTTATAGAATTGGTCCGGAAATTAAACTAGGCTCAGTCGATATCTCTTTTACTAATGCAAGTTTATTCATGGTAATTAGTTCTTTAGCTATTTTGATAATTTTTAATCTAGGAGCTAAGAAAAAAACTCTAATACCTGATAAACTACAATTACTATCAGAACTAAGTTATTCCTTTGTCGCCAAAATGATTAGTGATACAGCGGGATCTAAAGCAAAACCCTACTTTTCATTTATTTTCTCATTATTTATGTTTGTACTATTTTGTAACATGTTTGGAATGATACCTTACGCATTTACAGTCACAAGCCATATCATAGTTACATTTGTGCTTGCAGCATTTATTTTCGTTGGAGTTACAATTATTGGATTTATGAAACATGGATTGGGATATTTAAAGTTGTTTGTACCAAGTGGGGTTCCAATGGTTCTACTTCCATTAATAGTTATTATTGAGATTATCTCATATTTAAGCAGACCTATTAGCTTATCGGTCAGACTATTTGCAAATATGATGGCGGGTCACACGATGATGAAGGTATTTGGAGGCTTTGTTATAAGCTTAGGAATTGTAGGTGGATGGCTTCCACTTAGTTTTTCGGTAGCACTTACAGGTTTGGAGATACTAGTTGCTTTTCTCCAAGCATATGTATTTGCAATTTTAACATGCATTTATTTAAATGATGCATTAAATCTACACCATTAATAAAAAAAAGGAGGAAAAATGGAATTAGAAGCAGCAAAAATGATAGGAGCAGGCTTAGCAGCTATCGCACTTGCAGGTGCGGGAGTTGGTATAGGAATTATCTTTGGTAATTACCTATCTGGTGCTATGAGAAATCCATCTGCAGCTCAAAAACAATTCCCTAACTTGTTATTAGGATTTGCTTTAGCTGAAGCAACAGGATTATTTGGACTAGTAGTTGCGTTGATTATTTTATTTGCATTTTAGTTAATGTTAAAAAAAATAGTTATTTTATTATTCGTTACATGCTTTGCATGTTTTAATACAGTATTTGCCGCTGAAAGTGGTGGTATGCCTCAACTTAATCCAGAGTTTTGGATTTCTCAAATCTTCTGGCTTATCATCACGTTTGGAATACTTTTTATTGTTTTGACTAAAGTTATATTGCCTAAGATTAGCGATAACTTGGAAACTAGAAAGTCACAAATACTTGAAAATATTGAGACAGCAGATAAACAAAAAGAAGAAAGTCAAAAAAAAATTGATGAATATGAAAAGATTATTTTAGACAGTAAACTTAAAGCTAAAAGTTACTTTAATGAGGCTAGAGAAAAGATTTTAGATGATATCAATAAAAAAAGAGCTGCATTAGAGAAAGATCTTGATGAAGAAATAGGTGAAGTAGAAAAGGAATTATCTGATCTAAAGAATAAATCAGGAGAAAAAATAAATAAAATAGCAGCTGAAACATCAGCTGAATTAATTAAAGAGCTAATTGGTGAAGAAGTAAATAGTAGCAGCATAGCAGCAATTGTGGAAGACCAATCAAAAATAAAAAGAGAGAGAAAAGATGTTTGATGCAACTTTTTGGGTAGCAATATCGTTTTTTATTTTTATAGGTCTATTGGTATATTTTAAAATACCTCAGAATATAAACAATCTCCTAACAAAAATGATAGGAGATATAAAAAAAGAAATCGATGAAAGTGAAAAGTTAAGAGTTGAGTCAAAAAAACTTTTAGATGAAGCTCAGGCTAAACTTAATTCTGTTGAAGGGGAGTCAAAAAAGATCCTTGATCAAGCTAAAGCTGAGTCTGAACAACTTGTAATAAGCATGAATGAAAAATTTCACAAATCTTCTGAAATAAAGAAGAATTTAACTCAAACAAAAATTAATCAGATGAAAGAGGGAGCAATTAAAGAAATCAAAGACACTTCTGTCAAAATTGCACTGGAGTCAGTGAAAAAAATTATAACAACTACAGTTGATAAATCTAAATTAGATAATCTGTTTGAAAAAAATCTTGAAGAAGCAAAGACTGAATTAAAAAAAATTAATTCATAACTAAATTACGTTACATTTTCCTAAAATAATATAAAATCCAAATTATGAATTCGATTGTAATAGGATCAGGCTTTGGTGGTATGGCTGCAGCATTAAGGTTAAAAGCTAAGGGACATAATGTAACCTTGGTTGAAAAACATAAAGATTTAGGTGGGCGGGCGAGAGTTTTTAAAAAAAATGGATTTACATTTGATGGTGGTCCAACTGTGATAACGGCACCCTACCTGATTGATGAATTATTTCAGCTTTTTAATAAGAATTCAAAAGATTATTTAAAAATTAAATCTTTAAAAACTTGGTATCAATTTGTTTTTGAAGATGGTTTTAAATTTGACTATTCTGGTGATGAAGAGGAGATGATTAATCAGATAAAAAAGATCAACGAAAAAGATGTAAACGGATATAAAAATTTAGTTAATTTTACAAAAAAAATTTTTGATAAAGGTTTTACAGAACTATCAGATGTTCCATTTAATAAACCCTCTTTTATGTTAAAGCAGATACCCTCTTTATTTAATCTAAAGAGTTATAAATCTGTTTATGGTTTGGTTTCTTCTTACATAGAAAATGAAAAATTAAGAAGATTACTTAGTATGCATCCACTGTTGGTAGGTGGTAATCCTTTCACAACAACTTCAATATATGGACTAATCTTGTATTTGGAAAAAAAATGGGGAATTCATTACTCAATGGGAGGAACTGGTCAAATAATAAATGGTATGGAAAAATTAATGAATGAAGAAAATATAAAAATATTAAAAGGTTGTGAAGTAAATAAAATCTTATCAAATAAAAATAAAATAACTGGCGTTGAACTTAACAATGGGGATAAAATTGAAACAGATAATGTTATTTGTAATGCTGATCCACCTGCAGTTTACTCTAAATTAGCAAACACAAATAGTAGTAATTCTATTTTTAATTGGAAAATGAAAAGAATGGAATATTCAATGGGTTTATTTGTGTATTACTTTGGAACCAAAAAAGTTTACGACGATGTTGAACATCATACAATCAAATTTGGAGATAAGTACAAGGAACACTTGGACGATATTTTTAACAATAAAAAATTAAATGACGATATTAGTTACTATTTACATAGACCGACAGCAACAGACAAATCGATGGCGCCTGATAATCATGATTGTTTTTATGTGTTGGTGCCAGTTCCTAATAACCAATCTGGTATAGACTGGTCTATTGAGGGAGATAAGATGAAAAACTTAGTTATTAAAAAAATGGAGGGAAGTTTACTACCTAATCTAAGTGAAAATATTGTTGAGGATTTTTACTTAACTCCTGATTATTTTGAGAAAGAGTTAAATACAAAATATGGCTCAGGTTTTTCTATTCAACCAAAATTTACTCAATCAGCTTATTTTAGATTTCATAATAAATCAGAGATTTTTGATGGTTTATATTTTGTTGGAGCAGGTACTCACCCTGGAGCAGGTGTGCCAGGAGTGCTATCTTCAGCAAAAGTCTTAGACAAAATTTTGTAATGGAGAAAAAGAGTTTTCTATCAATATACGCAAAATCATTTAACTGGGCTGGTTTTTTTCTTCCAAAAGAAACTTATTTGAAATGTTCTAATTTATACGATTTTTGTAGAACTTTAGACAATATAGCAGACGACGAAGGTATAATTGATGTTAAATTAAGAAGATTTTTAAACTTCAAAAATAATTTTATCAATAAAGAATTTCAGAACCATATAATTAAAAATATGTGGGTATTAATAGATGAATATAATATTTCCACAAAAATTGTAGAGGACTTATTCGATGGTGTGGAGTCTGATATTCAAAATGAAATAAGATTAAATTCAAAAAAGGAATTATTAATTTATTCATACAGAGTAGCAGGAACTGTTGGATTAATGATGGCAAAAATTTTAAATGTCACTAACTCTGATTCTCTTAAATCGGCTATAGATTTGGGAATAGCTATGCAACTTACAAATATTTCTAGAGATGTAATAGAAGACTCTAAAAATAAAAGGTTTTATATAAAACATAATTTTGAGTCCATAAAAGAAACGTTGGCAACTGCAGATTTATTTTATGATAGTAGCTTTTCTTCAATAAAGGATATTCCATTAAGTCTTAGATTTTCAATCTTAGTTGCAAGACGAGTTTATAGGCAAATAGGTAGAAATATTATTAAAAAGCAAACAATTCAAAACTACAACCAATCAGGTAAAATTTTTGTTACTAATATCGGTAAGATATTACAAACATTATTATCTATATTTGACTTGCTAAAACTATCATTGATTAAAAAACATAATCACCTTAGAGATAAAGAACATGAATTAATTAGTGAAGAGATAAATTTAAATGAAAGATTTTGATATTGTCATTATTGGTGGAGGTTGTGCAGGATTATCATTAGCATATGAATTAGAGACCAATAACAAGTTAAAAAATAAAACTTTAGCTATTATTGAGCCAAGAGATGAATATAAAAAAGATAAAACTTGGTCTTTTTGGAAAACATTCCCACATAATTTTGAGGATTGTGTAAAAAAAAATTGGAAACATTTCTCCATAAATGTGCCTCAAAAAACTAGACATCTAGAGTGCGATAATTATCAGTATCAAAGTATTGATAGTGGGTTATTTTATGAGAAGATAAACAACAAATTAAAAGAAAATAAAAATATTTCCTTTCACAAAAATGATCAAAATATAAATATTGATAACTCTTTAGTATTTAATAGCGTTCCAAATTTATATAATCAAAACTCTGGTCTTTGGCAACATTTCTGTGGGGTAGAAATAGAGACAAAAAAGGAATTTTTTGATGAAGAAATGATGAATCTAATGGATTTTGATTGTGAGCAGAGAGGAAGTGTTCATTTTTTTTATACACTTCCGTATTCAAAAAAGACAGCATTAGTTGAAACAACTTGGTTATCTGAAATGAATGACGACTCCCAAAAAGATTATGATCAGCAAATTAAACATTATGTTGAGAATAATCTAAAAATAAAAGATTATAAGATTACATACAAAGAAGTGGGTAAAATACCTCTTTTTTACCCAATAATTGAACAAGTAAAAAATAAAATTAATATTGGAACAGCTGGTGGTATGACAAGGTTAAGTACTGGTTATACTTTTTTAAATATTCAGGAACAAAGTAAATATATAAGGGAAAATATCGAAAACATTAGTAAATTGAAAACTTTTCAAATTAAAAAAAAATATCAATTTCTTGATAATATTTTTTTAAAAGTTCTGAAAAATAATCCAAGCAAGATGCCAAATATTTTTTTTAGAATGTTTAACAATAAATCTAATACTGTTATAAAATTTTTGTCCAATAAAAGTAATTTTTTTGAAGATTTATCAATAATATTAAAAATGCCTAAATGGATTTTTATAAAAGCACTTTTTTAAATTAAATGATTAGAATTAATTTTTACCACTCTTTAATTTTTTTTAATTTATGTATACTTTTATCTGGCATAGAGTATCTTAGAGGAGGTAGTTTCTTGATAATTTCATTGTTTTTAATTTTAACAATTGGAATATCTCATGGCTCTCTGGATCATATTAAAGGTAAGAAACTAATTAAATACTTTGGATATAAATCAATGAGTATTTTTTATTTGAGTTATTTACTTATTGGTGCAATAATAATATTGATTTGGTTAATATTTCCAAAATCATTACTTTTCTTGTTTTTAATTATCGCTGCTTTTCATTTTGGAAAAGAGGACTCCGAATTTGTTAATCAAAGAAAAAACTTTGAATTAATTTATTTTTTAAAGGGATCATTAATAATTACCTCACCCTTATTTTTCCACAAAGAAGAGACACTGACAATATTCGAGACATTAAATTTTTATATTTCAAATAATTTAATAATATCTAACGAGATATTATTCATATTTATCTTACTATCTTTAATTTCTGGAATTATTTTATCGTTAAACAAAAGTATCGAGATAAAGTCATTATTATTAATGGATTATTTATCAATATTAATCCTAAATTATTTTCTTAATCCAATAATTGCTTTTACGATTTACTTTTGCTTTTTACATTCGATTAGGCACTCGATTTCTTTGATTAGAGAAATAAATAAAAATTTGACAAAAGGTTTACCAATATTCATAAAAAAAGCCCTTCCACTAACAATTTTGACAATTTTTGGATATGTTGTTTCAATATCAATTCTGAATAATTATAACGAATTTAACGAAACCATATATCGAGTAATTTTTATTGGATTGGCCTCATTAACTTTTCCACATATATTGCTCGAATACTTAATTGAAAAAAATGAGCAATAAAAATATTAATTTAATTGGATGGATTCTATTCATTATTTCTGCGTTGGGTTTTATTATATCAAGTATAGGAAGTTTTTGGGCAATGTTCGGTAGTCTTTTTTTTCTTATTGCCTGTATTATCTTTTTAATTCCTTTTTTTAGGAAAGAAGAAAATGAAAAATAAAAATTTGAAAATTATGTTAGCAGCTCCAAGAGGTTTTTGTGCAGGAGTAGATAGAGCTATAGAGATTGTTAAAAAAAGTATAGAAAAATATGGTGCGCCAGTTTATGTACGCCATGAAATAGTACACAATAAACATGTAGTTGATAATTTAAAAAAAATTGGAGCTATCTTTATTGAAGAAATTGAGGAGATTAGTGACAAAACAAGGCCAGTTATTTTTTCTGCTCATGGAGTTCCAAAATCAGTACCAGAGGAAGCAACAAATTTAAAAATGATTTTTGTAGATGCTACATGCCCTTTAGTTTCAAAAGTTCATAGGGAAGCAGAAAATCTAAATAAGTCAGGTATACATATTTTACTAATTGGTCACAAAAATCATCCAGAAGTGATTGGAACTATGGGTCAACTTCCAGATGGAAAAATTGACTTAATCGAAACAATTGAAGATGCGCAAAGATATGAAAAAGGACAAAATGAAAAACTTGCTTATATAACCCAAACAACACTGTCTGTTGACGATACTAGAGATATAATAAATGTTTTAAAAGAAAGGTTTCCAGATATTCACGAACCTAAGAAAGATGATATTTGTTACGCAACAACAAATAGGCAAGCAGCTGTAAAAAAAATAGCTAAAGATTGTGATAATTTTTTTGTTATAGGTAGTAGAAATTCCTCTAATTCAGTAAGATTAGTTGAAGTTGCAAAAAACAATGGTTGTAGTGATGCCGAATTGATTCATTCAGAAAGTATTTTTCCTATTGAGAAAATTTCAAAATGTAAAACTATAGGTATCTCTTCGGGCGCATCAGCTCCTGAAGTTTTGGTTAAAGAATTTATAGATAACATTAAAAAAGAATTTACTGTACAAATTGAGGAGGTAGAAATAGTAAAAGAAAACGTTACATTTAAAATCCCAGGAAAATTGAATTAATGGCTGTATATACTAGAATTAATGAGAGTGATTTAAGCTTAATAGAGAAAACCTATAAAATAGGAAATATTTTATCATTTTCAGGGATAAAAAAAGGTATTGAAAACACTAATTACTTAATAAGAACAAAGAATAAAAAAATAATACTGACTATTTTTGAAAAAAGAGTTCAAAAAAAAGATTTACCTTTTTTTATGGACCTTATGTTTGGCTTATCTAGACAAAAAATTAAATGTCCAGAGCCTATTAAAAATAAAAAAGGTAAATATTTATTTAAGATTAAAAATAAAACTGCATGTTTGGTAAGCTTTCTTGAAGGAAAGGATAAAATCAATTTGACAAACAAAGATTGCTACGATGTGGGAAAAAATGCAGCTTTATTACATTTAGCTGCTAGGAAATTAAGCTTATACAGAAAAAATTCTTTGTCGGTTAATTCTTGGGGACCGTTGCTTAATAGAATAGACAAAAGAATTGATAAACTTTCAGGTGATTTAATAAATATTATGAAGAATGATTTATTTGATATCAAAAAAAAATGGCCAAAGAGTATGCCCAAAGGAATAATTCATAGTGATCTTTTTACAGATAATATTTTTTTCTATAAAAAAAAATATTATGGATTAATTGATTTTTATTTTTCTGCAAATGATTTCTTAGCATATGAATTAGCCACATGTGTAAATGCATTATGTTTTAAGAAAAGAAATAAAGTTTTTGTGCTAGACAAAAATAAATCTGCTCAATTATTAAGAGGTTACCAATCAATACGTAAACTTACTATCATAGAAAAGAATAATTTTAATACTTTATGTAGAGGATCAGCTTTAAGATATCTTCTTACAAGATCATATGATTACCTAAATACTCCAAAAAAGGCATTGATAAAAATAAAAGATCCAAAAGAATATTTAGATAAATTAAATTATCATAGAAAATTAAATTCTTTTAAGGATTATGGCTAATGATAAAAATCTATACTGATGGATCGTGCTTGGGTAATCCAGGAAATGGTGGATGGGCTGCAATTATTATAGATGATAAAAAGAAGACCCATATAAGAGGTAGCAAAAAAGATACCACAAATAATCAAATGGAATTACTTGCTCCAATAAAAGCTCTTAAAAAAATTCCTAAAGGAAGTAATGTGCAGATTTTCACAGACTCTAGATATGTAAAATCAGGAATAACAGAGTGGATACATAATTGGAAAAAAAATGGTTGGAAAAATGCAAATAAACAACCTGTAAAAAATAAAGACCTCTGGACTGAATTGGATCTTTTGACTAATGAATTTAAAATAAAATGGATTTGGGTGAAGGGTCACTCTACAGATTCTTTAAACAACGAAGTAGATTTAATCGCTAGAGAAGCTGCAAACTCCTAACGGGATACCTGGCAACAGAACGCCCCTTCTTGCTAAATAATACCTAAAATTCCCTCTGCAGAGGATACTCCACAATTTTTAGTTTCCTCTTCCTCTTGGATATTTTGAACTTGAAGATTTTCTATTACCATTGCATAACGGCTTGATCTCATTCCCATACCTTTTGAGTTTCTATCAACTTCGGCACCAATAAGCTTAGTAAATGACAAATAAGGATCAGCTAACATATTTATATTTTCTCCTATATTATTCGCCTTACCCCAAGCATTCATTACATAGGGGTCATTAACAGCTAGGCAAAATATTTTATCAATACCTTTATCTAAAATTTGTTGAGCATTTTTAACGTAACCTGGTAAATGAAATTTAGAGCATGTAGCTGTAAATGCACCAGGCAAACCAAACAATATTATTTTTTTTGATCCTAAAACCTCAGATATATTTTGTTCCTTAGGTTCACCATCAACTAAATGGAAGATTTTTACGTCAGGGATTTGATCGTTTACTTTTAACTTCATAATTTACTTTTAACGAAATTTTTAACTGCCTCTGTATCATTTTTTAATAGTTGAAAATTTTCCTCTTTACTATGAACATATTGTAGCTCTTTAGGCAGTTCTTCATGTTTATTTATAGCCTTATCTGTAGCAGCTGGAAATTTACATGGATGTGCGGTAGATAAAACTACACAATCACTAAAATTTAGCTTATTTGCAGCCCCTACTCCAACTGCAGTATGAGGATCTAATATGACACTACTTTTGTCAAAATGTTGTTTGATAATTTCTAAAGTTTCATTTTCATCACAACTTTCTGAAATAAAATCTTTTTGGATAATGTCTAAGTTTGATTTTTCTATTTTATATTCATTATTCTTAACTTTTTTCATTATATCTGCTGTGATTTTAGAGTTAGAATTATTCACATAATAAATTAATCTTTCAAAATTACTTGCTAACTGAATATCCATACTTGGAGACAGTGTTTCTTTTACTTTTTTTGAAACATAATCACCTTTAGATATTGCTCTATGCAAAATATCGTTTTCATTAGTTGCAACTATTAGTTTATCTATAGGTAATCCCATTTGTTTTGCAAGGTATCCTGCAAAAACGTCTCCAAAGTTTCCTGTGGGAACTGAAAAAGATATAGGTTTATCGCTATCAAGTTTGAAATAAGTATAAAAATAATAAACAGCTTGGGCAATTATTCTTGCCCAATTAATTGAATTTACTCCAGACATATTTATAGATTTTGAAAAATCTAAATCTGAAAACATTTGCTTTACTATATTTTGGCAATCATCAAAATTTCCGTCAATTGCAATATTGAAAACATTTTCATCCTCAACTGTTGTCATTAACTTTCTTTGTACTGGTGAAATTCTATTATTAGGATGTAAGACAAAAATATTTAAGTTAGATTTGCCTCTAATTGCATCTATAGCGGCAGCTCCTGTATCACCTGAAGTTGCTACAACAATATTAATTTTTTTCTCATTTTTACTTAAATAATATTCATACAAATTTCCAATGAACTGCATTGCAATATCTTTAAATGCTAATGTTGGACCATGAAATAACTCTAATAACTTCAAATCACCAACATTTGAAATTTTAACAACATCTTTTTCTCTGAAAGTTGAATAAGATTTTTTAATTAATGATGAAAGATCATCTTTTGAAATAAAGTCTGATGAAAATTGATTTATTATTTCAGTAGATAAATCATTATAATTTAGCCTCTTAAGATCAGATAGGTCTTCTGGAGAAAATTTTTTTAAAGATGTAGGCACATAAAGTCCACCATCATCAGCTAATCCTTTGATGAAAACATCCCCAAAATTGTATTCTTTTGAATTATTTCTAGTACTTACGTATCTCATGAATTTTTTTACCATTTTCCTATAAAATAAATAGGATTATTTATTTTATAATCTGGTCTACCAAAAATAAAACAAAAAGCAAAAATAAGTAAAAAATTGAGTAAGAAAATACCTTTTTAGCCTTCTTTATTTCAAATTTATTTTTTTTGAACTTAAGAAGATCATAACAAACATAGTTGTAATAAAATGTAAGTATTAATGAAAATATTAAGAATGTTTTACCTGCAAAACCAATATAATATGGTAATATTACTACTGGAAGCATTATTAAAGAATAAACAAATATATTTTTCTTCGTTTCCTCAATACCATTGGTAATAGGTAGCATAGGAATTTTAGCCTTCTGATAATCGTCTGCTTTGTAAAGGCTCAATGCCCAAAAATGAGATGGGGTCCAAAAGAAAATGATTAAGAAAAATGTTATCGGTTCTAATGTTAATGAGTTAGTAGCTATAGTCCAACCTATAACCGGTGGCAATGCACCTGACGCGCCTCCTATAACAATATTTTGAGGAGTTTTTCTCTTTAACCATATCGTGTAAACAAAGACGTAAAATGCGATCGTAATTGATAACAAAATAGCTGATGTTAAATTTGAAAAATAATAAAGTCCAACCACAGATACTATCGATAATAGTGTTCCAAATAATAAAGCATGCTCCCTGTTAACCTTTCCAGTAGGGATAGGTCTAAGACAGGTTCTTGTCATTAATTTATCAAGATCAGCCTCGTACCACATATTTAATGCACCCGCAGCACCTGCTCCCATCGTTACAAAGAAAATCGCAATTATTGAATTAAAAAAAGAAACCGATGCAGGGGCTGTAAGTAACCCAACAGCACAAGTAAAAATGACCAAAGACATTACTCTTGGCTTCATTAATAGTAATAAATACTTAGAATAAGATAGAAAACTTATAGAAACTGATTTTTTTTTAATTGTATTTGCAGTCACTATTACTCAACATTTAGTGAAACAAATATTACAAGTAATATAACGCCTGCTATTAAAATATGATTTCCAAGATCGAATATACCTACTTTGCTATTTTTTTTATCAATTAATCTTCTACTTAAAGGTATTTGATCATAAGGATTTATTGTGACCTTATCGCCTTGTTCTTTTTGGTTTTCAACTTTTACCGAATAGCCAAACCAAACTATATAAATGAAAAAAACAAATAAAATTAGGAAAAAAGCTAAATATCCGTAAGCATCCATATTAAGCTCCCCCTACTACAAAATAGAAGAATCTTGAAAATAGCGTATATTTAAATTCTGCAGTCATTAAAAATATAAAACACGCAATTGCTGTCATTGGCCATAATAGAACATTTACTAAGGCATATCTTTCCCAAAACAAGTGCATGAAAAAGGCCATAATTAACCCTGCTTTTAAAAACATAAAGAATAATATTAGTGACCATCTCAACATTCCTTGAAATTGATACCAGTCAACCATATACGAAAAGAAACTTAGAACAAATAACAACAGCCATATCCAAAGATAAATTCCTATCTTTTGAGTACTAGTTTGATCTTCTTTTTTAGTTGTCTCGTTCATTTTGTTAGTCTCTTCCATATTTTATTTTACCACAAATAGAAAAATGCAAAAATGAAAACCCAAACTAGATCTACGAAGTGCCAATAAAGACCTAATATTTCAATTTCAACATAATCCCCTTTCATTTTAGTAAACCAGCCTCTTTTTTTACTCTCATAATGACCAGCAAAGACTTTATAAGTGTAAATAAATAAGAAAATTACCCCAATAGAGACATGGAAACCATGAAAACCTGTTATCATAAAAAAGAAAGAACCAAACTGTGATGCACCAAAAGGATTTCCCCAAGGTCTAACACCTTCATGAATTAGTTTAGACCACTCAAATACTTGCATTCCTACAAAAGTAAGACCACCTACAGCAGTAGCTAGAATTAGCCAACCACACATTTTACGATTTTTTTCGTAACCATATTTAACTGCTAAAGCCATTGTTCCACTACTTGTGATCAATACAAAAGTCATTATCGCAATAAGTAAAAGTGGTACAGGTACACCTCCCACATATAAAGAAAAAACTTCACTAGTGTTAGGCCAATCAACAATTGTTGATCCTCTACCTTTCATATAAGAAATTAAAAAACAGCTAAATACAAAAGTATCACTCAATAAAAAGATCCACATCATGGCTTTACCCCAATGCACACCTTTAAACATTGTTTGGTCTGAACCAGTGTCAGACGCCATGCCCTTAAACCCAGGTTTAAGTTCGAAGCCGTCTATTTTTTGTTCAGACATTATTTTTCTCTTAAGTTTTCTCTACTTCTGTGTGTATTACTTCACTAGGTGCTGTTGTTTGTGGAATAAAGTCATCCTTTGCTCCTGGAACACTAAAGTCGTAAGGCCATCTGTGAACAACTGGAAGTCTTTCACCAAAGTTACCATGTTCTGGTGGAACAGTAGAAGTATACCATTCAAGTGAATTGGCTTTCCAAGGGTTTTGTTCAGCTTTTTTACCTGTTTTTAATGTTTTAATGATATTGAAAACTAAAATAAACTGTGCTGCACCAACTATAAATGCTGCAATACTTATAAATTCGTTCATTCCAACCGCTGATGTCATATACGGACTATCATACATTTCAAAATATCTTCTAGGAACTCCGATAAAACCTAGGTAGTGCATTGGAAAATATATTGAGTATGCTCCTAAGAAAGTAATCCAGAAGTGCCATTTTCCTAGACCTTCATGTAACATTTTTCCAGCTACTAATGGGAACCAATGATAAACAGCGCCCATAATAACCATTAATGGTGCAATACCCATGACCATATGGAAGTGGGCTATTACAAAGTATGTATCAGATAATGGAACATCAACTGAAACATTTCCTAAAAATATTCCAGTAATTCCACCATTTACAAATGTAACGATAAATCCTAGACACCATAACATTACAGTATTAATTCTAATATTTCCTCTCCATAAAGTAAGTATCCAATTATAAACTTTCATGGCTGTCGGAACAGCGATAATTAATGTCGTTGTTGCAAAGAAAAATCCAAACCAAGGGTTCATACCGCTAACGTACATGTGGTGAGCCCATACAAAGAAACTTAAACCTCCAATACCAACAATTGCCCAAACCATCATTCTGTAACCAAATATGTTTTTTCTTGCATGAACTGATATCAAGTCAGAAACTATTCCAAATGCAGGTAATGCAACAATGTAAACTTCAGGGTGTCCAAAGAACCAAAACAAGTGTTGGAAAAGTATTGGGCTTCCTCCACCATATTCAAGAACCTCACCCGCCTTTAATATTGTTGGCATAAAGAAACTTGTTTGTAAAACCTTATCTAATGTCATCATTATTGCGCTAACTAGTAGAGCTGGGAATGCTAACATTGCAAGTACGGTTGCTGTAAAAATACCCCAAACTGTTAAAGGCATTCTCATTAAAGTCATTCCTCTAGTTCTAGCTTGAAGAATAGTAATCATATAATTTAGTCCACCCATTGTGAAACCAATCACAAATAAAGATAAAGATATAAGCATTAGAAGTATTCCCATGCCTGATCCCGGAGTTCCTTCTAAAATTGTTTGAGGAGGATATAAAGTCCATCCTGCTCCTGTTGGTCCACCTGGAACAAAGAAACTTGCCATTAAAACTGCAACTGCAACAAAAAACATCCAGAAGCTAAGCATATTGACATATGGGAAAACCATATCTCTTGCTCCTACCATAAGTGGAATTAAATAATTCCCAAAGCCTCCGAGAAATAGTGCAGTTAAAAAATAAACTACCATGATCATACCATGCATAGTTACAAATTGATAATAATGTTCTGCTGTCATGAAACCTGCTAATTCTGGAAAACCTAATTGAAGTCTCATTAACCAAGATAAAATTAAACCTACAATTCCAGTAAATACTGCAGTTAAGAAATATTGTACTCCGATAACTTTTGCATCCTGGCAAAAAACCCATTTTTCGATAAAACTATGTCCATGATATAATTCTTGCTCACCAACTTCTGCTGGTCTTACGTAATCTATATCCGGATTAACAGAACCAGTTGAACCATCCATTACTTCTGATGACTGGGCTTGATATGATTTATTGTTATCGTATTCGTCTGACATATTTTTATCCTCTATATATATTTTTTTTTAAATTAATAAATTGTTATTTTTTGGCCAATTTGTTCCCATCCACGTTTAATTTTTCGTATCTTGCAGATAATTGCTCAAAAGTTTCTTGTTCGCTTAGCCAAACTTCATAGTCAGCTTTATTTTGGACCTCAACACCACCTCTCATTGCGTAGTGTCCAACACCACAGTATTCGGCACATAACACTTCGTATTCACCTACTTTGTTAGGTTCAAACCAATAGAAAGTAACCGTTCCTGGAACTGCATCCATTTTTGCTCTAAATTGTGGAACATACCAATTATGAAGTACGTCTACTGATCTCAATAAAATTTTTACAGGCCTATTGTTTTCTAAATTTATAACATCACTCTCAACCATTATATCATCTCTTCCAAACGGATCATCTGGGTTGATACCAAATGGATTATTGTCAGCAATGTTTCTTACTTGTGTAGTTCCTAATTTTCCATCTGCACCAGGTAGTCTATATTGCCATCCCCATTGCCATGCCATCACATCAACTTCAATTGCATTCTTTGGAACATTTACATATTGATTCCATATAATAAGACCAGGTGCTAATAAAGCAGCAACACCTAAGGTAGTTGCCCATGTTAGGATTTTTTCTAATTTTTTATCCTCAGGTTTATATTCTGCTCTTCTATCTTCTTTGTGTGAGTATCTAAAAACGCAGTAAATCATAAATAGACAAACAGCTACGAATACTCCTCCACCTACCCAAAAGGTAAGAGTTATGGTATCATCCATTCCACCCCAGTTTGATGCTATGTCAGTCCAATACCAAGGGGTAAAAATATGAAATAAGACAGATCCAATGATTACTAATAAAAAAATTATTCCTGCATGCATAGAGCTTATATAGAAGAATAATCCTATAAATACCTATGACAAAATGTCATAAAACATATTAATTATACTAATATAATCAATATATTCATGCTTGGTAAATTAGGTATTTTAATAACAATTCTTGCCTTAGTTTTAGTGTTCTATTTTGTAATTTCTTTAGGTGCAGGAAGATTTTCAAAAGGAGAGACAAAACCTGAAACTAAAAGATATCTAAGATCAGTAAATATACTTTTAATTATAATTGCATTGTTTGGATCAGTGTTAGTTTTATTTATATAAATTATGCAATCAAAGATTTGCAGAATTCTATAACAGTATCATTGTATGCAAACATTATTGTAAAGAAAACTAGCCAAACTATAAATAAAAATAACCAGTACAATGAAAGAGCATTAATACTTTTTTCTTCTTTGTTATAATCTTTCTCATCTAATTTAAAAATTTTTGAGCTTACTTTGCCCCAGAAATAGAGGCCTCCTAAAAGATGAATACCATGTAATGCGGTAAAGAAATAATAAGATGAAAAATATGTATTAGTTGAAACAAAATTTCCACTTTTCATAAGCTGGTACCATAAAGCTAACTGTAGAAATAAAAATATATAACTTAAAGCACCTACATAAATTAAATTTCTTTTTATTGTGTTTGTAATTCCATTTTTTAAATCTTTACTTATTCTATTAAAAAATATTGTTACTAGAATTAAGACCAATGTATTTATCCAAAGTAAATTTGTCTTCAGAATAAAAGTTGTATCTTGTTCAGGGGGTAGTGAGTAAAGGTAACCAGTAAAAATTAAACTAAATAAAGTTGTACTTACTCCAAAAATAATAATAACAGCTGACATTTGATTTGAAATTTCAAATGTTTTTCCAGAATGGCCACTATCAATTACTGCTTGATCTTGTTCCCAAGGTTTTTCAGTTAATGTGCCAAATATTTTCTTTAATAGAGACATAATGTTTATATAGTTCCTATATATAATTTTACAATAATGAAAATAAAAACCTCAATTGCAGTATTAACTGGATGTTTAACAATATTCTTTTTTTTGATGCTTCCAGTATTTCTTTCTATGAAAGAACAAAAAGACCAATCAGTCGCAGCATTTAAGGGCTCAGATTTTGAGCTTAAAGATATGAACAATAATATTATAACTCAAGAATCTTTTGATGGACCTTTAACTGCAATTTTTTTTGGTTTTACAAACTGTCCTGATATTTGCCCAATGACTTTAAATAAAATGGACATCGCATTGAATAGAATAAAGAAAAATAAAAAAAAAGATTTAAAAGTTTTTTTTATTAGCGTTGATCCTAAAAGAGATACTCCAGAAGTTATTAAAGATTATCTAAGAAATTTTGATAACGAGTTTGTAGGTATCACAGGAGATCCAGGTGAAATTTTTTTATTGTCACAATCATGGGGAATAATCAGTCAAAAGATTTTTTTTGAAAATGGTGACTACAATGTTGATCACAGTTCACCTGTGATTCTACTTAAAGATGGAAAATATATTGCTAAAATTTCTCACAGAGACGATATTAAAAAATCAATCAAATTAATTAACAAATATTTATAAATTCAAAATATAACTAAGTATAGATATTGAAGATATCGCTGCTGTCTCTGATCTGAGAATATTTTCGTTTATTTTAAATGATTTTACACCTTTAAAATTTAAAATATTATTCCTTTCTTGTTCTGAAAAATCACCCTCAGGTCCGATTATAATACACTGTGATTTATTTCTGTCTTTATTTAACTCAATTTTTTTATTTTTAGAATTTAGGTCAGTAAAAATTAAATCTATTTTATTTTCATTTTTTTTTAAGAAACTTTTTAAGTTTTGAGGTTTTTCTAAGGAAGGGGGGTTTATTCTATTTGACTGCTCTGTTGCCTCTATAATTATTTTTTCTAATCTCTCAGGATTAATCTTTCTGACAATTGTTCTATCAAAAATAATTGGAATAAATTTAGTTACACCCAATTCAGTAGCCTTCTGTATCATGAAATTTGAATAATTTAATTTAATTGGAGAAAATGCCAACCAAATATCTACTGGGTTTTCTTTATTTCTTAATTTTTCTTGAATACTAAATTCAACTTTACCACTACTGATATTATTAATTTTAGCTAACCACTCACCGTTTGTATTAAATAGTGAAATATTTTCACCAATTTTGACTCTCATTACTTTTATTAAATAATGTGATTGTGGTTTTTCAAGCCAAGAATTAAAATTAAGAGATAAACTTTCAGGAAAAAATATTCTAATATTACTCATATTAGGAAAGTAATTTATGAAAAATATTAAAGCAATAATTTTCGATGCATATGGAACTTTATTTGACGTCAATTCTGCAGCAGAAAAATGTAAAGATAGAATTGGCAGCAAATGGGAAAGTTTTTCAAATTATTGGCGAACAACTCAGCTAGAATATACTTGGCTTAGAAGTTTAATGAAAAGACATAAAGATTTTTGGAAAATTACTGAGGATAGTTTGGATAAATCAATGAAAGTATTTAACATTAATCCAAATATGAAAAGAGAATTACTTGATCTTTATAGAATTCTTTCCCCTTATCCAGAAGTAAAAGAAACTCTACAATTATTAAAAGAAAAAAATTATAAACTATCAATACTCTCAAATGGAACTCCTGCCCTTCTCAATGAATTGGTCTACAGTAATAATCTTAAAGTCTTTGATGATATTTTTTCAGTAGAAGAAGTGGGTATTTTTAAGCCAGACTCAAAGGTATATGATATTCCAGTTAGAAAATACAAAATTGAAAAACATGAAGTCGCTTTTTTAAGCGCAAATACATGGGATGTTTCTGGGGGTGGTAATTATGGTTTTAATGCTATTTGGGTCAATAGAAATAATATTATTTTTGATAATCTAGATTACTCTCCTGAAAATAAGATAAATAATCTTAAACACTTGCTTGATATTATTTAAACAAGTCATTATTTTAAAATTATGACAAACATTTTAGATCTTGTTGCAAGAATTTTAATTTCAGCTTTATTTCTTCTTAATGGTGTTTTTAAAATTAGTAATTACGATGGCACAATTGGTTGGATGGAGGGTTTTGGAATACCAGGAATTCTAATTATACCGGCAATAATTTTGGAGTTAGTTGGGCCTATCTTAATTATATTAGGCTATAAAGCAAAAATTGCAGCAGGTTTACTAAGTCTTTTTTGCGTTGCTACAGCAGTAATTTTTCACAACGATTTTTCGGACCAGATGCAATTAGGATCTTTTTTGAAAAATATAGCATTAGCAGGTGGGTTTCTGTTTATATTCATAAATGGAACTAAAGATTTTAGTTTAGATAAAAAATTTTAAAAATAAAATGTCAAATATTGAAGTTAAAAAAATTATTGAACCTACGCCAGCATCTGATGGAGCTGGAGTCAAATTAAAAAGAAGTATTGGTGTAGAGCCAAATTACTTTGATCCATTTTTAATGCTAGATGAATTTGGATCAGAAAATAGTGAAGATTATATAGCAGGCTTTCCACCTCATCCTCATCGAGGAATAGAAACAGTAACCTATATGTTAGCTGGAGATTTTCAGCACAAAGATAGTACAGGTGGAGAAGGTAGAATGACTGCAGGAGATGTCCAGTGGATGAAAACTGGAAGTGGAATAATTCACTCGGAAATGCCAGCAATGAAAGAAGGTAAACTTCATGGATTTCAATTATGGATCAATATGCCAGCTAAACTTAAAATGAGCAAACCAGATTATATCTATATAGATGCAGATCAAATGAAATCATACAAAGATGAGGAAAAAATAGTAAAAGTCATAGCTGGTAAATTTGAACAAGCTGAGGGACCTGTAAAAAAACATAATGTTGAGCCTATTTATTTTGATGTAGAATTAAATAAAGACAAAGTGTTCAATTTCAATTTACCATCAACTCACAATTCGTTTATTTATTTAATTGAAGGAGAGATAAAAATTGGAAATAAGCAACATCAAAAAGTTGAAAATTCAAAATTAATTCTTTTAAAAAAGGGAGATAAACTTAAGGTTTATGGCTCAACTGATGCTAAGTTTCTTCTAATTGCTGGTAAACCAATAGGCGAACAAATTGCTAGAGGCGGTCCATTTGTTATGAACACTAAACAAGAAATCTTGCAAGCCGTCGAGGATTATCATAAAGGTACATTTGTAAAATGAAATCAATTAAAGTAACAAATACAGGTGGACCTGAAGTTCTTAAACTAGAGGATATAACTTTAGAAAAACCTGGAGCAGATGAAGTTCAAATCGAACATGTTTCAATTGGTTTAAATTATATAGACACATATCATAGGTCGGGTTTATACCCACTTCAATTACCAACTGGGATAGGAATGGAAGCAGCAGGCATAATAAAAGAAGTTGGTTCAAATGTTTCAAAATTTTCAGTTGGAGATAAAATTGCATATGCTGCAGCTCCTTTAGGTGCTTACTCAACTCACAGAAATTACACATCAAAAAATATTGTAAAAGTTCCTGATGATATTGATTTGGACTTAATTTCGAGTGCAATGACAAAAGGAATGACAACATTTTATTTATTACACAAAACATATATTCCAAAAGAAGGTGAAACTGTCCTATTTCATGCAGCAGCTGGTGGTGTAGGACAATTCTTTTGTCAGTGGGCAAAAAGTTTAGCGCTGAAAGTTATTGGAACGGTTGGTAGTGACGAAAAAGTTGAGACAGCAAAAAAATATGGATGTGATGAAGTTATAAACTATTCTAAGGAAGACTTTGCAAAAAAGGTTTTGGAACTCACAGATGGTAAAGGTGTTTCAGTTGTTTATGATGGTGTGGGTAAAACAACTTATGATAAATCCATTGAATGCTTAAAATTAAGAGGAACAATGGTTTCATTTGGAAATGCATCAGGTCCACTCGACCCAATCATTGTTTCAAAATCTTTACAACCAAAAGGTATTTATTTCGTAAGACCCGCAATGAATCAGTACTTCACAAATAGTGAGGAAATACAAGAAGCGGCTAATATGTTGTTTAAACAAATTTCATCAGGAAATGTAAAAATAGAAATTTTTAAAAAATATAAATTAGAAGATGCTGTTCAAGCACACAAAGATTTAGAAGGAAGAAAAATTACAGGTCCCGCAATAATTATTCCTTAAACTGAACATCCATATCAGAAAGATGGAGTTTTAAAGCCTTAGTAGAAATTTGTATTTCTCTTATAAAAAATATAATTGAGATCATCATAGACAAACAGCACGTTCCAAAAATTACTCTAGCTACAATTAAACTTTCTAAATAAAGTGCAAAAACAGTCAGCATATTAAATAAAAAGCCGAATGCTGCTGACATGATTGCAAATTTTAATACTCCAATTCTGCTGTTTAGGTTAATAAGTTGATCTTTCCATTCAGGGGGGGTGTGCTTTTCAAAGACATACTCATCATGAATTTTTCTAATTAATCCACTCAGGGTGTGAAATCTATTGCTGTATACACTCATTATAAGCGGTATTGCGGGAAACATTAATGCAGTAACGGTGTAATCTATATTCATTCGAATCAATTTGATTATGAAACTCTGCTTTGCTATTTACAAGTAAATTGTTATGCAAAACATCAAATTGTTCATTGAACTTACAAGGTTAAATAGACCAATCGGATACATGCTTTTATTTTGGCCTTGTCTATGGGGTCTTACCATTGCTTATAATTTTAATTCTGAATTAGAAAAATTTTATTTTTATTCTATGCTATTTTTACTTGGTTCAATGCTAATGAGATCTGCTGGTTGCATTGTAAATGATATAGTAGATAAAAATTTCGACAAAAAAGTTGAGAGAACAAAAAATAGACCAATTGCATCGGGAAAAGTTTCTTTAAAGCTAGCAATAATTTACTCTATTATTTTATGTGGATTAGCATTTTTAGTACTGATTAATTTTAATAAATTTACAATTTTGATGGCACTTTTATCTATGCCATTAGCTTTTACTTATCCTTTGATGAAAAGATTTACCTATTGGCCACAGCTATTTTTAGGAATTACATTTAACTATGGTCTTGTTCTTGCGTGGATATCAATAAATAACAGCATAAATTTAGTACCAATTATTTTTTATTTTGGAGCCATATTTTGGACACTGGGTTACGACACTATTTATGGATATCAAGATATTAAAGATGATGAGATTATAGGAGTTAAGTCTACCTCGATAAAATTTAAAAATAACCCAAAAAAATTTATTTCTTTATGTTACATACTTTTTTTTCTTTCACTAATTTTAGTTGGCTTTTTAATGAATTTTAAAGTGTCATATTTTATGTCCATGGTAATTACTTTTTTTCATTTGATTTTCTATCAAATAAAAAATCTTGAAGTATCAAACCCCTATATGTGTCTAGTAAAATTTAAAAGTAATAATTTATTAGGTCTTATTGTATTTATTAATATTTTAATTGGAAAAATAATTTAAATGTCTAACCTTGAAATATTAAAAAGACTTTACAAAGACTATACGAAAAAATATTTAAATAAGATTTTTCTAGCAGTCTTTTTTTCTATATTTGTTGCCGGCAGCACATCGGCTACTGCATGGTTGTTAGATCCAGCAATTGACAAAATTTTTATTAATAAAGATCAGAGCTTACTTTTGATAATCCCATTATTAATAATTTTAGCTTTTGCGACTAAAGGAATCTCACTCTATTTGGCAAAAGTCACGATGATTAAAGTTGCAGAAGAAGTAAAAAAAGAAATTCAGATGAACATGCTCACATCGTTTATAAAGGCTGATACAGAAAATATAGAAAACAAACATACTGGAAAATATATTTCAAATCTTAATTTTGATGTAAATCAAATTACGGGCATGCTAAGTACGTCGTTTTTAACTTTATTTAAAGATGGATTAACTTTGGTTGGACTTCTTTCAGTAATGTTTATCCAGAATTGGAGATTATCTTTAATCGCCATCATTATGATACCATTTGCATCTTTTACGGCAAAAAAATTAGGTAAACGAATGGGTAAAGTAGTAACAGAGGCTCAGGTTAAATCTGGGGACTTAAATAAATATTTAATTGATATTTTCAAAAATCACAAAATTATTAAAATTTTTCAAAGAGAAAAGTATGAAAACGAAAGATCTGAAAAATTTGTTAATGATCTAAAAGAAAAATCAATAAAGATATCGTCTGTATTTATTAGAGCCACACCTGTTATGGAAATTTTAACAGGAATAATAATCGCTATACTAATTTTTTATTCTGGTAAATTAATAATGAATGATCAATTGAGCTTGAATAATTTTTTTTCTTTTTTGGCTGCAATGATGCTAGCTTATCAACCGGTAAAATCCTTAGCAACTATAAATGTTGGAGTTAATCAGGGACTATCTGCAAGTAAGAGAATACTTCCAATAATTGATACGACAAATTTGATTGGTACTAACGAGGATAAAATAAATTTAAATCTAGAAAATGGAACAATTGATTGCAAAAATATAAATTTTAATTATTCCACAAATTTAGAGAATAAAGTTTTAAAAAATATAAATATTAAAATAAATGGCGGAAAAATGACCGCTCTGGTTGGACAAAGCGGTTCTGGTAAGTCAACATTGCTTAGTTTAATTCCAAGAATTTATGATCCAAAAACTGGAATATTAGAAATTGATGGACAAAATATTAAAGAAGTTAATTTATTTTCTTTAAGGAAAGAAATATCAATTGTTGATCAAAATGTGACTTTGTTCGATGATACGATTTTTAATAACATAAAATATGCGAAACCAGATGCAAATGACGATGAGATATATGAAGCTGCGAAACTTTCTATGTGTTCAGAATTTATAGATAAACTTGAAAATAAATATCAAACTTTAATTGGAGAAAATGGGATACTATTATCGGGTGGAGAAAAACAAAGACTTTCTATAGCAAGAGCATTCTTAAAAAATAGTAAAATTATTCTTTTAGACGAAGCTACTTCATCTTTAGACTCTGAAACTGAAGAAAAAATACAAAAAGCATTAGATAAATTAACTTTAAATAAGACAACAGTAGTAATTGCACACAGACTTTCAACTATTTTAAATTCTGATAAAATTTACGTTATGGATAAGGGTATGGTAATTGACTCAGGTAATCATGAAGAGCTCTTAACAAAATCTGACACTTATAAAAACTATTATAACAAACAAATAAACAAAAGTTGATGTTTGTTATTTATAATTACTTTTTATTTCTGCTAATATTAATTTCACCGCCAATTGTATTAATTAGAATATTTTTAGGAAAAGAGGATCTAAATAGATTTAAGGAAAAGTATGGATTTCTTGCAAAAAATAATAAGAACAAAGAAACAATATGGATACATGGTGCGAGTATGGGTGAAATATTAAGTATAATTCCAATTGTAAGGAGATTTGAAGAGGATAAAAAAATTAAACAAATTTTAATTACTTCATCAACCACTAGTTCCTCATATATTTTATCTAAATTTAAGTTTAAAAAAGCTGTCCATCAATTTTATCCTTTTGATTTAAATTTTTTAACCAATCATTTCATTGATCATTGGAAACCAAAGTTAGCAATATTTGTGGACTCTGAAATTTGGCCAAATATGTATAATAATTTACATAAAAAAAATATTCCACTTATCCTTCTTAATGCAAGGATTACAAAAAAATCTTTTAATAGATGGAAATTCTTCCCTAACTTTTCAAAAAAAATTTTTCAAAAAATAACGCTTGCTTTGCCACAAAACATGGAGTCAAAAAAATATTTAAAATTATTAGGAACAAAAAATATAAAGCTAGTAGGTAATTTAAAGTTTTTTGGAGTATCACAAAGAGATAATGTAAAAAATTCAATTCTTAAAAAAAAATTTTCAAAAAGAATTATTTTTTGTGCAGCAAGTACTCATCGAACAGAAGAATTACTTATTGGAAAAGTTCATAAAGAATTAAAATCAGAAATTAAAAACTTGATAACAATCATAATCCCAAGGCATATAAACAGGAAAAAAGAAATACTTAGTGAGTTAAATAATATCGGTCTAAAATCTCAATTACATACCTCACCGAAAAAATTAGGCAAAGATACAGATATATACATAGTGGATACTTATGGAGAGACTGCAAAATTCTATTCGTTATCTAAATTAACATTTTTAGGAGGATCGCTTATACCACATGGAGGACAGAACCCACTGGAATCAGCAAGAGAAGGTAATTATATCTTATATGGTCCGCATATAGACAACTTTATAGAAGTTTATCAAATGTTAGAGAAATTGAAAATTACAACAAAGGTAAACTCAATAAAAAATATGAAGTCTATTGTGCGCCAAAAAATAAATTTTTTAGAAAGAAATAGAGTAAGTAAAAAGTTAAAATACTTAGGGGATAAAATACTAAATAAAAATTTATATGAAATTAACAAATTTATCTAAATGAAAGTTATAAAACCGTTATATTTAAATGATAAAAATTTAATTTCTTATCTATTAACTCCTTTTACAATTTTTACTCTTTTAATAAATTTTAGTAAAAATTTTTTAATTAGAAAAAAATATAAGATCAAAACTATATGTGTGGGAAATATTTACATTGGTGGAACTGGAAAAACTTCTCTCTGTATACAAATAAATAAAATTTTAAAAGATAAGTTTAAAACAGTCTTCATTAAAAAAAGATATTTGGATCAACTAGATGAAAGAAAAATGCTTCAGTCTCATGGAGAAATTATTAGTGATGAAAATAGAGTTGTAAGCGTAGATAAAGCACAGGTAAAAAAATTCAACGTAGCTATTTTAGATGATGGTTTACAAGACAAAAAAATAGATTATGACGTATCAATTGCTTGCTTTAACACAACTTACGGTATCGGTAATGGATATTTACTCCCAGCCGGACCTTTAAGAGAGAAACTAGAAGTAATAAAAAAATATAGTGCAATTTTCTTAGTTGGTGAAAAAAAAAATGTAAAACTATCATCGAAATTAAGAAAGTTTAACGATAAAATATTTTATTCCAAATATGTTCCAATCAATATAAAAAAATTCAATAGAAAAAAAAGCTACTTATATTTTTGTGGAATTGGGAATCCAGAGGAGTTTGAAAATACCCTTAATAAGTATAAGTTTAAAATATCAAAAAAGTTAATATTTCCTGATCATCATAATTATACTAATAAAGATTTAGAAAAAATAAAAAAAATTGCTTCTAAGAATAAATTAGAAATCATCACTACAGAAAAAGACTATAAAAGACTAAAAAATAATAATAAAAAAAATATTAAATACCTAGAAGTAGAGTTACAAATAGAAAATTTGAAAATGTTTTCAAATTTTTTAAAAGAGAAAATATGAAAAAAATAATTTATTTTGTTGAATTTCTATTGGTTAAATTTTTATTTATTATTTGTAAATTTATAGGATATAAATCAGCATCTAACTTAGGATTTTTTATTGGAAAAAATTTTGGAAATTTTTTTAGAAAAAAAAAATCTATAATTGAAAATTTGCATAAGTCTAAAATCACAATAAATATTTCTGACAACCAATTTGTTGATAATATTCTAGGAAACTATGGGAGAATATTAACAGAATACCCTTTTTTAAAAGATTTTAGAAATAATAAATTAGAGCAATTTATTAAAATAGATGGTGTTGAAAATTTGGATAATATTAAAAATAACAAAAGGCCCGTTGTTTTTATTTCAGGACATTTTAACAATTTTGAACTTATGGCCATGCAGATTGAGAAGTATGGAATAAATTTAGCAGCAATATATAGACCGCTAAATAATATTTTTTTAAATAAAACAATGGAGCAGATTCGGAATAAATATATTTGCAAAAATCAAATTAAGAAAGGAAGATCGGGTACTAGACAAATTTTAGAAAATTTAAAAAAAGGTAACTCAATTGCCTTGATGATTGATCAAAGAGTTACACAGGGTATAAAAATTGATTTTTTTGGAAACTTAGCCTCTACCACCACAATACCAGCACAAATAATAAAAAAATATCAATGCAATTTGGTTCCAATTTATATTGAAAGATTAGAGAAATATAACTTTAAAATGTATGTATCTCAACCAATTGTAATAAATGCAGAAAAATCGCAAGAAGAAATTTCTAAACATTTAAATAAAATTTTAGAAAAAATGATACTAAAAAATCCAGATCAATGGATTTGGACACACAATAGATGGAAAAAATAATAATTATTTAGGATTTTTTTCTTTTTGAATTGAAGCTTCAATATAAGAAAAATAAGCCTCTTGTTTATCAACATTCCAATAATTTAAATTTTGTAGTGAAATTTTCTTTCCTGAAACTGCACAAATAACATGATCCCCTTCTTGGATGATATCAAAATTATTTGGTAGATATTTTATTTTTGCTAACTTGTTCATGATTTATAGGATATATATTTGAATATATGAAAATTGCAATTCTTGGAAACGGTGGTAGAGAACATGCAATAGCAATTAAAATCTCAAAATCTCCTAAACTTAAAAAATTATATTGTATACCAGGTAATGCTGGAACTGACACAATTGCGGAGAATATAGAAATGGATTTTTATAATTATGAAAGTTTGTTGAAATTTATTAAAGAAAATAAAATTGATTTAGTAATTGTGGGGCCTGAAAAACCTCTAGTTGACGGTGTTGTTGATTTTCTTACAAAAGCAAATATCAGAGTTTTTGGACCAAACAAAAAGGTTTCACAATTAGAAGGATCAAAAATATTTACAAAAAAAATATGTGAAAAATATAGAATTCCAACTGCACAATTTGGAGTATTTAAAAATGATACTGAAGCATATAAATATTTGGAAAATGCAAATATGCCTATAGTAGTTAAAGCAGATGGATTAGCAGCAGGGAAAGGTGTTTATATTTGTGAGGATTTAGAAAGTTCTAACAAAGCGGTGGAAGAAATATTCAATGGAAAATTTGGTTTAGCTAAACAAGTTCTTATCGAAGAATTTTTGCAAGGTGATGAAATGAGTTATTTCGTACTTTCAGATGGAAAAATATTTAAAAGGTTTAATACTGCGCAAGACCATAAGAGAGTTGGTGAGGGAGATAAAGGAAAGAATACAGGAGGAATGGGGGCATATTCTCCTTCTGGACTTATAAATACAGACCTAGATAAAAAAATAATTAAAGAAATTGTCAATCCTACTTTCAAGGCTATTAAAGATATGGGGGAAAATTATAAAGGATTTTTATATGTTGGTCTTATGATTAAAAATAATAATCCTTATCTTATTGAGTATAATGTAAGAATGGGAGATCCAGAGTGTCAAACAATTTTACCACTTTTGGCCACTGATTTATTAGATTTAATTTTATCTTGTTGTGATGAAACTTTAGAAAAACAAAATATTTTATGGGAAGAAAAAAAAAGTATGTGTGTAGTTCTTTGCTCTAACGGATATCCAGATAATTATGAAAAAAATGTTGAAATACCAAATATTGAAAACATAAAAAATAGTGACTCATTTTTTATTTACCATGCTGGAACGAAAAAAAAGGACAATAAAGTATATGCCAATGGTGGGAGAGTACTAAACTTTGTAAGTATCTCTGACAATTTTAAATCCTCAAGAGAGAGAGTAATCAGAGAAATTGAAAAACTAAATTGGGATAATGGATTTTATCGTAGAGATATTGGATATAAAATTATAGACAAATGAGAATCATAGGAGGGGAACTAAAAGGTAAGAAATTATTAATTCCCCTAGATAAATCTACTAGGCCACTAAGAGATATGGTAAGAGAGTCAATTTTTAATATTTTAAATCACTCAAGCAAAGTAACTAAAAATATAAATAATTCGAAAGTTTTGGATTTATTTTCTGGTACTGGTTCATTTGGAATCGAGTGCTTATCAAGGGGAGCCCAAGAAGTAATATTTTTTGAGAATTATTCTAACTCTCTAAAAATTTTAAAAAAAAATATATTCAATTTAAAATTAGAAGACAAAACTAAAATATATAATAACAATGCATATAATTTAATTGAATCAAATTTAAAGAAAGAAATTTTTGATCTTATTTTTTTGGATCCACCTTTTAAAGACAAAGACATTAATATGTTGATAGATCAAATAAAAAAGATGAAAATTGCTAATTTCAATACATTAATAATTCTACACCGAAACAAAAAGTCAGTAGATAATATTTCTAAGTTTCTAAATATTTTGGATGAAAAAAATTATGGTTTATCTAAAATTTTATTTAGTAAATTAATTTAAATAAGTAATTTTGATGTTTCAGTTTTAATTAATTCAACTGAAGGTTGATCAAAAGGATTTACCTTCATCAGCCTTCCTAACAAAATTGTCTCTAGAACAAAAAAAGTAAATAACTCTCCTACTGTTTCTTCATTTCTATTCAAAATTTCAAAGCTTCTAAAAGGTATTTTTTTTCTTTTAAAAACTATTTTAGTTGCCTGTCTTTGTGCTTTAATAATTTGATTTAAATTTTTATTTTTTAAAATTGAAAAATTGTCAAATAAATTTTTATTTATTAATTTATTTGTTTTTTCATTTAGAGTTCCAAAAAATGTAAAAAAATTATTTTTTGGTCCGTCTAAATAAAGTTGGAGCAAGCTATGATTATCCTTCGGCATAGATGAAATAATAGGAAAAATACCTTTATTTTCTTTTCCTAAACTTTCTGCAATAAGTTGCTGATACCATTTGAATAAATTATTTGAACTTTCATCATAATTCAGAATTACTGAATTTTTTTTACCTTTTGAAAAACAGTTAAATATGAAATTAACGTTATAAATCAATTGATTTAGAAAATATTTATTTTTTATTAAGTGGTTGAGCCTTTTAAATTTTCTCACATTAAGTCCTAATAATTCTGCTGGCAGCATTCCAACTTCAGATAAAACTGAATATCTTCCTCCAATATAATTTTTATGATCAATAATATCTGCCTTCAATTTATTTCCAAGTTTTCTGAGAAAACTAGATTTTTTCTCTGTAATTAAAATATTTTTATTTTTTTTTTGAGAATTAAGAATTACATTAAAGTTTGATATCGTCTCAAGTGTGTTCCCAGATTTTGATACTATTAAATTTAAGGTTTTTTTCTTATTTTTAAATTTAATATTACCATCAAGGTCATTATAAAAACTTATTTTTTTTTTAATCTTAAATTTTAAGAAATCGTATATTGCCTCTGTACCTAGAATAGAACCACCCATACCAATAAGATTGATATTATCAAAATTTTTGTATTTATTTAAAATTTCTTTTTTATAACTGTATTTATAATTCTTATTAAATGAATTTAATAGTTGATAACTAGTAACTAACTCTTTATTTAAAATTTTATTTATTTTTTTTTTTTCTTTTATAATTTTTTTTTGTTGGAAATTTTTAAAAATTATGTTTTTTGAAAACATTTATTTACTTAATTTTTTTTAATATTGAATTCTCAATAGAAGTGGATTGCTCTGAAGATAAATCATCTTCTTCAATTTTACTGTTCTTAAGTAAATTTTCTATGTTTGATTGACTAATTTCAATATCTTTAGTAGATTTTACATTTGCTTCACCTGGTTTTGGTAATTTATTAAAGTCAGGTGGCATTACTAATGGACTTTTTTTATCGATTAAAAATTCATCTCCTTGATCTGATCTTTTTTTTCCTTGTAAAGCCTCTCCAACTGAACCACATGAGTATAAAAATAATAAGAGGAAAAATAGCTCAGAAATTTTAAAGATTCTATTCATTTACTTTTTTATAACTTAATAATTCGGCCAAAATAAGTAAAATAATTCCAATTGTTATAAATATATCAGCCACATTGAAAATAAACCAATGATATCCATTATAATTAAAGTCAAAGAAGTCTGGGACAGCTCTATAATATATTCTGTCAAAAAGATTACCTAGTGAGCCTCCTAAAATAATAATTAAAAAATAATACTTTAGTCCTTTTTCCTTAAATAATAGATAAATTATCACAAAATTAATTAGAATAATTAAAGTGGTAACTACATTATAAAAAAGTTTCTGATCAGATGATAATAAGCCAAAACCTATTCCTTTATTCCAAACTAAATAAAAATTTAAAAATGAGTTTATATAAATATCTACTCGTCCGGTTTCCTCTAGTATATTTAAAATAAGTATTTTTGATATTCTATCTAAAAAAAAAATGGATAATAAAATAAAGATACTAATTGCTATTTTTTTTATATTTTCACTTTTCATGAAAGATGACAGTTACCATCTCTTTCGCAAATATTTTCTCTGATTTTCCAACAAACTGGGCACTTATTCCCGACAGCTTTTGAACTAGTGATCTCAATTTCTTTTTCTAAGTTGTTATCATTTGAGATTGAAGCAGAGGATGTAATGCAAATTTCAGAGAAATCTTGGTTTTGAGCTAAACTATACATGTCTTTATCTTTAATTTTTATCTCAATATTTGCCTCTAAACTTGAACCAATAATTTTATCAGCCCTTTTGCTTTCAATACTAATGTTTGCTTCGTCTCTGATTAATTTAAGTTTATCCCATTTACTATTTAATTCTTCATTTTTCCATTGATTTGGAATTTTTACAAATTTTTGTAAATGAATACTTCCATTATTATCGTCCTTATGAATTAAATGATAAATTTCCTCAGTCGTAAATGATAAGATTGGCGCAAACCATTTTAATAGACATTCTAAAATTACTTTTAGTATCAAAATACAATCAGAACGCTTTTTTGAGTCTTTTGGGTCACAATAAAGAAGATCTTTTCTTATGTCAAAATAGAATGCTGAGAGCTCTACTGTACAAAAATTTAATAATTCTTTATATAAATTATGAAAATTATAGGACTTAAAGTATTCATTAAAACTTTCATCGATCACAAACAATCTATGCAACATATACTTTTCTAATTCAGGAATATTATTTAAATCAACTTTGTCAAAATCTACTTTTGAATATTCATCTTGTATATTTCCTAAAAGGTATCTGAATGTATTTCTTATTTTTCTATAAGACTCAGAATGCTGGTCTAAAATTGAATAATCTATTCTTAGGTCCTCAGCATAATTTGATGAGGCTACCCAAATTCTAAGTATATCAGCACCATATTTTTTTAAAATATCTTCTGGAGCAATTACATTTCCAGTTGATTTAGACATTTTTAGTCCTTTTCCATCAACTACAAACCCATGGGATAAAATACTTTCAAACGGCGCTCTACCTCTTGTTCCACAAGACTCTAATAGTGAAGAGTGAAACCATCCTCTATGTTGATCTGAACCCTCTAGATACATTGATGCAGGCCATTTTAAATCTTCTCTCTTTTCTAAAACAAAAGAATGAGTTGATCCACTATCAAACCATACTTCTACAATATCTCTAGTCTTTTCAAAATCTTCTGCTTTATATTTATCGCCGAGCAGTCTCTGAAAATTATCTTCAAACCAGCAGTCTGAACCTTCTTTTTCATAAATTTTTGCAATATTCTCAAAAACTTCTTCATCAATAAGAATTTCTCTATTTTTTTTTGAAATAAATATTGGAAGCGGAACTCCCCACACTCTCTGTCTAGAGACACACCAATCTGGTCTAGTCTCGATCATTGCTTTAATTCTTTCTTTACCTTTGCTAGGATAGAAAGTGGTGTCATTTATTGCTTTAAGTGCTTTGTCTCTTAGATTATGACTTTCCATTGAAATAAACCATTGGGGTGTAGCTCTATGAACTAAAGGAGCTTTAGACCTCCAAGAATGCGGGTAAGAATGAGTTAGTTTTCCGTTGTTTAAAAGACCTTTTAGTTCTTTGAGCTTTTCAATAACTATATCGTTTGCTTTAAAAATATGAGTTCCCTCAAATATGGGTATGTGTTTTGTATACTTTCCATCATCATCAACTGTTTCAATAGCTTTTATTCCATTATTAATACACAAATTAAAATCATCAGGTCCATGGCTTGGTGCACAATGAACAATACCTGTTCCTTGTTCAGTTGTTACAAACCTTGCCTCGAGCATTGGAACATCATAGTCATAGCCAATTTTATGAAATGGATGGCTACAGATAGTTCCATCAAATTCTTTTCCTTTAAATTCTTTTAATATCTCAATTTTGTAATCAATATCTTTTGCAACAGACGCCAATAGTTCTTTTGCAATAACTATTTTTTCATTTTCTATAATGTCTTTATTATCTATCTCGCATAAAACATAATCCAGACTTTGATTATATGCTAATGCCTTGTTAGCTGGTATCGTCCATGGAGTTGTTGTCCAAATAACAACGTTCGAACCAATTAATTCATTAATATTAGATTTTTTAACTGTGAAGGTTGCGTAGATTGTATCAGATACATGATCTTGATATTCAACTTCTGCATCTGCTAAAGCTGTTTTTTCAACTGTAGACCATAAAACAGGCTTGTAACCCTTGTACAAACTACCCTCTTTTAAAAATTTTCCAAGTTCTCTTACAATTTGGGCTTCTGCATCAAAACTCATAGTTGAGTAATAGTTTTCCCAATCTCCAATTACTCCTAATCTTTTAAATTGATCTTTATGAATATTAATCCATTTACTTGCAAAATCTCTACATTCTTTTCTAAACTCAATAATAGGTACATCATTTTTATTTTTTTTATTTATTTTGTATTGTTCCTCAATTTTCCATTCAATTGGTAAGCCATGACAATCCCATCCAGGTACGTAAACTGAGTCTTTGCCATCCATTTGATGAAATTTAATTATTATATCTTTTAGAATTTTATTTAATGCTGTGCCCATATGAATATTTCCATTTGCATATGGAGGTCCATCGTGTAAGACAAATTTTTCTTTGCCTTTACTTTGAGATCTTAGTTTTTTATATAAATTAATCTTATCCCAATATTTCAAATATTCTGGTTCTTTATTTGGTAGATTTGCTTTCATAGAAAAAGCAGTTTTAGGTAAGTTTAAATGTTCCTTGCTCATTATGTTTTTTTAGCTTTTAAAATATCTTTTTTAATTTGATTTTTTAACTCACTGATACCTTTGAATTTTTTTTCTCCTCTTATAAATTTTAAAAATTCTACAGATAATTTTTTATTATAAAGATTTCCTGAAAAATTAAAAATATTTACCTCTAAAAGTATTTTTTTTTGGTTAAATGTGGGCCTATAACCTAAATTTGCAATTCCTCTATAGAATTTTCTTCTATCATTAATTCTGGTTTTTACAGCATAAACTCCGGGCTTTGCTATGACATAATTTCCAATATCGATATTGCAAGTTGGGAAACCAATTTTTTGTCCCATCATTCTACCTCTTTGAACTTTTCCCTCAATTTCCCAGTTTCTTTTCAAAAAAGTATTTGCTTTTGATAGCTTTCCCTCCTCAAGTAACTTTCTAATTATTGTTGAAGAAATTATTTTTTTATTTTTCATCAAAGGCGTTGGATTTATTAAATTAAAACCAAAATCATTCTCAAATTTTTTAAGTATTGCTACATCGCCTTCTCTTTTATGGCCAAATCTAAAGTTATTACTAACAAATATAAACTTTGATCTAAGTTTTTTGGATAAAATATTTTTTATGAATTGATAGTAAGTGATTTTGGAAAAATTTTTATCAAATTTTTTATTAATTACAAAATCAACACTAAATTTTTTTAAATAAATAACTTTTTGATTAAAATTCGATATTCTATAATTTTTAATTTTTGTATTAAAAAACATTTTAGGTATAGGATCAAAAGTAACAACACCAACTTTAGATTTATATTTTGTTTTATATTTTTTAGCTAACTGAAATAATTTTTGATGCCCTGAATGTAAGCCATCAAAGTTACCAATTAAGATAATTGATTTTTTAAATTTATTAGGAATATTAAAATTATCAAAAATCTTTAATTTTTTTACCATTTTAATTCTTTCTGAAAATAGTCAACTTTTGCTTCATAATTTTTAAGTACATTTTCAATTGATAATTTTGAAATTTCTTGTCTATGTATACCACCTGTAATAAGTAATGAATCAAAATTTTGTATGTTAGCTCCTTTTATATCTGTATTTAAATTATCACCAATACATAATATTTTTTTGTTATTAACATCTGCTGCGATTTCATAAACAGGTGGATATGGTTTTCCAAAATAAATAACTTTGCCATCAATCTCTTCAAATGATTTTGCAATAGAGCCTGCGCAATATTCTCTTTTATCCCCTCGATCAACTATTAAATCAGGGTTAGTGCATATCATTTTTTTATTAATATGTTTTGATAAAAGATTTTTGTAATACGCTAGGTCATCTTCATGTTCTTCAAAAAGACCTGAACATAATAAATAATCTGAATCATCTATATTAAGCACTTTATTATCTTCAAAAGTTTTAAATAAATCAAAATCTCTTGGTGGCCCTAAGTGAAAAAATTTTTTATTATTTAAATTTTCTAAAAGATATCTTTTTGATGCTTCTCCAGATGTAAAAACTGTATCAGAAAAATTATTTAACCCCATTTTTTTTAAAGTATTAATAACTGTTAGGTTGGGTCTTGGAGCATTTGTCAATAAAATGAATTTTTTTTCATTATTAAATAATTCTTCTAAAACTTTAATAGCATTCTCGTACAACTTTATTCCGTTATGGACTACTCCCCAGATATCTATGAAAAATAAGTCATATTTATTGACTATCGATTTTATGCCTGATTTATCTAAATTTTTACTCATATTTCAGATATAGCTTAAAAATCTAATAAATTCTTGAATTTTCTCATCTATATATTTTAGACCAGATCTTGAAATAATAGTCACATGCATCTATATGGACTCTTATTTAAAGGAGTAAATATGAAGTTTAAACCGTTACACGATAGAGTATTGATCGAAGTTTTAGACAGCAGCGAAAAAACTGCTGGTGGTATTATCATCCCTGATTCTGCGCAAGAGAAACCTCAAGAAGGTAAAGTAGTTGCTGTTGGAGGTGGATCAAAAACTGAGGATGGAAAAATTATACCGATGGATGTTAAAGTTGGTGATAAAGTTCTTTTTGGAAAATGGTCAGGAACTGAAGTCAAAATTGATGGTAAAGAATACAGCATAATGAAAGAGTCGGACATTATGGGTATCTCTACTTCTAAATAAAAATTAAAAAAAGGAGAGTTTAATAATGGCAAAAATAGTAAAATTCGATTCAGATGCTAGATCAGCAATGCTGAAGGGAGTAGATATTCTTGCAAACACAGTTAAGGTTACTCTTGGTCCAAAAGGTAGAAATGTCGTTATAGACAAAGCATATGGTGCACCAAGAACAACAAAAGATGGTGTTTCAGTTGCAAAGGAAATCGATCTAGATGATAAATTTGAAAACATGGGTGCGCAAATGGTTAAGGAAGTTGCAAGTAAAACAAATGATGAGGCAGGTGACGGTACTACAACTGCAACTATTCTAGCTCAAGCTATTGTAAAGGAAGGTTGTAAGTATGTTACAGCCGGTATGAACCCTATGGACGTTAAAAGAGGAATTGACGCTGCAGTAGAGCATGTAAGGAATGCTCTTATATCATCAGCTAAAAAAGTAAAGGATAGTGATGAAATTGCTCAAGTTGGAACTATCTCTTCTAATGGAGATAAAGAAATAGGAAACATGATAGCAAAGGCTATGCAGAAAGTTGGTAACGAAGGAGTAATAACTGTTGAAGAAGCAAAAAGTATTGAGACAGAACTTGATGTTGTTGAAGGAATGCAATTTGATAGAGGATATTTATCACCATACTTTGTTACAAATGCTGAAAAAATGACAACGGAACTTGAAAATCCATTAATTCTTTTACATGAAAAAAAATTAACTAATCTTCAACCAATGGTTCCTCTACTTGAGGCTGTGGTTCAAGCGGGAAGACCTTTGATGATAATTTCAGAGGATGTGGAAGGTGAAGCATTGGCAACTTTAGTTGTAAACAAATTAAGAGGTGGACTTAAAGTTGTAGCAGTTAAAGCTCCTGGTTTTGGAGATAGAAGAAAAGCTATGCTTGAAGACATTGCAATTTTAACTGGAGGACAAGTTATATCTGAAGACCTTGGTATCAAATTAGAAAATGTTAAAATTACTGATCTTGGGTCTGCTAAAAGAGTAAAAGTTGATAAAGAAAATAGTACGATTGTAAGTGGTACTGGTAAAAAATCAGACATTGAAGCAAGATGCGATCAAATTAAACAACAAGTTGAAGAAACTTCATCAGATTATGACAGAGAAAAACTTCAAGAAAGGCTTGCTAAATTAGCAGGCGGTGTTGCAGTAATCAAAGTTGGTGGTGCAACAGAAGTAGAAGTTAAAGAAAAAAAAGATAGAGTTGAAGATGCTCTAAATGCTACAAGAGCAGCTGTTGAAGAAGGAATAGTTGTTGGTGGTGGATGTGCTCTTCTTTATGCTTCTCAAGATCTGGATAAATTAAAAGTCAAAGGTTCAGATCAAAAAGCAGGTGTTGAAATTGTTAAAAGTGCATTAGAAGCACCTATAAGACAAATAACAACAAATGCTGGTGTCGATGGTTCAGTTATAGTAGGTAAACTTTTAGAAGCTAATAAATCTTCTCAAGGGTATGACGCTCAAACAGAACAATACGTTGACATGTTTAAAGAAGGTATTATTGATCCTGTTAAAGTTGTAAGAACAGCTTTACAAGATGCGGCTTCAATTTCTGGATTATTAGTAACAACTGAGGCAATGGTTGCTGATAAACCTGAAGAGAAGGATGCTGCTGCTGGAGGAATGCCTCCAGGAGGAATGGGCGGCATGGGCGGCATGGGCGGCATGGGAATGTAACCCAAAAAGTCTAACTAAGAAATTTAAAAAGGGCAGATTATTCTGCCCTTTTTTTTTGTTTTCAATTAAAAGTATAAATGTATAAGAACCTCAACCATGAATAATAATATTCGAAACATCACTATCATTGCTCACGTTGATCATGGAAAAACAACACTGATTGATAATTTGATGAAACAAAGTGGTTCTTTTAGAGACAACGAAGTAGTTGATGAAAGATTAATGGACTCTGGAGAGCTGGAAAAAGAGAGAGGAATTACAATTCTTGCTAAGCCTACTTCGATTAATTGGAAAGATACTAGAATAAATATTATTGATACTCCTGGTCACAGAGATTTTGCAGCAGAGGTTGAAAGAGTTTTAAGTTTAGCAGATGGTGCATTATTGTTAGTAGACTCTGCAGAAGGCGTCATGCCTCAAACAAAATTTGTATTAAGCAAAGCATTAAAACAGGGATTAAAACCAATTGTAGTAATAAATAAATTAGATAAAAGTGATCAAAGGGCTGATGAAGTTTTAAATGAAACTTTTGACTTATTTGTTAGTTTGGATGCTAATGAAGAGCAATTAGATTTTCCAGTATTATATGCAAGTGGAAGGTCTGGTTGGGCGTCTAAAGATATTGACGGACCAAGAGAAAATCTTAATCCGCTATTAGATTTAGTTTTGGATCATGTAAAACCCTCTCAATTTGATAGATCAAAACCATTCGCGATGCTATCGACGCTACTTTATGCTGATAACTTTTTGGGCAGAAGCTTAGTAGGAAGAATTTCACAAGGGACGGCAAAAGCAAATCAACAAATTAAAGCAATAAATTTAAAAGGTGAAAAAGTAGATGAAGGTAGACTTACAAAGATCTTTAGATATGAGGGTACAAAAAAAGTGCCCATTGAAGTTGGAGAAGCTGGAGATATTGTAGTTATAGCTGGATTAGAAAAAGCAAATGTAGCAGATACTATTTGTGATTTAGAGGTAAATGAACCAATTGAGGCAACACCGATCGATCCACCAACAATGTCGATAAAAATAACAGTAAATAGCTCACCATTAGCAGGAACTGAGGGTAAAAAATTAACAAGTACCCAGATTAGAGATCGTCTAATTTTAGAAGCTCAAAACAATGTTGGAATTTCTTTCTCAGAAAACGCAAATAAAGATGCATTTGAGATAAGTGGAAGAGGAGAATTAATGCTCGAAATATTACTAACACAAATGAGACGTGAGGGTTTTGAGATGACTGTAAGCCCTCCTAAAGTTTTATTTAAAACTGATGATAATTCAAAAAAGTTAGAACCCATTGAAGAAATTACTATGGATTTAGATGAAGAATATTCATCAAGGATTATTGACTCTATGAATAGAAGAAAGGGTAAATTAATTGAATTAAAAGATACTGGAAAGAATAAAAAAAGACTAATTTTTCATGCGCCAACAAGAGGTTTAATGGGATACACAAGTAGATTTTTAACTTTAACAAAAGGAACAGGTGTTATTAACAGAATTTTTCAATCTTATGGAGATTTTGAGGGAGACATGGAGGGTAGAAGAAATGGTGCTTTAATTTCTATGGACCAGGGTAAAGCTGTTGCATTTTCAATTTTTAATTTACAGGCTAGAGGAGAAATGTTTGTCACTCACAATGATCCGGTTTATACAGGAATGATTGTTGGCTTAGCTCCTAAACCAGGTGATATGATAATTAATGTTATGAAAGGAAAAAAACTTACAAATATGAGAACACAAGGTACTGATGAAAATATTGTTCTTACACCTGTAAGACAAATGTCGATTGCAGAACAGTTAAGTATACTTAATACTGATGAAGCGTTAGAAATTACACCTAAATCTTGTAGACTCAGAAAAGCGATTCTGGACCCAAACGAAAGAAAAAGAAGCGAAAAACAAAATACTGCTACTTAGTTCATTATTTTATCAATAATATACAAACTAAAAGCAATACAAGGACCAATTCCAAAAGCAAACATCAAAGTTCCAACACCAATTGTTCCACCCAAGTACCACCCAACTGAAGCTACAGAAATTTCTATAAAGGCTCTCACAGAAGCAATCGGTAGATTAGTTTTTTTTTGTAAACCAGTCATTAATCCATCCCTAGGTCCTGGACCTAGATTAGCTATTAAATAAATACCACTCCCCACTCCAACTATCATAACGCCTCCTGCAGCCATTAATAATTTCATAATGTAAGTTTCAGGGGTTGGTATTAATGCAATTGTTATATCTAACATTGCTGCAATAATTACGATATTGAATATGGTACCAAGACCAGGTTTTTGTTTTAAGAAAAACCATGAACATAAAACGACAACACTTACTATAAAAGTGACAATTCCAATTGATAACCCTGAATTAATTGAAATTCCTTGTGCCATTACAGTCCATGGAGAATTGCCAATAAATGAAATAACGACTAACGCTTCACCAAAACCAAATAATATAAGGCCAAAACACAGAAAAAATAATGTTGATAATTTTGGCTTTAAATTAAAAGTCTCTTGAGAACTCCATGAGACTTTAGGAATATTTTTGATAGTAAGGAACATATATTTAGCTATTATTTATACTTTCTTTAACTAAAATCTATGAAAATGAAACATTTTATAACCACATTAATAATTATGATGTTTGCTTCTAAAGTGATGGCACATAGCAGTCATTATGAAGGTCTTAAAAAAATTGAGATGGATGTTCTAAGAAACAATGAAATTATTGGAAGCACCAGCTACTTCTTTGAATTTGATGAAGATTTGTTTGTTGTAAAAAATTATACTAATTTTAAAGTAGAGTTATTTGGCGTAACAGTTTTTTCAATATTAAGTGAAACAATAGAAAAATATAAAGATGAAAAATTAGTATTTTTTAAATCAAATACTTTTCAAAATGATAAGGAAAAATATGTGAATTTAAATTATGATAAGCATACAAATAAATTTATTATAGATGGATCATCTTATAAAGGTGAAGCTAGTTTAGATTGTACAATTGGAAATTGGTGGAACCATAAAATTTTCAATTCGGATAAACAAATCAGTCCTTTATCAGGTAGTATTAAAAAACAGACTGTAAGTTTAATTGGAACCAAAAATATTACTATTAATGGCAAAGAATATTTAACTGAACACTTTAATATTAAGTCTAATGATGAAGATATTTCTGATGAAAAAAAATTTGAATTTGATGTTTGGTATAATCCTGAAAATAATTTAATATTAAAAGTAACTTATAATAAAATGGGTAGTTGGGAATATAGATTAAGGAGTTTTGAGTAATGGCAATATGGGGAAGCATAATTGGTGGAGTGCTAGGTTTTTCAATTGGTGGGCCTTTTGGTATGCTTTTAGGATCCTTAATCGGTGGAAAAATGTCAAGAGCCAGATCAAGTAGTGGATTTAGATCTTTTGCACAACCACAACAAATATTTGCACTCTCTTTGATAGTTTTATCAGCAAAGCTAAGTAAAGCAGATGGACAGGTTAGTCGTGAAGAATTAATTGCAGTTAAAGATAAATTAAAAATACCTGAAAGTGAATTAGATCAGGTTGGTAAAATTTTCAATAAAGCTAAAGAGGAAAGTACCGGGTATGAACCATATGCAAAACAAATTGCAGAAGTTTATAAAGGAAATATGAATGTATTAGAGGAAGTAATTAACACTCTTTTTTATATTGCTGAAGCTGATGGTAACATAAGTGACAATGAATTAATAATGATAGAAGATATAGCAAGAATTTTTGGATTAAATCAAGCTCAAATTAACGGAATAAAAGAAAGCAGAAAGTCATCAGACAAACTTAATCCTTATACTGTTTTAGAGAGCAAACCTGATGACTCACTCGAAGAAATAAGAAAACGTTATATTAAACTTAGCAAAGAGCATCATCCTGATCTTTTATTAAGTAAAGGTGTTCCTCAAGAAGTAATAGATGAGAGCAAAGCTAAAATGAGAGCTGTTAATTCAGCATGGGATCAGATTCAAAAATTAAAGAATTAGTCCTAATAAACTCGCCATAAAATACATAGAAAATACAAAAGCTAGGACAACAATAAAATACATTATTGTAACAATTTTATCTCTTTTCCTTCTTTGTCTCACAAATGGCTTATCATCCAAGTCACAGATATCTCTTATACCAATAACTTTATAATCACAGGTATAACGCCATATTGAGTCAGGCATCCTAGGATCGGTTTGATTATAATATTGTATCCATTGAACTGTGTATTTAAATAAAATATAGCTTACTATTAATAGAAGACCACTAGTAAACATTAATCTATCATCTAAAACTGTTCTGACTCAGTTGAACCTTCCATTGCTGTAGTTGAGCTTTTACCTGAGCTTATTGTATTTGAAACTGCATCAAAATAAGATGTACCTACTTCTCTTTGATGTTTAACACTTGTGTATCCATCTTTTTCTCTAGCAAATTCATGCTGTTGAATTTTTGAGTAAGCAGTCATGCCTTCTGATTTATATTTTTCTGCTAATTCAAATATTGCGATATTTTGAGTGTGGAAACCTGCTAATGTAATGAACTGAAATTTATATCCCATTTCTCCAATCTTTCTTTGAAATGATCCAATTTCTTCATCAGATAAATGTTTCTTCCAATTAAATGATGGCGAACAGTTATAAGCTAACATTTTACCAGGAAATTTTTCATGTATAGCATCTGCAAATTTCTTTGCTTCCTCTAAATTTGGAGTAGCAGTTTCACACCAAATTAAATCTGCGTATGGTGCATAAGCAAGACCTCTAGAAATTGCTTGCTCAATTCCGTCTTTAACGTAAAAGAAACCTTCAGGTGATCTTTCGCCAGTTAAAAACGGTTTATCATTTTCATCAAAATCGTTGGTGATTAACTTCGCAGCATTTGCATCTGTTCTTGCTAAAATTATTAATGGTACATCTGCGATATCAGCAGCGAGTCTAGCAGCCTTTAAATTTCTAACCATTGTTCCAGTTGGTACAAGAACTTTCCCACCCATATGACCACATTTTTTCTCACTAGCTAATTGGTCTTCAAAGTGAACCCCAGCAGCACCTGCTCTTATAAATTTTTTGGTTAATTCAAATACATTTAGTGGTCCACCAAATCCTGCTTCACCATCAGCTATAATTGGCAACATGTAATCAGTTCTCTTACTTTTATCCATGTCACCATCTATCATTTCCATATGTTGAATTTGATCAGCTCTAATTAGGGAATTATTCATTGTCTCAACTAATTTTGGTGCACTATCATATGGATACAAAGATTGATCAGGATACATTTCACCAGCACTATTAGCATCAGCTGCAACTTGCCAACCACTTAAATAAATTGCTTTTAAACCTGCTTTTGCATGTTGTACGGCATGATTTCCTGAAAGTGACCCAAGAGTGTTAACATAAGCTTCTGTATTAAGCAGTTTCCAAAGCTTTTGGGACTGCATTTTACACATAGAATACTCAATTTTAATTGAACCCCTTAATCTTTCAACTTCTTCAGGGGTATAATCTCTTTTAATACCTGCAAATCTTTGTAACTCGTATGAAATATTCTCAGCTGACACTTAAACCCCTCTCTTTTGATTAAATGACTAGAAATTACTAATGACTATTTTGAGCTGTATTCTTCAGTAAATTCGTTCATTCCACTAGATCCCCAATCGCAATGATCGTCTCTAATGTAAATCCCTTTCGACTTATGCTCAGAATGCTCTTCTTTATTAGTAATTTGGTAGTTATTTTCTATGTTGTTAATTTTGTTTTTTTCCATGTAAACTTTATAATTTACAATATTTACAAAATCTACAATAAAATTGATTTTGCTTGTAAAATAGAATAATTTTGTGTAAATTTAAATTTACAAAATTTACAAATAGTAAAATGAGTCAAATTGATAGAAAAATTGGTCCAAAAATCAAAGCATTTAGAAGGCAGCTAGGAATTCAAGCTAACAAACTAGCAGAAGAAATGTCTATTTCACCAAGCTATTTAAATCTTATAGAGAGTGGAAAAAGAAAAATTGATGGAGACTTACTTTTAAGGGTTTGTGATAAACTTAAAATAGAGCTTTCAGATCTTACAAGCAAGACAGATATTAATCTTGAGAATAATATCTCTGAATTGTTGGGTGATGAACTTTTTGAGGATCTTGATATTCTTGGACCAGAAGTAAAAGATTTGGTCAATACAAATCCAAAAATTGCTAAAGCTCTAATTAAACTAGGTGACAACTTTAAACAAAAAGATCATGAAATTTTTAATAAATTAGAAAATATTTCAGGTAAAATTATTGATGGGAGAAAAAATGCATTTCCTGGTGAGGTAATTTCAGATTTTTTACAAGAAAATAAAAATTTTTTTCCAAAATTAGAAGAATTCGCTAATAAAATTTTTGAAAAAGTAAAACAAAACAATAGAACAAGATATATTGCCTTATGTCAATTTTTAAAAGATGAATATGGCATAACTGTAAAAGATGTAATACCTAAAGAAGGTAAACCATTTTCAAAAATATATAAAGTAAAAGATAAAGAATTATTATTATCTGATTATCTCTCACTTGAAACTAAAAAACTTTTTGCCGCTGCACAAATTTCACAAGAAGGTGCCTCGAAAGAAATTGATGAATACCTTGCAACATTTAATTTTCCAACTGAAGAATCTAAAAAATTAACAAGGGTTGCACTTTTGAATTATTCTGGTGCTGCAATATTAATGCCTTACTCTCTTTTTCATAAGGAATGCAAAGAATTAAAATATGATTTGGAACTTTTACAAAATACATTTGCTACTTCTTTCGAACAAGTAGCTCATAGAGTAACATGTTTACAAGATCCAAAACTTCCTGGAATACCTTTTCATTTTTTAAGAGTAGATGTTGCTGGAAATATTTCAAAAAGATTCTCATTATCAGGTATAGAGATACCAAGATATGGGGGAGCTTGTCCTAGATGGAATGTCTACTCAGCTTTTTCAAGACCAGGTGTTATTCAAGCAGCAGTTAGCAAAATGACTAATGGAGAGAAATATGTTTGCATAGCGAAAACAGTAGAAAAGGGTGTTGGAAGATATGGACAAAAAAAAAGTATGTTATCAATAGGTCTTGGTTGTGAAGCAAAATATGCAAAAGAATTTGTGTACACTGAAAATTTAGATCTTAGTGATAAAAAATCAGAATTAGCTATTGGGGTATCATGTAGAACATGTGATAGACTTGATTGTTCGCAGAGAGCTTTTCCCCCTCTTCATAAAAAATTTGATGTAGACATTAATTCTAGAGGAGTTTCGGTTTACGTAAATGAGTAAAATATAGCTTACTGCTGTTTTTGCCTTTTCTTTGAAATAAGTTGAGTAAGAGAGTCTACCATCAAGTCTGAAGCTTTAAATATTTCATTGGCTTTAAATTCATGAGACATATTTTTTTCCTCATTTGTCTTATCTTCTATTATTATTCCTTTATCAGGTGAATTATCCTTTATATATATTAAAATTAACCACTCATCATCTGAGGACTCGTCCCATTTAATAAATATTTCACCTGTCTCAAATCTTTTGTCTATACATCTAAAAATAGACATGTGTCTGGTGATATATCTTTTATTTAATTGAAAAACTAAACTGTTGGCACTTCTATAAAAACTTTCTAAAGCAAACTCAATTTTCTGTCTCTCTAAATTATATTCCCTTTCTTTTTGAAGAAGAGCGGATCTATCATCAGCCTCATCTATGTTTACACCAAGAGCCTCAACTCTCTCTCTAACTTTTTGGTCTCTTATAAGTCTGTACTTATTTTTTAAATTCTCTATTCTTTGCTGTAATTGTCCATAGTCTTCCCTTTTTTCTTTTAAAGAAATTTTCTCAAGTTTTTCTAATTCTTTTACTTCTCTAATTCTAAATCTTTCAATCTGTTTTTGTATCCTTAATTCTTGTAAAAATTTCTTTTGTCTCTCAGATTGCTCTTTTCTTAGGAGAGCTTGTTCTTTTCTCAAAAATAATTTTAAATCTTTAGCTCTTAATTTTTCTATTCTTTCTTCGTCCTTTAGTTGTTGCTCCTTTAGTTTTAATTGCTTTTCTTCATTTAGGATTTTTTGTTTCTTAATTTTTTCTTTTTCTTTATATTTTTTTTCAATTTCTATTAATTTTAATCTCCTTTTTTCATCTTTTCTTTGAGATTTAAATTCATTGATTTTTTCGTCTATTGAATTAAAAAATTTAGATAGACGTCTATCAATAGCAAAAATATCAAATTTGACTTTGACATTTAATTTTGATTTTAAATTTTCTTCTACTCTTACAGATTTTGTAATAAAATTATTCTTTATTTTTTTTTTTTGGATTGTTTTTTTTCGAATGTTTTTTTTTCTTTTAGACTCGAGAATTTTTTTTTTTTTTGCTTTTTTTTTAATTTTTGAAGCGATTTTTGTAACTTTTTTTTTCTTCTTTACTTTTTTTTTTTTATTTTTTTTCATTATTACTGTTAATTATTTATCAGTAATATTTTAATAAATATAGTCCCGAGTATTAGGAACTGAGGTATTATCTTTTGATAATTGAAGCTGAAATACAACCTGATCCCCCCATTTGAATGCCATTTCACAACTAGCTAAGTAAAATTCCCACATTCTGAAAAATTTTTCATCAAACATGTCTAAAACTATGTCTTTTTTTGATAAAAATCTTTCTTTCCAATTCCTAAGAGTATGTGCATAGTGCATTCTGAGAACTTCAATATCTGACACGATTAAACCTGAATTTTCAATAGGTTTTGCAACCTCACTTAAGCTAGGAGTATAACCCCCTGGAAAAATGTACTTTTGTATCCATGGTTGTGGGTCTCGTGGGGGCATCGATGAACCAATCGTGTGAATCAATGCTATTCCTTTTTCGTTCAAGAGTTTAAAAACTTTATTAAAATATGTTTTATAAAATTTTCTCCCTACATGCTCAAACATTCCAACACTTACCACTCTGTCAAATTTTTCGTTTAATTGTCGATAGTCAATAAGTTTGAACTCAACCTGGTTAGATAGGTTCATTTCTTTAGCTTTATTTTTACTATATTCAAATTGATTTTCTGACAATGTTATTCCTGTAACGCTAGCTTTTGTTTCCTTTGCTATCGCTAAAGCTAAAGTTCCCCATCCCGAACCAATATCCAAAATCTTCTGATCTGGCTGGATTTTTAATTTTTTGATTATGTGATGAATTTTATTATTTTGAGCTTGCTCTAAAGTATCATTATCATTTTTAAAATAAGCACACGAATATTGTCTATTCTCATCTAAAAACAAATCATAAAGTTTTTCAGATATATCATAATGATGAGATACGTTTTCTTTAGATTTTGCTATTTTGTTAAAGCTTGTAAGATATCTATAAGTGCCTCTCAGTTTTTTTATTACAGCTCCATAAGAATTTATATTTCCTCTACCAATATTTTTAAACGCTAAATCTAAAAATTCTGTAATCGTTCCATTCTGAATAACTAGAGATCCATCCATATAAGCTTCACCAAAATATAAGTCAGGATACAAAAGTAATTTTTGCATTAATTTTTGATCAAGTAATTTAAGTACTATTGGTTTTTCCTTTATAGGTTTTCCAATTACATATTTTTTTGAATTTGAATCAATAAGTTCGAAACCATCGTATTTAAATAAATTATTTAAAAAACTTACTAACTTCATTTTATGCTGCTTTTAATATCTCCATATTAAAATTAAGTTTTTTTAAATTTGCTAAAAGATTATTTTTTTCTGCTTCATCTAATAATTTTAATGGAGGCAAAAGGTTTTCATAAACTGAATTTTTTTGTGCCATTACAGTGTGTAGTCCTGAAATCAAGTTATATTTATCAAATGACATTCTTACTTCACACAAATTTTGATTGGTTTCCAGTGATAAATTATTATGAAAGTTATCGTAAATTTCTCTAGCTAAGTGACCTGTAACATTTGTAGTTGCTGTAATTATTCCATTACATCCAAGCTCTAACCCTTTTAATAATTTTGCCTCAGATCCTGGAAAGATTGAAAAATTTTTTATTTTTAAAGTTTCAAATAAATTATAGCTACTATCTTTCACACCTACGATTTGGTTAGGAAATTTTTTAGCTAAATTTTTAACACATTGAATACTAAACTTGTAACCACAAAGCTTTTCAAAATTATATAAAATAATCTTACAATCATTGATTTCATTTATTATTTTTGAATAAAAATTAATTACCTCTTCGTCACCATATTTGTAATAAGCAGGAGGCATAATTAAAAAATTATTAAAACCCATTGATTTCGAAATTTTCATTAAATTGATCGTATCAATTAAAGAATTTAGACCAGTTCCAATTATAAATTTATTTTTGTACTTGCTTTTAGGTAACTCATTAATTAATTGAATTTTTTCACCTAAAGATATCAGTTGGGACTGGCCAGTGCTACCAAAGAAAACAACTCCATGGCAACCCAAATCGATAACGTTTTCTGCATGCTTAATAGTATTTTTAACATCTAAAGCCAGTTTTTTATCTAACACAGTTAAGCCAGCAGCATAAATACCTTTAATTTGTTCCATCATTAAAATTTATATAAAAATAATAATTAGTAAAGATTATAAAAAATTTAATTTATATATAATTACTCACACAGTGCATTACGTGCTCAACTGTAATTTTATTCATCGCGTCTGAATTGTGCGATATTGACTTATATCCTAAGGGTAGAATCGGATAAATATAACTCGAATAATCTGCATAATTTGTAGGAGTGTCTCCAAATAAACCAAATGATTTTATTTTCAATGCTGCACTCAGATGCATGAATGCAGAGTCTGTACCAATATAAATTTTACTATTTTTGATTTTTGTTAATATATCGTAAATATTTTTTTCACATAACGACTCGATGATTACTTTATTATTTAAATTTTTTATTATTTGATCTGCTAAATGCTTCTCCTCAAGCCCTGCCACTAAAAAAAATTTACAATTTCTCTTTTCATTTATTTTAATAATTAAATTTATTATTTTATCTTTTGTCCATCTTCTTGTTATGCCAGATGATCCTATTCCTATAATGACATTATCATTACTATTGTTTGTTTTATTAACATTGATTTCAGCGTTAGAATTATAATCATTAATTGAAAGCCATTTTTTAGTAACTTCAAAAATTTTTTTTGATATATTTTCATTTTTTTTTAGAATTCCATAAGAAAATATCTCTTTGGCTTTTAATAACTTTCCTAAAAGAATATACCTTGGACTCGCATGCATAATATAAACTTTGCTAAAATTAAAATTCTTGAGCTCATTTAACAATCTAAAAAATCCTTTAATACCAGAATGTTTTGAATTTTTTTCACCTCTATCAGTAAAAATGATATTTTTAATATATTTATCATCTGCCAAAATATTTCTTGCTTGAGTCCTTTTTTTTGTTAACAAATATATATTAGAACCTATATTTTTTTTTGCTATTTCATGCATTGAGGATAGAAAAATACATAAGTCTCCAATTCCTGGTCGAGTTTGGATAATTAAAATATTGGACACTTTAATATATTTTAGTTTCGCTCAAGATCAGCTTCTACCATCATTCTGACCAAATTCTTGAATTTAGTTTTTGGTTTCCAATTAAGTTCTTTTTTTGCTTTAGAGTAATCTCCCTTAAGTGAATCCACTTCTGTAGGCCTAAAATATTTTTTATCTATCTCTATTATAATTTTTTTGTTATCTGTATTAATTAATTTTTCATTCAATCCTTTTCCTACCCAAATAGTTTTCAACTTTAGAATTTTTGTTGCCTCATTTATGAATTCTTTAACACTATGGTTTTGTCCAGTTGCTATCACATAGTCTTTTGGTTTTTTGGTTTGTAACATTTTCCACATTGCCTCAACATAATCACCAGCAAAACCCCAATCTCTTTTTGCATAAATATTTCCTAATTTAATTTTATTTTGTTTACCTAACATGATTTTAGCAAGACCTATGGTGATTTTTCTAGTAATAAATTCCTCGCCTCTAAGTGGTGACTCATGATTAAATAAAATTCCACTCACGGCAAAAATTTTATAAGCCTCTCTATAATTCCGGATTGAATAATGAGCAAATGTTTTTGAAGTTGCATAAGGGCTTTGGGGGTAAAAATTTGTATTTTCATTTTGTTTTTTGACCATGTGTTTTCCGAACATTTCTGAAGTAGAGGCTTGATAAAACTTTATTTTTCTTTTTTGGCATCGTATAATTTCAAGAAAACTAAGTGGAGTTATTGCATTAACAATTGAAGTTTGTATTGGATTTTCAAATGAACTTTTGACAAAAGATTGCGCTGCTAAGTTATAAACTTCATCAATTTGGTATTTTTGGAAAATTCTAATTAAATTATTTATTTCGGTTACATCTAAATCAACAGTTATAACTTTTTCATCAATTTTTAATTCTATAAGTCTCCAATTGTTGCTTCTTGCAGATCTTCTATCTGTTCCAATTACAATATAATTTTTTTTTAATAAAAATTTTGCCAGGTAAGCTCCGTCTTGACCAGATATTCCAGTAATTAATGCAATTTTTTTTGGCATAAATTCACTCTATATACCTAACACATACAATTGAAAATAAAAACTTTTTGTATTAGCTCAATTCTTTTAATATTATATCTTTTGCCTCGTTCACAATAGATGCAAGTCTATTTAATTCTGGACTAATGTCAGGGTGAATTTTTTTCATTATTTTCTTATACGAATTTAATATTTCATTTTTTGAGTACTTTCTTTTTGAATCCAAATTTAATATTTTATATGCTTCATCTAAACTCATATTTTGAATATTGCTAGCTTGGTTAAAATTATTGAAATTAAATCTTCCTGAATTTCTTAAAACTCTGAATAAACCCCAAAGCCTTAATAATTGAAAAAGTGAAATGCCTGCTTTTGTTTTTATTAATGGCAAAATAGCCAAAACAAATGGTAATGAAAAAATATATCTACCTGCATAGACCATCAGAAAAGCTAACAAAATTGATGATAAAATTATGAATATCCTAATAATTTTTGAAATTCTCTTCGCTGAAGTTCTAGCAAACCAACTCAGAAGAACATAAATTATAATAAAAATAATAACTGTTATAAAAAAAATATTCATATATTAATAATTTTCCAAATGAAAATACCACAACTTGAAAAAAAACCTGAAATAAAATCTTGTCACAATACAACTTGGGAAGATAACTATAGTTGGATTCATCAACCAAATATTCTTGATGTTTTAAAAGATAGCTCAAAATTACTCCCAGAAGTTAGAAAGTATTTAGAAAAAGAGAATGATTACTTTGAATATCAAATGAATGATACCAAAGAAATAAGAAAAAAAATTTTTAACGAGATTAAAGGAAGAATTAAGTTAGATGATGAGTCTTTGCCCTACAAAGATAAAAATTATGAATATTGGACCAAAACCACAACAAAAGGCAACTACTCAATAAAATTAAGAAGAAAGATTGGAGAAGAAAAGATTGAAGAAATATGGAATGGAGATCTTGAAAAAGAAAAATTAAATACGGAGTACTTTGGTTTAGGTGATCTCGAAGTAAGCTTTAATGATCAATTTCTTGGATATTCTCTAGATTTAAAAGGTTCTGAATATTATACAATTTATATAAGAGATATTAAATCAGGAAAATTAGTTACAGATAAAATTGAGGAAACGAGTGGAAGTATAGAATTTAGTTTAGATGATAAATTTATATTTTACTCTAAATTAGATCAGCATCATAGACCTAGAACAATATACAGACATAAAATTGGTACTCCTGTAAAAGAAGATAAGTTGATATTTGAGGAAAAAAGTGAAGCTTTTACAGTAGGTATAGGCTTAAGTTCAGATGAAAAATATTTTATGATTACAAGTTCTGATCATAATACTTCAGAGCAATATTACTTTAAAATTGATGAAAATAATCCAGATCCTAAATTAATCCAAAAGAGAAAAAGAGGTATAATTTACTCAGTAAATTCTTGGGATAACTATTTTTATAAACATACAAATGAAAATGCTGAGGATTTTAAAATTGATAGGTGTACTGATTTAGTTGAACAAAAATGGGAGACATTTGTTGCTGCAAAAGATGAAGTATTGATAGGAGGTTTAGTATTTTTAAGTAATTGGGTTATTAGATCTGAAACATCTAATGCACTTGGAAAAATAATTTTACGTGACCCGAAGACAAACAAAGAAGAAGAGATAGTTTTTAGTGATGAAAAAGTAATTGTTCCAAGTATATCATTGACCCAAAAAGATAAAAATACGGACAATGTATATTTATCATATTCTTCACCTAAAACACCAGGGAGGACATATTTATACAATTTAAAATCAAAAGAAAAAAAACTTGTTAAGGAACAAGAAATTCCATCTGGACATAATCCAAATGATTATGTGGTTGAACGTATTGAATGCCCATCTCATGATGGGAGAATGGTACCAATAACTATAACAAGACATAAGGATACGGTTCTGGACGGATCATCGAACCTTTTACTATATGGCTATGGTTCTTATGGAAATTCGATGTCTCCTGGTTTTTCATCTACACGACTAAGCCTCATTGATAGAAATATAATTTGGGTAACAGCACACATAAGGGGAGGAATGGAAAGAGGAATGAAATGGTGGAAGGAAGGAAAACTTTTAAACAAAAAAAATACCTTTGAAGATTATATTGCTGTTGGAAAATTCTTGATTGAAAAAAAATATACTTCTAAAGGAAAAATTATAGGTATGGGTGGTTCTGCTGGAGGGTTGTTGATGGGTGCAGTTGTAAATGCAGAACCTGAGTTATTTTTAGGGTTAATAATGGCTGTGCCGTTTGTAGATTCCTTAACTACTAATCTTGACCATTCTCTACCGTTAACCATTGGAGAATTTGATGAATTTGGAAATGCTAAAGATAACAAGGATCATTTTGACTATATTTACTCATATGCTCCATACAACAATATTAAAAAAATGGATTACCCAAATATTTTAATCACTACTAGTCTTAGTGATAATAGAGTTTTGTTTGATGAACCAGCAAAATTCACTGCAAAACTAAGAGACTATAAAACAGACAATAATTTACTATTATTAAAAACTGAGATGAACGCTGGTCATGGAGGAAAATCTGGCAGAGATGGTGCAATTGAAGAAATAGCTCTTGATTATGCTTTTGCTTTAAAAATTGCAGAAAAAATTTAAATAATCTTGTATTGAAATTTTATATTTAATCACCATATAAGATTGGTAAGTCGCCTCATGGGGCTTACATAAATTAACTTGCTTAAACAAAAGGAGTAAATATGACAAGTAAGGATCTATCTATCTTTAACTCACTAAGACCGTTTTCTATTGGTTTCGACGATATGTTTGACCAATTCGAAAGTATGCTTGGTAATGGTGGCATGACAATGCAATCAAATTATCCACCATATAACATAAGAAAAACTGGTAAAGACAACTATTCAATAGAAGTTGCCTTAGCTGGTTTTAATAAAAAAGATGTCGAGGTTGAGTTCGAAGATAATATATTAACTGTTAGAACTAAACAGCTTAATAAGTCTGAAGATCAGAAGGTAGACGGTGAAATAATTCACAAAGGAATATCACAAAGACAATTCGCAAGATCTTTTACTATTGCAGATGATGTAAAAGTGAATGGTGCTGAACTTAAGGATGGTCTTTTAACAATTGCTTGTGAGAGAATTTTACCAGATCACAAAAAAAAAAGACTTATTGATATTAAGTAATAAATTTTAACCTTGCTTGTGGGGTTCGCCCCACAAGTTTAAAAACATCCACTAGAACTGAAAGCGATAATCGTTCCGTTAGCGCTGACTTCAAATCTTCGTTCACAGGGTACACCGTATTTTTTTGTTTTATAAATTAAAACTTCATTTCCAGTATCATTGACCATATCTTCGTTGGGAGCCCCTAATTCTAACTTCATTTTATTAACATCTCCACCAACAAATAAACCATATTTTTTATTTTCCTTTTCTACAACCGCGTCAGTTTTATTCTGAATAGTTTGACAGCCCGCAGTTAAAAAAAGTATTGATATTAGTGTAATAGCGAATCTAATTTTCATAATTAATTTATAATACTGAAATGTGACAAAAGATTAACTTAAAAGTTGAAAAAAAAATAAGTTTTCCATCAAAATTAGATAAATATAATGTATTTATATTACTAAATTCTTTATTTTTATTACTATCAAACCGATTCTAATGAACACAAAACTTAAAGTATCAGAAATTTCAAAAATTTATCCAGGGTGTGTTGCAAACGATAAAGTATCATTAGAATTTGGTAGTGGAAAAATATATGCATTATTGGGAGAAAATGGAGCTGGCAAGTCTACACTAGTTAAAATCTTGTCTGGAGTAGTAAAACCTGACGAGGGCCAAGTTTTTTTAAATAATGAAAGCATTAAACTTAACTCTCCGCTAGATGCCAAAAAAAATAATATAGGAATGGTTTTTCAACATTTTAACCTCTTCGAGACTTTATCAGTATTTGAAAATTTAAGCATCGATAGTGACAAAAAAAATGAAGATCTAAGAGTTTTAGTCAACGATATATTAAAAAAGTATAATTTTAAAATTGAGCTAGATATTCCAGTTCTAAATTTATCAGCAGGTCAAAAACAAAAAGTAGAAATTATAAGGTGTTTAATTAGAAATCCAAAAGTATTGATTATGGATGAACCTACATCAGTTTTAACTGAACAAGAAACTGATGATTTATTTATTTCTTTAAAACAATTTTCTAAAGACGGAATTTTAATTATATATATTACTCACAAATTAAAAGAAGTTTTGTCACTTTGTGATGAGGTAGCCGTAATGAGAAAAGGCAAAGTAGTTTCGGTTAGTAATACGATTGATGAAAAAATTGAGAGCTTAGCCAATAAAATGGTAGGTGAAAATATAAATACTATAAAAAAAAAAATTAATAATTTTAAAAATAGCAAGGAAATTTTAAAAATCTCAAATTTAAATTTTAAAAGTGACGACCCATATGAAACAAATTTAAATAATTTAAACCTTTCTTTAAAAAAAGGAGAGTGTTTAGGTATAGCTGGAATTTCAGGAAATGGACAAAATGAATTATTTCAAATACTGAGTGGAGAAATAATTACCGAAGGTACTTCTATAATGTTTAGAAATAAAGAAATTGGCAAGTTGAATCCTAGAGAAAGAAGAGAATATCTTATGGCTTTTTCACCTGAAGATCGTATCTCTCAAGCTGCAGTTCCTGAGTTAAAGATATATGAAAATGTTGCATTAAACAATTTCAAGTCATCAAACTTTTTTGAAAAAGGTTTAGTGAATGAAAAGAAAATTAAAGAACATTCAAAGAAGATACTTTCTAATTTTTCTGTTAATACAGACAATGTTGAATTAAAAAGTCAATTTTTATCTGGCGGAAATCTTCAAAAATTGATTATTGGAAGAGAATTAATTACTTCACCTGAATTATTGGTATGTTTTAACCCAACATGGGGTCTTGATGTTGGTGCTATCAACTACATTCATGAAACATTAATTCAAATTAATGAACAAGGAAAATCATCAATATTAATTTCTACTGATAACGATGAACTATTAAAATTAAGTGATCGTATTTGTGTAATTTATAAAGGTAAACTATCTAAAATAATGAATGCAGATACTGTTACTGCTGAAAAATTAGGAATTTTGATGGGTGGAGGTTCAATTGATTAAAATTGAAAAGCGTAATGATGTATCTCGATCAATTTACTTTTTAACTCCTGTTTTAGCCATTTTTCTCACATTATTCGGTGGTGGGATTATTTTTTATATTTTGGGGTTTAATCCTATTGAGGCTTTAAAATTTTTTTTTATTACTCCCATTTCAGATTTATACGGATTGAGTGAACTTTTGGTAAAAGCTACACCACTTTGTTTAATAGCGATAGGTTTATCTTTTTGTTTTAAAAGTAATAATTGGAATATTGGTGCAGAAGGTCAACTTATTTTTGGTGGAATAGTCGGCGGTGGAGTTGCTTTGTTATTTTATAATCATGATGGATTTTATGTTTTACCAATAATTATATTATCTGGAGCAATTGGTGGAATATTATTTGCAATGATACCAGCAATTTTAAAAACCTATTTTAACACTAATGAAATTTTGGTCAGCTTAATGCTGGTTTATGTTGCAAAATTATTGTTAGATTATTTGGTGGTTGGTCCTTGGAGTAATCCCGAGGGTTTTAATTTTCCAGAAACAAGACAATTTAGTGAGTCTGCAAGAATGCCAATTTTATTTGGCGGTTTAAGAATTCATGCTGGAATATTTATTACTCTCATCACTGTATTCTTAACCTGGCTTATATTGTACAAAACTTATTTAGGTTTTCAAATAAAAGTTTCAGGCTTAAGTTTAAAAACTGCGAAATATGCAGGCTACAAAGGTAAGACAATGATTATTATTGTTTTTATGATTAGTGGAGCATGTGCCGGTCTTGCAGGTGTAGGCGAGATAACAGGACCAATAGGACAATTACATAGAAACATTTCTCCTGATTATGGCTTCACAGCAATAATCGTTGCTTTTTTAGGAAGACTAAATCCAGTTGGAATCATATTTGCATCTTTAATTGTTGCTCTAACTTATTTAGGAGCAGAAACAGCTCAGATATTTTTGCAAGTACCAAAATATACAGGTCAAGTTTTTCAAGGAATGATTTTATTTTTTCTTCTTGGATCTGATTATTTACTATTTTTTAAAATAAAATTTTTAGGTTTAAAAAAAAATGAGCTTTGATTTGAATTTTATAGGTATTTTAATTGGTGCCATCATGGCATCATCAGTTCCTTTAATACTTGCTGCATCTGGAGAATTAATAACTGAGAGATCTGGTGTTTTAAATCTCGGGGTAGAGGGAATGATGATCATTGGAGCAATTTCTGGATTTGCTTTAATGGTAGTGACTGATAATTTATTTTTTGCAGTAATAGGCTCTATGCTATCAGGTTTAATTATATCTCTTATTTTTGGATTACTTACCCAATCACTCCTTACAAATCACGTGGCTACAGGTCTTGCACTAACTATATTTGGCATAGGAATGTCAGCAATGATAGGTAAGAATTTTGTTGGAATTCCAGGTAAGGAATTTCCATTATTATTCATTAATTTAAAAGAAAGTATTCCATTTTTGGGTCCTATATTCTTTGGTCATTCAATTATATTGTATTTTGCATTTGGATTACCTTTTTTAACAAATTATTTTTTGAAAAAAACTAAAACTGGTTTGATAATAAGGGCCGTTGGGGACTCGCCGACTTCGGCCTCTAATCAGGGAATTAATGTTACATTAGTAAGATATAGTTGCATTCTTTATGGAGGCGCAATGTGTGGATTAGCTGGGGCGTACCTGTCATTAATATACACTCCCCAATGGATTGAGAATATGACAGGTGGTAGAGGATGGATTGCACTAGCTTTAGTAGTCTTTGCAACATGGAGTCCAATTAAAGTTCTAATAGGTGCATTAATATTTGGTGGAATTACAATTTTACAATTACATATGCAGGCGGTGGGCTTAAGAATTCCAGTTCAATTATTAAGTGCATTACCTTACATCATGACAATAATAGTTTTAGTTGTAATTTCTCGTGATAGTAGAAAAATAAAACTGAATACACCAACTTCACTGGGACAAATCTTCTATAAGGAAAAGTGATGTTAGCTATTCCAAAATAAATATTTTTTTTTATTAGAATATTGACTAGTTTGTAGTATCACAAAATTAAATTTAAAGGGGAAATCAAATGTATAAACTATTTTTAAGAAGTTTAATTTCTGCATTATTTTTGCTTGGCTTTAGCATAAATGCAAATGCAGAATTTAAAGTTGGTTTTGTTTATGTTGGTCCAACTGGAGACCACGGATGGACATACCAACACCATGAAGGAAGAAATGCAGTTGAGGCTTTGGGAATAAAAACTACTTACGTAGAAAGCGTACCTGAAGGTGCAGATGCTGAAAGAGTTATAAGACAATTAGCACAATCTGGTCACGACCTAATCTTTACGACTAGTTTTGGATATATGGATCCAACAAATAAAGTTGCTAAAGATTTTCCAAATGTAAAATTTGAACATGCTACTGGTTACAAAAGAGAGCATTCGAATGTCTCAACATATTCAGCAAGGTTTTATGAAGGTAGAACTTTATTAGGACATATGGCTGGAAAGATGACAAAGACAAATACTATTGGATACATTGCTTCTTTTCCAATTCCTGAGGTAATAAGAGGAATTAATGCAATGACATTAGCCGCTCAAAAAGTAAATCCTGATATTAAGACAAAAATTGTTTGGGTTTTTACTTGGTACGATCCGGGAAAAGAATCTGAAGCAGCTCAAGCTTTGATTGATCAAGGCGCAGATATAATTATGCAACATACTGACAGTACTGCTCCGGTACAAGTTGCAGAAAAAGCAGGAGTTTGGTCTTTTGGTCAAGCAAGTGACATGCAAAGATTTGCTCCAAAATCTATATTAACGTCAATTATTGATGATTGGGCACCTTATTATGTGGAAAGATCGATTGCAGCAAGAGATGGAACCTGGAAACAACAAGATACTTGGCATGGATTAAAAGAAGGAATGGTAGCGATGGCTCCTTATAATTCTGCAATGGGGAGTGATTTAATTAAAGAAGTGGAACAACTTCAAAAAGACTTAGCTTCTGGTAAAGCTCACTCTTTTACAGGTCCAATTTATGATCAAAAGGGAAATATTCTTGTTGCCGAAGGTGCAGTAGCAGACGATGGTATGTTAGCAGGAATGAATGTATATGTGAAAGGAGTAGAAGGAGATATTCCTCAATAAAACTCAATTAAAAATTAAAATTAAAGGCCAGCTTAGTCTGGCCTTTTTTTATTTAGAATATTTTTTTTTTAAACCATCAATATCGATTTCATCATAATACTCTGATGGTTGAACAATCCATGGATCATTATCTAATAAAATTGGACAGAAATCAGGAGTAAAAGTAGAAGATTTTTTTTTCCAAAGACACGCTGTTTTAATTTCGCTTATATGGTCCTTAACAGGCTCATATTCTTTAAGCCATTCTATACTTTTATTTAAAGTTAGTCCTGTGTCTGATAGATCATCTACTAACAATACATTTTTAAAATCTTCGTTAGTTGCAATTGCACTTATATCTCTTGCAAATATTAGCTCCCCTTGTTTATCTTGTACGGTATCACCGGAGTAACTTTGAATTACAACATAAGCGGTAGGTAATTTAAAAATTCTAGATAAAATATCTATAATTGGAGCTGCACCTCTCATAATACCAACTAATACTGTCGGCTTGTATTTTTTTTCAATTTCTAAAGCAAGTTTTTCGACTACCTTTTTATATTCTTCGTAAGTAATTATTAATTTATCAGCCATAAAAATTTGGTATCATAAATGAAAATATTAAAAAAGGATAAATATGAAAACTTATTGGATAAGTCTATACTTAGAAATCTCAAGCCAGGATAACTTAAAAAAATATGGAGAAAAGGCTGTTCCTATAATAAAAAGTTATGGTGGGAAACCAGTAGTTAGAGGTGGAAAATTAAAGTCATTTAGTGGGCCAAACGTTGTGCGTACTGTAATATGGGAGTTTCCGACTTACAATGATGCCATGTCATGCCATGAATCAATTGATTATAAATCTGCTTGGACTCATGCAAAGGATACAACTAAGAGAATAATGTTTATTGTTGAAGGAGTAGAACAAGAACAGAATTGATAAAGTAAAAATTGAATCTATAATGATAAATAAAGGAAAATTATGAAAGGTTACGTGGTTTGTGTGTGGGAAAAAATTAATAATGAGGAAAAATTAAAGGAATATGCTCTAAAAGCCAAGATTGCTGCAGATAAATACTCAGGGATATTTATAATTAGAGGTGGAAAAAATAGAACTAATGAGGGAATAAACTCTCCTAGAACAACTGTAGTTGAATTTATAGATTACAACACAGCAATAGAATTTTATGATTCACCTGAATATCAGAAAGCATTAGAAGTTATTAAAGGCCATGCTGTAAGACATCATCAGATAGTTGAAGGCACTTAATATTGTATAGGCTCATCGTCTATAGAACGCCATAAATACCAAGTAGCTACGGAACAATATGGAGAAAATCTCTTTTTCAATCGATTTACATAGCTCATAGGTGGTAAATAGCTTTTCCTATAATTGTTTGAAATAGCTCTAAGTAAACCAATATCTTGAACGGGCCATATGTTAGATCTATTGTAAGTAAATAGTAATATCATCTCTGCAGACCATCTACCTATTTGTCTTAACTCAGATAAATAAAGAATTGCCTCCTCGTCTCCCATTTTTTTTATAACTCTTGGATTAAATGTTTTATTTACAAATTTTTTTGCCAACTCTTTAATTCCTCTAACTTTTTGTCTGCTTAAACCACATTTTTTCAACCGACTCGAGGTAATGGCATTAACTACTTTTGGATTTATCTTTCCTCTACATTCTTTTTTAAACTTTAAAAATACAGAATTTGCTGCAGCGACACTTATCTGTTGTCCTATTATACTTTTACATAAAGATAAAAAAATATTTTTTCTTGTTGTTAAGGTTTTATCTTTATATTTAGAAATAAGTTTCTTCATTATCTTATCCTTAGAAAGATAGTTTACTGCCTTTGACCAATAAATCGGAGGTTTACTCATTTTTAAAAATTAAGTTTGGTTTTTTCAAATAGATTTCTCTTCTAAATATAATTAATGAAGATAACACTACAAGTAATGAACCCAATAAAGTTTTATAAGATGGTATTTCATTCCAAATAAAATAACCAAACACAATTGCAAATACTAAGCTTAAATACTTAAGTGGGGTAACTAAAGAAACTTCTGAAAGTTTGTAAGATTGTCCAAGTAGTAAATTAGCAATACCTCCAAGCAAACCAATCATACACAAAAAAATAAAATCTATTAATGTAGGCATTACCCATCCAAATGGAATTGTAAATAAACCTAAAATAGATATCGCTACTGAAAAATAAAAAGAAATAAGCCAAACTGGTTCAGATGTAGATAACTGCCTGATAGCAATTGCTACATATGACATTCCTAAACAAAAAATTATTGGATAAATATAATAAAAATTTAAATTTGAAATACCTGGTTGTGTAATAATTATTACTCCAAGAAAACCAATTAAAACTGCTAACCAACGATACTTACCGATTTTTTCTGACAAAAAATAGATAGATAAAATTGTTGCAAAAATCGGTGCTGCAAAAGAAATACCTACTACAGTTGCTAGTGGTAAATTTCTTAGTGCAATAAATACTGATACTATTGCCATTAATCCCGCAGCACATCTAAAGAAATGTAATTTAGGTCGATCTGTTTTATAAAAATTTGAGTAGTTTTCTTTTGGTATTAAAAAAAATATAGGTATTAATCCACAAATTCCTCTAAAAAAAAGAACTTCACCAACAGGATAATTATCAGACCACTTAACAAGTACATCCATCATTGAAAATGCACACACAGACAGAAACATGTACAAAAAGCCTAATTGATTTCTAGATAACATGGATTAGATTATATTATTATTATAACATTAATCTATGGAAATAGCAGTTTTAGCTTTGGGATGTTTCTGGGGTCCAGAAAAAAAATATGGACAATTAGATGGCATCTACAGAACAGAGGTTGGATATTGTGGAGGAAACAGTCCAAATACAAATTATAGAGAAGTTTGTACAGGAACAACTAATCATGCGGAAGCTGTAAAATTAGAATTTGATCCTGAAGTTATTACATACGAACAAATAATTAAGAAATTTTTTGAATTTCATGATCCAACTACACTAAACTCTCAAGGTCCTGATTTTGGAACACAATACAGAAGTGAGATATTCTACCTTAATGATGAACAAAAAAATATTGCTCAAAAAGTGATTGATGATGTAAATAAAAAGTTATCTGGAAAAGTGGTAACTAAGCTATCTGAGTTGAAAAATTACTGTACTGCTGAAGAGTATCATCAAAAGTATTTAGAAAAAAGATAGAATGTCACTGGTATCATCAGATTGGTTGGAAAATAATCTTAGTGCAGTAAAAATAATCGACTGTTCGTGGCATATGCCAGGAATTGACAGAAATCCAAGAGAGGAATACATGAAAAATCATATTCCAGAAGCAATTTTTTTTGATTTAGATGAAAACTCAAATCAAAACACAGATTTACCCCACATGCTTCCTCCAAAAGAAAAATGGGAAGGGATAGTATCTTCAATGGGCATATCAAATACCGATAGAATTATAATTTATGATAACTCTGATGTTCTAAGTTCATGTAGAGGTTGGTACAATTTTATTTATTTTGGTCATGATAAACACCTAGTAAGTGTTTTAGATGGTGGTTTAAAAAAATGGTTAATTGAAAATAGGAAAACAACAAGTGAAAAGACAATTTTAAACAACTCAAACTACACAGCAACAGAAAATAAAAATCTGGTAAAAAGTATTCTTGAAATAAATGAAAACATCGAACAAAAAAATTTTACAATAATCGACGCTAGAAGTAAGGAAAGATTCAATGGAAGTGTTCCAGATCCCAGGAAGAATGTGAGAAGTGGATCTATTCCAAACTCTGTATGTCTTCCATTTAAAGAAATTATAAATAGCTCAGACAACACTTTTAAAGATGTAAGTGAGATCTCAAAAAAATTCAGCGAAATTATTGATTTAAATGACGATAAAAGAGTTTTTTCATGTGGATCTGGTATAACAGCATGTGTTTTAGGTCTTGCATATTCCCTAGTAAATAATACATATTCTCCTACAGTTTATGATGGTTCATGGGCTGAATATGGAAGAATATAAATATGAAAAGATCTACTAAAATAACATCAATAATAGTAATTTTTTTTCTAATTATTGCAGGTGTGATCATTGCTCGGACAATGATTGGAAACCATTTTAAAAAAAAATTTAGCAAAAGACCACCACCAGGTATTATAGTTAAAACAGTTGAGCAAAGAAAATTTCAAAATATCATTGAAACTTTTGGAACAGCCGTTCCGATTAAAACACAGTCATACAATATTGAAAAATACGAAATTCTTGAAGAAATCAAATATAATACCAAAGTTAAGTCTGGTGATGTTATCGCAAAATTAAAAAATAGAACTATAGTTGCACCTTTCGAGGGTGTAATTGGTAAAAGAAACTTTTCTGATGATATTAATGTTTCGGAAAGTTCTGTTGTAATTGATATCGAGGACGCATCTTCTTTATTTATTGATGTTGATGTTCCTGAAGTATTCGCACCATTTGTAAAAAAAGGACTTGGTGTTGATGTAAAATTTTCTGGCAATAAGGATAAAACTTATAATGGAATAGTAGACTCTTTAGCTAGCAAAATTGATGTTAGCAATAGATCTTTAAGACTTAGAGTTAAGATGCAAAATTCAAATTCTGAGATTTTGCCTGGTGCTTTAATGGAAGTCACAATAAAATATAATGAGAGAGTTTCATTAGGAATACCAGATACAAGTGTTATTTTAGAAGGTAACAAGGTTTATATTTACAAAGTAGACAATGAGAATGTAACTAAAAGAGTTGAGGTCACTGTTGGTAACAGAAACAAAGGTTATCTTGAAGTAGAATCAGGTTTAAACGAGGGTGACATAGTTGTTGCTGAAGGATTAAAAAAAGTAAGACCCAATGGAAAAATTAAACCCATTAAAGATGGCGAAATAAAAAAAAGAAAATAAAAGTAAATAATTAAATGTATTTAACTGATGTTAGTATTAGGAGACCTGCATTGTCATGGGTACTATCCTTAATATTAGTAGTCTTTGGAACTTTTGTTTTTTCAAAGTTACCTGTAAGAGAACTCCCCTCTGGTCTGCAACCCCCTGTGGTTCAAGTTCAAGTAGAATATGCCTCAGCGTCAGCTCCAATTGTTGATGAAGAGGTAACTCAAGTAATAGAGGAAGTCATAGGTGGTGCAGAGGGAATAAAAAATATAGACGCTAAATCAGAAAATGGAAAAAGTACTATAAATATCGAATTTGATACTGATATTGACCTTGATAATGCAGCAAACGATGTAAGGGAGAGAGTTGCAAGAATTGTCGGAAGATTACCAGCTGAGTCTGAGGCTCCAAGAATACTTAAACAATCTGCGGGTTTTACAACTACAATGTGGCTTGCTTTATCCTCAGAAACCTGGAGCGATCTTGAGCTTGGAGATTACGCAGAACGATATTTAGTTGATCAGTTTTCTAGCATTAAAAATGTTGGCCGAATAAGAACAGGTGGCCTTAGAGAACAGAGTATAAGAGTATGGATAGATCCAATCAAATTAGCTGCAAATAATTTAACTATTCAAGAAGTAGAAAGATCTTTAAGAAATGAAAATGTTCGATTACCCGCAGGCACACTTGAAGCTGAAAATATAGATTTAACGATCAATATCGATAAATCATACAATGACTTAGAAAAACTTAAGGAGCTCCCAATTAAGAAGGCTAAAGACAATATCGTAAGACTATCGGATATTGCAAATTTAGAATTAGGCCCTGTCACAGAGAAAGTTTTATTTAGAGCTCAAAGTAAAGGAGCATTAAATCTAAAAACCATGGGTATAGGAATTTATGCAAGAAGCGGGGCTTCAACTGTTGAATTATCAAAAGATGTTGAAAAAAAAATCGAAGAAATTAAAAAAACTTTACCTGGTGACTTAAATTTGGAAATAGCTTTTAATAGAGCTACTTATATTGGCGAAGCAATTAATGAAGTTTATAAAACTTTAGCCATAGCCTTTATACTTGTTGTAATAATAATTTATTTATTTTTAGGAAACTTAAAAGCAGTAATTGTTCCCGCAATTGCTTTACCTGTAAGTCTAATTGCTACATTCTTAGGTTTATATATATTTGATTTATCTATTAATATATTTGTCTTATTAAGTTTTATATTGGCAATAGGAATTATTACCGATGACTCAGTCATTATGACTGATGCGATATATAGAAGAATTGAAAATGGTGAGACACCGTTAGTAGCGGCATATAAAGGCTCAAAACAAATTACATTTGCAATTATAGCAACAACCCTTATTTTGGTAGCAGTATTTTTACCTTTAATTTTTATTGAAGGTATTGCTGGAACTTTATTTAAAGAAACTGCAATAGCGCTCTCATTTGCAATAGTAGTGTCATCATTTGTTGCTCTAACACTTTCACCAATGTTAGGTAGTAAATTTCTTGATAAAAAGAAAAAGTCCAATTTCTTAACAAGAGGATTTGATAAATTTTTTCAAGGCTTTTTAAAATTTTACACTGAGACATTAGGATTTTGGATGAACAAGAAGAAAACAATAATAACATTCATAATTTTTATTATAGTTGCCTCTGGGGGTTTGTATAACTACACAAAAAAAGAATTGTTGCCATTAGAAGATCGCGGAGTTTACTTAGTTATAGGATTTACTGATGAGGGAAGTTCATTCCAATATACTCAAAAAAGGGCGGAGGATGTTGAAAAAAGACTAATTCCACTGCTTGATAGCGATAATAGTCCATACAATAGATTTTTAATGATAGTTCCTGGTTTTGGCTCTGAAAATAGCTTCTTAATTATCTCACTTTTAGATAATTGGAAAAATAGAAAACAAAATTCTCAAACAATAATGAGACAAGCGATTGGAAAAATAGTCACGGTACCTCAAACATTAGCTTTTCCAATTTCTCCTCAATCTATAAGAGTTTCTAGTTACAATAAGCCTGTTCAAATGGTTATTTATGGAAATACCTATGAAGAACTAGAACAAATACAATCTCAAGTTATTAGAATGTTAAGAAAGAACAGAAATTTATCAAGACTTGAGTCTGACTACACTAGAAATAAACCTGAGGTAAGTATAAAAATAAATAAAAATAAAGCAAAAGACTTAGGTATATCAACTGAAGCGATTGGTCAAACTTTAGAAACTTTGTATGGAGGTAAAACGGTCACAAAATTTAATAAACTTGGAAAAGAATACCCAATTATTTTACAACAATATTTAGAAGATAGAAAAAATAAAGAAAGTTTGAGTAAAATATTTGTTCGATCAGAAAAAACCGGTAATTTAGTTTCTCTATCTAATCTTGTTGAGTTTAAAGAAAAAGGAACAGCTAGTAAGTTATCAAGATATAATAGACAACGTGCTGTAACAATATCAGCTAACATAAGTGAAGGTTATACTTTAGCAGAAGCGATTAAATATTTAGAGGAAACCATGACAAATGTTGCTCCGGATAAACAAATTACTTGGAAAGGAAAGTCTGAAGAATTAAAAGAAACCAGTAATGAACTTTATATTATATTTGCTTTAGCATTATTAACTGCTTATCTTGTAATGTCAGCTACTTTTAACTCATTTATCCACCCATTTATAATTATATTAACTGTTCCACTTGCAGTGTTTGGAGGATTAGTATTTATTTTATTCTTAAATTCATCAATAAATATATTTTCACAAATAGCCTTAGTAATACTAATAGGAATTTCAACAAAAAATAGTATTCTTATAGTTGATTATGCTAATCAATTGAGAACAAAAGGTAAAGATATTGAAAAAGCCGTAAAAGAAGCCTGCAGTCTAAGATTTAGACCAATTATTATGACATCCTTAAGTACAATGATTGCGATGTTGCCTTTGGTTATTGGAAATATTGGACCAGGTGCTGGAGAAGGTTCGAGGCTTGCTGTAGGTGCAACTATACTTGGTGGAATGATAATTTCTACATTCTTCACTTTATATGTAACTCCGACTATGTATTTAACTTTAGCGAAAAATACGAAGAGAATTGATGCAGTTGATATAGAGCTTAAAAAACAATTAAACTAAAATATAATATATTTTTTAGTAGTAAGTGATTTTCGACAATTACTAAGCTGTGCCTTGTATTTCTTAGATTGATTTTCAACTTTTTTTGCTAAAAGAATAATTTTTTGATTTTTTTTATAATTTTTGTAATTTCCCCAGCCCTCATGATAAGCAACATATTGTTTAAAAGCATCATTTTTTGGGATTTTTAGGATCTTTTCTGTTTTGTTTGTATACCAACCAATAAAATCTACACTATCTTTAAATCTTGTCCTAGTTGCATACTTGTTTCCTGTTTCCTCTTTGTATTGCTTCCAGGTTCCTCTGACTGCTTGAGAATAACCAAAGGAACTTGATGGTCTTTTATAAGGAATAACTTTAAATAATTTTTGTCTAGGTGGTTTTGCCAACCAATCGAAATCTGACTCCATTTTAATTATAGCAAGTTGCAAATTAATAGGAGTTCCCCATTTTTGTTCGGTTTTTTTTGCATGTTTGTACCAAAGATATCTTTCGGAAAAAATTGAACAGCCATCTGCAGTATTTTTAGGAATTGAGGAGCAACCAGAAAATAGAATAGAAATTAAAAATAAATATATAATTTTGTTTCGAATCATTTGCATTATTATCTATTTTTTTTTCTCCATATCCAAGGATATTCAAATTGCATTTGCCATAAACCCAATGAAAATTCTTTTGCAAAAGTCTGATATTTTCTAAATTTACCCTTTGAGTATTTAGGATAATCAAATGCATAACCATTTTTGACCATAAAAACTGATAGGCTTTCATTTTTTAAAAAACATTCACCTATTAACCTGCTATATTGATCTTTATTTTTTTCTATTTTGCAATTAACAATCTGATTTCCAATTTTTTCAATGAGCTTATCTTTAGATAACTTCCCACATAGAATTTCAACATTATTTAAAACACATGATTGTTTTTTCCCAAAAAAAAAACTTTCTGGAGCATCAATTCCACTAAAGCGAATTTTTTTATTATTAATCTTAATTGTGTCACCATCTGTAATTTTTGGTTTACCTGAAATTAATAAAAAATTTTGGTCTGAAGATAATAAGTGATTAATATTAAATAAGAGGAAAAAAAAACTAATTAAAATCAGTTTTTGCTTTTTCATTTAGTTCATCCATTTTTTTTCGTAAATCTTCATCTGACACATTTTTTTCTTTCAAATCCTCTTTAATTTTTCGAAAAACGTCTTGATCTCCTGATTCAGCAAAATCTGCTTTTATGACAGATTGAATATATTCTTTTTGTTGATTTGGATTAAAATTTAGCATCTGAGAAACCCATTCTCCTAAATATTTGTTCCTTCTAGCGCTAACTTTGAATTGAAGCTCTTGATCGTGAGCAAATTTCTTTTCAAAACTTTTTTTTCTATCTTCAAATGAACTCATTTTAACAAATTAAAAAGATTTCGCTTTATGTCAATCTAATTTAATTTATATTTGTGTTAAGTTTATGAATAATTTAATACTTGTTAGACACGGGCAAAGTGAGTGGAACCTGGAAAACCGTTTTACTGGCTGGGTAGATGTAGGTTTAGCTGCAAAAGGCAAGCTAGAAGCTTGTAAGGCAGGGGAGTTAATTAAAGAATTAAACCTTGAATTATCTTATTTTTACACATCCTTACAAACAAGATCGATTGAGACACTTAATTTAATACTCAATACCATGAGAATTAAAAATCAAGATGTTGTTAATGCTTGGGAACTAAATGAGAGACACTATGGAGCATTAACTGGTTTAAATAAAGATGAAATGAAAAAACATTATGGAGAAGAAAAAATTCATACTTTTAGAAGATCCTGGGACAACCCACCAGAACCACTTAAAAAAACAAGCCCATATCATCCTTTGAATATTAATATATATAAAAATGTTCCAAAAGATAAAATTCCAGATACAGAGTCATTAAAAAATACTTATGAAAGAGTAATACCTTTTTATAAAAAAAATATTGAACCTAAATTAGATAAAAATATTATTATATCGGCTCATGGAAATTCGATTAGGTCATTATGTAAATACTTATTTAATTTAGATAATGAAAATATTTCGAGCTTAGAAATACCTACTGGCAATCCTTTATTGATTGAAACTGAAAAAGGAAAGATTAAGAATGTAAGATATTTAGATAAAGATAGAGCAAAAGATCTTTTAGTTTTCTAAATAAATAATTTTTCGTATATTTCAAAATCAGTTAAATGCTTAAATTCACCTTTATGCTCATAACCATAAAGTTTACTTTCTCTCAAAAGAGCATCCCATATTTCGGATATAGGAAAATAATTTAATTGTTTATGTAATATTAATTCCTTATTAAATATTTGACATCCAGTATATTTAAAATTGTTTATTTTTTCCTTTAGAAGGATATTTTTTTTTATCTCAAAATCTCCATTAAATCTTTTATCAAAACATGTCGAGTTATTTACAATTAATAAAATGTTTTTAATTTTTCTTTCAAAGTAAATTTTCTCCATTTTATCAATTGAGTTGATATAACTATCATCCCAAATTGTATCTGGATTAATTACCAGAACATCATTCTCATTAGATTTTTTTATAAGACTTAGAGTACCACCTCCTGTTCCTAAGATTGTCTCACCATCATCTACAATTTCAATATTTATTGGAAAATTTTTACTATTAATAAAATCAATGATCTTTTCTTTTAAATAAAAAACATTAATTTTAATTTTTTCGATTTTTATTTTTATAAGAAAATTAATTGTATTTTCTAATAAGGTTTTATTTTTATAAACTATTAATGGCTTAGGTAAACTGTCTGTTATCGGTTGTACTCTCTTGCCAAATCCAGCACAGAGTATTAGGGCAGTTTTAATTTTCATAAGATTTTCTAATTTTTCTATCAAAATTTTTACTTAAAAGGTAATTTAAGTCTTTAAATATTGGATTATTCAAAGTTCTGTAATCGATCAAATCCCATGCATAAGGTATAAGTTTAAGATATTGATTTTTTTTATCTCTTACAGATAATCTAGTAAATATGCCAATTATTTTTAAATTCCTTAATACAGATAAGATCTCAAAGTCATTTTTGAACTTTTTAAGATTATATTTTTTGTTTTTTTTTATGAATTCATCAAAAATATAATTTTTAGTCTTTATGTCTGTTTTAAACCTAACATCATCGATAAGAGAAGCTAAATCATATGCAATATTACCATATACAGCATCTTGACTATCTATCAGCCCTAAACCTTTTTTAGTAATCATTAAATTAGATATATGAAAATCTCGATGTACAAAAACTTTATTTTTATAATAGATATTATTTAGTAATTTTTTAAATATTTTATAAAATTTAATTTTTAAAATCTTAATTTTTCCTCTTTTAACATATTTTGGTAAATACCAATCTAAAAATAAATTAGACTCATCTAATAATTTTTTTAATGAATAGTCTGGCACTTTATAATTAGTTTTCAAAAATGTTTTTTGATATTTAGTTTTTATATTTTTCATTTTGATTAATAAATTTAAAATTTTTTTATAATAAATTTTTTTATTTACTGTTTTTTTTTGAAATTTTTTAAAAACTGTTAAATCACCAAAGTCTTCAATCTCAATATAATTATTTTTGTAATTCTGAGATATTAATTTAGGGGCTAAAATATTTTTTTTAATTAATATTTTATTAACAGCATCATATTCTAATAAATTACTTTTTTTGTTTTTTACACAATGAACAAGAATATATTTTTTTCCTCTATAAAAATTTCTAAATGATGCATCTCCTGTTAGTTTTTTTAACTTATTTAAATTCATTAATTATTTTTTTATTTTTAGAAATTATTGTAAGATAACGCTCAGTATAGCTTTGATTATATTTGAATATTAAACTAATACTATTTTTAATTTTTATTTTTTTTGCTATTTCGGGCCACTCAATTAAGGTTATTTGTTTTTTTAAATTTTCTTGGATACCTAAGTTATTGAGCTCTTTTTCATTTTTAATTCTATATAAATCGTAGTGTTTTATTAAAATTTTTTTTATCTGATACTCATTAGTAATATTAAAAGTTGGACTAGGAACTTCCGATATTTCCTTTCTGTTTTTTCTTTGAAGAGAATTAATAATGTATTTAATGAAAGTAGTTTTCCCTACGCCTAGATTGCCAGTTAAAAGTATGAAATCTCCTAGATTAATGAACTTACATAAGCGTTCAGCTACAAGTTTAGTATCTTTTTCTTTAGAAATATTTATTTTGCCACTTCTAGTAGCGATAAGCATGAGGCTTGTATGGTCCCTCTGGTGTTACACTTATATAATCAGCTTGCTCTTTAGATAATGGTGTTAATTTTGCACCAACTTTATCTAAGTGAAGTCTTGCAACCTTTTCATCTAAGTGTTTAGGAAGCACATAAACTTTATTTTCATAGTTATCTGAATTATTCCAAAGCTCAATTTGAGCAATTACCTGGTTAGTAAATGATGCACTCATAACAAAACTTGGGTGACCAGTTCCACAACCTAAATTTACAAGTCTTCCTTCAGCTAACAAAATTAATCTTTTGTCATCTGGGAATGTTATTTCATGAACTTGGGGTTTTACTTCATCCCATTTATAGTTTTTTAGAGCTTCAACTTGTATTTCATTATCAAAGTGACCGATATTACATAGAATAGATCTATCTTTCATAGCTCTCATATGATCTGCGGTTACCACATCTTTATTTCCAGTTGCAGTTACGACAATATCTGCTTGACCAATCATTTCATCCATTAAAACTACTTCGTAACCTTCCATAGCAGCTTGCAATGCACAAATAGGATCAGTTTCAGTAACTAATACTCTTGCTCCGCTTTGTCTTAAAGATGCTGCACTACCTTTTCCAACATCACCAAAGCCTGCTACTATTGCAACTTTTCCTGACATCATTACATCAGTAGCTCTTTTAATTCCATCAACTAAACTCTCCCTACATCCATATAAGTTATCAAATTTTGATTTTGTGACTGAGTCGTTTACGTTAATTGCTGGCACTAACAATTGACCTTGTTCTTCCATTTTTTTAAGTGCTAGAACCCCTGTTGTCGTTTCTTCACTTAATCCTTTTACGCCTTTTAATAAATCTTTATAATCTTTATGCATAAGTGCAGTGAGATCTCCACCATCATCTAAAATCATGTTAGGTATCCAATCTTTTTTACCCTCAATTGTTTGTTTTACACACCACCAGTATTCTTCCTCTGTCTCACCCTTCCATGCAAATACTGGGATACCAGCTTTTGCAATTGCTGCTGCTGCATGATCTTGTGTTGAAAATATATTGCATGAAGACCATCTACATTCTGCACCTAAATCAACTAGAGTTTCAATCAAAACTGCTGTTTGAATTGTCATATGAAGACAACCTAAAATTCTTGCACCTTTAAGTGGATTTTTGCCTTTATATTCGGCTCTAACTGCCATTAATCCTGGCATTTCAGTCTCTGCTAGAGAGATTTCTTTTCTTCCAAATTCTGCTTCGTTAATATCTTTTACTTTATAATCTGTCATAAGGTAGGGCTTGTAACAACTTTATTTATATTAATCAACTTTTCATTGGGTCGCCGGGAAAATTATTTCAACTTTTGCACCCTTATCTTTATTATTTTCAGCTTTAATTTGTCCATTATGCAATTCAACTAAGTTTTTCACTATATTTAAGCCCAAGCCAGAGTGTTCTCCAAAATTTTGAGGTCTATTACTGTAAAATCTGTTGAAAATTTTAGTAGTATCCTTCTCATTAAAACCAGTCCCCTCGTCAATTACGACAAGTCTTGGCTTGCCTTCTTTGTCTTTGCTGACCTCTACTATAATCTCTTGATTCTCGTCGCTAAAAGAAATTGAATTTTCAAGTAAATTTGCAATAATTTGTTCTATCCTATTGTTGATACCAAGTATAAAATAATTTTCAGATCCATTAGACTTTAATCTTATTTGTATTTTTCTTTTTGAATTATAAATATTGTTAAAATCATCAACTACAGATTTTGCAATATCCTTTATATCAATTTTTTGCATTGTTTCTGTGGAAATTACTGCCTCATCTTTCAGCATTTGAGAATAATCAGTAATCAATCTTTCTATTCTCTCAACATCATGTGATACTATATTAATTAATTTTTCTCTTTTAGTTTTATCCTCTGTTTCTGAAATTATCTCAGATGCACTTTTTAATGAGGCAAGAGGATTTCTAATTTCATGAAGTAAGTCTGTTGAATAATTTTCAGCAGTTGTAATTCTTTTATTTAACTCACTAGTCATTTCATCAAGTGATTTTGACAATATTCCTAACTCATCATTTCTTGTTTTAACCCTTTCTATATCTGTTTTTTCGTTACTTTTATCTTTTATGATTTTTGTATAAGTAACTAAATTTTTAATTGGTTTTAAAAAATATCTATTTAAGACATATGAAAAAATAATGATAACCAAAAGTACCACAAGAGCTGTTCTAATAATAAAGTTCTCTCTCTCCTCAATTAGTGCAATTATATTATCAGCATTTTCAGATATAAGAATAAAACCTTTGTTATTTAAATTATTAATACTCTTAATACTAAAAATAAAAAACTGTCCTTGGATTTGTTTTAAATTTGTTAAAGATTTTTCAGATCCTGATAAATAATACTCATTAAGATCTTCATCAAAAAATGTTTCATTTTCATTTTCTTGATTATTAAAATTTTTCTCTTTTGGCTCTTCAGTTAATTCTTCAATTAATAACGTTGAGGATGGAATAGATCTTGTATCGCCAATCCAATTTAATTTATCATCAAAAAATATTACTCTATCTAGTTTTTCAAAGTATGGAAATCGAGATTTTTTGGAAAACAAAAATTCGCTTATTCCATACTCATTTAATTTAATATTTGATTTTTCAAGATTTAATATTGTTTGAGTTATTATATTTGTATGATTTTTTTGTTTTTCATTAATCAAATTTTTTTTAATAGCACCTAAGTAAAAGAACGTGATTATTATTATAAATATAAAGACTACTAGATTAATAAATAAAAATTTCTGTAATATAGAGAGATTTTTTAGTATTTTTCCCATAATTATTATTTAACATTCCATCTATATCCACTTCCATATCTTGTTTCAATTGCTGAAAAATCACCATCTACCTTTTTAAATTTTTTTCTTATTCTTTTAACATGACTATCAATAGTCCTATCCTCGATATCTGTATCTTCTCGATAAGCTACATCCATGAGCAAGGCTCTCTCTTTAATCATTCCAGGTCTTTTTGCTAGCTCCTCAACAATTTTAAATTCTGTTGTAGTAAGTTTATCAGGCAATTGTTTACCATCCCACTCACATTCAAGTTGGGAAGGATCTAATTTTAACTTACCATGAGAAATTACATTTTTATTCTCTTCTATATTGATGTCCTTATCTTTTTTTCTTAATTGCACTTTAATTCTTTCAACTAAAACTTTGGTTGAAAATCCTCCAGTTTTACCAACAAAATCATCTGCTCCGAGTTTTAAACCACTAACCTCGTCTGTTACTTCATCTTTAGAAGTTAAAAAAATAACTGGCATAGAAGTTTTTTTTCTAAGTTTTCTTAGAAGTTCTTCGCCATCCATTCTTGGCATTTTAATATCAATCACAGCAAGGTCTGGTGGTGTTCTTGATAATCCAACAAGAGCATTTTCACCATCAATATAAGTTTGAACTTTAAAACCTTCCTTTTCTAAAGCCATCTGGACAGATGTTAACAGATTTCGATCATCATCTACTAACGCAATTGTTTGTGACATAAATTAGATTAAAAATACTAAATTGTTCAGATTAGGGCAATTGTTTGTTTTCAATGAAGTTCTCCCCAGTTTTCTCCAATATTCATATCGACTAAAAGAGGTATTGAAAATGAGTGAAGTTCGCTATCTTTAACACTCAACATCAAATCCTTAATTAATTTAATACTTTTTTTTGTTTCTTTTGAGCTTTCTTCGAAAATTAACTCATCGTGTATTTGTAACAACATTTTTAGACTATTATTTTTATTATTAGAGATTTCTTTATTTATCCTGATCATTGCTAATCTCATTATCTCCGATGCTGACCCTTGAATTGGAGCATTTATCGCTGCCCTCTCCTGAAAATTTCTTACATTGAAATTTTTATCGTTAATTCCAGTGAGATGTGTTTTTCTTCCAAATATATTACTTACATAGCCACTTTTTCTACAAAAATTTACAGTTGTTTTCATATAATCTTTGATTTCTGGAAATTTTTTAAAATAAGAATTTAAAAATTCTTCTGCTTCATTGTTCGAAACATTGATTTGTTTAGCTAAACCATATTGTGATATGCCATAAATAATCCCAAAGTTGATTGCTTTTGCTTTTCTTCTTGTTTCTGAGTCAATTTTATTAATTTCTTTTCCAAAAACCTGACTAGCTGTCAAAGTATGAATATCCTCATTATTTAAAAACGCCTTTTTCAAATGTTTTACATCTGCTAAATCTGCCAAAATTCTCATTTCAACTTGATTGTAGTCTGCTGAAATCAATTTATTATTTTTTTCAGAAACAAAGGCTTTCCTTATATCCTTACCATCATCTGATTTTATTGGAATATTTTGTAAATTTGGATCACTAGATGCAAGTCTACCTGTTGTAGTAGCTGCTAACAAAAAAGATGTATGAACTCTTTTTGTATTTTGATTTATATGTTCTGGCAATGCATCTGAGTAAGTATTTTTAAGTTTACTAATTTGCCTCCACTCCAGGATGAGTTTTGGAAATTCATAACCTTTAAAAGCTAAGTCCTCTAAAACTGAAGCACTAGTAGCAAAACTTCCTTTCTTTGTTTTTTTTAAAGCTGCTATTTTTAAATCGTTATACATTATTTCACCAAGTTGCTTCGTTGATCCAATGTTAAATGTCTTCTTTGAAATCTTAAAAATAGATTTTTCTAATTTTTTAATTTTAGTTGAAAATTTTGAAGACAGTTTGTTAAGTGAAGATTTATCAAGCTTAATACCTTTTATCTCCATCTCTGCTAGTATTTTAATTAATGGTTTTTCAAATAACTCATAAATATTCAATAATTTTTCTGCTTTTAATGATTTTAAAAAAATTTTGTATAATCTAAATGTAATATCTGCATCTTCAGCCGCATAATCTTTAGCTTCAGATACATTAACTTCAGAAAAATTAAGTTGTTTTTTACCCGTCCCAACTAAATCTTTAAATTTAATAGTTTTATGACCTAGATGGATCTCTGAAAGAGTGTCCATATTATGCCTATTTTTACCAGCATCTAGTGTGTAAGACATAAGCATAGTATCTTCCATGGAATTCAAAGTGATTCCGCGGTGATAAAAGACAATAAAATCAAACTTAATATTTTGTCCTACTTTTTTTATGCTCTCATCCTCTAAATAATTCTTTAAAATACTTAAGACTTTTTTTTCGTCAAGATTATTTCCACTACGGTGATTTAATGGAATGTAACATGCATTTCCAATTCTGTTAGAGATTGAAATACCTACTAACTTTGCTGTATGAGGGTCTAATGAAGTTGTTTCAGTATCTATTGCAAATTCACCTGTTTCCTCAGATTGTTTCATCCAATCTTCAATTTCCTTCTCATTTTTAATTAATTGATAATTTTTTTTCTTAATTTCCGATATTTTTTCTGAATGTTTCTCAATATCTTTAGTTAAAGAATTATTTGTATCCCCATACTTTGATATGGCAGAACTCAATAGCCTATTAAATTCCATTTCTCTTAGAAAAGAATAAAGTTTATTTTGATCAACACTTTTCAATATGAATTCTTCAATTTTATTTTTTACAGGCACATCTTTTTTTAATGTGACAAGTTTTTTACTAATTATTGCATCGTCCTTGTTATCTATTAAAGTTTCTCTTCTTTTATTTTGTTTTATTTTTGATGCATTATTTAATAAATTTTCTAAAGTTCCATATTGATTTATCAATTCAGCGGCAGTTTTAATTCCTATACCAGGTACACCAGGTACATTATCTGTGCTATCACCAGCTAAAGATTGGACATCTATTACTTTTTCTGGAGTAACTCCAAATTTATTGTGGACATCGTCTTGATTTATAAATTTATTCTTCATTGGATCATAAATTCTCACTCCTTTTTTATAAAGCTGCATTAAATCCTTGTCTGAAGAAACAATTGTTACCTTTGCACCTAAGTCTAGAATTTTTTCTACATATGTTGCAATTAAATCATCTGCCTCATAATTGATTAACTCAATTGAAGGTAAATTAAAGGCTTTTACAGATTTCCTGATGTATTCAAATTGAGGAATTAGATCGTCAGGTGCATCAGATCTATTTCCTTTATAGTCTGAATATATTTCATTTCTAAAATTTTTTCTAGCAGAGTCAAATATTACTGCAAAGTGTGTTGGTTTTTCTAAATTATCATCTGATTTAGAGTCCTCTAATAATTTAAAAAGCATGTTGCAAAAACCGCTGACAGCACCAACTGGCAATCCATCACTTTTTCTAGTTAAAGGAGGAAGGGCATAATATGCTCTAAAAATGTATCCTGAACCATCTATTAAGTAAAAATGGTCACTTTTTTTAATTTTCTCCATAATGTAATGATATCTTAATTTTTATAAATGTAATAAATGTATGCCCTCATATGAATAAAAAAAACGTTTTAACTGTTAAAAACTTGAATAAAGTTTATTCAAAAAATGGTTCGAAACAAACTCATGCGCTTAATAATTTAAACTTAGAGGTGAAAGAAGGTGAAATTTTTGGTCTATTAGGACCAAATGGCGCTGGAAAGAGTACATTTATAAACATATTAGGTGGATCAGTTGTAAAAACTGGTGGTGAAGTAAACGTTTGGGGGTTTAACTTAGACAAAAACCCTAGACAAGTTAGAGCCTCTATTGGAATTGTTCCACAAGAGGTAAACTTTGATCCATTTTTTAGTCCTAGAAAACTCTTAGAGCTTCAAGCAGGACTATACGGAATTAGAGAAAAAGATAGAATTACAGATACTATATTGAAGTTGGTATCATTAGAGGAACAAGCTGACAGTTATGCTAGAGCCTTATCTGGTGGTATGAAGAGGAGATTACTTGTAGCAAAAGCGATGGTGCATCAACCTCCAATTATAATTTTAGACGAGCCTACCGCTGGAGTTGATGTGGAGCTGAGAAATACATTGTGGGAAAATGTGAAATCTTTGAACAAACAAGGTGTAACAACAATACTAACAACTCATTACCTTGAGGAAGCAGAAAAAATGTGTGATAGAATTGGAATCCTTAGTGGAGGAAAATTAGTTGCTTTAGATACGACTAAAAATCTCTTGGAAAGAATTCAAACAAAAATTGTATATGTCACCACAGATAAAAAAACTAATATCAAGGACAACACTTTTGAATCATTAAAAGTTATATCAAATGACGGAAACAGGTTAGTTTTATCATATGAGAAGAGTAAACTAAGTATAGACTCAATAATCTCGGAAATTAAAAAACAAGATATAAAAATACAAGATATTTCAACTGATGATGGAGATCTTGAAGATGTATTTTTAAGACTTACAAAAAATTAAATTATCTAGGAGATCTTTTAGACAGTATTCTTTGAAGAGTTCTTCTATGCATCTTTAGTCTTCTTGCAGTTTCTGATACATTTCTGTTACATAACTCAAAAACTCTATGTATGTGCTCCCATTTTACTCTATCCGCTGACATTGGGTTCTCAGGAGGGGCTGGTTTTTGATTTGGATCAGCTAAAAGTGCTTTTTCAACATCATCTGCATCTGCTGGCTTAGCAATATAATCAATTGCTCCCTCTTTAATTGCAGCAACTGCAGTAGGAATGTTACCATATCCAGTTAACATAATAATTCTACTTTTAATGTTCCCTTTTTGAATTTCTTTTACTACCTCTAGTCCATTACCATCATTTAATCTAAGATCCACAACAGCAAATGCTGGACTTTTTGATTTTACGGTCTCAATACCAATTTTTACACTCTCAGCTTGTGTAACTGTAAAACCTTTTTTTTCCATAGCTCTAGCCAATCTTTGTCTAAATGGATTGTCATCGTCTACTATCAAAAGCGATTTATCCTCGAAATCACTTAATTTTTGAAGTGGTGGCTGGTTAATCATAGCCCTTATATGGAAGTAAATTTTAATATTTCAATAGCATTATTTACTTTACATTATTAATTATTTCCCATAAATGCTGCATTTATGAAACTTGCATACGTGATATGCAGGTTTTTTTTGTAAATTTTTTTTAGAGGTGCAGATATGCAAAAATTTAAGTCAGTTGAGGAATTAGTTAATCAACTGAGACCGACAGGACCTGTTTATTGTATTAGAAAAGAGTCAATCAAATTGGCTTCTAAATACTTTCAAAAAAATTTCCCAGGAAAAATACTTTATGCGTTGAAAACCAACCCTCATCCAGTAGTTCTTAAAACTATTGTTGAAAGCGGGATTAATCATTTTGATGTAGCATCTATAAAAGAAATAGAGGCTATAAGGAAAATAAGTCCAAATGCAAATTGTTCTTATATGCATACAGTTAAAAGTAGAGAAAGCATTAAAGAGGCATATTTTAAATATAATGTTAAGGCCTTTTCTTTGGATACTAAAGATGAATTAATAAAAATTTTAGAAAGTACAAATTATGCTAAAGACCTAGAGTTATTTGTTAGAGTTTCAGTATCTAATGAACATGCAGAAATTGATTTATCAAAAAAATTTGGAGCAATAAATAATGAAGCAGCTGGACTTCTCAGGTTAACAAAACAATATTCTAAAAAAATTGGACTTAGTTTTCATGTTGGATCACAATGTATGCACCCAATATCTTATTCAAAAGGAATATTTGAAATTAGTAATATAATTAAAAAAACAAAAATTATTCCAGATGTAATTAATGTTGGAGGAGGCTTTCCAACTATTTACCCTGATCTTATTCCTCAATCTTTAGAAAAATATTTTGATGAAATTAAAAAAGGTTTAAATAATTTAAAATTAGATAAGCTTCCAGAAATTATATGCGAACCTGGAAGAGCGATTGTTGCAGAAAGTGGCTCAACAATTGTAAGAATTGATTTAAGAAAAAAACAGAAACTTTATATAAATGATGGAACGTATGGAACTTTGTTTGATGCTGGAGTTCCCAACATTGTTTACCCATCAAAAATGATAACTGATGGAAGAGTAATCTCCAAGAAATTAACATCTTTCGATTTCTATGGCCCAACTTGTGATAGCATGGATTATATGAAAGGTCCTTTTGTTTTACCAAACAATATAAAAGAAAATGATTATATAGAGTTAGGACAGCTTGGAGCATACGGATTAACTTTTAGAACTAATTTTAATGGATTTTACTCTGATGAAATTTACGAAGTTGAAGATAGTCCAATCATGACGATGTATGACAAAGAAGCAAATAAAGAGTTTCTTGTTGCTTAATGTCAGACAATAAAAACCAAACAAGTAATAGAAAAAGTGATTTACTGAGTAAAGAAGTCGAGCATATTGATATAACTTCTTTCGATGCTAGAAAAATCGTTTCTTCAATGGAAAAAATGTCTTTCGTTTCAAGAGAGACTGCAAATGCTGCAAATATTTATAATGAAATGATAAAAGATAAAGATTGTACAATTTTTTTAACACTTGCAGGATCAACGTCTGCTGCGGGATGTATGCATATTTACAGAGATTTAGTTAAATATAATATGGTAGATGCAATAGTAGCTACTGGTGCTTCAATTATTGATATGGATTTCTTTGAGGCACTTGGTTTTAAGCATTATCAGGGATCACAGTATCAAGATGATACAGAGTTAAGAAATAACTACGTTGATAGAATATATGATACTTACATTGATGAGGCAGAGCTTCAGATGTGCGATAAAACCATAGGGGAAATTGCAGATCAATTGGAGCCCAAAAGTTATACATCAAGAGAATTTATAAAAGAAATTGGTAAATATCTTAAAACTAATGCAAAAAAGAGAGACTCATTAATAGAAGTTGCCTATGACAATAATGTTCCAATTTTCTGTCCTGCGTTTACTGATTCAAGTGCTGGATTTGGACTTGTGATGCACCAAGAAAGAAATCCAAAAAATCATATTACAATTGACTCAATACGAGAGTTTAGAGAATTAACTGAAATTAAAATAAAATCTAAGGGATCAGGGCTTTTTATGATTGGAGGAGGTGTACCAAAAAATTTTATTCAAGACACTGTCATATGTGCTGAACTTTTAGGTAAAGATGTTGACATGCATAAATATGCTATCCAAATAACAGTTGCTGACTCTAGAGATGGAGCATGCAGTAGTTCAACATTAAAAGAGGCAAGCTCATGGGGCAAAGTAGATATTACTAAAGAGCAAATGGTTTTTGCAGAAGCAACAAGTGTATTACCCTTAATAGCAAGTGACGCCTATCATAAAGGTGAATGGAAAAATAGAGAGAGAAAAAATTTTTCCAAGATATTTTGATTAATGATCAAAAAAATCAAAATCGGTTTAATACAAAGCAAATCTTTAGGTACAGTTCAGTCTAATATTGATCTAGCTATAAAAAATATTAAAAAAGCTGCAAAAAAAAAGGCAAAGATAATATGTCTTCCAGAGCTGTTTTTGTCTAATTATTTTTGCCAAACAGAAAGTCATTCAAACTTTAAATTGGCAGAAAAAATTCCAGGAACAACCTCTAGAATATTTTGTGATTTAGCAAAGGAGCTTGGTGTTGTATTAAATATTACGATGTTTGAAAAAAAAACACCTGGGTTTTATCATAACACTAGTATCATTGTTAATGAAAATGGTAATATTTTGTCTAAATATCGTAAGATGCACATACCTGATGACCCAGGCTATTATGAAAAATTTTATTTCAGTCCTGGAGACCTTGGATTTAAAAGTGTTAAGACAAAATTTGGAAAGATAGGTCCTCTCATATGCTGGGATCAATGGTTCCCCGAAGCAGCTAGATTAACGGCTTTAAAAGGGGCTCAAATTATTTTTTATCCTACTGCTATTGGATGGCATCCAAAAGAAAAAAGAAAGTTTGGAAAATCTCAATTAGATTCTTGGATCACAATGCAAAAATCTCATGCTATTGCTAATGGAACTTATGTGGCTGCTATAAATAGAGTTGGGATAGAAACAAAAGGTAAGAAAAAAATTGAATTTTGGGGTAATTCAATGGTGATAGATCCTAGTGGGAAAGTAATTGCAAAAGCAGGAAATAAAAAAGAGGATATTTTAGTTTGTGAAATAGATTATAAAAAAATAGATACTGCTAGGCAGCACTGGCCTTTTTTAAGAGACAGAAGAACTGAATTTTATAAAGACATTCTCAAAAATCCTGAAGATGAATAAAAAAATAAATGAATTTAGAATGCCAGCAGAATGGGAGCCTCAAAAATCAGTTTGGATGGCTTGGCCTCATAATAAAAATGATTGGCCTGGATTATTTGAAAAAATTCCAAATGTAGTTGGAAAAATAATCAAATATTTAACAAAACATCAAAGAATAGATTTATTAGTCAATAATACTAAAAGTATTGATACCACAAGAATATATTTAAAAAAAATAGGTTGTAACATATCTAACATTAAATTTCATAAACTAAAGACAGACAGGCTTTGGTTAAGAGATTCTGGACCAATATTTTTGGTCAACAAGCAAATTAGAAAAAAGACCATGCTTAATTTTAAATTTAATGCTTGGTCAAAATATAAAAATTTCAGAAATGATAATAAAATTAATAACTATATTAGTAGCTATTTAAATATTGAAAGTATTTTACCTAAGAAAATAAATTCAAATAAATTTCAAAGAGTAGTGATGGAGGGAGGTGCGTTTGATAATAATGGATATGGATCCATATTGTTAACAAGAGAATGCTTATTAAGCGTTAAACAAGAGCGAAATAAAGGCTTCAAAAAAATTGACTATGAAAATCTGTTTTCAAAATATTTAAATGCAAAAAATTTTATTTGGCTTAATAAAGGAATTGTTGGAGATGACACACACGGTCATATCGACGATATTGCAAGATTTGTATCAAAAAGTACAATTATGATAGCTATAGAAAATAATAGATCAGATAAAAATTACAAAGCTCTTAAAGAAAATTTAAAAATATTAAGTAATTGTTATGATGAAAATGGAAAAAAATTTAAAATTATCAAGATTCCTATGCCAAGCCCAGTTATCATAGACAAAACTCGTGTCCCAGCAAGTTATTTAAATTTTTTCATAAGCAATAAAATAGTCTTGGTTCCAGTATTTAATGTAAAAGAAGACAAAAAGGTATTAAAAATTTTTAGAAAATTTTTTACAAACAGAAAAGTTATTACTATTGATTGTAGTGATTTAATTTGGGGTTTTGGAGCTATTCACTGCATGACTCAACAAGAGCCAAAAATTTGAGTTAAGCAGCTTTTAAAGTACCTAATAATAATCTAAAAGGTACCAACATAACTAAAGCAACAAAAATCTTAACGGCTAAATCTCCTAAAGAAAGTGTTACCCAAGGTATTCCTGTTCCATAAAATGAAATTGAAAAGAATAAGAATGTATCAACTGTGGAACCAATTAATGAAGATGCAAGGGGTGCAATAAACCATTTTTTTTGTCTTAATTGATCAAATATTTGAACATCCAATAATTGAGCGATAATAAATGCTGTTCCTGAACCAATTGCTATTCTTACTGAGATTAAATCAGCAAAATTTGTTGAGAAAATTAGTGTAAATAAAATACCTATTGTAAATCCTATATATACAATTTTTCTAGCAACTAATTTACCAAAAGATCTATTTGCCAAATCAGTTATTAAAAAGGCTACTGGATAACTGAATGCTCCATATGTAAGAATTTCTTGAAGACCGTAATATTGAATTGGAAATTGAACTAAATAATTAGATGCTAAGACAACCAATCCCATTAAAAATGAGAGTGTTAAAAATACTCTATTCATTATGCTGTTTTACTAACTAAGGATTTTTTAATTTTTTTTAGTCTTAATGATAAATCTCTAGACTTAGCTGAAATAAGAAATTGGTCAAAACTACCTTTTTTATCTACTGATCTAACACCAGCATTTGAGACGGTTAATCTTAAGCTTCTCTTAAGTAACTCACTTTTAAACTTAACTTTTTTTAGATTTGGAAGAAATCTTCTTTTAGTCTTATTGTTAGCATGACTAACGTTATGACCTTTGAGTGGAATTTTTCCAGTAATTTCGCATTTTTTTGACATAAATTATGAGCCTGTATAGGATCTGAATCTTATCGCGTCAAGATTAATTTTTGGTTCCAATAGCCTCTGAAACATTTTTAAACCCCTTATTTTTTAATAAATCAATTAATTCTTTACTTATTTTTGAAGCTATACGAGGACCTCTATACACCATTCCAGTATATAATTGAACGAGTGTTGCACCAGAAGTGATTTTTTCAAAAGCATCTTGTCCAGTGCTAACACCACCCACACCTATTATTTTTGTTTTATTTTTAAGAATTTTATAAAATTTAGAAATTGCCTCGTTTGAAATCTTTTCAATTGGTTTTCCTGACAGTCCACCTTTTTCCAATTTATTTATATTTTTTAAATTTTCTCTATTCTTGTCTGTGGTGTTGGAAACAATAATAATTCCTATTTCTTGATCCATAATAATCTTAGATACTTCATAAATTTGATCATCATTAAGATCAGGTGAAACTTTGATTGCTAGTGGAATATTTGTATTTAACTCTTTTTTTTCATTTTTTAGTTTATCAATCAATGAATTTAGTTCATCCTGGTTATGAAAGTCTCTTAAATTTTCTGTATTTGGTGAGGAAATGTTTATAGTTATATAATCAGCTAAATTATAAAATTTACGAAAACAAATTAAATAATCATCGACTCTATTAGTTGAATTTTTATTTGGTCCAATATTTATTCCTAAAAAACCTTTTTTATTATTTTCCTTAATTCTCTTACTAATTTGTTCTGAACCAGAATTATTAAAACCCAATCTATTTATAAGAGCTTCATCTTCTTCAAGTCTAAAAACTCTTGGTTTAGGGTTACCAAATTGGGGTTTTGGGGTAATTGTCCCTACTTCGACAAAACCAAATCCAAGATTAAACAGAGGATTATATACTTCAGCATTTTTATCAAACCCAGCAGCAACACCAATTGGTGAAGACAATTTTTTTTCACAAAAAGTCGTTTCTAAAATATGATTATCTTTGGGTTTTGAGTAAGGAATATTATTTAATTTTAGTGCTTTTATTGCTAAAGAATGAGCCACTTCAGGGCTAAATTTAAAAATTAGTGGTCTTAAGATATTAAACATTTTCTAATTTACTTTTTATTAATTCTTTAGTTTCTTTAACTCCAAAAAAGCTAATAAAAAAACCAAATCTTGGTCCATTTTCTACCCCAAAAACTACCTCATATATTAACTTGAACCAATCACGCAAATTTTCTTTATAGCCATTCTCTTTGCCGACTGTATAAATGGTAGTCTGAATATCCTCTGGTTTCATTGCGTCATCGCAGTTATCTAAAGAATTTACTAAAGCGTCTAAAGCAATTTTTTCGTTTTTATTTGGTTTTTTATAAATCTTTTTAGATTTTATAACATCGTTAAAATATTTAATTGCATAAGATACTAACTTGTCAAAAATTGGATGCATATCCTCATTAATATCTTTCTTATATTTCTTAACAAATTTCCAAAGTAATTCTTTATTATCAGCATTGCTGGTCTCTACTAAATTTAATAGCATTGAGAAGGACATAATTGAATTTTCCTTTGGTATTTCTGAATTATGAACATGCCAAACGGGGTTCATTAGTTTTTGAAGTTCGTTTTGAGTTTTACCTTTTTCGATAAAATCAAGATATTCATCGACAGCTTTTGGTACTACCTCTCTATAAAGTTTTTTTGCTCTTTTTGGATTTTGGTACATATACAAGGAGAGACTTTCAGGTGATGCATACTCTAACCATTGATCGATTGTAATACCATTTCCTTTTGACTTAGATATTTTTTCTCCTTTTTCATCTAAAAATAACTCATATGCAAAGCCAGATGGATTTGACTTGCCTAATAGTTTTATAATTTTTGTAGATAAAATTGCACTCTCAGTCAAATCTTTTCCATACATTTCAAAATCTACATCAAGGGCATACCATCTCATAGCCCAATCTACTTTCCATTGTAATTTACAATTTCCATCTAAAATACTTTGTTCTAATTTTTTGCCATTATTATCAAAAATTATTTTTGAACTTTTAGTATCTAGCTCTGAGACTGGAATCTCTAATACTATCCCTGTATCTGGACATATTGGTAAAAATGGAGAATATGTTTTTTGTCTTTCTGTGCCAAGGGTAGGAATAATTATATTCATTATTCCCTCATAATTTTTTAAAATTAATTTTAATGTATCATTGAAAAAACCAGACTTATATAAAATTGATGAACTTTTAAAACTGTATTCAAACTTAAATTTATCTAAGAAATTTTTTAACATTTCATTATTATGTTCGCCAAAACTGTTAAATTTTCCAAATGGATCTGGAACTTGAGTTAAGGGTTTATGAAGATTTTCTTCAAGTTTTTCAGGATTGGGAATATTTTCAGGAACTTTTCTAAGTCCATCCATATCATCAGAAAAAGTAATTATTTCTTTAGGGAGATCTGATAAATGATTTAAAGCATTAACAATCATTGAGGTTCTTGCCACTTCAGCAAAGGTGCCAATGTGAGGTAAGCCGCTGGGACCATATCCTGTTTGAAGAATAATTTTCCCCTTATTTTCAATATTTTTTTTTCTCTCTCTTAGAAGCTTTTTAGCTTCAACAAAGGGCCATGCGTTTGTTTTGTCTATGTTGGTTTTATCTATCACTTTTAATTAAACAGCATATAAAATAACGTTTTTAATAATTCTTATAGAGTTGAAATTTATTTACCATAAAATAATGTCCAATCAAAATGTCCAATTATAAAACAGTTTTTTTTACCTTAGGAATTTTACAAATTATTTTAGGTTTATCGATGATTGCGCCAATTTTAACGCAGTTTTTTTATGATGAAATTGACTCTAGTTTTATAAGTTCTGGAATTGTAACTGTTATATTTGGAATTCTCTTTTTACTATCAAATTTAGATCATGATAAAAAAATTAGCTTACCTCAGGCATTTCTTTTAACAGCATTATCTTGGTTGAGTATTGCTATTTTTGGTTCACTTCCATTTATATTTTCTGAGATAAATTTAAGTGCTACAGACGCTTTTTTTGAGAGCATGTCAGGTATTACTACAACTGGATCAACTATAATCACCAATTTAAATGAAACTCCAAAAAGTATCTTACTTTGGAGGGGAATGCTTCAATGGTTAGGTGGAATTGGTATTATCGTTATGGCAATTACTTTAATGCCGCTAATGAATATTGGTGGAATGCAACTGTTTATTATATCTACAAGCGATACCCCAGAAAAAATTTTACCTAGATCAAAAGAAATAGCATTTAGACTGATCTTGGTATACTCAGGATTAACTTTTATATGTGCATTGTTTTATAAAATATTTGGAATGAACTTTTTTGATAGCATAGTTCACTCAATGACAACAATTGCAACAGGGGGTTTCTCAAATTATAATGAGTCTATTGGATATTTTGATAGTTCACTTATTGAATTTACATCAATTATATTTATAATTTTAGGAAGTATTCCATTTATCGCATATATCAAATACTTAAATGGAGACAAAAAAATATTTTTTAACGATACACAAATTAAAACTTTTATAAAGATTGTCCTTTTTTCAATTCTTTTAATGTATCTATATCTACTTACAAAAAATGAAAGTTTTTTTGATACCAGTATTAGGTCAGTTGCATTTAATGTAATATCAATTTTAACTGGAACCGGTTATGTAACTCAAAACTTTAGTGATTGGGGTCAATTCCCATTAATCTATTTTATTATTCTTATGTTTATTGGTGGTTGTGCAGGCTCAACAGCTTGTGGGATTAAAATATTTAGAGTCCAAATTTTATTCCAGTTTATTTCTGTACAACTAAAGAAAATAATTTATCCAAGAGGTATATTTAAAATAAAATACGAAAATAATAATATTGATGAAAAGTTTTTAGCATCTATTATTTCCTTTATTTTTTTATATATCGTAATTTTTTTTATTATAACTGCTCTTTTATCAACAAGTGGTTTAGATTTGACAACCTCAATATCTGCTGCTGCAACATCGATATCAAATGTAGGACCTGGTTTAGGTGATATTATTGGTCCAAATGGTAACTTTTCTAATTTATCTGATTTTTCAAAATGGATTTTAAGCTTAGCGATGATTTTAGGTAGATTAGAGTTGTTTGCTGTACTAGTATTGTTTATTCCATCATTTTGGAGAAAATATTAATGTCTGAAACAAAACAAAGCTGGGTTGACTCATTATTAGTATATAAAGATATAAGAATGTTAAGAATATTGCTTCTAGGAGCAATAAGTGGTTTTCCATGGGTATTAATTGCAAGTAGCTTAAGTCTTTGGCTAAAGGAAGAGGGATTAAGTAGATCAACAATTGGTTGGGCAGGATTAATATTTGGAGTTTATGCTTTTAATTATTTATGGGCTCCAATAATTGATAGAATACAAATTCCACTTTTGACAAAAAAATTAGGACATAGACGAGGTTGGATTGTCTTAATGCAATTAATCATTTTACTCAGCTTGATAGTTTGGAGTTTTATAAATCCTACACAAAATTTAGCACTTTTGATTAGTGTTGGATTAATAATTGCAATAGCTTCAGCAACCCAAGATATAACTGTTGATGCGTTGAGAATTGAACAAATTGACGCAAATGAGGGGAAATCCATGGCAGCAGGTGCAGCTATGGCAGTAGTTGGTTGGTGGACTGGTTATAAATTAGGAGGCGTTGTAGCACTATTTACTGCTGAATTTTTTCAAAATATGGGAGTAGCAGATTATTGGCAAGCTACTTTTTTAGTTTTAGGTGTTTTAATTATTTTAATGAATATTTGTTTGATGTTTGTTCATGAACCAATTGATAATAACAGACAAAATAATCAAAAAGAAACAGATCAAATGATTATAAACAAACTTGGATCAAGTAATGTTTTAACAAATTTTATTGCTTACATTTCGGGAACTATTGGTGGACCAATAATAAGTTTTTTTAAAAAAAATGGTTTTGCAATTGCAGTTGGGATATTAGGATTTGTGTTTTTATTTAAAATAGGTGAGGCATTTTTAGGACGTATGTCTATTGTTTTTTATAAAGAAATTGGATTTTCAAAAGGACAAATAGCAATTTATTCTAAAGGATTAGGATGGATAACAACCGTAGTTTTCACTTTAATAGGTGGTGTAATGGCGATGAGAGCTGGAACAGTCAAAACTATGTTTTTTGCTGGAGGTTTGATGGCTGTAACTAATTTACTTTTCGCATTATTGGCCTGGACAGGTAAATCAGAATTATTATTTGCAATTGCTGTGATAGCTGATGATATAACAGCTGCATTTGCAACAGTTGCATTTGTTGCTTTTATTTCTTTATTAGTAGATAGGACCTACACGGCAACCCAATATGCATTATTAGCATCCATTGGAACTGCTGGAAGAACTACCCTCGCCTCTTCATCGGGTGCGCTAGTAGATTGGCTAAATGGAGACTGGGGTACATTTTTTATAATAACAACTGTAATGGTGATACCATCACTAATTTGTCTTTGGTTTATAAGGAATAAAGTTAAAATTGGTGCAAAATAGCTATTTCTGTAAGAATTCCTATTTAAACGTTTATGAGCTGGCCTCAAAGAAATCAAATATAAGTACACAATTAATTTACGGTGAAAAATTTAGGATAATTGGAAAAGAGAATGATTTTTTTAAGATCAGAACTGATTTTGACAATTACTTAGGTTTTATAAAAATTAAAAAATTTAATAAAGTTTTAAACAAATCTCACAAAGTCAGTATATTAAAATCAAAGATTTATAATAAACCAGAAAACAATATTAAATTTTTAACAAAAAAATACCTTCCATTTTCATCTGAAATTCAGATTATAAGTAAAAAAAATAACTTTGTAATGTTTGAAAAGAATAAATGGATAAAGTTAAATGAATTACAAAGATTAAATAAAAGAAATTATAATTTTAGTAAAATATTAAAACTTTTTTTGAATATTAAATATAAATGGGGTGGCAAAACTTTTGATGGTATTGATTGTTCGGCATTACTCCAAATTTTTTATAAATATAACCATAAGTTCTTTCCTAGAGATACAAAAGATCAAGTTAAAATCAAAAAAGGTGTTAGCAATAAAAGAGTTTTAAAGAAAGGAGATATTATTTTTTGGAAAGGACATGTTGCAGTTTGTTTAAATACAAAAGAATTAATTCATGCATATGGTCCAAGAAAAAAAGTAATAATAATGCCAATAATAAAAACCATTAAATTAATTGAAAAAACTACAAATTTAAAAGTGGTTAAAATTATATCGATTTAGTTTTGATCTCTTCCAAAATCTGGCTTCGCTATATCTTGTTTTAAATTCAATATTTGCTGTCTTACTTTTTTTGAATTAACTAATTTTTTTCTCAATGTATTGTCGTCTAAATTTTTAATATTTTTTTTAAAAGATTTTAAATTTTTGATAAATAAGTTTATTGCACTAACAACATTTTTTTTGTTATTAAAAAAAATATCTCTCCACATTATTTCGTTTGATGCAGCTATCCTTGAAAAATCTCTTAACCCCCCTGCACTAAATTTAATTATATCTTTTTTTTGAGTTTTTTGAAAATCTTGGGCGGTCTTTATTAAATTGTAAGCTATTAAGTGGGGTAAATGACTTGTAATTGAAAATATCTTATCATGAACTTTCTCATCCATAATTATTACTTTTGAACCAATCTTTTTCCAAAAATTTACCAATTTTTTCTGTTTAACTTTGTTTTTGTCACTAAAAACTATACACCATTTATTAATAAATAGACTTTTACTTCCATACTTTGGTCCACTTACCTCTGATCCAGATATCGGATGACTCATAATCCAGTCAAGTGACTTTGGAATACTCTTATTTTTTAATTTTTTAATATTTTCCTTTGTAGAGCCTACATCGGTAATTAAAGATTTTTTACTTAAATACTTATTTAAATAGGGGATAACTGTTTCATACTGACTCATAGGAGTAGCAAGTATAACAAGATCAATATCTGAAATTTTATTATCTAGTTTCTTTAAAATAATTATTCTTTTATTTATTTTTTTGATTTCTCTAATATTTTTTTTTGATTTTTCGAAAACAAAAAAGTTTTTAGAAGTTTTATTATCTATAGATGCTCTTAAAATTGAAGATCCAATTAATCCACAACCGACGATTAATATATTTTTAAACATTTTTAAAAATTTTTTTCATCTGTTTAATTAAAAGTATATTTTCTTTCACATTTCCAATTGTAAGCCTTAAACAATTTTTAATACCATACGAATTCATCTCTCTAAGAATAATTCCTGATTTTTCAAGATTTCTCTCAACAAAGCTCGCATTTAATTTACAACGTTTAAAATCTAAAAGAAAAAAATTTGGTCCAATTTCATTTGTTTGAATACTATAAGAATTCATTATTTTTTTTATTTTTCTAGCCCAATCTAAATTATGTTTTACAGATTTTTTTATAAAACTTTTATCTTTAAGAGATTCAACTGCGCATTCCTGTGCTATCTTATTTACATTAAACGGTGGTTTAATTTTATATAAAGCATCTATAATTTTTTTACTTCCATAACCCCATCCAACTCTGAGAGATGCAAGACCATAAATTTTTGAAAAAGTTCTTAATATAAATACATTATTTTGATTTTTAAAAAGTTCCAAGCCTGATCTATAATCTTTATTTAACATATATTCAAAATATGCATCGTCGACTACCAATAAAATTTTTTTATTTAATCGCTTCCTTAGCTCTAATAGTTGATTTTTAGAAATATATGTGCCTGTAGGATTATTTGGATTAGCTATAAATACAATCTTTGTTCTTTTAGTTGTTTTTTTTAAAATTTCATCGTTTGATACTTTAAAATTTTTTTCTTTAGAAAATATAACTTTTGCTCCTACTATTTTTGCATAAATTCTGTACATTAAAAAACTGTACTCTGGCACGACTACTTCATCTCCTTTGTTCAAAAATAACTGACAAAGCATTTGAATAATTTCGTCAGATCCAGATCCACAGATAATCTTATTTTGATTGCAATTGTATTTTTTTGAAATTTTGGATGTTAATTCCTTAAATTTTCCATCCGGATACTTTGATATATTATTTTTGGATTTTATTATTGCTTTATTAGCATTTTTACTCATGCCTAAGGCTGATTCATTAGCTGATAGTTTTATAATACTTTTTTTTTTAATTAAGAAGGATCTTCCAGGCTTGTAGACCTCTAGGTTTAATTTTCTAAATAATGGAGTATTCATGATGCTTAGTTTTATTAATAAATAGTCAGATAATTAGATAATACAATCAATAATTCTAAAAAAATTGACATCTAAAAAGCTATCTTATAAAAGCTTTTTTGCGCTGATTTAACTGAATTGCGAGCGCTTTAAAAAACCTGCTAAATAAGTTTTTTTTCTCACAATTCATTTCAGCAAAATTTTTATGAGCAGTTTAAATAAAATGAAGAATATAATTATTGAGAAAACTATTAAGCTTGATTGTGGTAAAGAAATATCGAACTTTCCATTAGCTTATGAGACTTATGGAAATCTTAATGAGAAGAAAGATAATGCTATATTAATTTTTCATGCGTTAACTGGCGACCAGTATGCTTCAGGCATCAACCCAATTACAAAAAAAGATGGTTGGTGGAACTATGCAGTTGGTCCAGGTAAGTCATTCGATACTGATAAATTTTTTGTTATCTGTGCAAATGTTATTGGTGGATGTATGGGATCCTACGGACCAGGAACTATTGATCCTTTGACCAATAAACCTATAGGTACAAATTTTCCTGTAATTACAATTAACGATATGGTTAACGCACAATACAATCTATTAGATTACTTAAAAATAGAAAAATTATTTGCAGTTGCTGGCGGCTCCATGGGTGGAATGCAAGTTTTACAATTCGTATCAAACTTTCCGAATAAGGCTAAAGTAGCTTTGCCAATTGCTTGTACCGCTAGTCATTCAGCTCAAAATATTGCTTTTAATGAACTTGGAAGGCAAGCAATAATGTCTGATAGCAATTGGAAAGAGGGATTGTATTATGAAAAATCAATAAATCCAGATAAAGGTTTGGCTGTGGCTAGGATGGCTGCTCATATCACGTATTTATCAAAACAAGGTTTACAAGAAAAGTTTGGAAGGAATCTTCAAGAAAGATCTGATTTAAAATTTGGATTTGATGCTGACTTTCAAATTGAGAGTTATTTGAGATATCAAGGTTCTGTATTTGTAGATAGATTCGATGCAAATAGTTATTTGTATATCACAAGAGCAATGGATTATTTTGATTTAACTAAACAATATGGAGGAAACCTTTCCAAAGCATTTAAAGATACCAAAACAAAATTTTTCATCATTTCCTTTACCTCTGATTGGTTATACCCAACCTCTGAGAATAAAGATATTGTAATAGCGCTTAATGCAATTGGTGCTGATGTTGGTTTTGTAGAAATAAAAACCGACAAAGGGCACGATTCCTTTCTATTAGAAGTACCAGATTTTTTAAATACTATTAAAAATTATTTAAATACAACTTATTCTAAAATCAATGAAAAAAGAATTTAAAGTTATTTCTAAGTTTATTGAGGAAAAATCAAGAGTCTTGGACGTTGGATGTGGTGATGGAATTTTGATGGAATATCTATTAAAAAATAAAGTGGTAGATGTAAGAGGACTTGAAATTTCTAAAGAAAAAGTAAAAAAATGTTTATCTAAAGGTTTAGCTGTTATTGAAGGTGACGCAGAGAACGATTTAAAGCAATTTCCAGATTTATCATTTGATTTCGTAATATTAAGTCAAACTCTTCAAGCATTTATGAGCCCAGAAAATGTTATTGAAAATTTATTACGAGTAGGAAAAAAGGTAATTGTTACAATTCCAAATTTTGGACATTGGAAAGTTAGATTAGATTTGCTATTAAAAGGAGAAATGCCAGTTACAAAGAATTTACCTTATCAATGGTATAATACACCCAACCTACATATGTGTACAATTCAAGACTTTTATAATTTTTGTAACAACAAAAGAGTTAATATTTATAAATCAATTTCTTTAAATGGAGAGAAAATTTCAAATATTACAACTTCAAATTTAAAATATAAAAACCTAATATCTGAATTAGGTATTTTTTTATTAGAAAAGTAAAATGAAAATAGAAATTATAAAATGTTTAGAAGATAATTTTTCATATTTATTAATTGATGAGTTAACAAAGTCTGCCATTGTAATAGATCCTAGTGAAGCAGAGCCTGTTATAAATAAAATTGAAAGTCTTAATCTAAAATTAAAATTCATAATGAATACTCACCATCATTATGATCACGTTGGAGGCAATAAAGAGCTCAAGAAATTATATAATGCTAAGGTTATAGGTTTTAATGAGGATAAACATAGAATTCCTGAAATAGATATATCCTTAAAAAATAATGAAACTTGGAAAGACGGTATGTTTGAAGCAAAGGTTTTTCATATTCCAGGACATACTTTAGGCCATATATGTTTCTATTTTTTTAATGAAAATGCATTATTTTCTGGAGATACATTATTTTCATTAGGTTGTGGAAGAGTGTTTGAGGGCACTCATAAACAGATGTTTAATTCTTTACAGTTGTTAAAGAATTTACCAATTGAGACAGAAATTTATTGTGGACATGAATATACATTAAAAAATTCAGATTTTTGCCTAAAACATGATCCAGAAAATAAAGCTTTAATTTCGAAAATTGAGTTTATAAAAAATCGACTGGAAAAAGGTCAGCCAACTATTCCATCGACACTTGAAGAAGAGCTACAAACTAATATTTTTTTAAGATCTAAAAATGTTGAAAACTTTTCAAAATTGAGAGAATTAAAGGATAATTTCTAGCTTATTCAGCTTGACTAAAATAGGGCCCTGACTATATTGCTGATAATTAAAAATTAGGATCGTTAATGTCATACGCAGTTATACAAACAGGTGGAAAACAGTACAAAGTCTCAGCTGGTGAAATAATTAAAATAGAAAAATTAGCTGAGTCAAATCCTGCTACTAAAGTGGAATTTAACGAAATTTTAGCTTATGGAGATGATAAGAGCATTGAATTAGGTGCACCCACTGTTGATGGTGCGAAAGTTGAAGCTGAACTATTAAAAAATGGCAAAGAAAGAACTGTTCTAATTTTTAAAAAAAGGAGAAGAAAAAATTCAAGACGTAAAAACGGACACAGACAACAGTATTCACTAATAAGAATTAACAAAATTTTTTCAAAAGATGGTAAAGTTTTATCAGAGGCTGAAAAGATGAAAAAAAGCGAAGTTGTAGTTAAAGAAGCTAAAAAAGAAAAAACTGAGGCTTCAAAATAAATAGGTAATTTATGGCAACAAAAAAAGCAGGTGGATCATCGAGAAACGGAAGAGATAGTGCAGGCCGAAGACTAGGAGTAAAAAAATATGGTGGTGAATTAGTGATACCTGGAAATATTATTGTAAGACAAAGAGGCACTAAAATTTTTCCTGGGGAAAATGTTGGAATGGGTAAAGACCACTCAATTTTTTCTGTTGTTAAAGGAAAAGTAGTTTTTAAAAAAAGTAAATCAGACAGAACTTACGTATCAGTAAAGCCTAATTAGTAAACAGCTAATTAATTCTGTAAAATCATGAAATTTCTAGATCAAGTTAAGATATTTATAAAAGCTGGAGAAGGTGGATCTGGTTCTCCTAGTTTTAGAAGAGAAAAATTTATTGAATTTGGAGGACCTGACGGAGGCGATGGAGGAAAAGGTGGTTCTATTATTCTTGTGTCAGAGAGAAATTTAAACACACTGATTGATTTTAGATATCAACAGCATTTTAAAGCTGCGCGAGGCAGAGATGGGAGTGGGAAAAATAAAACAGGAAGAGGAGGAGAAGACTTATATTTAAAAGTACCGATTGGAACACAAGTATTTGAGGAAGATAATAAAACTCTGATATTTGATTTCAAGGAGGAAAATGAAAAATTTGTTGCAGCTATAGGTGGCAAAGGAGGTTTTGGTAACACAAGGTTTAAATCATCAACAAACAGAGCTCCAAAGAAATTTACCAAAGGTGCAGTTGGTGAGGAATTTTGGATATATTTACAACTCAAGACAATTGCTGATATAGGAATCATTGGATTACCGAATGCAGGAAAATCTAGCTTATTAGCATCATTAACAAGTGCTACTCCTAAAATTGCAAATTATAAATTCACCACTATAAATCCAAATCTTGGTGTCGCAATGTATGACGATAAAGAGATAACTTTAGCAGATATTCCAGGATTAATTGAAGGAGCACATCAAGGAACAGGATTAGGGATTAAATTTTTAAAACATATTGAAAGATGCAAAGCACTTTTGCATCTAATTGATATATCAGAAAATGATTTAATTAACTCGTATCTTCAAGTAAGGGATGAAATGGGTAAATATAGTTCAGAGCTATTAAAAAAGCAGGAAATAATAGTGTTTAACAAAATAGACCTAATTGATGAGAACGAAATAAAAGAAAAAATAAATGATTTTGAAAAAATTATCAAGAAATCCGCTTTTACAACATCAACACTCGATAAAAAATCAGTATCTGATATTAAATCAACATTGCTTAATTATGTATCTTAAGGACTCAAAGACTGTCGTTATAAAAATTGGATCATCTTTATTGATTAATGAAAAAAAAATTATCAGAGAAAAATGGTTGTTAGAATTTGCAAAAGATATTCAACATCTAAAAAAATTAAAAAAAAATATAATTTTGGTTAGTTCAGGAGCGATTGCTTTAGGATGTAAAAAATTAAAATTAAGTAAAAAAAAATTGAAACTTGATAAAAGTCAGGCAGTAGCATCAATTGGCCAAATTGAGTTAATGAATCTTTTTAAAAAAACTTTTAATAAGTCTAAAATCAATCTTTCTCAAATTTTGCTAACACTTGAGGATACAGAAAAAAGAAGAAGGGCTATTAATGCAAAAAGAACTTTTGAGAATTTATTTAGTCTTGGTTTTATTCCAATAGTAAATGAAAATGATAGTATAGCCACTTCTGAGATTAAGTATGGAGATAATGATAGACTAGCTTCTAGGGTTGCACAAATATCAAGTGCAGATTGTTTAATTTTATTATCTGACGTAAATGGTCTTTACTCTAAAGATCCAAAATTAGATAAAAAAGCTAAATTAATTCGTGAAATAAAAAATATTGATCAAAATGTAGAAAAGTTAGCAACAAATAAAACTGGAGAATTTGGGTCTGGTGGAATGAAAACGAAGATTGATGCTGCTAAAATTTGTCAATTCTCAGGGTGTCATATGGCGATTGCTAATGGCTTAATAAATAGACCAATTCAAAAAATTTTAACTAAAAATATATGTACTTGGTTTTTACCTAAAATCTCAAAATTAGATGCGAGAAAAAAATGGATTATAAGTTCAGTTTCTCCAAAGGGAAAAATAGTTATTGATGAAGGTGCGTTATCCGCTTTAAATAATGGGAAAAGTTTATTAGCTGCAGGGATTAAGGATGTTCAAGGTAGTTTTAGCAAAGGTGATCATATCAAAATCCTAAACAATAATATGACCGAATTTGCCAGAGGATTAAGCAGTTTCTCTTCAGAAGAAATTTTGAAAATTAAAGGTAAACACTCTAATAAAATAAATGATATTTTAGGTTATGTTTCAAAATCAGAAGTTATTCATAAAGATGATATGGTATTAATCAAATGAGCAAAACTTTAGAAAAAATTGGTTCAAATGCAAAAATTGCTTTTCAAAACAAAATAAGTAATAAAAGAAAAAATAAAGTATTAAATTATTACATTCAACTCATTTTAAAAAACCAAAATAGAATTTTGGTCGAAAACGCAAAAGATATAAAAATTGCCAAATCTAAAAAACTTAAAGAGAATTTAATTAAAAGACTTGCTCTTAATAATGATAAAATAAGAGCAATTATTAAGTCAATTAAAACTATTTCAAAATTTAAGGATCCAGTAGATGTTGATATAGAAACCTGGAAAAGACCAAACGGCTTAAAACTAAAGAAGGTATCAATTCCAATTGGTATTATTGGTGTAATTTATGAAAGTAGACCAAATGTTACTTCAGATGTATCCACACTTTGTTTTAAATCTGGAAACTGTGTAATATTAAGAGGAGGATCTGAGGCTTACTTTAGTAATAAAATTTTAGCTAATCTTTTTAGAAAATCTTTAGAAAAAAATAAAATAAATAAGAATTTTGTTCAGTTTATAGAGAATAAAAATAGAAAACTGGTCGACTACATGCTGTCAAAAATGTCAAAATATATTGATGTTATTATTCCAAGGGGTGGAAAAAGTCTTGTAAAAAAAGTTCAAGATTTATCCTCTGTTCCTGTAATTGGTCACCTTGAAGGCATGTGTCATACATATATTGATAAAGATGCTAATCTTAAGATGGCAAAGAAAATATTAATCAATGCTAAGTTGCGCAATACTAGCATTTGTGGAGCTACTGAGACACTCTTAATACATAAAAATAAATCTAAAAATGTAAATGAGATATTATATGAACTCACTGAAAGAGGTTGTTATATTTATGCTGATAGAAAAATTTCTAAATTGTTTAACGGGAATTCAAAATTAGCAAATAATAAAACATGGTCGAAAGAACATTTATCTGCAAAAATATCTGTAAAATTAGTAAACAATATTAATGATGCAGTAAATCATATTAATAAATACGGAACAATGCATACTGATGCCATAATTACAAATAATAAAATTTCTGCAAAATTTTTCATGAAAAATGTTAAAAGTTCGATAGCTATTCACAATTCTTCAACACAGTATGCTGATGGAGGAGAATTTGGTTTTGGAGGTGAGGTTGGAATTTCAACAAATAAACTTCCACCAAGAGGTCCTGTTGGACTAAACCAGCTAGTTAGTTACAAATATGAAATATATGGATCTGGACAAACAAGGAAATAAAAAAAAAATTGGTATTCTTGGTGGGACTTTTGATCCAGCACATAAAGGACATTTAAGTATCTCTAAAGAAGCAAAAAAAAGATTTGAGATTGATAAAATTATTTGGGCGGTAACCAAAAAAAATCCATTTAAAGGAAAAAGTAGTTTAAGTTTAAATAAAAGAATTAATTTAGCAAAAAAAATTGCTCAAAAAAATCTATTTATAAAAGTTAAATATTTTGAGGATAAAATTAAATCAAATAGAACAATTGACCTGATAAAGTATATAAAAAAAAATAATAAAAAGACTGATATTTATTTTATAATGGGAGCAGATAGTTTGATTAATTTTCACAAATGGAAAAATTCTGATTTAATTTCGTCTATTTGTAACATTCTAGTATTTGATAGAGACAGATATAAGGCTAAATCATTAAGTTCTAGAAGCTTTAAAAAATATAATAAGAAAAGCTTAAAATTTATAAAATTTAATAAGGTCAATATTTCATCTTCTAAATTAAGAAAAATTTGATACTCTTTTATTAATTAATGGACAAAATCTCTTCTCTTCACAAAGATGTGGTAAATCTCTTAGATGCAAATAAAGCCCTAGATATTGTTTCAATAGATTTAGATGGGAAATCATCAATAGCTGATCAAATGATAATAGCTAGCGGAACGTCTTCAAGACATATCCAAGCTTTATCAGAGCAAGTGTATGAATACTTGAAAAAAAATGGTGTAAGTAATTGTAAAATTGAAGGAAGAGAAAGTAGTGATTGGAAACTTGTAGATGGAATAGATCTTATTATTCATATTTTCAATCCTGAAAAAAGAAAATTTTATGAATTAGAAAAAATATGGTCTGAATTAATTCCTAAAGAAAAAGTAATTATATAATGAAAAAACTTAAAACATATTTTTCATTATTTTTTATTTTTTTTTTCGTTAATAATATTGTTAGCGCATCAGAAGAGAATGATATCTATAAAAAAATAGATGTTTTTTCAGAGGTCTTAGATAAAATTAATAAAGAATTTGTTGATGAGGTGAACCAAAGTGATGCAATGGATGCTGCAATCAATGGTGTTCTTCAATCTTTAGATCCTTATTCTGCTTATATGTCACCAGAATCTTATCAAAGTATGCAAACGGAAACGAGTGGTGAATTTGGAGGACTTGGAATTGAAGTGAGTATGGAAGCTGGAGTTATAAAAGTAATAACTCCTATGGACGACTCACCTGCAGCTGAAGCAGGAGTTAAAGCTGGTGATTATATTGTAAGAATTAATGATATTCAGGTTCAAGGTAAATCTTTAAGTGAAGCAGTTGATATCATGAGGGGTCCTGTTGGATCAGATATTGAAATAACAGTTAGAAGAAGGGGTGAACGAAAGGCATTAGTTTTTAATATTACTAGAGAAAAAATTAAAGTTTCATCAGTAAAATCTGAGATATTGAATAATCAAACTGGTTATTTAAGACTTACCTCTTTTAATGAAAATAGTAGTGGTCAAATTAGAGATAAAATTAAAGAGTTTAAAAATAATGAAAATGTTAAAAATTATATTTTAGATTTGAGAAATAATCCTGGTGGACTACTTTCTCAGGCAATTAAAATTACAGATTTTTTTATAGATAGTGGAGAAATTGTCTCAACTAAAAGTAAAAGAAAATACGAAAGTAGGAAATTCTTTGCAAGAAAAGGTGATATAATAGATGGTAATACAATTGTTGTCTTAATAAATTATGGTTCAGCATCTGCATCTGAAATTGTAGCAGGGGCGCTAAAGGATCACAAAAGAGCAATAATAATTGGAGAAAATAGCTATGGTAAAGGCTCTGTACAATCAATCATTCCTCTCAAAAATAAAGGTGCAATAAGATTGACTGTATCTAAATATTATCTTCCATCTGGAAAATCTATATCAGAAATAGGTGTTTCCCCTGATATTGAGATAGCTGAAGGATCTGATGACTTTAGGCTTAATACTGATACAGATAATCAACTTCAATTCGCTCTAGAGCTTTTAAACGGCTAAAATGAAAGAGAAATATAAAAATTTACCACTTAGAAGTGGTGTTGGGATAGTTGTTTTAAATAAAGAAAACAAAATTTTTGTGGCAAAAAGAATAGATAATAAAAAAAACTTTTGGCAAATGCCACAAGGTGGGGTTGATAAGGGTGAAGACTTTTATGAGGCTGCAATTAGAGAATTAAAAGAAGAAACTAGTATTAAATCAGTAAGTTTAATTAAAAAAATTGATGGCTTACTTACCTACCATTTACCAAATGAATTATTAGGAATTATTTGGAAAGGTAAATTTAAAGGTCAAAAACAACAATGGTATATAATGAGATTTAAAGGCGATGAAAAAGAAATTAATATTAATACAAAACATCCAGAATTTCTTGAATGGAAATGGGTAGATCCAGATAAAATTACTGAACTTGTGGTAGAATTTAAACTACATGTATACGAAAAAATTCAAGAAGAAGTAAAAAAAATTTTAGTTAATTGATTTTAATACTTCAAGTTTTTGATCAAGCAAATATTTTTCCTGATCATTTATATCAGGCTTATTAAGTTCTTCCTCAGCAGATTTCTGAATTTCTGAAATTTTTTCTTTATCAATGTCTTTTAAATTTAAAATAAGACTTGTAAGTATAGAAAGATTATTATCTTTAAATTCAATTATTCCATCATTTACATAAAAACTTTCCTCGCCAGACTTTGAAAATATTTTAATTATTCCTGGTTTTAAAAACGAAATAATAGAAATATGGTCTTTTAAAATCCCTATCTCACCTTCAAATGCAGGAACAACTACCTCGGTGACATCATTTTTTGATAAAAATGATTTTTCAGGGTTTACTATTTCTACAGAATATTCTTCGCTCATTATGCGGCAGCTTCGTTAGCTAAACTCTCAGCTTTTTGAATAGCTTCTTCAATAGTGCCAACCATATAAAATGCAGCCTCTGGTAAGTGATCATATTCACCTTTGCAAATAGCATCAAAGCCTTTGATCGTTGACTCTAAATCTACAAGCTTACCTGGCGAGCCAGTAAATACTTCAGCTACAAAGAAAGGTTGAGAAAGAAATCTTTGTATTTTTCTAGCTCTAGCAACAACTAATTTATCCTCTTCAGACAATTCATCCATACCCAAAATTGCGATAATATCTTGTAAAGATTTATAAGTTTGAAGAACTTTTTGTACTTCTCTAGCAACTCTATAATGTTCGTCACCAACTATTCTAGGATCTAAAATTCTAGACGTTGAGTCTAATGGATCTACCGCTGGGTAAATTCCAATTTCAGCAATCTGTCTAGAAAGTACGGTTGTTGCATCTAAGTGAGCAAATGAAGTTGCAGGTGCAGGGTCAGTCAAGTCGTCTGCAGGAACATAAATTGCCTGAACAGATGTAATTGAACCTTTATTCGTTGTTGTAATTCTTTCCTGTAAGTTACCCATATCAGTTGCTAATGTTGGTTGATATCCTACAGCTGAAGGTATTCTACCAAGCAATGCAGAGACCTCAGATCCTGCTTGTGTAAACCTAAATATATTATCAACGAAGAATAGTACATCTTGCCCTTCTTGATCTCTAAAATACTCAGCAACAGTTAATCCAGTTAAAGCAACTCGCGCTCTTGCACCTGGAGGCTCGTTCATTTGTCCATAAACTAATGCTGCTTTAGAACCTTCCCCATCAGTTTTAATAACACCTGAATCTATCATTTCATGGTAAAGGTCATTTCCTTCTCTAGTTCTTTCTCCCACTCCTGCAAAAACTGAAAATCCACCGTGAGCTTTTGCAACGTTATTAATCAATTCCATAATTAAAACAGTTTTACCCACTCCAGCTCCACCAAATAAACCAATTTTACCACCTTTTGCATAGGGTGCTAAAAGATCAATAACCTTTATTCCTGTGACAAGTATTTCAGTTTCTGTTGATTGATCATTAAATTCTGGTGCAGCTCTATGAATTGGCCAATTATCTGAACTTTTAACTTCTCCTCTTTCATCAATAGGCTCACCAATCACATTTATAATTCTTCCAAGAGTCTCTGGTCCTACTGGGACTTTAATTGGAGCAGCTGTGTCTGTTACCTCGTCTCCCCTTTTAAGACCTTCTGTTGCATCCATTGCAATTGTTCTAACACTTGACTCCCCTAAGTGTTGTGCAACTTCTAAAACTAATCTATTTCCACCATTATCGCACTCTAGTGCGGTTAAAATTTCTGGTAGTTCTCCATCAAATTTTACGTCAACTACCGCCCCAATGATCTGTGTTATTTGTCCTTTTCTCATAATTATAAACTTTCTGCTCCTGAAATTATTTCTATTAACTCTTTAGTAATTGCTGCCTGACGACTTCTATTATACTCAATAGTAAGTTTGTCAACCATTTCACCTGCGTTTCTGGTTGCATTATCCATTGCACTCATTCTTGAACCTTGCTCGCTAGCTGAATTCTCTAACATCGCTTTAAAAATCTGAGTTGAAATGTTTTTAGGTAACAAGTTGCTCAATATTTCATCTTCCTCAGGTTCAAATTCATAGTTATCTCCTAATGAATTTTCCTCTTTTTCAGATGTTTTTAAAGGAATAATTTGTTGTTCTTGTGGAATTTGAGTAATTACATTCTTAAATTGGTTATAAAAAATTGCACATACATCAAATTCATTTTTATCAAATTTTTCTATAACTATCTTACCAACTTTATCAGCATCAAAATAATTTACATTTTTTGACTCTTTAAAAGATATTCTCTCTATAATATTATCACCATAAAGACGTTTAAGTTGATCATAACCTTTGGTTCCGACTGTAATAATTTTTAGAGTTTTTCCCTCATCTAAAATTTTTTGAAAATATAGTTTAGCTTTTTTGATAATATTTGTATTAAAACCTCCACAAAGACCTCTATCAGATGTCATTACAACACATAAATGCACTTTATCTTCTCCGGTCCCAGATAAAAGTTTTGGAGCATTATCTATATCTGAGATACCATTTGACAAGTTTAAAATAATATTATTCATTTTATCTGAGTAAGGTCTGCCTTTTTCTGCACTTTCCTGGGCTCTTCTAAGTTTTGCAGCAGCAACCATTTTCATTGCCTTGGTAATCTTTTGTGTAGACTTAACACTTGATATCCTTTTTTTTAGATCGTCTAAACTAGCCATTATTTTTTATGAATTAAAATCTTTCTTAAGTTGTAAAATAATCTCATTCAATTCTTTCTCTTTATCATCTTCAAGTTTCCCTGAGGCTGTGATTGACTCAATGATATGTGGCTTTTCAGCTTTACATTTTTCAATAATTTTATTCTCAAAACTTGAAATATCCTTTTGTTCAATATCATCAAGATGTCCTCTAACTCCACAAAATACAGAAATGACTTGTTCTGCAACTGTCATGGGAGAATATTGGTTTTGCTTTAATAGTTCAGTTAATTTTGAACCTCGGTTGAGTAATTTTTGAGTAGATGCATCAAGATCTGAACCAAATTGTGCAAATGCAGCCATTTCTCGATATTGAGCCAATTCTAATTTCATCGACCCTGAAACTTTTTTCATGGCCTTTGTCTGGGCAGAGGATCCTACTCTTGATACAGATAAACCAACGTTAATTGCTGGTCTTATACCTTGGTTAAAAAGTTCAGTTTCAAGGAAAATTTGTCCATCAGTAATTGAGATCACATTTGTTGGTATAAATGCAGAAACGTCACCTCCTTGAGTCTCAATGATTGGAAGAGCTGTCAAAGAACCACCTCCATGTTCATCACCTAATTTTGCTGCTCTTTCAAGTAATCTACTATGTAAATAAAATACATCGCCAGGATACGCCTCTCTCCCAGGGGGTCTTCTTAACAATAGAGACATTTGTCTATAAGCGACCGCTTGTTTTGATAAATCATCATATATTATTAAAGCATGCATTCCATTATCTCTAAAATATTCACCCATAGTACATCCAGTGTATGGAGCTAAAAACTGAAGTGGTGCTGCATCTGATGCTGTTGCTGCAACTATTGTTGTGTATTCCATTGCACCAGCTTCTTCTAATGTTTTTTCAATCTGTCTAACTGTAGATCTTTTTTGACCTACGGCTACATAAATACAATATAATTTTTTCTTCTCGTCACCTGAATCGTTAATTTTTTTCTGATTTATAATAGCGTCAATAGCTACTGCTGTTTTACCAGTTTGTCTATCTCCAATAATTAATTCCCTTTGTCCTCTTCCAATTGGAACTAGACTATCAATTGATTTGAGACCAGTCTGCATTGGTTCACTAACAGATTTACGTGGAATTATACCTGGAGCTTTGACTTCAACCCGACTTCTTTTTAAGTTTTTATCTAATGCACCTTTTCCATCAATTGGGTTTCCTAAACCATCAACTACTCTACCAAGTAATTCTTTTCCAACTGGTGTATCAACAATCGCACCAGTTCTTTTTACAGTATCACCTTCCTTTACCGCTTTATCATCACCAAAAATTACAACACCTACATTTTCACTTTCTAGGTTCAATGCCATTCCTTTCGAGCCATCCGAAAATTCTACCATTTCTCCAGCTTGAACATTATCTAATCCATAAATTCTTGCTATACCATCTCCAACTGATAAAACTTGGCCAACCTCAGTAACCTCAGCTTTATCTCCAAATTTTTTAATTTGTTCTTTTAATATTTTCGTAACTTCTGAAGGATTTATTTCCATTTAAGCCTCTATCATTGTATTTTCGATTTGTTGTAATTTATTTTTAATAGAGGTATCTACCATAATACTACCAACTTGAATTACTAAACCTCCAATTAAACTTTTATCATATTTATAGTCTAATTTTATTTTCGCATTAAAATTTTGAGATAATTCATCTTTTATTTTACTTACTTGTTCTCCTGACAATTCTTTAGAAGAAATTAGTTCAGCTACTACTTCTCCTCTTTTTTTGGAGCAAGTATCTACAAAATCTTGAAGAATTGTTTTTACGTAAAAAAATCTTCTTTTAGATATTAGAAAACCTAAAAATTTTGATAATAAAGAATTTAATTTATAATTATCAACAATCTTATTAATTACATCCTGAAGTTCATTTACAGAGTTAGTTGGATCTTTTATTAATGAACTAAAATCTTTGCTCTGATCTATTAATTTTAATAAAGATATTGATTGTTCTTCTACTTCATCTACTGAATTATTTTCTTTAGCTAATTCATATAGTGCTAAAGAATATCTACCTGCTGTAGTAACTGAAAAACTGTTATTTTTGCTCAATTTCGACTCTTTATTTTAGAAGATTTTTTGGATTAAGTAGCATATGAGTAAGATGTCTTCAAGCATCAGATTAACAAATTAATATCTATTTTGTCTCTTAATTAAAGGTTATTGGATCAACATCAACCGTTAGTTTTATTTCATTAGATAATTTGTGCTTATTTAATATTTCAGCCAACTTATTTTGTATTTTTGAGCCTTTTTTTGACCTTATTAAAAGCCTTTGTCGGTATTTTCCTTTAACTCTATAAATAGGTGCATTCACTGGTCCTAAAACTTTATCATCGAGAGAATTTAAGAGCACTTGTTTTAAATTTTGAGACTCTTCTTCTAATTTATTTTCTTTTGAAGCTGTGAGTATTAATGAAACAAATCTTTCAAATGGTGGAAGATTATTTTTTTCTCTTAACTTCAATTCATTATCTAAAAAAATAAATGGGTCATGGTGAGTAATTTGATTTATGATATTTTGATTAATACCAAGAGTTTGAAAATATACTTTAGCAGGTTTACCAGTCCTTCCCGCTCTTCCAGATAACTGGTGGTAAAGTTGAAGATTTTTTTCAGCTGTTCTAAGATCGTGGCCATTAGATGTTAAATCAATATCTAAAACAACAATGCAATTTAAATTTGGAAAATGAAAACCTTTCGAAATCAATTGTGTCCCAATTAAAATATCAATTTCACCATTTACTATACTTTCAAGTTGATCTTTGGAAGACTTTTTGTTCATGGTATCACTTGAAAAAATAGATATTTTTTTGTCAGGAAATAATATCTTTACTTCCTCCGCGACTCTTTCAACACCTGGACCACTAAAAACAAAATCACAAGTGTTTCCTTTACAACAATTTCTATTTAATTTACTTTTGAAACCACAATAATGACAAAGTAAAATATTTTTTCCTTTATGATATACTAAATTTATAGAACAGTTTGGGCAGGAGTATACTTTTACACAATTTTTGCATAGAGCATAAGGTGCAAAACCCCTTCTATTCATAAAAAACAAAACTTGATCATTTTTTTTTAAATGATCTTTAACTTTTTTCAAAGTTTCAATGGCAATCCATGATTGTTTATTTAATCCACTATTGTTTAAATCAATTATTTCAAATGAAGGAAGATTAGCATTTTTATATCTTTTTGTTAATCTTGAGATAGAATATTTATTTTTTTTTATATTAGCATAAGTTTCTATTGAAGGAACAGAAGTGACAAGATTTATTGGAATATTTTCAAAATTAGCTCTGGATATTGCCATATCTCTTGCATTATAAATTATCCCCTCATCTTGCTTAAATGATTGATCATGCTCTTCATCAACTATTATTAGTCCTATTTTCTTAAATGGAAGAAATAAAGATGACCGAGCTCCAATAACAACTTTTACATTCCCAGATGAAACACCGCTCCAAACTATTTTTTTTGTTTTTGGAGTTATTCCAGAATGCCAAATTGCAGCTCTAAACCCAAAAAACTCCTCAAATTTTTTTTCAAATTGCGCAGTAAGTCCAATTTCTGGCAGCAAAATCAAGGCTTGATGGCCTTTTTTTAAAATTTCCTCTATTTGCTTAAAATATACTATAGTTTTCCCTGATCCAGTTGTGCCTTGGAGAAGATGAACTCTGAACTCATTATTTTTTTTTAACATTTCTCTAAACACTTTCTCTTGCGCACTAGAAAGGTCAAAATTTTGAGTAATTCTTTTTCGATTAAATATTTGATACTCTTTGTCATCAAGCTTCGGTATTGCATCTCCACTAAGTAGATGTAGTTTTAAGCACATACCCACAGGAACTAAATTATAACTTGAAAACCAATTTAGAAATTTTATTGTCTCGATTTTAAGAGGATCTATACTAATAACAGATTTAATTTTTTTGAGTTTAAATTTTTTTTGAACCTTTTTTTCAAATGTATTCCAAACAACACCAGTTAAATCTTTTTTACCAAAGGATACTTTTACATAAGTTCCTATATTTAATTTTTCATCACTTTCATATGTAAAAGGATGGTTAAAAATATTTGGTAAAAGAACTTGATACTCCATTTATTTTAACCAATCATACTTATTTTCATATTCTTTAAACAAATAATAATATCTTGAATACTTATTTTTATTATAATCTCTGATCTTATTTCTAATTTGAGTATTGCTTGTAGTTCTTACATCTAAGTTTTTTCTATTGTAAAATTCTAAAACTTCTGGTTTCCAGTTCAATTTACAAAATTCAAATATTTCCTTAGATACTCGCTCTTTATTAAGTGTTAAATCTTCTAATGACATGTCTAAAATAATTTTTGGATATTTTTTTTTAAAATAATGAATAATTTGTCTGTAATTATCAATATAAGTAATAATATTTTCGATGGTATGGGTCCATGATAATTTTGGAAGTAAAGATTGGTAAATCCCAATAATTGCATCTTTTAGATTTCTATGACAATGTATAAATTTCGCTTTTGGAAAAATATTTAATATAAAATCTATGTTATGAAAATTCTCTAATGATTTATCTACAAAAAATTTTACACTGTTATTAATTAATGAAAATTGAGAATATTTTTTATGAATAAAACTCTCAAAATCATTTAATTTAAATCTATAATTTTCAAAATTTTTAGTGTTAGACAAAATGTATAAAGAAAGCTGATTTATTACACCCATATTTATAAATGCACTTTCTCCAAATGATGGGATATTTTCATCTGATGATGTAAGGATTGCTTCAATTAAAGTTGATCCTGATCGTGGTAAACCAATAATAAATATTGGGGAAATATTACTAAAATAATTTTTTTTTTGGTCATTGTTCACATAATCAGGACGATTATAAAGCTCAGTTATAACATTAAAATAATATTTCCGTGATTGTAAATTGTACTCTTTAGAAAAATCAAAGCAAAGTTGATGAGAATTTTTCAATAAAACAATTTCATTATCTAGGTTTTTTTCTTGTTTTTCTTTTTTAGATAACAAGAATTCTGATAAAGATTTTACTAATTTATTTGATTTTGAATCATTATTAATCTGCAAAATTGTGTTGTAATGATTTGTATTTAAAAATTTTGAATCTAAGGTGTAAATTCCATAATATGCTCTGATATCATATTTATTAATATCAATAACTTTTAAATAATTTGATAACGATTTTTTTATATCACCTCTAGACTGTTCTAAAAATGCTATCTTGAGATATGTATTAAGTGACTTATTGTCAATTTTTATACATTTTTCAAAATATTTTAGACTTTTTTTTAAATTTCTTAATTCGAAATTTACCATTGCAAGATTGTAATTTAACTCAAGACTATTATTATTTTTTTTTTGTTCTAAAAAAAATTTTTCTGCATCTTTAAAATTTTTTTGTGAAAAAAGTTTTTTACCTAATTCTAAACTCATGCTAAAATATAACACTAATTGAATTGAATCTGTATATAATGATAGATAAAAAACTATGAATGAATTTGTCTTTTATCAACAGATAATGCAGCTTCTTTAATTGCTTCAGAAAAGGTGGGATGAGCATGACAAGTCCTTGCTATATCTTCAGAGCTAGCGCCAAACTCCATTGCAATTGACATCTCTGCAATCATTTCGCCTGCATGAGGACCAATTATATGTACACCTAAAACTTTATCTGATGTACTTTCAGCCAATATTTTTACAAACCCCTCAGGTTCATTTATTGCTTTAGCCCTTGAGTTAGCCATAAAAGGAAATTTACCAACCTTATAGTTTATTTTTTTTTCTTTTAATTCTTCCTCATTTTTACCAACATAGGCTACCTCTGGTGAAGTATAAATTACACCTGGTATGACATCATAATTCACATGACCAGACTGTCCAGCAATTAATTCTGCAACAGCTATTCCTTCCTCCTCAGCTTTGTGAGCTAACATTGGTCCATCTATAACATCTCCAATTGCATAAATATTTTTAACATTCGTTTCAAAATTTTTATTAACTTTTATTTTTCCTTTTTTATCAAGATTTACACCCATTTTTTCTAAATTTAATTTATCAGTGTAGGGTTTTCTTCCAACAGAAATTAAAACTACATCAGCTTCAATTTTATTTTTTGAGCCTTTATTAGAAGTTTCTATTATTACTCCTTGTTCATTTTTAGTAATTTTTTCAACTTTAGTATTTAATTCAAATTTAATATTTTGCTTTTTTAAAATTTTCATAAATTCATTTGAAATTTCTTTATCAAGTCCTGGAGTAATGTGATCTAAATATTCTATGACGTGAACCTCAGTTCCCAATCTTGACCAAACAGAACCCATCTCCAATCCAATATACCCACCCCCAACAACAACCATTTTTTTTGGAAGTTTAGAAATATTAAGAGCCCCTGTTGATGAAAGAATTTTTTTTTCATCAAAATCTATTCCTGGAAGAGATAAAGGCTCTGATCCTGTGCTTATTATAGTTTTATCAGTTTTAATTTTTATTTCTGATTTATCATTTTTGACTAATATTTCATTTTTTTCATTAAATGATCCTACCCCTTTAATGTAAGTAACTTTGTTTTTTTTAAATAAAAACTCAACTCCTTTTGTAAGTGTAGCAACAGAACTTTCTTTATTGCTCATCATTTTTTCCAGATTTAGCTTAATTTCACCAGTTTCAATGCCAATATTAGAGAAATTTTTAGCTTTATGAAAACTTTCAGACATATTTAGCAGGCTTTTAGAAGGAATACATCCTATATTAAGACAAGTGCCTCCCAAAGATCCTCTGGACTCTATACATGCGGTTTTTAATCCTAATTGTGATAATCTAATTGCACATACATATCCTGCAGGTCCTCCACCAATTACAGTAACATCAAATTTTTCAGCCATTAAATATTTAAAAATAATCTTCTAGGGTCCTCTAAATTTTCTTTAACAGTTTTTAAGAACGACACGGACTCCTTTCCATCGATAATTCTATGATCATATGACAAGGCCAAGTACATTATTGGTTTTATCTTTATCTCACCATTATCATTTACTGGTCTTTCAACAATATTATGCATACCTAATACACCTGATTGAGGAGGGTTTAATATTGGTGTTGAAAGCATGGAACCATATACACCTCCATTACTAATTGTAAATGTACCTCCTTGTAAGTCCTCAATTGTTAAACTACCTGAGTTTGCTTTTTCAGATAATTTTTTTATTTCTTTTTCTATTTCAGCAAATGACATCTCATCTGCATTTCTAAGCACTGGAACTACCAAACCTTTTTCGGTTCCAACAGCGAAACTAATATTATAATAATTTTTATAAATTATGTCTTGATCTTCAATCTCAGCGTTAATTGCTGGAAATAATTTTAATCCTACGACACAAGCTTTAACAAAAAATGACATTAGACCCAGCTTTATCCCATATCTGCTTTTGAAATCTTCTTGATTATCTTTTCTCATTGCCATAATCCCAGACATATCTACCTCGTTAAAAGTAGTTAACATTGCTGCATTCTCTTGAGCCTGTTTTAATCTTTTTGCAATTGTTTGTCTTAAACGTGTCATTTTAATTCTTTCTTCTTCACCATATTGAATTCTTCTTTGGTTGGGTTGTGGGTTGGCTCCCATCATGGTAATTAGATCACCTTTTAAAATTCTTCCCGCTTTACCTGTACCTTTTACATTATCTACGTTGATATTTTTTTCTGTAACAATTTTTCTTACAGCAGGTGAAAGAATAATTGGCTGTTGTGATGTTTCCTCAATTTCTACTTCCTCAGTTAAAAGTAAAGGCTCTTCTTCTGTTAGCGCCATAGAATTATCTTCAGTTAATACTAATGGTTCTTCTAACTTAGTTTGAGATTTTTTTTCTATATCTAAATTAATTACATTGCTTTTCTGATCTATAAATTCTTTGTCTTCATTATCCTCAAGTTGTTTTTTGCTTTCAGGTATATTTTTAGTTTCAACATTGCCCTGAGAAATTGAGCCCAAAACAGCTCCAACTTCAACTGTATCTCCATCTTTAAAACTAATTTCTGATAATGTACCACTAATAGGGGAAGGAACTTCTAAATTTACTTTATCAGTTTCTAGTTCAACTATTGCTTCATCAGCCTCAACTGTTTCACCTTCTCTTTTCAACCATTTAGAAACTGTTGCTTCTGTAATACTTTCACCTAAAGTAGGGACTAAAATTTTTTCACTCATTAGTTAAATACTTCATTTATAATTTCTTGTTGCTCAATTTGATGCCTTTTAGCGTATCCAGTTGCTGGTGATGCATCAGGACTTCTTCCAATGTAAGAAATCTCTTTATTTTTAGCTTTAATGGTATCCAATGTCCATTGTATATAATCTCTCACTGAAAACCATGCACCCATATTTTTTGGCTCTTCCTGACACCAATAAAAATTAGCATTTTTAGCATATGGTTTAAGTTCTTTTACCAAACTCTTTGCTGGAAAAGGATAAAGTTGCTCTATTCTAAACATCACCACATCATCTCTTTTTAACTTTTCTCTAGCATTTAAAAGATCAAAGTATACTTTTCCTGAACAAATTATAACTTTTTTAATTTCACTAGATTTTTTTAATTTTATAAATTTTTTAGATTGATCGCTTAATGCATGATCCCACATTATCCGGTGAAATGATGTTTGCTTACTAAAATCATCAATGGTTGAAACACAAAATTTGTTTCTTAATAAAGATTTAGGCGTCATAATTACAAGTGGTTTTCTAAAATCACGGTGTATTTGTCTACGCAAAGCATGAAAATAATTTGCTGGAGTTGTACAATTCATAACTTGGAGATTATCATTTGCACACAATTGTAAAAATCTTTCAAGTCTAGCGGAAGAATGTTCTGGTCCCTGACCTTCATAGCCATGAGGTAATAACATAATTAACCCTGAAGCTCTTTGCCATTTTCTTTCACCAGAAGAGATAAATTGATCGATTATAACTTGCGCACCATTAGCAAAATCACCAAATTGAGCTTCCCAAAGAGTAAGAGTATTTGGTTCAACTAAACTATATCCATATTCAAATCCTAAAACAGCAAGTTCTGACAAAAAACTATCAACAATTTCAAATTTTCTTTGATGTTTTGAAATATTATTTAATGGAATATATCTAGAGTTATTCGTTTGGTCTCTTAAAACTGAATGTCTCTGACTAAATGTTCCTCTTCCAGAATCTTGTCCTACAAATCGAACTGGAAAACCCTCAACTAATAATGAACCAAAAGCTAATGACTCAGCAGTAGACCAGTCAATATTTAAACCATCGTCGACTGATTTTTTTCTACTTTGCAAAATTTTGCTAATAGTTTTGTGAATATTTATTTCAGATGGAACGACATTTATTTTATCCGAAATATTTTTAAGTATTTTTTCATCTGCTCCAGTAATTCCTCTTTTATCTTTCCCTTTTTTAGGTTTATAGCTAGACCATGCTCCCTCGAACCATTCAATTTTAGGATTATAATCTTTAGCTGTCTTAAATTGATCATCTAAAAGATCTTTAAATATTTTGATTTGATCATTTAAATCTTCTTTAGATATTAAATTTTCATTAATAAGCTTAGATCCATATATATTTGCAGTTGATTGATGTGATCTAATTTTTTTATACATCAATGGTTGAGTGAATGATGGCTCATCTCCCTCATTATGTCCAAATCTTCTGTAACAAACTAAGTCGATGACTACATCTCTATTAAACTTTAATCTAAATTCAGTTGCAATTCTTGCGCCATAAACAACTGCTTCTGGGTCATCTCCATTAACATGGATGATAGGCGCATCAACCATTTTCGCAATATCTGATGGATGTGGTGAAGATCTTGCAAACCTTGGGCTTGTAGTAAATCCTATTTGATTATTAACTATTATATGAATAGTTCCACCTGTATTATGTCCAGGTAAACCCGACATTGCAAAACATTCGGCAACAATACCTTGTCCTGCAAAAGCAGCGTCACCATGTATTAAAATGGGAATTACTTTATTTCTCTCAGTATCTTTATGAAAAAATTGTTTTGCTCTAGTCTGTCCCAATACTACTGGATTAACTGCTTCCAAATGCGAAGGATTGTCTGTTAAACTTACATGAACAGAATTTCCATCAAATTCTCTATCTGATGAAGCTCCCAAATGATATTTCACATCACCAGCACTGTCTTCGTCGGTATTATTTAATTCACCAGCAAATTCATTAAATATTCTTTTGTAAGATTTTTGTAAAACGTTAGCTAAAACATTTAGTCTTCCTCTGTGAGACATTCCAATTTTAACCTCTTTAATCTTGAACTGGCCCCCTATTTTTATAATTTGTTCTAAACCTGGGATTAAACTTTCGCCACCGTCTAAACCAAATCTTTTAGAGCCAACATATTTAGTATGAAGAAATTTCTCAAATCCTTCGGCTTGAATTAATTTGTTTAAAATTGCACTTTTACCATTTTCAGTAAATTTTAACGCATTTTCATCTTTTTCTACTCTGTCCCTAAACCATTTTCTCTCTGTTGGATTTGATATATGCATGTATTCATAACCAATTGAGCCACAATAAATTTTTCTAAGTACAGATAAAATTTCTCTTATGTTTGAATACTCTTTATTTAAAACACCATCTAAATATATTTGCTTATCATAATCTTCTTTACTAAAACCATAATTTTCTGGATGCAACTCATCTAAATATTCACTTTCTCTTATTTCAAGTGGGTCTAGCTTAGAAAGTAGATGTCCTCTTTGTCTATAAGATCTAATAAGCGAAACAGCTCTTATTGAATTACTATTACCAGCTATTAAATCAACCTGATTAACTTTTAGCCCAGAATTTTCTTTTTTAGAGTCTGTGTTTTCTCTAATTTTTACTTTTTTTGGACTCCATGAAGGACCTTTTATCTCTTTAACAACAGTTTCTAGGTCTTCACCGATATCAAGAAAATATTCTTTCCAAACAATTGGAAGACCAGGATCTTTATTTATAAATTTTACATACATTTGCTCAATAAAAGCATTATTTGACTTATTTAAAAATGAAGTCTTTTTGTACTCAAGATTTTTGGATGCTGACATTTTTATTATTTAAGTATTATACAAACAAAATGTTATCAATTAGACAATTTATTTAGTAGCGTTTTTCCAATATCAGAGGGAGAATTTGCAACTGTAATACCGCAATCTTCCATGATTTTTATCTTTTCTACAGCATTTCCCTTACCACCTGAAATAATAGCTCCAGCATGTCCCATTCTTCTTCCTGGTGGAGCAGTTACACCAGCTATAAATCCAACTATTGGTTTTTTAATTTTATGATTTTTAACAAACTCCGCAGCTTCTTCTTCAGCAGTGCCACCTATTTCTCCAATCATTAAAATAGATTCAGTCTGGTCGTCATTTAAAAATAGATCAAGGCAATCAATGAAATTGGTTCCATTAATTGGATCTCCACCAATTCCTATACATGTTGATTGACCAAGATTGTTCTCGGTTGTTTGAGCAACTGCCTCATAGGTAAGTGTTCCTGATCTTGATACAATTCCAACTGAACCTTTTTTATGAATATTACCTGGCATTATTCCAATTTTACATTCATTAGGTGTAATTATTCCTGGACAGTTTGGACCAATTAATCTGGAGTTAGAATTTTGTAATTTTTTTTTTACTTTTAACATATCTAGAATTGGTATTCCTTCGCTTATACAAACAATTAATTCAATAGATGCATCTATAGCTTCAATTATGGCTGATGAAGCAAACTTTGCAGGTACATATATCATCGTTGCATCCGCACCAGTCGCATCTTTCGCTTCTTTAACTGTGTTAAACACTGGTCTTTCTAAGTGAATTTGTCCACCTTTTTTTGGTGTTACTCCTCCGACTAAGTTTGTTCCATATTTAATAGATTGTTCAGAGTGGAAAGTACCATGAGACCCTGTAAAACCTTGGCAAATTACTTTTGTATTTTTATCAATTAATACTGACATTATTTTATTGCCTCTACAACTTTTTTTGCAGCATCAGATAAATCATTTGCAGATATAATTTTTAAACCCGAATTATTTAATATCTTTTTTCCTTCTTGAAAGTTTGTTCCTGCTAATCTTACTACTAACGGTACTTTAATTTTAATTTCTTTTGCTGCATCTATAACACCTTGCGCAAGTACATCACATCTCATAATTCCACCGAAAATATTTATCAATATTCCTCTAACATTTTTATCTGATAAAATAATTTTGAATGCAGCAGAAACTTTTTCTTTTGATGCTCCACCTCCTACATCTAAAAAATTTGCAGGCTCCTCACCATAAAGCTTTATTATATCCATTGTAGCCATTGCTAATCCTGCACCGTTTACCATACATCCTATACTTCCATCTAATTTTATATATGCCAAGTCATGTTTACTTGCTTCAATTTCAGTGGCTTCTTCCTCATTATAGTCTCTTAATTCTTGAATCTCCGGATGTTTAAATAGTGCATTTTCATCAAATGTCATTTTTGCATCAAGACAAACTACTTTATTTTCTTTCGTTAAAATAAGTGGGTTAATTTCTACTAAATTTGCATCATTTTCTATGAACAATTTATAAATTGCTTTTATTAAGCTTATAGCTTCTGAAGCAGAATTATCATCTAATTTAAAAACCTTAATAATTTTCTTACAATCAACCTCTGAAATTTCTTGGTTAAAATCGACTTTAGTTGTTAAAATTTTTTCAGGTGTATTTTGGGCAACTTCTTCAATGTTCATTCCTCCTTGATCACTTGAAATAAATGCAATTTTTGAACTTGCTCTATCAACTAGGCAAGAAAGATAAAATTCTTTACTAATATTAGATACCTCCTCAACATATAGTCTTTTTACTTCTCTACCTAAGGGTCCTGTTTGATGAGTAATTAGATTTTTGCCAAGCAAAATATTTGCTTCTTTTTCTAAATTTTCTAAATTATCAACAATTTTTACTCCACCAGCCTTACCTCTACCACCAGCATGAATTTGAGCTTTAAGAACATACTTATCAGTTTTCAATTCTTTAGTTTTTTGCAAAAGATCGGATACATTAAATGCAAATACTCCCTCAGGTACATTCGCTCCATACTTTTTTAGAATTTGTTTTGCTTGGTGCTCGTGAATATTCATTTAGTCTTTATTCAAATCAGGATCTATTTTTGATGCTGTATCCCACAATTTGATAACTGCTTCCACAGAATTATTAAATTCTGTTTTTTCATTCTCATTAAGATCAATTTCATCAATCCTTTCAACACCTTCTTTTCCAATGATAACAGGAACACCAGCATAAACATTATTAATCCCATATTCTCCATGTAGATGTGCTGCACATGGTAAAAGTTTTTTTTGATCTTTTAAAAATGCTTCTGCCATCTCTACTCCAGATGCCGCTGGTGCATAAAATGCCGATCCCTTTTCTAAATATTTAACAATCTCAGCACCACCATCTCTTGTTCGTTGATTAATACTCTCTAATTTTTTTTCAGAAATTTTTCCATCTTTCAATAAATCCATTAAAGGTTTTCCAGAGACCTTAGTAAATCTTGGAAGAGGTACCATTGTGTCTCCATGCCCACCCATTACCATTGCATCAATTTCTCTTACAGGTACATTTAATTCCTCAGATAAAAAAAGTTTAAAACGTGAACTATCTAAAATACCAGCCATCCCAACTACTTTATTTGCTGGAAGTCCTGAATATTTTTGAAATGCCATTACCATTACATCTAATGGATTTGTAATACATATTACGAAAGCGTTAGGTGCATTTACTTTTATTCCTTCCGCAACCTGCTTAATAATTTTTAAATTAATTCCAAGTAAATCATCTCTACTCATACCTGGCTTTCTTGGCACACCTGCAGTTATGATAATTACATCAGAATCTTTAATATCTTCATAATTATCTGTTCCTGTAAATTTTACGTTAAATCCATCAACTGATGAAGATTGGGCAATATCTAAGGCTTTTCCTTTGGCAATTCCACTAGCAACATCAAACAGCACAACCTCATTTACAAGCTCTTTTAAGCCAATTAAATGAGCTAAAGTCCCACCTATTTGACCAGCACCTATTAAAGAAATTTTACTCATTTTTTATTTCATTGTTGGCATGATAAACTCAGGATTAGATCTAATTCCTGATGGCCATCTGGAGGTAATTGTTTTTAATTTAGTATAAAATTTTACTCCTTCCATACCATGTGTTCCACTATCTCCAAATAAAGACCTCTTCCATCCTCCAAAACTATGAAAAGCCATTGGAACTGGTATTGGAACATTTATTCCTACCATTCCAACTTGAATTTTGCTTGCGAATGTTCTTCCTGCATCCCCATCTCTAGTATAAATGCTAACTCCATTTCCATATTCGTGCTCATTAATCATTTTTGTAGCCTCTTCAAATGTTTTTACCCTAACCACAGATAAAACTGGTCCGAATATTTCTTCTTTATAAATTCTCATATCAGTAGTCACATGATCAAAAAGACACCCACCAATATAAAAACCATTTTCATAGCCCTGCAATTTCAAATTTCTTCCATCAAGAACAAGTTTTGCTCCTTCTTTAACTCCTAGATCTACATAGCCTTTTACTTTTTCCAAATGTTCTTTGGTTACTAAAGGGCCCATCTCGGATGATTTATCCATACCAGGTCCAATTTTTAATGCTTCGGCTTTTTTTGATAGTCTTGATACTAACTCATCACCTACATCACCGACAGCTACTGCCACTGACTGCGCCATACATCTTTCTCCAGCTGAACCATATGCAGCACCCATTAAACCATTTACGGCACCATCTAAATCACAATCTGGCATTACAACTAAATGATTTTTTGCTCCACCTAATGCTTGAACTCTTTTTTCATTTTTAGCTGCATTTTCATAAATGTACTTAGCAATAGGAGTTGATCCAACAAAACTTACAGATTTAATATTTTGATTTGTTAATATCGCATCAACAACCTCTTTATCACCATTTACAACATTAAAAACTCCCTCAGGAAGACCAGCTTCGTGAAGTAGTTCTGCCAATTTCATCGGACATGAGGGATCTTTTTCTGATGGTTTTAAAATAAAACTATTACCACATGCTATAGCTAATGGAAACATCCACATGGGTACCATTGCTGGAAAATTAAATGGGGTTATGCCGGCTGCAACTCCCAAAGGCTGTCGCATTGAATAACTATCAACGTTTGTTCCAACATTTTCAGAAAACTCTCCTTTAAGCAAGTGTGGAATTCCACATGCAAACTCTACAACTTCTAATCCTCTTATTAATGATCCCTTAGCATCCTCATAAACTTTTCCATGTTCTGAGACTATTAGTTTTGTCAGTTCATCAAAATTTTTCTCTATAAGCTCTTTGAATTTAAACATTATTCTTGCTCTTTGAAGTGGAGGGTTTAATGACCAAGTCTCAAAAGCTTTTTGTGCAATTTCTACTGCACCATCTAAATCTGCTTTTGAGGCTAAAATAACCTCAGACTCTTGTTCCCCGGTAGCAGGGTTAAAGATTTTTCCTTTTCTCTCTGAATTACCTGATATTACTTTTCCACCAACAAAATGTTTGATTAAATTCATGATTGAAATTATTTAATTAAGTAATCAAGCTGTTGCAAGCATTTTCTTTATCTCTGCAATAGCTTTTGCAGGATTTAAGCCCTTGGGACAAGCATTTGTGCAATTCAAGATAGTATGACATCTGTAAAGTTTAAGTTCATCAGCAACTTTTTTAAGTCTTTCTTTTCTATCTTCATCTCTACTATCAATTATCCATCTATAAGCCTGAAGTAAAACAGCTGGACCTAAATACTTTTCACCGTTCCACCAATAACTTGGGCAAGACGTTGAACAACATGCACACATTATACATTCATACAATCCATCTAATTTTGCTCTGTCATCTTTAGATTGAATATTTTCTTTATCATTTACTTTTGAGGTTTTTAACCAAGGTTCAACGGACTCGTATTGTTTATAAAGAGTGCTTAAGTCTCCAATTAAATCTTTCAAAACTTTTAAATGTGGTAATGGATAAATATCGATATCTCCATTTAATTCAGAATGAGATTTGGTACACGCTAGACCATTCTTTCCATTCATATTCATTGCACATGACCCACATACTCCATGAGCGCAAGATCTTCTATAAGCAATAGACGGATCTATTTCATTTTTAATTTTGTTTAAAACATCAAGCACTTTAGATGAACAATTATCCATATCAACTTCATAGGTATCAAGTCTTGGATTTTCATTTGTAGATGGATCCCATCTATAAACATTTACTTTTCTAATATTTTTTGAACCTGTTTTATCTTTGTAGTATTGACCTTTTTCTACCTTTGAGTTTGCAGGTAAATTTAATTGAACCATTAATATACTCTTTCCTGTGGAGGAAAATATTGTACATCATTTGTAAGTGTTGATCTATGAACAGGTCTGTAATTAATTTTAGTTTTTGAACCATTGCACCAAGACAGAGTATGTTGCATATAGTTCTCATCGTCTCTCTTTGGAAAATCTTCTCTTGCATGGGCTCCTCTGCTTTCTTTTCTATGATACGCAGAATCCATTGTAGTTATTGCTTGTCTTATTAAGTTATCAAATTCTAGAGTTTCAACTAAATCCGTGTTGAATATTAATGATTTATCTTTTACAGAAAGAGAGTCCATTCCATCATAAGGTCTTCTAATTTCATCAATGCCTTCTTTTAATGTTTTCTCAGTTCTAAATACAGCACACTTTGATTGCATTGTCTTTTGCATTGAAAGTCTTAGTTCAGATGTTGGATTTGAACCTTCTGAGTTTCTTAATTTATCAAATCTATCTAAACATCTATCCGTTTCATTTTTATCAATTTCTTCATGCTTCATTCCGGGTTTTACTAACTCTGCTGCTCTTTTCGCTGCAGCTCTTCCAAAAACTACTAAATCTATTAATGAATTTGAACCTAATCTATTTGCACCGTGAACAGAAACACATGCTGCTTCGCCAATAGCCATTAACCCGGGTACAGTTTTTTCAGATCCATTTAATGTAAGAACCTCTGCTTTATAATTTGTTGGTATTCCACCCATATTATAATGCACTGTGGGTACTACTGGTATAGGCTCCTTGGTTACATCAACGTTTGCAAATAATTTAGATGCTTCTGATATTCCTGGAAGCCTCTCATCTATAACTTTTGGGTCCAAATGATCAATATGAAGATGAACGTGATCTTGTTCTTTTCCTATACCTCTGCCTTCATTAATTTCTACTGCAATTGATCTACTCACGACATCTCTAGATGCTAAATCTTTTGCTTTAGGAGCGTAACGCTCCATAAATCTTTCTCCTTTTGAATTTACTAGATAACCACCTTCTCCTCTTACACCCTCTGAAATTAATGTTCCATGACCATAAATACCTGTAGGATGAAATTGTACAAATTCCATATCTTGTAATGGTAATCCAGCTCTTAAAGCCATAGCATTTCCATCTCCAGTGCACGTATGAGCTGAAGTAGCTGAGTAATACACTTTTCCATAACCACCTGTTGCTATAATTGTTGTATGGGACTTAAATCTGTGAATTGTTCCATCATTAAGGTTCCAAGCAATTATACCTTTGCATGCTCCGTCTTTCATTATCAAATCTAGTGCGAAGTATTCTATAAAAAATTCGGTATTATGTTTTAAAGCTTGTCCATACAATGTGTGAAGTATTGCATGTCCAGTTCTATCTGCTGCTGCACAAGTTCTTTGCACAGTCTCATTTCCATAGTTTTTTGTCATGCCACCAAAAGGTCTTTGATAAATTTTGCCATCATCTGTTCTGCTAAATGGAACTCCATACTTTTCTAATTCTAGAACAGCGGCTGGCGCTTCCTTACATAAATATTCTATAGAGTCCTGGTCTCCTAACCAATCAGCACCTTTAACAGTGTCGTACATATGCCATCTCCAATCATCTTCACCCATATTTCCAAGTGCTGCTGAAATACCACCTTGTGCTGCGGAGGTATGGCTTCTGGTTGGGAACACTTTAGAGACACATGCAGTTTTTAATCCCGCTTCACTTAATCCTACAGCTGCTCTTAGCCCAGAACCACCTGCACCTAGAACAACAACATCATATTCATGATCAATAATTTTGTATGCACTCATAACTATAAACTAAATATTAAGATAATGATTAATAATGGAAATACTATAGCAAAGATATTTAAAGATTTATTTGCGGCATTTTTGATTTTTTGATCTTCGATATAGTCCTCAAAAACCTCACTAATACTTAGTGCAGAGAAAAAATATGCAAAAATCAAAAAAAGACTTAACAAAAACTTTGAAGGTTGAGAAGACACAAACAGTAATACCTGTTCAAAGCCTTTGTCGTAAATAAAAGCTAGATTAATCGCAAACCATAGCATTAATGGCACTAATATTGCTGAACTTACTTTTAAGAACAACCATTTTTTTGTAACTGATCCCATTAAATTAAAACTCTTCCAATAATAAAGATTATTACAGTAAGTGGAAATGATCCGATTAGCACAATTAATCCTGTTATTTTTGTAGTTTTTTGCTCAAAACCATAACCTAAATCCATAAACAAATGTCTTATTTCACTAAGCATTTGAAATGAAAAAGACCAAATAATTCCAAGACAAAAAAATTTGCCTAAAAAAGATGATAAGAACAAATTAATATTCTGATAACTCTGTTCACCCAATAATAAAGAGGCTATCCATATACCTATTAAAGTTATAGTGAAAAAGTTTATTATACCAGTTATTCTGTGTGAAATTGAAACCAGTGAGGAAATGTGCCAATTATAAATTTGTATATGTGGCGATATTGGATTTTTATTTTCCATAAAAATCTTTTTCTACTAAAGCCTCAGCAATTTCAACTGCATTAAGTGCAGCACCTTTTAATAAGTTATCAGAAACAACCCACAAATTAATTGAATTTGGTTGAGATGAATCCTCACGAATTCTTGATATGAACGTTTCAAATTTGTCTTCAGCTTCAACAGGCGTAATGTATCCTCCATCTTTTTGCTGATCAACTACCTTACATCCTGGTGATGATGATAAGACATTTCTTATTTCTTCCAAGTCATGTTTTTTGTTAAATTCAACATTCACACTTATGGAGTGAGAAACAAGAACAGGGATTCTTACACAAGTAGATGTTATATTAATTTTACTATCTAAAATTTTTTTTACCTCATCATGATTTTTTTGCTCTTCTTTTGTACTTCCATTTTCAAGAAAGCTATCAATATGTGGTATAGCATTAAAGGCTATCTGCTTAGTAAAATTTTTTGATTCAACATCTTTATTTTCCAAGACTTCTTTAGTTTGGGATATAAGTTCATCCATTCCAGCTTTACCTGCACCAGACACTGATTGATAAGTTGATGCAACTATTCTTTTTACATTATACAAATCATGTAATGGTTTGAGAGCTACAACTATTGGAATTACTGAACAATTAGCATTTGCTATAATATTCTTATTTTTAAATTTAGGTAATTCTTTGGAATTTACCTCTGGAACAATTAAAGGAATTTCTGGATCTTTTCTAAAGAATTTTGAATTATCTATTACAATTGTTTTTTCTGCTGCGATCGGTGCCCATTTTTCAGCAATTGAGGAACCAGCTGCAAAAAAAGCAATTTTTACTTTTGAAAAATCAAATTGTTCTAAATTACTAACAGTATGCTCTTTTCCTAAAAAGTTAATTTTTTTTCCTTCGCTATTTGAAGACGCAACTAAGTAAGCCTCTGTTATTGGAAAGTTTTTTTTTTCCAAAACTTCTATTAATTTTCGACCTACGTTTCCCGTCGCTCCTACTATTGCTATATTCATGATATTTTAAAGTTTTATACTAAATGAAAGGTAAATCACAAACTTTTCCATCAAAATCAGAGCCATTTATATTGATTTTAAAGGATTTTGAAGTCTCAAAGTGTGGTTTGTTAATCATTGCAATCCCAATGACTTGTTTAAAAGTTGGATTATAACAACCAGATCTCAATTCTCCAATTACATTATTATCTTCGTCTACTAGATCCATTGAGCCATTAACACTTATTTCCTTGGCATCAATTTTTACTCCCATAAGTTTTTTTTTAATTCCTTCAGCTTTAATTTTTTTCAGTTTTTCTTTACCTAAAAAATCAATATCACTATCTATATTTACATACTTATCAAAACCACATTCATATGGATTATCTCCATTGTCCATATCATTACCATGGGAAAGTAAACCACTCTCAATACGTTCGATAAGGTTTGGTCCACCTGGTCTAATATTGAATTCCTTACCAATTTCAAAAAGATGATCATATAGTTTTAAACCTGAATCGTTGTGTTCCATATAAATTTCATAGCCACCTTGTTTAGACCATCCAGACTTTGCAATAAGATGTTTATCTCCACCAAATTCAAAATAATCAAAACCGAAAAATTTTAAATTTACAATTTTTTCTCCAAAAACTTTTTCCATTAATTTAAATGATTTTGGTCCTTGTACTGCCATTATATCAACATCAGGTTCAGAAATTTTTACATCAAATTTATTTCCAATCGCTAATCCTTTGGCAAATAGAATTACATCTGAGTCAGCTAAAGAGACCCACCACCTATTTTCATTTAATCTTAGAACTACAGGATCATTAATTAAACCTGCATTATCATCAATGATAGGGCAATAATAACATCTTCCATCTTTGGATTTTGATAAATCTCTGCAAGTCATCAATTGAACTAATTTAGCTGAATCTTTACCAGAAATTTCAACTTGTCTTTCAGCAGCAACATCCCAAATCTGAACATGCTCTTTTAAGTGATGATAAGCATCTTCTACAGAACCAAATGCTGCTGGCAGCAACATATGATTATATATAGTATAAGCAGTTACACCCTGTTTTTCAATTCTAGAGGTGTATGGTGTACCTCTAAGTCTTCTTGATTTTGCTATTAAAAAAGTTTTCATTTTTTTTTGAGCATTACTGCCATCTTATTTGATTTTTGTAAAGAAACTATATTAGTTTAATTCCTTAGCTTGTTTTCTAAGTTCAAACTTTTGAATTTTTCCAGTGGATGTCTTTGGTAGTGGAGTAAATACAACCTTCTTAGGAAGTTTAAATCCAGCAAGAGTTTCTCGACAAAATTTAATAATTTCTTCCTCTGAGCTTGATTTTCCTTCGATTAATTCAATAAAAGCACAAGGTGTTTCACCCCATTTCTCGTCTGGTTTTGCTACAACAGCTGCAAGTGATACAGCAGGATGTTTTGAAATCGTATTTTCTATCTCAATAGATGAAATATTTTCTCCTCCTGAAATTATAATATCTTTTGATCGGTCTTGTATTTTTATGTAACCACTTGGATGCGTTACAGCTAAGTCCCCGGAATGAAACCATCCTCCATCCATTGATTTTTCTGTCGCTTCTTTGTCTTTAAAATAACCTTTCATTACAACATTTCCTCTAATCATTATCTCACCCATTGTTTTTCCATCATGAGGAACAGGCTTCATGGTTTCAGGGTCCATTACAATAACGCCTTCTGTATTGGGATACCTTACACCTTGTCTTGCTCTTATTTCGTTTTGGTTATTTTGATCTAATTCGTCCCATTCTTGATTCCATGCACACTGCAAAATGTGACCATAAGTTTCCGTTAGACCATATACATGCATTACTTCAAATCCTAACTTTTGCATTTTTTCAAAAATTATACTAGGAGGAGGAGCGCCTGCTGTTAATACGTAGACCTTTCTCTTTAACTCTTTTTGCTGATCCTCAGGTGCATTAGCTAACATGTTTAAAACTATCGGTGCTCCACCAAAATGAGTAACTTCATATTTTTCAATTAATTCAAATATCTTTTTTACGTCAATATTTCTCAGACAAATTACTCGACCGTGAATCATTGACATTGTCCAAGGATAGCACCAGCCATTACAATGAAACATTGGTACTGTGTATAAAAAATTTAACTGATTAGGCATGTTCCATGCAACCGTACTTCCAGTTGCCATTAAATATGATCCTCTATGATGATAAACAACTCCTTTCGGATTACCAGTTGTACCTGAAGTATAACCCAAAGCTATAGCTTGCCACTCATCTTTTGGCATTTTCCATTTAAAATTTTCATCCCCAGAATTTAAAAATTCCTCATATTCCAAAGATCCAATATTTTTAGAGTCGGTTAAGTTTGCGTCTTTATCATCAATATCTATTATTTTTATTTCTTGTTTAACATCTTCTAAAGCTTTTTTTACTACATCATGAAATTGTCTGTCTACAATTAGCACCTTTGCTTCACTGTGATTTAAAATATAACTAATTGTTTTTGAATCTAGTCTTGTATTAATTGCATTAATAACTGCTCCAACCATAGGTATTGAATAATGCGCTTCGAATATTTCAGGTGTGTTAAAAGCCAAAACAGATACCGTATCACCTATTTTAATTCCTAATTTATCTAATGCACTAGCAAACTTAATACATCTTTTGTAAACTTCACTCCAAGTGTATTTCCTACTTTCATAAACTACTGCTTCGTAGTTTGGATAAATATCTTTTGCTCTTTCTAGAAATGATAAAGGAGTTAATGGAACATAATTGGCTTGGTTTTTATCCAAATTTGTTTCATAAGGGTTCATTCTAATTAAATTTGTAATTCATAATATAATTACTTCCAGTTGTTGCAGTAATATAACTACTTTCTATCCTAGGAAGTACTCTATTAAAGAAAAAGTTGGCTGTTTGAATTTTGTCCTCATAAAAATCTTTATTACTCTCATATTCTTTGAAGGAAACTTCTAGAACCTTTAACCAAGCATGCCCAGTTGCAACTAAACCTAGAACTTTTAAATAGTCATTACAGGCTCCGCTTGCATCTTCTGGAGAATTTTTTATCTTTTCCTTCATCCAATCAGTAAATTTTGATAAAATATCAATATGATAGTTAAGTTGTTTTACAAAAGGTTCGGCTTTTTTGTCAGTAATTTTAATCTCGTCTTTAACTAAGTTTAGATAGTTTTCAATAATATCACCATTTTTGTTGATTAATTTTCTGAAAACTAAGTCGGCAGCTTGAACAGAATTTGTTCCCTCATAAATAGGTGTAATTCTATTGTCTCTATAGAATTGTTCAATACCTTGATCTTTCGTAAATCCATATCCTCCATGAATTTGCATTGCCTCACTTGTTATCTCCATTGCATTATCTGTAAAAAGTGATTTAACAACTGGGGTCATTAATGAAACAAGATCTGAAGCTTCTTGTTTTATTTTTTCATCAGAATGATTTAAGCTAACTTCAATTTGTTGAGATAGCCAGAAACTCAAGGCTCTTTGTCCCTCTATCATAGACTTCATGCTCAGGAGTGACCGTCTAATATCAACGTGATCAATAATGAAATCTGCACCATTGTTAGATTTTGAATTAAAAGCCTTACCTTGTTTTCTTTCTTTGGCATAAGTAAGAGAATTTTGGTATGCAATTTCAGAAATACCTAATCCTTGAATCCCCACAATAATTCTTTCCAAATTCATCATTGTGAACATAGAGTTAAGGCCCTTGTTTTTAGGTCCTATCATATAACCAACAGCATCATCAAAATTTAACACGCACGTTGCAGATCCTTTAATACCCATTTTGTTTTCAATTGAACCTGTTGAAACACCATTTCTTGGCCCAACTGATCCATCTTTATTTAAAACAAATTTAGGAACTAAAAATAAACTAATACCTTTTGTTCCTGCTGGTGAGTCTGTTGATCGAGCTAATACTAAATGAATAATATTTTCTGTTAAATCTTGATCGCCAGAAGTTATAAAAATTTTTTGACCACTAATTTTATAAGTTCCGTCATTTTGATCTACTGCTTTTGTTTTTAGAAGACCTAAGTCTGTTCCACATACTGGTTCTGTTAAACACATTGTGCCACTCCATTTACCCTCGACCATTTTTGGCAAATAAGTATTTTTTATCTCATCATCAGCATGCCTTAACAAACAGTTATATGCTCCAATTGTTAATTCACTGTAAAGTTTAAAAGATAAGCTCGCAGATGATAACATTTCGTCAAAGAAAGTACTCACTGTTTTCGGCATTCCTTGACCACCATATTTTGGATCACAAGATAAAGAAATCCATCCATCCTCTATAAATTTTTGATACGCTTCCTTATATCCTGGAGGTGTTCTAACCACACCATTTTCTAAAACAGCTGGCGTTTCATCTCCACTTTTTGCAAGAGGTAAGATTAAGTTTTGAGTAATTTTTGCTGCTTCATCTAAAATATCTTTAACTAATTCTGTATTAACTTCTTTATATTTCTCAATTTCATTATATTTTTTATTGTTCCTCAATTTATCAAAGAGAAACATCATATCATCTACAGGTGCGTTATAAGTTGGCATAAATATACTTTAGAATAAATGTTTAATTATTGCAATTTTGAAATTATCGCATCTCCCATTACTGATGTTGATACTTCTTTCATTCCTTTTGATATTATATCCTTAGTTCTAAGACCCTCATCAAGCACACCTTGAACAGCTTTTTCTAAACTATCTGCCTCTTTATCTAGGTCTAAAGAATATCTTAAAGCCATTGCAAAACTAAGGATTGTTGCTATTGGATTGGCAATACCTTGACCTGCTATATCGGGTGCTGATCCATGAACTGGCTCATATAAAGATCTCATATTACCATTTTTATCTTTGGCTCCAAGAGACGCAGACGGCAAAAGCCCTAGAGAACCAGTCAACATTGCAGCTTCATCTGATAACATGTCACCAAAAAGATTATCTGTTACTATCACATCAAATTGTTTGGGATTTCTAACTAACTGCATTGCACAGTTATCTGCTAACATATGTTTTAATTCTACATCACTATATTCTTTTTCATGAATTGCTTGAACTTCTTCTTTCCATAATTGACCTGCCTCCATGACATTCGACTTTTCACAGGAAGTGACTTTATTATTCCTTTTTCTGGCTAGATCAAATGCAACACGGGCTACTCTCTCAATTTCGCTAGTAGTATAGACATGAGTGTTAATTCCTTTTCTTTCGCCATTATCAATTGGTTTAATCCCTCTAGGTTCACCAAAGTAAATCCCACCCGTTAATTCCCTGACAAAAAGAATATCTAAATTAGAAACAAATTCAGGCTTTAAACTTGAGGCATCAACAAGTTGTTTGAAACAAATTGCAGGTCTCAAATTTGCAAATAATTTTAATTCTTTTCTTAATTTTAATAGAGCTCTCTCTGGTTTTTTTGAAAAATCAATATTATCCCATTTTGGTCCACCAACAGCACCTAATATTACTGCAGCGCTTTCTTGTGCCTTGTAAAAAGCTTCATCAGTTATTGGAGTTCCATGTTTATCATAAGCAGCACCTCCAACCAAATCTTGGTCAATATCAAAATCCAAGGATTTACTTGAGTTAAACCATTCAATTATTTTTTTGACTTCAGCAATTACCTCGGGTCCGATACCATCCCCTGGTAATAATAAAATTTTTCTTTTTTTAATTTTAATCATTAAATATCCAAGGTTTTGCCTCTTTAATTTTATTTTCGTATGAAACAATTTTTTCAGATTTTTCTAGTGATAAAGCAATGTCATCTAATCCCTCTATTAGACATTTTTTCTTAAATTGATCTATTTCAAATTTTATTTCTTTATTACCAAAACTTATTGTTTGCTCAGGTAAATTTACAGAAATTTCCTCTTTTCTATTTGAGTACTCTGAAATTTCTTTAATTTGATCTTCTGTAATCGTAATTGGGAGAATACCATTCTTAAAACAGTTATTATAAAATATATCTGCATAACTTGAACTAATTACACAAGTTATTCCAAAGTCCATTAAAGCCCAGGGAGCATGTTCTCTAGAAGAGCCACATCCAAAATTCTTTCCTGCAATTAAAATTTTAGAATTGTTATACGGACTATTATTTAAAATAAAGTCATCTATCTCTTTACCACTTTGGTCATATCTCATTTCAAAAAATAAATTTTTTCCTAGTCCAGTTCTTTTTATAGTTTTTAAAAACTGTTTAGGAATTATCATGTCTGTATCTATATTGACGATAGGTAGATAAGCTGGAATACTTTTTATTGAGATAAATTTATTCATTTAATTTTGGTATTTTCTAACATCATCTAAGTTTCCAGAAATTGCAGCTGCTGCTGCCATTGCTGGACTAACTAAATGTGTTCTACCACCTCTTCCCTGTCTACCCTCAAAATTTCTATTAGAGGTAGATGCACATCTTTCTTCAGGTTTAAGTTTATCTGCGTTCATAGCTAGACACATTGAACAGCCTGGTTCTCTCCATTCGAAACCTGATTGTAAAAATATTTTATCTAGCCCCTCTTGCTCGGCTTGCTCTTTAACTAAACCAGAGCCTGGGACAATCATTGCATGTACATGTGATGCAACTTTTTTATCTTTTAATATTTTAGCTGCCTCTCTAATATCTTCTATTCTACCGTTAGTGCAGCTTCCTATAAAAACCTTATCAATCTTAATATCTTGAATGTTCGTATTTGGTTTTAATCCCATATAATTTAATGATCTGTTAATTGAATTTTTTCTATCTGGGTCAGTTTCACTTTCAGGATTGGGAACTTTACCATCTATTTCAACCACATCCTGGGGAGATGTTCCCCAAGTTACCATTGGTTTAATTTGAGATCCATCTAACGTTAATTCTTTATCAAAGTTTGCGTCCTTATCAGATTTCAATGTATGCCAATATTCCAAAGCTTTTTCCCAGTTTTCTCCTTTTGGTGACATTGGTTTACCTTTTAAATATTGAAATATCTTTTCATCTGGTTGAATTAGTCCTGCTCTTGCCCCACCTTCAATCGTCATGTTGCAAATCGTCATTCTTTGTTCAACACTTAGATTAGATATAAGGTTACCGGCATACTCAATCACATAACCAGTACCACCAGCCGTTCCTATTTTTCCAATTATCTGCAGGATGACATCCTTTGATGTTACGCCAATAGGTAATGAACCATTTACGCTAATTCTAAAGTTTTTTGATTTTTTTTGAACTAAAGTTTGTGTTGCTAAAACGTGTTCTACTTCTGAAGTTCCAATACCAAAAGCTAAAGCTCCAAATGCTCCATGAGTTGCAGTATGACTATCACCACAAACAATAATATTTCCAGGCTGTGTAAAACCTTGTTCAGGTCCTATGATATGGACAATGCCTTGTCTTTTATCGTCCATACCAAATATCTCGACACCAAATTCCTTACAGTTTTTGTTCAAAGTTTCAACTTGAATTCTCGAATCTTCATCTGCAATACCTTTTGACCTATCAGTTGTAGGAACATTATGATCTGCAACTGCAAGAGTTAATTTAGGATGTCTTACTTTTCTATTTGAATTTCTTAAGCCTTCAAATGCTTGAGGGCTTGTAACTTCATGAATTAAATGTCTATCTACAAACAAAAGTGATGTACCATCTGGTTGCTCATCAACAAGGTGTTCATTCCAAATTTTATCGTAAGTTGTAAAAGGCATTTAGAAAAAAATTATTTTTTCTGTTCTTGATTTTCTTTCGGTTCTTCTATTTTTACAGGCTCTGCTTTAACTTCTTCTTTTGGAGCTTCTGCTTTAACTTCTTCTTTTGGAGCTTCTGCTTTAACTTCCTCATTTGGAGCTTCTGTTTGAGGATCAGTTGATGGCATTACGTTTTCCTCAGTAACCTCATTAATCTTAGTTTCTAAATCAATACCAATCGTCTTCTTAATTTTTTCTGCTATTCTCGCGGATTTACCAGTTCTATCTCTTAGATAGTATAATTTTGCTCTTCTTACTTTTCCTGATCTTACAACTTTTATTGTATCTACAATTGGGCTATATAATGCAAAAGTTCTTTCTACTCCCTCGCCAAAAGAAATTTTTCTAACAGTAAAAGATGAATTGATGTCTCTACTCTTTTTTGCAATACATACACCTTCAAAATATTGAATTCTGTCTCTTTTACCTTCTGTTATCCTAACCCCAACTTTAACGATGTCTCCAGGAAAAAAATCAGGATGTTTTCTCTCAGAAATAATCTTGTTTAAATTTGATCTGTTTATTTCTTCAATATTTTTCATTTTAATTTTTCTTATATTTTTGCCACAAGTCTGGTCTTCGGTCGCGTGTTATAGCCTCAGATTGGGATAAACGCCAGTCTTTAATTTTGGCGTGATCACCTGAAATTAGGACATTTGGGACCTTTTTTTCCTCCCAAACTTGAGGTTTTGTGAATTGTGGATATTCAAGAAGGCCATTCTCAAAACTCTCATCTCTTGAGGAATTAATATTACCTAGAATTCCTGGAATAAATCTTAAAATAGAGTCTGTTACAACAAATGCAGCAACCTCACCCCCTGACAATATAAAGTCACCAATGCTAATCTCTTCAATATCTCTACTTTCTAGTATTCTCTCATCTACTCCTTCGAAGTGTCCACAAATTAAATTAATTGTTTTTTCACTCGAAAACTCTCTTGCAAGTTTAGAATTAAAAACTTTTCCTCTTGGACTTAAATAAAGGGTCTTTTCTTTAGCCTTGATATTTGCATCTAATGAATTTGCTAAAACATCTGCTTTCATAATCATTCCATTTCCTCCACCATAAGGAGTGTCGTCAACAGTTTTATGTTTATCTAAAGCATAATCTCTTATGTTTACTGTTTCTAAATCCCATTCTTTTCCTTTCGACTTTCCAAAAAGGCCCTTACTCAAATAACCAGGAAAATATTCAGGATACAACGTAAATACTCTAGACAAAAACATTATTCTATTTAGCTTCTTCCTTTGGAGCTTCTGTTTTAGCTTCTTCCTTTGGAGCTTCTGTTTTAGCTTCTTCTTTTGGTGCTTCTGTTTTAGGAGCATCTGCTTTAGCTGCTCCACCCTCATCAGTTTTCTTTCTATCTTTTTTTGGAATTGCTTTTTGAGGATTATTACCTTTTGCTGGCATAGGCATAATCTCATTTTCTCCTAATAATCTTGCAACTCTAGTTGTTGGTTGTGCCCCTTGACCCAGCCAATACTTAACTCTCTCAACATCTAATCCCATTCTTTCTTTTTTTTCTCTTGGAATTAGAGGATTAAAAAAACCTAGTTTTTCTATAAACCTTCCATCTCTTGGAAATCTGCTATCAGCAACCACTATCTTATATACTGGTCTCTTCTTAGTTCCTCCCATTGATAAACGCATCTTCAACATTTGTTCTCCTATTTATTTTAATTGATTAAAAAGTTCTGGTGGTATGCCTTTATCCATCATCCCTTTTGTATTTCCTTTAGACATTTTTTTCATCATTTCTGACATCATCTTAAATTGCTTAAGCAATTTATTGATAGTGGCTACGTCTGTTCCTGAGCCATTAGCAATTCTTTTTTTTCTAGAACCATCTATAATCTTAGGGTTTTCACGCTCTTTTTTGGTCATAGATAATATAACCGCCTCGTTTTGAGTAATTATTTTTTCATCCACTCCAGCTTGATCCATTTGAGATTTAACTTTTGAAACACCAGGCAAAAAAGACATTATACCTTCAATACCACCCATTTTTTTCATTTGTCTTAGCTGCGTAAGATAATCCTCTAACGAGAACTGACCTTTTTTTAATTTTTCCTCTGTTTTTTTTAATTTTTCTTCATCTAGATCTTCTGCAGCCTTTTCAACAAGGGAAACAATATCTCCCATACCTAAAATTCTATTGGCAATTCTGTCTGGGTGAAAAACTTCAAAATTTTCTATTTTTTCACCAACTCCTAAAAATTTAATTGGAACATCTGCAACATATTTCATACTTAATGCTGCTCCACCTCTTCCATCACCATCTGATCTTGTAAGAATAATACCTGTCAGATTAACAGTACTTTTAAATTCTTTAGCAACATTAGCTGCTACTTGGCCAGTCAAAGAATCTGCGACAAGAATTGTTTCTGACGGATTTATAATACTTTCAATTTGTTTAATCTCACTCATCATTTGTAAATCAATCTGAGTTCTTCCGGCTGTGTCAAATAGAATTACATCTGCTCCATTAAGATTAGCAGCACTAATCGCTCTTCTACAAATATCTGCAGGAAGTTGATCTTTGATGACTGGAAGCGTTATTATATTATTTTGCTCACCCAAAAGTCTTAGTTGCTCTTGTGCAGCAGGTCTGTAAACGTCTAGACTAGCCATCATAACTTTTTTCTTTTTGTTAGCCTCTAAAAATCTTGCTAACTTAGCTGTAGTTGTAGTTTTTCCAGAACCCTGTAACCCAACTAACATCACTGGAACAGGAGGTACTGCATTTAATTCAATATCAGAATTTTTATCCCCTAAGAAAGAAATTAACTCATCGTTAACAACTTTAACTACCATCTGTCCTGGTGAAGTAGATCTAACGATCTCTTGACCAAGAGCTTTGGGTTTCACTCTATTTATAAATTCTTTTACAACTTCTAAAGATACATCCGCTTCTAAAAGAGCAAGCCTAATCTCTCTTAAACCCTCATCTACTTGCTTTTCATCAAGCGAAGGCGCCTTTTTTAAAGAAGAAAATATTTCTTCAAATTTATTTGTTAAATTTTCAAACATAATCACATCCAGCAAGTATCGCACCAGTGGGCGAACTCTCGCTGACTGGTGTCGATCTCTTTGTTATCAAAGACACCGCAAATTGCTGTATTTTGCGGAAACGGCGATAAACTATAATAGAGGTTCAAAATGTCAATAAATAAGTTAAATACTGAAGTATATGGAATTTAAAGCTTTTAAAATGGATGGTCTTGGAAATGATTTTGTAATTATTGATAATAGGTCAAATAATGTCGAATTAAACAAGGATCAAATTATTAAAATTTGTGATCGAAACTTTATTGGTTGTGATCAACTAATCTTTATTAACAACAGTGATAATGCTGATGCTGATCTAGAATTTTATAACTCTGATGGATCAGGATCTGACGCCTGTGGAAACGGTACAAGATGTGTGGCCTTCTTATTATCAAAAGAAAAAAATACAAAAAATATAAACGTTCAAGTAGCATCAAAACAGTTAAATTCAAAGTTACTTGATGATGGTCAAGTTGAAACAATAATTGGTGTACCAAAAACTAATTGGAAAGAAATTCCTTTATCTAAAAAACTCGATACTAAAAATTTAGGAATAATTATAGAAGATAACAATAACCAAGAAGTGAGTGGCGGTATAGCTATTAACGTAGGTAATCCTCATACTATTTTTTTTGTTGATAATGTAGAAAATTTCAATTTAGAAAAAATTGGAACTGAGATCGAAAATCATGAACTGTTTCCTGAAAAATGTAATTTCACTCTTGCTCAAAAATTAAATCAAAATCATTATAAAATTAAAGTTTGGGAAAGAGGTGCAGGTTTAACGAAAGCATGTGGAACTGCTGCATGTGCAACGGCAGTGGCTGCAAATTTAGAAAAATTAGAAAATTCTAGAACTGAAATTGAATTCAGTTTAGGAAAATTAATAATCTCTATTGATGAAAGTCAACAAATTCATATGAAAGGACCTGTATCTAGTATCAGAGAAATTGATATAAATATCTAATGGGTATTTTCGAAAAGTTTAAATTAGGTTTTAAAAAAAGTGCTGATAGTATTTCTTCAGGACTTAGAGAAATAATATTAAAAAAAGAAATTGATGATGAAACATTAAACAAAATAGAGGAATTTTTGATTAGTTCTGATGTAGGTATTGACGCTTCAGCTGAAATAAAAAATATTATCTCTCAAAAAAAAATTGATCCTAAGAAAAATGCGGTTGAGGAAATAAATGCTATTTTAAAAGAATATATTTTAGAGTTAATGGTACCCTTAGAAAGAAAAGATTTTTTTGAAAATAAAGAAAATTTAAACGTAACATTAATTTCTGGTGTAAATGGGGTAGGTAAGACGACCACTATCGGTAAAATTGGTAAAATATTTAAAGATAACGGCTCAGAAGTAATATTTTCTGCTTGCGATACCTTTAGGGCAGCAGCAATAGAACAATTAGAGTCTTGGTCTGATAAGATTGGAGCGACAATTATCAAATCAAATCCAGGATCTGACCCTGCTTCAGTAGCTTACAAGGCGATAGAACATGCAAAAAACAACAATATTAGACGGGTACTAATTGATACCGCTGGCAGATTGCAAAATAAGAAAAATTTAATGGATGAATTCAAAAAAATTGCAAATGTTATAAAAAAAACAGATGAAAGTGCACCTCATGATGTTGTTTTAGTTCTAGATGCAACTTCCGGGCAAAATATAATAAATCAACTTGAAGAATTTGATAAAATTATAAAAATTACTGGTTTAATTATGACAAAACTTGATGGGACAGCAAAAGGAGGAGTACTAATTGCAATTTCAAAAAAATATAAGGTTCCAATTTTAGGCCTTGGACTTGGAGAAAAAGAAGACGATTTACAAATTTTCAATGCTGAACAATTTGCAGATGCATTTACTCAATTTAATTAATTAGATTTTTAGAAATTAAAGGTTTTTCAATAGAACATTCAAAATTATTCTTGTTTGTTTCATATCCACAAACTTTTGCATAACTTGAAATAATGAAATTTAGTTTCCCGTCATTCTCGAAATTTTTTAATTTTTTAGACTGAATATTATATTCTAGATTTTCATGAAAATTTTTTTTACCACTTACTAAAATTAAAGTATTATTATCTTTCATTAAATAATATGCAAAGTCCTCAGGAAAAACTGGATAGGTATAATTTTTTACAAGTTTTTTAACTTTTTTAGGAAACCATTCATATGTTAGTAAAGGGAAATCCTCTTTTGAATTATGATTATAAATATATAGATCTTGTGGATAATCATTAATATAGTTTGCATCTTCTCCTCTAGCTAAAATGGCTTTGTCTCTTGTTTTGAAATATAATGTAAATTGACTATTATATGATTTCATTTTACCAACATAAAAATATTTATTCCTAGTTTCGTTGCTAATTTCAGCGTAAGAAAAATTCGAAAAAAAAATTACAATTAATATAGATAAAATTCTTGCCATATATGACTTTAAAAATATAAAGTTGCTTAATATTTGTTTGAATTGTGTCTTAATTTAATTCTGTAATAAATAACTCAATTGAGTTTATGAGATTTTTGTTAAAATCCATCATATGATCATCATTTTCAACAAAAAAACTTGATTTTTTTCCATTAAATTTATCATAAATTTCTTTTCCCATTTTAAATGGTACAATTTTATCTTTCATACCATGCATTACCAGAATTGGAGATGTATTTTTATTCAATTTGCTAATCGAATTGTATTTATCTTTTAACAAATATTTAACTGGCAAATATGGATAATAACTTTTTGCTAGTGTTTCCATAGATGTGAACGGTGACTCTAATATCACACCACTAAAAGAATAATCTTGTGCTAGATTTAATGCAATTGCTGTACCCAACGACTCCCCGTACAAGATTATATTTTTATCTTCAATTTTCTTGGAATTTAGCCATTTCTTTGCTGCCAAAGCATCTTCATAAAGGCCTATTTCTGAGGGTTTTCCATCATTTCCACTAAATCCTCTATAAGCGAATATCAAATAGTTAACATTCATTTTTGAGAATTCATTTAACTTATAAATACGATTATCAAGTTTGCCAGCATTGCCATGAAAAAGTAATATAGTCTTATAATTTTCGTTCTTTTGAAAGTGCCATCCAACCAAACTACTTTCAGAGTTAATAAATACCTTTTCTATTTTGTGATTCAAAGGTCCTTCTTCTAAATAATTATTTTCTCCTGGATGGTACAGAAGATTTCTTTGATAAAAAAAAATAAAAATGCAAATAAATATATAAATTATTAATATTAATAATAATATATTTGTTAGTGTCATCTTTTTATTAATCATTATTTCTATTTAGATAAATGAAAAAAATATAACTTAATATACAAAGAATTAAAAAAATTGAAAAAGAAATTCTATAACTACTTACAATATCAAATCCTTTAGAATTAAATAAGTCTATAAATAATCCAATACCCCATTGCATAAAGAATGTTCCTGAATGAATGAATACATTATATGAAGTAAGTGACTTGCCCGCTAAATTTTGTGAAAAGTTTAAAGCTATAGCTGGTTGAGTTAGAGAAATTACAATTGAAGTCATAATGTATATTGCAAATAAAAAAGCTCCAGCTTTAGGACCAAAAAAGATTATTAGAAAAAAAATAAAGTAACTTATTGGGAGTCCAAATTTAATTAGTTTAACACTACTTATTCCATAATCAGAGAGTTTGGGGAGAATATATCCCCATAAAAAGTATGATGCTAACATAGTTACATTGATCCAAAACAAGCCTGTAGCACTTTGAAATGGAGAATAACCTGTAATATTTAGCATCCAAGGACCGGCCCAAAGCGTTTGGATTGCCTGTATACCACCATAATTAATAAATGCTAATGGTACCATACTGATAAAAAACTTATTCTTCCAAATTTGTGCTAAACCTTTTTTTTCTTGATCAACAGTGAAGTTTTCTTTCTGTTCCCAATTAGGAGTGAATAAGAAAATTAAAATAATACTTATTAAAATAAGTATAGCTATTAAAATGAAAATCCATCTCCATCCTATGTATGGTAATAAAATCTGTACAGGTAAAGTAGATGATACAAAACCTATATTTGCTACCATTAACATCCATGAATTAGCGCGCTGTTGATATTTTTCAGCAAACCAAACTCTGTATCCTGTTAGAGGTCCCATCATACAAGCACTCACTCCGATCCCAATAAATATTCTTGAAATAAGCAACCCAGAAAAACTTTTTGCTAATGCAAATGATACGGTTCCTACCAATGCAATTATTAAAAAATACCCAACAACCTTTTTTGGTCCAAATTTATCAAGTAGTAGTCCTATTGGGACTTGCATAATTGAAAAGCCAATAAAATAGCCTCCTGCTAACAGTCCTAAATTTCCTGCTGTTAAATCGAATTCATATGTCAGGACTGGTGTTAATGTTGCAGTAATAGATCTAACAAGATTTGATAATAAAAAACCAAAGGCAAAAATACAAAATATGATAATGCTTTTATTTACTTTAGTAATCATTTATAAATTTTTGAGATTTAATCTGTACTATGAATAATCAATCAACTAAAGATAAAGATGCACGCTCATCAAATGCTATGGCTGCAACTTCTCATCCATTAGCGACCGAAGAGGCCTTAAAAATACTAAAAATGGGTGGAAATGCAGTAGATGCTTCTATAGCAGCTTCAATTGTTTTATCTGTGGTTGAGCCTAATGCAACAAGTATTGGTGGAGACTGTTTTGCAATTGTCAAAATGAATAATAAGGATGCAGTATCTTTTAATGGATCTGGGTTAGCACCAGAGAAATTAAGTTATGATTTCTTCAAGGAAAAAAATATAGATAAAATTGGATTAACAAGTCCTCATTCAGTAACGATTCCTGGTGCAGTTCATGCTTGGGAAACTATTCATAAAGAATTTGGAAAATTAGATTTTGAACAATTATTTACAGGTGCAATTGAGATTGCAAAAAATGGTCACAAGATTTCTAAAGTAGTGTCAAATGCTTGGCATAATAGCTTAAATAAAATTAATGGAAATGAAAATTCTAAAAAAATTTTTTTGAAAGAAGGTCGGACTTATCAAGAAAATGAATTAATGAAAAATATTCCATTAGGAAAAACATTAGAGGTAATTAGTAAAAAAGGAAGTAAAGAATTTTATGAGGGTGAAACTGCAAAAGATATAATTGAAAGTTTAAATGAATTAGGGGGTGTACATACTTTTGAGGATTTTTCTAAACAGAACACAATAAGATCAGAAACAATAAAATCTAGTTATAAGGGTGATTTTATTCATCAATGTCCTCCAAATGGACCTGGCGTAACTGTTTTGATTATGATGAAATTGTTAGAAAAACTAAATATTCATAACTATAAATTCAACAGTACAGAAAGATTTCATCTTGAAGCCGAAGTTACAAAACAAGCTTATAAAGTTAAAGAAACAAGCTTAGGCGATCCAAATTTTGTAAATTTTGATTTAGATGAAATTTTAAGTGATAAAAATATTGAGGATATTTTTAATAAAATTAAGCTCAATTCATGCAGTGATGTTGGTGACTTAAATATTCCAGCTCACCCAGAAACTATTTATCTAACAGTTGTAGATAAAGACTTAAATAGTGTGTCCATCATTAATTCAGTTTGTTATGTATTTGGATCAGGTATCACTACAAATAAAAGTGGAATACTTTTACATAACAGGGGTACAAATTTCAGAGTAGAGCATGGACATCCAAACTGTATTGAGGGCTTAAAAAGACCATTACATACTATAATTCCAGGTATGGTCATTGACAAAGATAACAATACAACTTTGAGCTATGGAGTTATGGGAGGGCAATATCAACCAGTAGGACAGGTGCATGTTTTAAATAATATGATTGATTACGGCATGGGTCCTCAAGAGGCTTTAAGTTTTCCAAGAGCTTTTCATTTTAACAATATTTATAAGCTTGAAAAATCAGTTGATAATCAAATTTTTAACGAATTGAAAGAAATCGGTCATAATGTTGAGTATATTGATGGCACTCATGGTGGAGGTCAAGCTATTAAAATAAATCGTGCAGAAGGGGATCTTTTAGGAGGATCTGATCCTAGAAAAGATGGTTACGCAAAAGGGTACTAAATAATGTCAAAAAGAATTGTTAGAAACATTTTTGAAAAGGTGAATGATGAAAATATTGCTCTAACCTCTGAAATAAGTACAAAACTAAATTACAAAGATTTAAAATCATTTATAGATAAAATTTCTAAACAGCTGGCTGGAAATGGATTATCAAACAAAGATAGAGCAGCGATAGTTTTACCAAATGGGCCATATATGGCTTCAAGTTTTTTAGCTATTTCAAGCTATATGTCTGCTGCACCTTTAAATCCATCATATAAATCTGAGGAGTATGAATTTTATTTAAAAGATTTAAATCCAAAAATTGTTTTGGTTGAGAAAAATTCTGAAAATCCAGTTGTCGATGTAGCAAAAAAATTAAAAATAGAATTATGCGAGATTAATCCAGAAAAGGATGGACCTTCAGGAATATTTAATATTTATGAAAAAGAAAGTGAATATTCTTTACCTGATGAAAATGATGAAGCATTAGTGCTACACACTTCTGGTACTACATCAAGACCAAAAATTGTTCCTTTAACAAATAAAAATATTTTTTCTTCTGCAGAAAATATTTCTAAAAGTTTAAATCTTTCTAAAAATGACCATTGTCTTAATATTATGCCACTTTTTCATATACATGGTCTTATAGCTATTTTAGCTTCATCAATGAAAGCTGGGGCATCTGTATGTGCATCAAATGGTTTTAATGCTATCAAGTTTTTAGATATGGCTAAATCAGAAAAAATAACTTGGTACTCAGGGGTGCCTACAATGCATCAGGCGATTTTATTAAGAGCACGTAGAAATTTAGAAGTTGCTAAGCTACTAAAACTAAGATTAATTAGATCATCATCTGCATCTTTACCGCCAGTGGTATTCAAAGATCTAAATGATGTTTTTAGTTGCCCAGTGATTGAAGCATACGGTATGACAGAAGCTACTCACCAAATGACTTCTAATCCATTGCCACCCAAGCAACAAAAAGCAGGATTTGTAGGCCTTCCAGCAGGTCCGGAAGTATGTATTATGAATGAAAATGGGGAAGTGCTAAATCAAGGTGATGAAGGAGAAGTGTGTATAAAAGGTGAAAATGTAACTCTTGGATACGATAATAACGAAGAAGCAAACAAAACAAGTTTTACCAATGGTTGGTTTAGAACTGGCGATCAAGGTTATTTCGATAATGAGGGTTATTTAAAGATTTCAGGAAGATTGAAAGAAATAATTAATAAAGGTGGAGAAAAAATATCACCATTAGAAGTTGATAATGTATTAATGGACCATCCATTAATAGATCTAGCAGTTTGTTTTGGGTATGAAGACAAAATGCTTGGAGAAAATATTGCTAGTGCAATTATAATAAAAAGTGGTGAGGCATGTTCAGAAAATGATGTTTTAGAATATGCTCAAGAAAAACTTGCTAAGTTTAAAATACCAAAAAAAATTTTTTTTGTTGAAGAAATTCCAAAAGGAGCAACTGGTAAATTACAAAGAAATGTTTTAGCAAAAAAATTTGGTTTAAATAATTAATGACAAAAGTTTGTATATTTGGCGCAGGATCTATTGGTGGATATTTAGCTGCATGTTTAAGTAAAAATAATATTGATTTATCACTTATAGCCAGAGGTCCACACAAAAAAGCTATTGAGGAAAATGGTTTAACATTAATTAAAAAAGATAAAACAGAAAACTTTAAATTAAAAGTAACAGATGATCCCAAAGAACTTGGAATTCAAGATTATATTTTTATATCAGTAAAAGCTCATGCAATTTCTAATATAGTTGATTCTCTTCAAAGCTTAATTGGAAAAAATACAACTATAATATCTGCTGTGAATGGCTTACCTTGGTGGTATTTTCATAAAGCTAACACGGGGACAAACTTAGATGAGAAACATATAGATAGTGTTGATCCTGATGGTAAAATTTGGAATTCTTTGAAGCCTTCAAGAGCTCTTGGATGTGTGGTTTATCCAGCAGCTGAAATTACTGAACCTGGTGTTATTAAACACAATGGTGGTGAAAGATTTACATTAGGCGAACCAGATGGGTCAAAATCAGAAAGACTTAAAATTATTGCAGACTTATTAATTGCAGGAGGCTTAAAAGCTCCACAAAAAAGTAATCTAAGAGATGAAATATGGATAAAGCTCTGGGGTAATTGCTCATTTAATATAGTAAGCGCATTATATGATAAGACTTTGGATGAAATTGGTAATGACCCAGAATTATTAAACACCGTAAGAAAATTGATGGAAGAATGTCAGTTAGTAGGAGAGAAAATAGGTGTAAAATTCAACGTCTCAATCGATCAGAGAATTAAAGCTGCTGTCTCTATTATTGGTCACAAACCCTCGACAACGCAAGACTTACATGCAAAACGTCCTTTAGAAATAGATCCAATTATTGGGTCAATAATTGAAATTGGAAATAAAATTAATGTAAAAACCCTTACATTAAAAACTGAGTATAACAAATTAAAAGACAAAGCAGAAAGACTTAGTTTATATAAAAGGACAAATATAATTGAACAGATTACAAGTTAATCAAAAATTGAGAGAAATATCTCTATGTACTGAATTACATTTTGAAACATAAATTGCTTGCTCTTTTGTAAGTTTTTGTTGTAATCTCAATCCAATAGTTTCACTTAATACAGTTAAGTGATTATTTATTCTATCCATATATTTTTTGTCAAATTCATTTCTCCAACTTACTTCTTGATCAAAATGTGCATAAGTATCACTAGCTATTTTTTGAATTTGTTCTGGATCTTTTTCATCTTCATCCATTATAGTTATTAGATAGTCTAATTTATCTGCAAATTCATCTGATCCAGAAATCTCTCCTACTTTATCAAACATATTATCAATATGATCAATAGCATCTAAATAGCCTCTATTATCAATTTTAGATTTAAGAATTTGAATGTCTTCATTTAATTCTTCAAATTTTTCAGCATCTAAAATAAATAGTTTTATCAACATCAAATCATCGTATGCATTGTCTGCAGTTTTACGATATTTTTTTACTGCTAAGTTTTTTGCTTTATTAATCTTGTTAAATTCATCATTTTTAGATTTCCAATCTTTAGAAATTGAGTTTGCTATTTCGTCAATTTCAAGTTTTGTGTCCTCAATTCTTTGTTCAATTTTATTTTTTTCAGAAACCTCATCATCATCTAAATTTCTAATTTCAGCTTTAAATTTATCTATTTTTTTATTGAGTTTAAAAATTTTTTTTTGTTTTTTTCTTGTTTTGAAATGCAAATCTCGATAGTCAACAGCATAATCATTGTAAATAGCTTCGGCACTTTTTACATCATCAACTAATTCAAATGTATAATTTGAATTATCAACATGACGTTGGAAATAACTTAACTTATCGGCTGGTAAATTTGCAAGTATTATTGAATCAAAATCATCTATACTATTCTTTATTTCATCTGCGTTGTTTGTATATTTTGCAAATTTATATTCTTGCAAACAATACTGAAGTTTTGGATTCATAGGAGGAGGTGCAACATTTGAAGTCAGATAAACTCTATTTGGAAGATAATTCACAAGACTTGGATAAGAACCTACAATTGCTAGGCCAATGAGTTGTAAAATTATAAATGGAACAACACCTTTCCAAATATCTAATGTTTGTACCACTTTTGGAGCAACACCTTTTAAATAAAATAAGGCAAAACCAAAAGGGGGAGTTAAAAAAGATGTTTGTAAATTAACACCAATCATAACACCTAACCAGACCGCTGTAACATTTGCTCCTGTCTCAGCTAATAATATAGGTGCAATTATTGGAACAACCACAACAGCGATTTCAATAAAATCTAAAAAGAACCCAAGTAAGAATATTACAATCATGACAACTACAAACTGAGTCCAAAAGCCACCAGGTAAATCTTGAAGGAAGTCTCTTACTAATTCTTCACCACCAAATGCTCTAAATCCTGATGTAAGCATGGCAGCACCTAATAGAATAATAAATACCATCGAAGTTGTAACGCATGTTTCAGTTACTACTTCTTTAAGAACATTTTCTGTTTTATATGTTCTCCAAAAACTCCATGCTATTCCATAAACCAAAGTGATTACAAAAATACCAGTTATATAAATTGCTCCTAAATCTCTTTCTTCTATATTTTTTATGTTAAGTTCATAATTTGATGCAAAAAAAGTAATGGGTATTAATGATCCAATTATCATTATAAGTGGATAGAAGGCACTTTTCTTACCTTGAAATAGACGGTAACCCGCCATTAATGTTGCTCCAATTGCTCCTATAGAACCAGCTTGGTTAACAGTTGCAATACCCATAAGAATCGATCCTAAAACAGCAAAAATTAATGCAAGTGGAGGAATAATTATAACAATAACTCTCATCCAAAATTTGAAATCAAAGTTACCTTTAAATGGAACAGGTGGGGCAACTCCTTTTTTTATTCTTGCATAGAAAAATACATAGATCATATATAAAGCTACAAGAACTAATCCTGGTAAAAGTGCTCCAAGGAACATGTCGCCGGCACTAGATGAACCTACTCTAAATTCACCTGGCATATTAAATTCGCCTGTTAAAGCTTTATAATCGTTCTGCCTCATATTATTGGCAACATCTGATGCGCTCGCTAATTGGTCCGCTATGATAATCAATACAATCGATGGAGGTATAATCTGTCCTAGAGTTCCAGAGGAGCAAACAATTCCACTTGCAAGTTTTCTGTCATAATTGTTGTTTAACATTGTAGGTAATGAAATTAATCCCATTGCAATGACTGTTGCTCCAACAATACCTGTGGTTGCAGCTAATAATGCACCAACAAATATTACCGAAATACCTAAACCACCAGGTATCGGGCCAAATAATTGACCCATAGTTATTAATAAATCCTCAGCAATTTTTGATTTTTGAAGCATAATTCCCATAAAAATAAATAAGGGAATTGCAATTAAAGTGTCGGTCTCAACGTCCCAGTAATTACTTCTAAAATTTGTGATACCAGCAACAAGCCATTCGGTTGGACCATCCACAGCAAAATAAGCATCAACATCCCCAGCAAAAAGATAACCAAAAAAAGCGGCTAAACCGATAGATATGATAGCTGAACCAGGAAGAGCAAAGGCAACTGGATACCCTGAAGCTAGTGCTGCAATCATTATTAAAACTAGTATAGCTAAAAAAAATAATTCCATTATTTGCTGCTCTCTATATTTTCAATATTTACGTCATTTTCTTTATTGACATTAGAAATATTCATTTCTTCCTCGTCTTGAAGAAGTTTGTGACTACTACTCATAAAATAACTTGTGAATTGTAATAACATCGTAACTGCAAAAACTGCTAAATAAACTGCCATTAAATAAAGTAGATACAGTCCATTAGAACCTTGTTGAGTTACTTCAAAAGCAACTACTGGTCCATTAATAATGCTAGCCTTACCGTTTAAACCATAAAAAATAACTATTAAACAAAGTGGAACCCCAAGAAGTGCTGAACCTATCGAATTTGTCCATGCTTTTTTTCTCTCACTAAATGAAGAGTAAAGGACATCTACTCTTACATGTCCTTCATGTATTAGAGCATATGCACTTGCAAATAGATATAGCGCTGCATACCAAAATCTTACAAGATCTCCCTGAAAAGCTTGCTCATAAGAAAATATAAATCTTGATAATACTATTACAAATTCACTTAGTACGACTAGAACTGCAAGCCAAATAAATCCGACTGATTTTGTAAAATAACCAATTATGAAAGATCCTAAAATAATTGGGAAATGTATAAATGTGATTCTTTCAGGGGCTTTAACCATAAAAGCTTTAACCTCAGGACTGAAAATAGCTTCCCATAGTCTTTCTACAACCATGAATGAAATTATAAAATCAGCAACACCAACTAGAAATACAGCCCAAAAAGATGATCTAACTAAATATGCAGAAAATTTTGATAATATTTCTGAATCATGTTCCAGTGTCTGAGAATATGTTTTAAAAACGTATAAAATAACTCCAGCAATACAAATCAAATAAATTCCAATTTGCAAATAACCATAATTTAATTCTGATCCTTGAAGAGCTTTTTGTTTAAAACCAAATAATTCGTAATGAGAAAAAATTTTTTTTACTCCTGGCCAGTCGACCCAAACTGTAAGAACATTATTTATTAAAAACGCTAGAGTAAAAGCTAACACAGAGTAGCTTAAAATTCTTAAATAACGTGCTGTAATCTTACTTTCGGAATCCATAGGTTTTTTTTAATACTAAAAATTTACTTTTATTGAAACTAAAAAAAAGGGCCCAATTAAGGGCCCTTTTAATTACATAAAAGACGTAATTACATTCCTAGCACTCTGTTTCTTTGCTGAATGTAAGGTGAGTCTGATAGGTTTGTCCAAGCACCAATTTCTTTTCTAGCTTTTAAGAAACTTGTGTGGATTCTCTCAGCGAGACCACTACTTGCTCTAGTTTCCTCAAAAACTTCCTCTGCTGCTTTTCCAAAACCATCGTAAACTTTATCACTAAACTTCTCTAGTTTAACACCATGGTCGTTTATCAATCTAGCTAATGCTGCTCCGTTTTTAGCATTGTACTCTGACATCATAACGTCGTTTTCAGTAGATGCACAAGCTTCGATTAACAACTGATCTGATTTTGATAAACTTGTAAACCAAGATTTATTACATCCACAAGCTAACATTGAACCAGGTTCGTGCATTCCAGGATAGTAGTAGTATTTAGCTGCTTCTTGGAATTTCATTGCTTCATCATTCCATGGACCAACCCATTCTGTTGCATCAATTGCACCAGACACTAAGTTTTCATAAATTTGTCCACCAGGAAGTGAAACTGGAGATCCTCCAAGTTTACCGATAACTTGACCACCTAATCCAGGCATACGCATTTTTAAACCTTTAAAGTCATTTGGACTTCTGATTTTTTTGTTAAACCATCCACCCATTTGAACTCCTGTATCACCACACATGAAATTTTTTAGACCAAATTTATCTGCTAATTCATCCCATAATTGTTGACCACCAGCAAATCTGATCCAAGCATTCATTTCTGTGTAAGTGAAACCGAAAGGTACTGCTGTGAAGTAACCCCAAGCAGGATCTTTTTTCACCCAGTAATAGTCTGCAGCATGATACATTTGAGAGTTACCTGATGCAACTTCATCAAATGAGTCAAATGCCTTAACTCTTTCGTTCGCAGCGTAGTAAGTAACTTGAATTCTTCCATCACTTACATCACCAATTCTTTGCGCAAATCTTTGTGCACCAGTACCTAGCCCTGGGAAATCTCTTCCCCAAGTTGCTACCATTGAAACTTCAATTCTGTCTTTGGCAACAGCTGGAGCAGACAAAGATGATGCAGCTACAGCGGCAACACCTGTTGCAGCAGCAGCTTTAAAGAACTTACGTCTTGAAGGTGTTTTTTTTACCTTCATTAGTTTTTTGTCTTTAATCATTTATTTCTCCTCTATAGTTAATTAACTAATGATAATTAAACATAAATGTAACTTAGAGTCATTTTAAAAATTAGGACAAATAGGTTAAATACAACTTGAGATTGTTAATTGACTTTGTTTTTACAATTTCCTGTCTTAAAGTACTCATCTAAGTTATCTATAGCCAAATTTGCCATGGCTGTTCTAGTTTCCTTTGTAGCACTGCCTAAATGAGGAAGTATAAATGCACTTTTATGTTTGTAGTAGCCTTTATTTAAGTTTGGCTCGTTTTTATAAACATCTAACCCAACTGCATAAACTTTTCTTCTATCCAGTGCATCAACCATTGCCTCGTCTTCAATTATGTCACCTCTTGCAACATTAGTAACAATTGCACCCTTTGGTAAATATTCGATTGTATCTTTATTAATCATATCAATTGTCTCTTTTGATGCTGGACAACATATAGACAACACATCCGATACAGATAAAAGATCTTTTAAATTATCATGATAAATTGCACCTTGTTCTTTTTCCTCACTAAGTTTTGATCTGTTATGATAATGAATTATCATTCCAAGAGATTTAGCAACTTTAGCAATTTTTTGTCCTATTCTTCCCATTCCTAAAATACCTAACCTTGTACCTGTTAATTGTTTTCCAATTAATAAATCTGCTGACCAAACCCATCCACCTTCTCTAGCTCTTTCAATTCCCTCAGAAGCTCTTCTGCAAGCACCAAGAATTAAAAGAACTCCTATTTCTGCTGTTGCATCAGTTAAAACATCTGGAGTATTAGTTACGGCTATTCCTCTATTTTTTGCTGCTTCTAAATCAATATTTCCAAATCCAACTGCAAAGTTAGAAAGTATTTTGACAGAGTCTGGTAATTGATTGATTGTATCAGCATCAAGCTTATCTGTTAAAGCCGATAGTATACCATCACAGCCTTCACTCATTTCAATTAATTTTTTTTGTGAATATAGTTCATCGTTAAGATTTAAATTTGCATCAAAGATTTCTTTTGCTTTATCCTCACAAGATCTTAACAATCTTCTGGTGACCAATATTTTTTTCATTAAGTTAGATTAATTTAAATCAAAAATTTTACCAGGATTCATTATATTATTTACATCTATTGATCGTTTAATAGACTTCATGACTGGTACATTATCCGGATGTTCTCTTAGTAAGTAATGTTTTTTTTGAAGTCCTATACCATGTTCTCCAGTAATAGTTCCTTCAAGTTCAAGTGCTTTATTGATTAAATCATCACTATATTGTCTTATTCTTTTTTGTTTATCCTCATCATCTGGATCATAAAGAACGATAGAATGAAAATTTCCATCACCAACATGACCTACCATTGGAGCAGTTAGACCCAGCTTTTGAACTTCTTTTTCTGCCCATGAAATACACTCAACTAATCTTGAAATTGGTACACATACATCTGTAGAATAAACTTTCATATCATTTCCTAAAGCTTTAACCGAATAGTAAACATCGTGTCTTGCTTTCCATAATTTTTTTTGCTCTTCAGGAGAAGACGCCCATTGAAAATCACTTCCACCATTACTTTTTGAAATTTCTTCAACAATTCCAATATTTTCATTATTTGATGCTTCACTACCATGAAATTCAAAAAATAGAGTAGGTGATGCTTTTATATTTTCTAATTTAGAATACTTAATACTAATTTCCATTTGGTCTTTATTAAGCATTTCAATTCTTGCAATTGGAACACCATATTGAATAACTTCTTGAGAAGCTTTAACTGCAGAGTCTAAATCTGGAAAATAGCATACTGCACTCATTATACTTTCAGGTATAGGTGATAATCTTAATTGTACTTCAGTAATTATTCCAAGCGTTCCCTCTGAACCTATGAATAAATTTGTCAGATTATATCCAGCAGAAGTTTTTTTTGTTCTAGCTCCTGTTTTAATAATATCTCCATTTGGAAGAACAACTGTTAGACCTGAAATTACAGTTCTCATAGTTCCATATTTCACAGCCATTGTACCTGAAGCTGATGTTGCTGCCATACCACCAAGAGCAGCATCGGCACCTGGATCAATTGGAAAGAAAACTCCGTCTTCTCTTAAGTATTCATTTAATTGTTTTCTTGTTACATTTGCTTGAACCCTACAATCAAAGTCTTCAGCATTTACACTTAAAACCTTATTCATTTTTTCTAAAGAAATTGTTATTCCGTTTTGATTTCCAACAACATGACCTTCTAAAGAAGTACCTGTACCAAATGGAACTACAGGTATTTTATGTTCGTTACATAGTTTTAATAATTGAGAAACTTCCTCATTTGTTTCTGGAAATACTACAGCTTTTGAAAGAATTGGATCATACGTATCTTCACCTCTTGCATAATTTGCTCGTGTGGACTCTGAGGTTGAAAATCTTCCGTTAAAGATTTTTTTCAATTCTGTTTGTACATTCTCATTCATAAGTAAATATTACAGAAAAATCTTTTAAAAATACAGCCTATTTAGAAAGCATCTTGCCTATATTTTCTAAGGCCTGCTGTATGTTATCTCTAGATGCGGCAAAACTAAATCTTACGTAGTCTTGGCAAGTTTGTCCAAATGCTGTTCCAGGCACTATTGCAACACCAGCTTCATGCATTGCTTTTTTACAAAATTCTGCGCCTGTCATTCCAGTACCTTTTACATTTGGAAATGCATAAAATGCTCCACCTGGGAGACTGCACTCTATCCCTGGTAAATCATTTAAACCTTTATGAATTAAATTTCTTCTTAAAGTAAACTTATCTAACATATCTTTAATTGAATCATCTGGTCCATCCAATGCAGCTATACCAGCAAATTGTGCTGCTGCATTTACACAAGACACACTGTTGATTAATAATTTATTCACATGTTCAACTAGTTCTTTCGGCCAAAAACTCCAACCTAATCTCCATCCAGTCATTGAATATGCTTTACTCCAACCTTCTAATACAATTAACCTATCTCTTAAATTTTCATAATGAAAAAACGATGGCATTTCTTTGTAGTCAAAAATTTGTCTACTATAGATTTCATCGCTTAAGATCGTAACATGTGGATGTTTTTCTAACTCTTTAGCAAAATAATCTATCACTGGCTTCTCAACAAAACTTCCCGTTGGGTTATTTGGGTTAATTAAAATTAACAATCTAGTTTTATCAGTAATTAAAGATAATATTTTATCTGGATCAAATTTAAGATCTTTATCTTCAGTAAGATCGTATGGTACTGGTGTTGAACCAGTATAATTTATCATTGACTCATAAATTGGGAAGGCAGGTGTAGGATGAATTATTTCTGCTCCTGGTTCACCAAAACATTGAATTGCATAACTCATTGTAGGCTTACCACCTGGCATAATCAAAATTCTTTCAGCATCAATATCTGAATTATATCGTTTTTTAATCCATCTTGTTACAGCTTCTCTACATTCTGGAATTCCGTTAGACATAACATATCCATGATGACCATCGTCTAAAGCTTTTTTTGCAGCTTCAACTACATGTTTTGGTGTTTTAAAATCCGGTTGACCTAATCCCAAATGTATCATTGGGTGACCCTTTGCTTCTAATGCTTTAGCTTCAGCTAATACGCTGAATGCAGACTCTGTTCCTAAGTTTTCTAAATTTTTTGCCAATATCATAATTTTATTTTTTAAAGTGAGAAAACTAACTGAAAAGGTTATCTATGTCTATTAATTAAAATTTTTTATCTTCTATAAATAATTTTGGACTCATCTAAGTCTCTTATACTTTTGCATCCCATCAAGATCATGTTACGTCTTATTTCATCATGCATATTTTGTAGTAATCTTTCTACTCCTTCTTGGCCACCAGCCCCTAAACTAAACAAAAAAGCTTTACCAAAACTACAAGCTGTCGCACCTGCTGCTAAAGCTTTAAGAACATGTGTTCCTCTTCGAACTCCACCATCTAAAATTACCTCTAATTTATCTCCAACAGCATCTCTTATAGCTTTTACTTGATCAAAAGGAGATCTAGACCCGTCAAGTTGTCTTCCACCATGGTTTGATATCATTATAGCGGTACATCCTATGTCTATTGCTCTTTTAGCGTCATCAACTGACATAACTCCTTTAAGTGCAATTGGACCGTCCCATTTTTTTATACAATACTCTGCATCTTTCCAATTCATGGCAGGATCATATTGCTCATTTATATATCCCATAACAGATTGGGCAATATTTGTACCCTTATCAACTTTATCTTTAAGATTTGCTAATTCAAATTTTTTATGCGTAAAATAATTAAAGACCCACTGAGGTCTCATGGCAAAACTCATTAAACTATCTAAAGTAAATTTTGGTGGTGTTGTAAAACCTGTCCTGTGATCTCTTTCTCTATTTCCAGCAACAATAGTGTCAACTGTGATACACATTCCATTGAAGTTTGCTCTTTTACATCTATCAATTAAGTCATTAGTTATCGATTGATCCTTATGAATATACAATTGGAAAATTTTCGGCCCACTTGAAAGATTTGCAATTTCTTCAATCGAAAAGGAAGCCATGGTAGACATACTGTATATCGTACCAAATTTTTCTGCAGCACGAGCAGAAGCCTTATCTCCGTCTGGGTGATATAAACTTTGCATAGCCGTAGGTGATAAAAAGATTGGCATATCCATTTTTGTTCCAAAGACCTCTGTTTTTAAATCAGGTTCACCAACACTATTTAAAATATTTGGAATTAGATCACAGTCATTAAATGAATCTGTATTTCTATTCATTGTAACTTCATCATCTGCCCCTCCATCTATATAATGAAAAATAGGTGAAGGTAGTTTTTTTTTTGCTAACTTTCTAAAGTCATCAAAGTTATAGCAATTGCTCAAACTCATTATATTCTGAATCTTAAATTACTTCTGTTTAGATCACTGATTTTTGTGCAACCCATTAGTTTCATATCTCGTTGCAGTTCAGTTTTATATTGATTTAGTGCTCTTTCCACTCCTGCTTGACCTGCTGCAGCTAAAGCATAAAGATAAAGTCTTCCACCTGAACAAGCTTTAGCTCCTAAAGATAATGCTTTTAGCATGTGAGTTCCTCTATGAATTCCGCCTTCACATATAACATCAAGTTTATCGCCAACAGCATCAACAATTTCTGCAAGTTGATCAAAAGGAGATCTAGAACCATCAAGTTGTCTTCCTCCGTGATTTGAAACCATAATTCCAGTGCAACCAATATCTACAGCTTTTTTTGCATCTTCAACACTCATAATACCTTTAAGCGCAAAATGGCCACCCCATTGAGAACAAAGTTTTTCAGCATCTTTCCAATTCATAGATTGGTCTAACATAGTAGAAAAATAACTCCCAATTGAAGAGTTAGTGCTTGTACCTTCTTTCACAAAATCTTGAAGGTGTGGTAATTCAAATTTACCTTTAGTCAGATAGTTTATTCCCCACATAGGCTTAGTGGCAAAACTAAACAAACTTGATAGAGTTAATTTAGGCGGAGATGTAAATCCAGTTCTTAAATCTCTCTCTCGGTTTCCACCTGTAATAGTATCCACCGTTAAAGCCATTACATCGAATTTTGCTGCTTTAGCTCTCTCTAAACAAGAGTCATTTAAGCCTCTATCTTTGTGAAAATAAAATTGAAACATCTTAGGAGTATCAATCATAGCAGAAATTTCTTCTACACTGACTGTAGCCAAAGCTGAAACACCAAACATTGTATTAAATTTTTTTGCTGCCTTTCCAACTGCTCTTTCTCCATCATAATGAAAAAGTCTTTGTAATGCTGTGGGTGCTAGGTAAAACGGTAAATCCAATTTTTTTCCAAATATTGTTGTTGAAAGATCAACATTTTCAACTCCTCTTAAAACATTTGGAACTAAATCAACATCATCAAAAGCACTAGTATTTCTTGCATACGTTATCTCATCATCAGCTGCACCATCAATGTAGTGAAAAATTGGAGAAGGTAATTTTTTTTTAGCTAATTTTCTAAAATCACCAAAATTGTGACAGTCTTTTAAATTCATAATCTTAATTTAAAATTTTTTTATATAATTAAACATATAACTATTTGCCCCAGGATTTTTATCCCCAAGGCTCGCGTTTGATATATGGTTATATGACAGTGCTATTTCACTATTTGATGAAAATTCATAAGAAATTTGTATTTCTGTTTTAAACTCAATCACATGTCCTAAATCTTTACCATCACCTTTAGAATATAGACCAGGAGTAAAGCTTGGAGTAAACTTCAAAGGACCCTCATTGTAAATTTGAAAACCTGTATAAATATATGCCGCGTTATCTGCTGTCACCATTAGACCTGTTACTGGTTGAAGGATTCCTAAAAAGCTCTCTTTATCTTTTCCAGTATTAACATGCTGTATACCAATTAAAGTAGACTTTTTTCCCTCATCACTAAAATCAAAAGTCCCAGTGTAAAAACTCCAATTTTCATTAGAACTATGTCCATCTGCTTTTGCTAAATTAAAACCCAGCAAAAAATAAATTAACAATAATTTTAAAATGGTTTGCATAAAAATTTGTACCTACTTTATAGATACTTTTCTAAGAATTAAAATACCGCCAAAAACAAATAAAATCAAAGGTAATACCCAAAGTAAAACTGTGTTTTTGTTAATTTCTGGATCATAAACTATCCACTCTCCATATTTGCTCTTAAGAAAATCATAAATCTGTTCATCATTTTTACCTTCATCGATTTTATTTTGAATTAAAATTTTCATACTTAAAGCAAAATCAGATTGAGAGTCATAAACTGATTGTCCTTGACAAATTAAACATCTCAAATTTTTTGAAATTTGATCAACCTTTTCAGAATTAGCTGCATTTGATAGATTAAAAGAAACTATTAAGTAAAATATTGTAAGTACTAAAATTTTAATTTTCATTTTTGATTATCATTTTAAGTTCAGCAAGTTTTTTATCATCAAGTGGACCAATATATTTTTTTAAAATAGTTTTAGAATTGTTATTTATGAGAATTGTTTCAGGTACTCCGTATGCACCTAGCTCAATTGAATTAACTCCCGAAGGGTCAACTACAATTTTAGAATAAGGATTACCCAATTCTTTAATAAATTTTTTTGCATTTACTTCACTATCTTTATAGTTAATTCCAATAATATTGAATTTACCTAACGAATTTAAATTTAATAAATAAGGATGCTCATCTCTACATGGTAGACACCATGAAGCCCATATATTTATTAATGAAAAATCTTTATCATTTATCAATTCGTATAATGTTGTCTCCTCATTAGAGTAAAGAAACTTAGCTTTAAAGTTAAAATCAATATTACTTGAGTTTAAATTTGGGGAATAATTATTTGTTTTATTAAGGCCTTTAAGAAGAATAAAAAAACTTACAATAACTAAAAAAACTACTGCTATTAGCTTAATATTTTTAACCATTTTTTTTTACAATGCTTAATATCCCTCCAAAGGAGATTAATATTATTGATATCCAAATCCATATCATAAACGGTTTTATTTGATACCTGACATTATAAAATCCATCATTTTTTAATATATTAAATACCAAAAAATTATCAGAATATAATGTCGATTTTATATCGGCCTCACTAGTTATAGTTTGTGGCTGATCATAAACTCTTACTTCTGGTTTCAGATTGATCGAATTATTTTTGTCTGAAATTTTAAAATTTGCCTCTAAAGACTGGTAATTTTTACTTTCATTTACTTTAAGACTTTCAAATTTAATTGTTTTATTTAAAAATTTTCTTTCATCTCCAACTTTCATATTTGATGAGTACTCTTTTGCAAGAACACCATTGACTAAAACACTTAAAATAAACAAGCTAAAACCGAAATGAGATATTTTTTGAGATAAATTTGTTTTTTTTACTGAAAAATCTTTAATAGTAATTAAGAAAAGAAAAATACTTGCAATAAAAAGTGGGAGTGAAAATAGATATGAAATTCCAACTCTTTTTAAAAAAATAAAAGAAATAATTATTGATAAAATAAAAAATAAAAGCTGCTGTAGATTAATTTTATTTATTTTATCTTTAATCCAATTTAAATTTGGTCCAATTGCCATAAAAATTAAAAAAGGAATCAAAAAAGGTACAATTAATTTATGATAAAAAGGGGGACCAACTGAAATTTTATCATTATTTACTACTTCTAGAAATATTGGATAAACCGTGCCAATTAAGACAACTGATAAAAAAAACATCATAAACAAGTTATTAACTAGAACAGCTGTTTCTTTACTAACAATATAAGTTTTTGTGAAATTGTTTTTGATTTTGTTTTGATAAAAAAAATAAATAAAAATAGACAACGTAATTAATATAAATAAAAAACAAAGAATAAAAACTCCCCTTGATGGATCATTTGCAAAAGTATGGATTGAATTTAAAATACCAGATCTAACTAAAAATGTTCCACTCATACTTAATGAAAAAGTTGTAATTGATAAAATTACTGCCCAGGAATGAAACATTTCTCTTTTTTCCAAAATTAAAATAGTGTGAAATAAAGCCGTTAAACAAAACCATGGCATCAGGGATACATTTTCAACTGGATCCCAAAACCAAAAACCTCCCCATCCTAGTTCATAATAAGCCCATATAGATCCTAATAAAATTCCAATAGATAAAAAAATCCATGAAACCAGTACCCAATTCTTTATATGCTTGGCCCAGGTTTTATTTACAGAACCTGATATTAAGGCTGCGAGCGAAGAAGAAAAAATAATAGATGTTCCAACATATCCTAAATATAATATTGGTGGATGAATTGCTAATGCTGGGTCTTGAAGTATTGGATTTAAACCAGTTCCCTCGTTTGGAATTGGGAATAAACTCATAAAGGGATTTGAGGTAAAAAGAATAAATAATAAAAATCCTGCAATTATTATTTCCTGAAAAAATAAAGTAAGAATTCTATATTTATTTGAAAGATTTTTTGAAGTAATTGTAAAAATTAATAAAAAAATTGATAATACTAATAACCAAAGAAGTAAACTTCCCTCATGGTTTCCCCATGTTCCTGAGATTTTATAGAATAAAGGTTTAGAGGTATGAGAATTAGTATATACTGTCTCATTACTAAAATCTGAGATTATAAAGGCTATTATAAGAGCAATGAAACTTATTATAATCATTAATGATTGAATAGAAATTAGTGAAAAAATTCTTCCACTGACATTTATATTATTTTGATTTAATAATATTGGAGATTGAATGATTATTAAAATAGATGACAGTAAAGCAATATAAAGTGAATAATTTCCAATTTGGTTTAGCATTAATTACTCTCTTTTAATGCCTCTTTCACCTCAGGTGGCATATAATTTTCATCATGTTTTGCTAATATTTTAACCGCAGTTAAAAAATTACGATCTTTTAAAAAACCTTCAGCCACAACTCCTTTTCCTTCTTCAAATAAATTTGGAACAGAACCACTATAATTAACGATTAATTCATTTTTAAAGTCAGTTATAACAAAGTTAACTTCTGACTGATTAACATTAATTGATTTTGATTTAACCATTCCACCAACTCTTATTTTTTTTGATGTCAACTCTGTTAAATTTTTTATTTCTGTAGGTGATTTAAAATAAACAACGTTTTCCTCAAGTGATTTAAAAACTAAAAATACAATTAAGATAAATGAAAAGAATATAGATAATATAAAGATGGCTCTTAATTTAACTTTTTTACCATACATGAAAATAAAAATTAAATTTTAGATGCAGATGAGGTAGCTAGTATTTCTTTATATGTCTCTTGTTTTTTTGCTATTTCAATTTTATCAGTATCTAAATTTTCAAAACGCGTCCTGAATTTCTTTTGCTCTTTAACAAGTTGAAGTTTGATTACTGAATATAAAATACAGAAACAAGAAAGAGTAAATGCAAAAGAAGACCATACATAGAGACCATATCCATTCATGTATAAAACTTCGTTAATCATAATCTATCTAATCCTTTATTTTTTATTTTTATCAGTTCTGTATTATATTTCATCAAAAATATCAAAAGCGAAAAAAGTGCAAATGCCGCAGTCATTATACCTAAAGGTAACAACATAGAAGCATGAATGGAGGTTTCTGTAAAAATATTTACTGAAGAAGGTTGGTGCAATGTTGACCACCATTCAACAGAAAATTTGATTATTGGGACATTTATTAAACCTATTATCGCTATGTACGAACTAATCTTTACAGCTTTTTCCTCATTGTCAGTTACCCTCCAACTTAGAAGAAACATTAAATAGAAAAAAGCAAGTAATAACATTGATGTTATTCTTGCATCCCATGCCCACCAGGTTCCCCAAGTAGGTTTACCCCAAATGGATCCTGTAACCAAAGCAATAACATTAAAAACAAAACCAGATGGTGCTAAGCTTTTTGTTATTAAAGAAAGATTCTTATTTTTAAAAACTAAAATACCAAATGACAAAACAGCAATTAAAGAAAAAATTCCAAGAGAAATCCAAGCTGCTGGAACATGGACATACATAATTCTCACCGAATCGCTTTGTTTATAATCTTCTGGAGAAAGTATTAAAGCCTCAACAAGGCCAATGCTTATAATTACTAAAAAAATAACAAATACAAATTTTTGTGTTTTATTTATTATTTTTAATAAATTATTTGGTTTTAAATACTTAAACATTTTCTGTTATCTATAACACAAATTTAAATTATGAAAATTTTTCTGGTGAGTTATTCTGACCAAGAACGCAGAGGGAGATAAAATAAATGGGATAAAACATCCTTGGTCAAAATATAATTTACTTTAGAAAAAATCTATGACAAAGGTTTGCACGAAATGTGTTTAAATAATGTAAATTAGCTTAATTAGAAGGCTTAAAATAACCAGAGCCTTTTTTCCCTGAGAATATCTCGTTGATTAGAGGGTGTTTAATTGGTTCATCAGAGTCATCCACTAATAAATTTTGCTCAGAAACGTATGCTTCGTAGGTGATTTCGTCATTTTCAGCTAACAGATGATAAAATGGTTGGTCTTTTCTAGGTCTTACGTTTTTTGGTATAGATTGATACCACTCCTCAGAATTATTAAACTCAAAATCAACATCATAAATTACACCTCTAAAATCGAAGTGCTTATGTTTTACAACATCTCCAATAGAAAATTTTCCTTTTTGAACAGTCACACCATAAATATGGATATTTAAAATTAAAAATCAATAAAAAAAATATAATTGTTTTATTATTCTGCTATTATGTAGCAGTGAATAAATCTGTTTTAAAATTTGTTACTGATTTAGGGCCTTTGGTAATATTTTTTTATTTTTATTATAACAATGATAAAAATTTAATTGTTGCAATACCTCCACTCATAGTTGCAACAATAATAGCAGTTTTAATTATGTGGATTGTTGAAAAAACAATTCCAAAGGTACCATTAATAAGCGGAATATTGATTACATTGTTTGGTGGTTTAACAATTTATTTTGATGATCCTATATTTATTTACATGAAGCCAACAATAATAAATATTTTGTTTGGTCTTGCATTAATGTTTGGCAAATACTTTACGAATGAACCAGTTTTAAAAAAATTACTTGGAAAATCAATGCCCTTAAGTGATGAAGGATGGGAGATTTTAAATAAAAGATGGACTTACTTCTTTTTTGGATTAGCGATTTTAAATGAAATAATTTGGAGAACACAATCAGAAGAATTTTGGGTAAACTTTAAAGTTTGGGGAATGTTGCCAATAACCTTTATTTTTACCGCTTTTCAAATAGGATTAATAAACAAACATAAACTGAATGAATAGAAATTTAAAATTAGTAGTAAATAATACGAAAAAAGATGAAGATAAAAAACTTTTTTTTGAGAGAACTGAATTAAAAATTATATTAGATCTTTATGCAAAAATGGTTTCCTCGGGCAATTGGAAAGACTATGGTCTTTCTATTTCGGGAAAGCAGGTAAGTTTTAGTGTTTTTAAAAACGCAGCTGAAAAAGCTATATATAAAATTTGTAAAAACTTTAAGCCTTCAAATAAAAATCTTAAATATTTAATTACAGATACTAATGGTAAGATACTAAAAAATTCATATGATCTTAAGATACTCTTGAATAAAGTTGATTGGAAAAAAATTTAGTTTTTATCTTCTTTGACCAAATAATCTTAAAAGCATTATAAATAAATTTATAAAATCTAAATATAAAGTTAATGCTCCCATAACGGCTTTTTTACCCATTAACTCACCGCTGTCTGAGGCAGCATACATATTTTTAATTTTTTGTGTATCGTATGCAGTTAAGCCAACAAATACTAAAACACCGATTATTGATATTGCAAAATACATCATTGATGATTTTAAGAATATATTTACTACTGATGCAATTATAATTCCTATCAAACCCATCATTAAAAAAGATCCCATCTTAGTTAAATCTCTTTTTGTTGTATAGCCATAGATGCTCATTGCACCAAATGTTGCTGAAGAAATAAAGAATACTCTTGTTACACTTAAACCTGTGTAAACAAGTAATATTGATGAAAGAGATAATCCCATTAATGCAGCAAATAACCAGAAAGTTGTCTGAGCTCTTGAAGCACTCATTTTATTAATTCCAAAACTCATGTAAAACACAATTCCTAATGGAGCTAACATTACAATCCATTTTAAACCTGATAAATAAATTGCATTCCCAAATTCTGTTAATCCAACAATTGCTCCATTTAAATCTGTTACTACAGACATTTTAAATGATAAAAGTGCTATTATTCCAGTAAGCAAGACACCAGTTGCCATATAGTTATAAACTTTAAGCATGTAGGCTCTTAAGCCTTCATCCATAACAACAGTTTGCTTGGCTGTTGTTGCTTTATTTAAAATATTATCTTTATTGAATTCCATATTATTTATATAAGATTTTTTTTTAAGATTTTCAAGTCGTCAAAATAAATGTAACAAATACTACATAAATTATGAATTATAAAAAACTAGGAAATACTGAGCTAAATGTAAGTACAATTTGTCTTGGGACAATGACTTGGGGTGAACAAAATACCCAAAATGAGGCATTTGAACAAATGAATTACTCTTTAGATAATGGAGTAAATTTTTGGGATACAGCTGAACTTTATGCAGTTCCACCAAAAGCTGAAACATATGGTCATACAGAAACTATAATTGGAAATTGGTTTGAAAAAACAAAAAAAAGAAAAGACGTAATACTCGCATCCAAAGTGGGTGGTCCTAGTAGAAAATATATGAGAAATGGAGAAAATAGTTTTACAGGCAAAAACTTAGAGAATGCTCTCCATGGAAGTCTAAAAAGATTAAAAACCGATTATATTGATCTTTATCAACTACATTGGCCTGAAAGAAATGTTAATAACTTTGGAAGACTAGGTTACGAACATAAAGAGAATGACTGGAATAAATTTGAAGATGTTCTTGAAAACTTAAAAAAATTTATTGGACAGGGTAAAATTAGGTATGTTGGTTTGTCAAATGAAACCCCATGGGGAGTTATGAATTATATTCAACTTTCAAAAGATAAAGATCTTCCAAGAATGATGTCAATTCAAAATCCATACAGTTTATTAAATAGGTCTTATGAAGTTGGTTTAGCAGAAGTATCTATAAGAGAAGATATAGGATGTTTATCTTATTCACCTTTAGCTAGTGGTTATTTAACAGGCAAATATAGAAATAAAAAATTTCCAAAAGGATCAAGAATGGAGAGAGATTTTGATTTTTGGACAAGATATAGAAAACCAAATATGGAAGAGGCTGTTGAAGATTATTACAAAATTAGTCAAAAATTTGACCTTGATATGAGTCAAATGTCTATAAAATTCTGTGAAGTTCAAGACTTTATGACTAGTGTAATTATTGGAGCAACAACTATGGAGCAGTTGAAAACTAACGTAGAAAGTGTAAAAGTGAATCTTGATAGTGAAGTAATAAAAGAAATTAATAATGTACAAAAAAAATATCCCAATCCATGTCCATAATTAAAAAATTATTTTTAAAAACACTTATATTGACAGTATTTCTAATGACATCTGTCCAGTCAGAAGACTTAACAAAGTTAGGAACTTTTAAAGATTGGAATGCTGTTGCAGTTTTTAATGAAACTGGAAAAATCTGTTTTGCTTATTCTATACCAGTAAGCCAGTCTCCTAAGGCAAGCAACAGAGAAGCAAGATTATTTGTATCCTTTAGACCTGAAGATAAGATTTCTGATGAAGTGAGCATAACATCTGGTTACGATTTTAATCCACAAAACTCAATTTTAGCTACATCGGGTAAATCAAAATTTGAGTTTGACCTACCACAAAACAAATTTGCTTGGATTTCTAGTGGAAAAACAGAACAAAAAATAATTAAAAGAATGAAAAAGGCATCTAGATTAATGATAACAGCCTACAAACAAAGTGGCAAAAGAACTACAGATGACTATTCATTAATGGGATTTACCAAAGCTTATAACGCTGCAAAAAAAAGCTGCACTTAAATGAAAAAACAAAAGAAGATTGTACTCGCCTATTCAGGTGGTTTGGATACGTCTATCATTCTTAAATGGCTTCAGGAAAATTATGATGCTGAAGTTATAGCATACACTGCTGATGTTGGGCAGGAAATGGATAGAAAAAAAATAATTAAGAATGCAAAAAAATTGGGAGTTAAAAAAATCATAATTCAAGATCTAAAAAACATTTTTGTTAAAGATTATGTGTATCCTATAATAAGAGGTCATGCTCTTTATGAGGGTGTTTATTTGTTAGGTACATCTATTGCAAGACCACTGATTGCAAAAGATCAAATCAGGGTTGCTAAAAAATTTAATGCTTATGCTGTCTCACATGGTTCGACAGGAAAAGGAAATGATCAAGTTAGATTTGAATTGGGATATCATTACTTTGGTCCTAAAATTAAAATAATTGCGCCATGGAGAATTTGGAAATTAAAATCAAGAACAGATCTAATCAATTATGCAAAAAAACATGGAATACCAATTCCAAAAGATAAAAAAGGTGCACCACCTTTCTCAGTTGATGATAATTTATTTCATACTTCAACAGAGGGAAAAGTTTTAGAAAATCCTAAAAATTCTGCACCTGAATTTATTTTTCAAAGGACAACTTCTCCTGAAAAGGCTCCAAATAAACCAAGCTTTATTACTATTAATTACAAAAATGGTGACCCTGTTGGTTTAAATGGAAAAAAATTATCTCCAGCAAAAGTTTTGGATAAATTAAATCTATTAGCTGGAAGAAATGGAATAGGAAGAGTGGATTTGGTCGAGAATAGATTTATTGGAATAAAGTCTAGAGGAGTTTATGAAACTCCTGGAGGAACATTATTGCTTGTGGCACACAGAGCAATAGAATCTGTTACTCTAGACAAAAATACAATGCATAAAAAGGATGAGGTAATGCCAAGGTATGCAGAGCTTATTTACAATGGCTATTGGTATTCAAAGGAAAGATTTAAACTACAAAAAATTGTTGATTCAAAGAGAAATAAAGTTAATGGATCAGTAAAACTCAAACTTTATAAAGGTAATATTACAATTCAATCAAGACAAACTTCCAGTAATGCTTACTCGATGAAAAAAGTTTCTTTCGAAGAAAATAAAACTTTTAATAAATCAAATGTAGAAAGATTTATTAACTTTCATAAAAGAAATTTAAGATAATAAAAAAATGGAATTTAAAACTACAAGAGCTTCGGCTATTGAGAAACTAGATAATTTTATTAAAAATAATCTTGGAGAATACTCAAAATTAAGAAATTTTGATTTTGGTCCCGATAAAAGATCAAATACATCTTGCCTATCACCATACATAACACACGGGGTAATTAATGAAAAGGAGGTAATTAGTAAGTCACTGGAAAAATTTTCTTTTTCAAAAAATGAAAAATTTATTCAAGAAGTTCTATGGAGAACTTATTGGAAAGGATGGATGGAACTACGATCTGGAGTATGGGATGATTATTTATTAGATTTAAAAAGAATAAAAGAAGAGTTTAAAGATAATAAAAGTTACTTAAATGCCATTGAAGGTAAAACTAACATTGAATGTTTTAATGAGTGGGTAAATGAATTAAAGACTTATAATTATTTGCATAATCATACCAGAATGTGGTTTGCAAGCATTTGGATATTTACACTAGACCTACCTTGGCAACTTGGTGCAGAATTTTTTATGCAACACTTGTATGATGGTGATACTGCATCAAATACTTTAGGTTGGCGTTGGGTTGCAGGTATTCAAACTCAAGGGAAGCATTATCTTGCAAGTGAATGGAATATTAAAAAATTTACAAATAAAAGATTTGAAAATATAAAACTTTACGAAAATGCACCCCCAATAATAAGTGATAAAAATTACACTATTCTGCATAAAACTTTTGAAAATCCTATAAATATTGATGAGAAAAACTTACTAGTTTTTGAAAATAACTTAGCATTTGAAATCACCGACTTTGCAATTCAAAAATTCAAAAAAATTCTTCTTATTGAAAATAGAAATGAAAATAGAAATATTCAGCTTAGTGAAAATGTAGTGAATTTTAAGGCTAGTTTAATTGAGGAACAAAAGAAAAGGTTAGTGGAAAAATCAATTAATTGTGAGATTATTGATATCAAAGAAATAAAAAATTTCGAAAGTGCTTATTGTCTTTATCCAACTGTTGGTGAAAATTTAGATTACATAAATCAAAACTCACTAAAAAATATTGAGTTTCTTTATAGAAAATTAGATCAAAATTCTTGGAAGTTTTGTAACAAAGGTTTTTTTAACTTTAAAAAATACATTCCTAAAATAGTTGAAAACCTTGAATAAATTTAATTGAAATTTTTTTGATTTATGAGATAAAAATAATATGCAAAACCCACAAATATTAGAAATAATCGATAATTTAAAAGGCAGAAAAAATTACGAAGAAAAAAAAGCCTCTAAGCTAGGGTTTAAATCTCTTTATGCATATTTTGAAAACAAACTTTTACAAGAAAAAATTACCCTAGATGAAAGTGCAAAAGAGTTAGAAATAGCAAAGGCTGAAGCAGAATCATTAAAAGAAGAAAAAAGCAAGCCAAAAAAAACTTGCGGCTGTTGTTAAATTTCTAAACTTTTTAAAGACTGAAATTCACCAATTTTAAAAATAATTGCATCTTCTTTTTTAAAACCATATTTTTCTGCATTATCTTTAAATCTAATTGGAGGTTCCATAATTGGCTCTAAAGACAAAACGAAAGTTCCCCAATGCATTCCTAATACTTTTTTGCTTTTTAGATCTCTGGCTATACTTAGAGCCTCTTCAGGATTAGTATGATAAGAAGATTTATCTTTATTTGGAGATAATGGATAAAAATTATAAGCACCAATATTAATAAAAGTTAAATCAATAGGTCCATATTTTTCACCTAATTCTTTATAAATATTTCCTACACCAGTATCACATGCAAAAAGTATTTTTTTATTTTTATATTCAATTAAAAAATTTCCCCACAATGTTTTATTAGTGTCTGTCAAACTTCTTTTTGACCAATGCACTGCGGGAACTAATGTTACTTTTAAATCCTCATTAACCTTAATTTCATCATACCAATCCATTTCGTTCACATCTTTATATTTGTTTCTTGTAAAATATTTTCCAAGTCTTAAAGGAAGAAGAACCTTTGCATCTTTAAAAGGAAATTTTCTTATTGTTCTCATATCTTGGTGATCATAATGATTATGTGTCAGAAGAAATAAATCAGTTTTTGGAAGTTCATTTAAGTTTAAGGCTGTTTTGGTAAATCTTTTTGGACCAAAGATTAAAGGTCCTGCATTTTTTGAAAATACTGGATCAGTTATTATTGTTGTATTTCCAAGCTTAATTAAGAAGGTTGCATGTCCTATCCAGCCAATATAATCGTCATTTTTTAGATTTTCTAAATCTGAAAGTACTTTTTGTTTTTCTATAGCGTGATCTTCAGGAATAGCCATATCAAGTTTTTTCTTTTCCTTATTAAATATTTTAAAAGACCACTTAAAATTTGAGTTTCGTTCTGGAGATCCTTCAGGATTTCTAAAACTACCGTCTGGTAAATGATGATAAGGTATTTTTTCCATGGCTAATGTAAAAGAATTATAGATAAAAAATATAACAATTAAAATTGTTAACTTTGGCAATAATCTTTAGTTGTTTAAGGTTCTTTTGAAACACTCAATTGTATTTTTTAACAAACAAGCAATTGTCATTGGTCCAACTCCACCTGGAACTGGAGTTAAAGCTTTTGCAACTTTTGAAACTTCTTCAAAATCAACATCGCCTACCAGACCATTTTCTGTTTTGTTTATTCCAACATCAATAACTATTGCATCTTTTTTCACCCAATTACCTTTTATAAGTTCAGGAATCCCAACTGCAGCCACAATAACATCTGCCTCTAAACATTCATGTTGAAGGTCTTTAGTTTTTGAGTGAGTAATTGTAACTGTACAATCTTCTTGAAGTAATAGCTGTGCCATCGCTTTACCATTCAAGTTTGACCGCCCAATCATTACAGCTTTTTTCCCTGTTAAGTTAGGTTCTATTTTTTTTAATAAATAGTAACACCCAAGAGGTGTACAAGGAATTGAACCTTGGTATCCAGATGAAAGGTTACCAACATTCATAGGATGTAAACCATCAACATCTTTATGTGGTGAAATAGTTTCTATAACGTGTTGCTTGTTAATATGTTTTGGGAGTGGCAATTGAACCAAAATCCCTGAAACAGTTTCATCTTTATTAAGTTCTTCAATTTTATCTAAGACTGTTTTTTCATCTACAGTGTCTGGGTATTTAATAACTTCAGATTTTAAACCAACTTGCGTTGCTGATTTTTCTTTATTTCTTACATAAATCTGACTTGGAGCCAAATCTCCAATTAATATCACTGTAAGACCAGGAACTTTGTTGTATTTTTCTCTCAGGCCTTCTACTTCTGTTTTTAATTCTTCTCTAAGTTCAGCCGATTGTTTTTTTCCGTCTATTAAAATCATGATTATTAAAAAATAAGTGGTGCTATGTAGAGTTTCATACACATTTCTACAAACCAGATCAACAAAAGAAGAATGATAGGTGATATATCAAAAGCACCAAGACTTGGCAAAAAACCCCTTATTTTATTAAGTATTGGATCAGTGAGCTTATAAGTAAACTCTAATATTGAATAAACAAATCTATTTGAAGTATTTAAGACATTAAAAGCTATTAACCAACTTATAACAACGTTAGCGATTACTACATAAGAATACAATTTTAATAATTGTAAAGCTAAGTAAAAAATAGCTATCATTTCTTTTCTACGTATACTGAAGTGCTTGGGAAAGCAAAAGATGCTTTATTACCCTCAACAATTTCTTTAATTTTAATTGCCAGTCTTTCTTTAACCAACAACATCTCACTCCAACTATTTGTTTTTGTATAACATCTTATATACATATCTATTGAGCTATCAGCAAATTTATCAACCCTAACAGAAACACCAACTTTAGTATCATAATCTTCTGAACTATTTATAAAGTCTTCTATCTCATTTCGTATGGTTTTTAATTGTTCAACGGTAGAGTCATACTGAAGTGTTATCGTCCAACTAATTCTCCAATTTGTAATTTGACTTTTATTAATTACAGCATTCTCTGCAAACTGGAAATTTGGAATAATTGCTAAAGACTTGTCAAATTTTCTTATAACAGTTGATCTAAAACCTATTTTTTCAACTACACCCTCGATTATTCCTTCAACTTCAATCCAATCACCCATTTTAAATCTTTTTTCAACAAGTACTAAAATTCCTGATATTAAATTTTTGAATAAATCTTGTGCTCCTAAGGCAACTGCAACACCGAATAAACCAAGTCCCGCAATAATTGGACCAATTTTTATTCCCCATAATTCTAAAACAGCTGCAGCACCTAAGATTAAAATTAAAATTTTTAATGATTTGATAATCCAGCCAATTAATTCTCTAGTTAAAATCTTATCAAATCCACTTAGTATGTAGGAAATTGGTTCGATAATTTGGTGAATAATCCAAAAAAGTAAAATTGTAATTAACGTTCTATTTACGTTGTCTAAAAATAACCTCGTATCTTCTGCAAAAGACATGTAGTAACTTGCAAAAAATACTCCAAGAACAATTGGAAGAAATCTAGCTGGTCCCTCCATTGCCTTAACGAAAGTATCATCAAGTTTATTTGTTGTTCTTTTAGTAATAAGTTCTAATTTTTTAATGATTAATTTGCTAATTAACCCTCTAAAAACTAAGAATATAAAGAATATTCCAAGACCTATTAAGATCTCAACAAAGTTTACACCTAAAATTCCCTTTTGCCATACAGACAAAAAAAGTCCAGAAAAATTCTCAAAAACACCCATGGCTAAATTTTATATAGCAAAAACTCTTCTTCACCAGAGTTAAATAGAAAAATTTTTTTCCACTTGATCTCATTTAAAATTGCTGATGCTTTTTCACCCATACACATCAAATTGGTATCCATCCAACTGTCTAAAAGATCATATTTTTTAAGTAAATTTAATAAACTCTTGGCGCTATTTTCTGAGTAGACATAAATTATATCAGGGATTGAGGCTTTTAATTGTGCTCTAAATTCCTCTTTTATTTCTTGAGTTGATGAAACTGTATAGTTAATCAATCTCTTTAAAGAATAACCTTCAGAAATGAGATCTTTATCTAACCTGCTCGAAACTATTTCTCCACTTACGTAAAGAAGTGATCCATTTTTTGGGTTGAAGTTTTGTAATATTAATTCTTTTAAATTATTTACGTTTCCTTCAGCAGAGATTATATTTTGAAAACCGTTTAGCTTTGCAACTTTTTCTGTTGCAGAGCCAACACAATAACATTCAATTTTTTTATCAATTCTATTTAAATCTAAATTCTTAATCGCATTTGAACTTGTAAATATTATTCCCTTAAATTGGCTATAGTCAGGTTCGTCGTATTTAATTGGTTCAACTTTTATCACAGGTAAATGAGAAACTTTATGCCCCAAAGAACTAAATCTTAATATTAATTCTTTACTATCCTCTAATGGTCTTGTTAATAAAATATGCATTTTACCTTTTATAAGATCCCTTTGACTCTAATTTCAATTTTTCTCCAATCTTAATACTTAAATCTTTAACCTTTGTTTTATTTTCACTTTCTTCAACAAAAAATCTTTGTTTGCCATCTACTGAAAAGAGTTCTGCTTTTATATTTACAACATCTTTATCAATCTTTGCATACACACCAACTGCTGTATCGCAGTCACCCTCGAGTATTTTTAAGATTTTTCTTTCAGCATTTGCAATAATTCTGGACTGATCATCATTAATCTTTTCTAAGATATTAATTATTTCTTGATCGTTTTCTCTACATTGTATGGCAATAATACCTTGTCCTGCACATGGTATTAGTTCTTCAGTATTAAATTCATGTGTAATTTTATTTGTCAAACCTAAAGCCTCAATGCCAGCTTTAGAAAGTAAAATTGCATCGTAATCTCCATTCTCTAATTTCTTGATCCTAGTATCCACATTTCCTCTTATTAGTTTATAATTCAGATCTGATCTAATACTTTTTAATTGGTATTCCCTTCTGTAAGAAGAAGTGCCTATTATCGAATTAGGTTTAAGATTTTGAAAATTTACATTATCGTTACTAATAAAAATTTCATTGGGGGAATTTCTTTTTAAATAAAAATTAGTTATTAGCCCCTCTGTTTCAATCGATGGCATATCTTTTAAAGCATGAACAGCTATGTCAATATTATTATTAGTTAATTCTATTTCAATTTTTTTTGAAAATAATCCTTTTCCTCCAATGTTTGACAGCCTGTCCTTTTGGTTTTCATCTCCACTTGTAACTATTTTTTTTGTTTCTATGTGGGTTGATGAAACTTTTTTGAGATGGTTTATCACTTTTTCAGTATAAATTTGAGCTAACTGACTTCCCCGAGTACCAATAATAAATTTATTCCTTTTCATAATTCTTATTTTTATTACATTCTTATAGTTTAATTGTATTAATTATAAATATTTATGAATGAAAAAAAAATAATCCTTGGAATTGAGACAAGTTGCGATGAAACAGCGGTATCAATCATAGAAGAAGATAAAAACGGTAAGATAAAAATATTATCTAATGTAGTTTCAAGTCAGTTTGATATTCATAAAGAATTTGGAGGTGTGGTTCCTGAGCTTGCAGCACGATCTCATGTTGAAAAAATTGATTTAATTGCAAAAAAAGCAATTAATGAAAGCGGTATAAATTTAAATGATGTTTCTGCAATTGCTTCAACATCTGGTCCAGGCTTAATTGTTTGCCTTACTGTTGGTTTAAATTTTGGCAAAGCATTATCTGCAAGCCTTAATATACCTTTTATTGGCGTAAACCATCTTGAAGGACATGCGTTAAGTCCAAAACTTAATACAAGTTTAGATTTTCCATATTTATTATTATTAATTTCAGGAGGACATACGCAATATCTTAGTGTGAATGGACTTGGAAAATATAAAAGATTAGGAACAACAATTGATGATGCTTTAGGAGAAGCATTTGACAAAACCGCAAAACTTTTAGGTATTGAATTTCCAGGAGGACCAAAGTTAGAAAGTTTTGCAGAACAGGGAGATGCAAATAAATTTAAACTTCCTAAACCAATTATAAATAAAGGGGGATGTAATTTATCATTTGCAGGTCTTAAAACAGCCATTTTAAGGATATCAAGCACTATAAAATCTAAACAAGAAAAATATGATCTTGCAGCATCTTTTCAAAAAACAATTGAAGAAATTTTAGAAGTAAAAACACAAATAGCATTTGATGAGTTCAAAAAGACTAGCAAAAAGAAAAGTAAAACTTTTGTGATCGCTGGAGGTGTTGCTGCCAATGAAGGTATTAGAAAAAAATTAATAAAAGTATGTAAGAAGAATAATTTTAGACCAATTTTCCCTGAACCAAAATTATGTGGAGATAATGCAGCCATGATTGCACTTGTTGGTCTCGAAAAGTTTAAAATCAAAAAATTTGATAATTTAGATCTTCCTGCAAGTCCAAGACTACCACTTGACGAAAAAGCAAAGTTTTTAAAAGGAGCAGGAGTAAGATTATAAATGTCAAAAAGATATAGTGGCAAATCATTTAAGGATGCTAGCGTAATGAAACAAGCTAAACTTTCTTTAAAGGAAAAAAGAAAACTTAAAAAAGAAAAGAAAAAGAAAAAAAATTAAATGCAGTATTGGTTAGTGAAATCAGAACCAGATGTATGGTCAATTGATCAACAAATTAAAGCTGGAGAAAAAGGAGCAGACTGGGATGGTGTAAGAAATTATCAAGCAGCAAATAACTTAAAAAAAATGGAAAAAGGAGATCTTTGTTTTTTTTATCATTCTAATATTGGAAAAGAGATAGTTGGTATAGTCGAAGTTATTAAAACAGCATTCATTGATCCAACGGATAAGGAAAAAAGATTTGTTGCAGTTAAAGTTAGATTTAAAAGAAAACTTCAAAATCCTGTAACACTTGAAAACATCAAAAAAACAAAGGCTTTAGAGAACTTATCTCTAATTAGACAAAGTAGACTGTCTGTAATGCCTATTGATACTAAAAGCTGGAAAATAATTTTGAAGATGGGTAGAATTAATTAAAAAAAAATTCATGTCTAAGAAAAAAAAAGTTAAAAAAAAGGTTATCTCTAAAAAACCTAAAGAGACAATTTATAAAACTAAGAAAGAATGGATAAGTAGAGCTACAGTTAACAAATCTCAATATACAAAAAAATATAACGAGTCGATTAGAGATAACGATGGATTTTGGAAAAAGGAAGGTAAAAGAATTAATTGGATTAAACCTTATAAAAAAATTAAAGACGTTAAATATAGTAAAGATGATGTTCATATCAAATGGTTCTATGATGGTACTTTAAATGCCTCAGCGAATTGCATTGATAGGCATATTAAAAAAAATGCTAATAAGACTGCAATTATATGGGTAGGAGACGATCCAAAAGTTCAAAAAAAAATTACATATAAAGAACTTCATAAAGAAGTTTCAAAAGCAGCAAATGGATTAAAAAATCTGGGAGTTCAAAAAGGTGATAGAGTAACAATTTATCTTACCATGATACCAGAGCTTGCCTACACAATGCTTGCATGTGCTAGAATAGGTGCAGTTCACTCCATAATATTTGGAGGTTTTTCACCAGATAGCATTTCAGGTAGAATTAATGATTGCGAATCTGATTATGTTATAACTGCGGATGAGGGCGTAAGAGGAGGCAAAACAATCCCTTTAAAATCTATTACAGATGAAGCTTTACAAAGCTGTCCCAACGTAAAGAAATGTATCGTTGTAAAGAGAACAGGCACCAAAAAAATTGATTGGTACAATGATCGTGATGTTTGGTATCACAAAATGATAAGTAAAGTCTCAGCAAAATGTGAGCCTGAAGAAATGAATGCTGAAGATCCATTATTCATTCTTTACACATCTGGTTCAACTGGTAAACCAAAAGGTGTACTACATACAACTGGCGGATACATGGTTTATGCATCAATGACTCACCAATATATTTTTAATTATAAACCTAAAGATATTTACTGGTGCACAGCTGATATAGGTTGGGTTACTGGACACAGTTATATTATTTATGGTCCACTTGCTAACGGTGCAACTACAATTATGTTTGAAGGAATACCTACTTATCCTGATACATCTAGATGGTGGCAAATAGTTGATAAATACAAAGTTAATATTTTTTATACAGCTCCAACAGCAATCAGAGCTTTAATGAGGGAAGGTGATAAACCTGTAAAGAAAACATCTAGAAAAACTTTAAAACTTTTAGGTACTGTTGGTGAACCAATTAACCCTGAAGCTTGGGAATGGTATTATAAAACTGTTGGTGATAGTAGATGCCCGATCGTTGATACTTGGTGGCAAACAGAAACTGGTGGAATTTTGATCAGTCCTCAAACTGGGGCGATCGATTTAAAACCTGGTTCTGCAACAAAACCATTTTATGGAATTAAACCCGAGATCCTAGATAAAGATGGCAAGGTTTTAAAAGGAGAAGCACAAGGTAGACTTTGTATTTCACAATCGTGGCCTGGACAAATGAGAAGTGTCTATGGAGACCATCAAAGATTTATAGATACTTATTTTTCTCAGTTTGATGGGAAGTACTTTACTGGTGATGGCTGCAGAAGAGATAAGGATGGATACTATTGGATTACTGGAAGAGTAGATGATGTAATTATTGTTTCTGGACATAATTTAGGTACTGCAGAAATTGAAAGTGCGTTTGTAGCTCATCCAAAAGTAGCTGAAGCAGCAGTAGTTGGATATCCACATGATATAAAAGGAAACGGGCTTTACTGTTATGTTACTTTAAATGCTGGAGAAAAAAGCACTCTTGATTTAGAGAGAGATTTAAAACTTTGGGTTAGGAAACAAATCGGTCCAATAGCAACTCCGGACCTAATTCAATTTGCACCAGGACTGCCAAAAACAAGATCGGGTAAAATAATGAGAAGAATTCTGAGAAAAATTGCTGCCAATGAACATGGTCAATTAGGAGATACAACTACTTTAGCTGATCCCTCTGTTGTTGAAAGCTTGGTAGATAATAGGAAAAATATCTAGATCTTTATTAGTTTAGAAAACTCTTCCTTAATATTGTCCCATTTCAAAATCATAGAATTAAGGACTATCTTTCTATCTATAGACTTTAGTTCAGTAGCTACTGGGGCCCAATTATATAATGCAAGAGCACTTTCATTGAATGGCCAAGACTTATAATAGTCATCCCATTTAATTTGATCTAATCTTTTCTGAAAACTAGCTCTCGCTTCATCAACAATCTCTTTGGGCATTCCATTCTCTGATTCTTTATCCAAAATATTATTATAAATTTCAGAGGCTTTATTAGTTTCTCGAAAATTATAAAAAACATTTAAATACGAAATAGTGTAAAAAGATAAATCTTGAAGTGAAATTGCGTAAATGTTCCATTTGGCTGTGTTAATTGATTTTAAAAATTTTTCATCATCAAAATGGAGAACCCATTTAGTGCCCATTCTTGTTTTCAAATAGTTATATAAAGTAACTTGTGATACCCATGCTGATTTTTGCTGAATAAATTCTTTCAAATCATCAACATTCTTTATTTTTTTCTTTGGCAAAATGCCTTTAAACATTGCAACTAAATAAACTTTGAAATCTTCAAGTTTTATATCTTTTAAGTTGAATCTGTATTTAAGGGCCATTTATCTACTTAATATGTTGATGTATAATGTAAAAATGACACAATATCGAGTGTTTTTAGGGGTTTAAATAAATTTGATTATCGGTATGGTTCTTTATTTAACCTATAGGAGAGAGAAAAAATGTCAAAACAAGAACAACACTGGGAAAAAACCAGGAATTTGCTCTTTATCACATTAGCAATTTGGTTTGTTTTCTCAATTGGCATCTTTCTTTTCGGAGCCGAAATGCAAGAATCAAGCATTAGACCATTTGGATATCCTTTAACGTATTGGTTTACATGTCAGGGATCGCTTGCAATCTTCGTCATTCTAATTTTCTGGTTTGCCGGTCGACAAGAGAAAATAGATGATGAATTCGGATTTACTGAAAGAGAGGGTGATCAATGATAAAAGGTAAATTTATAGATAACTTACCTAAAGTCTATGGGATATATACTGGAGGTTTTCTAGTATTTATCATCATAATGGCAATAGCTGAACAAGCTGGAATGACAGCAAAAATGATTGGTATCTTTTTTGTATCTTTTACAGTTTTGATTTATGCTTTAATTGGTTGGTTATCAAGAACACTTCAAACAGACGCTTATTACGTAGCTGGAAGACAGGTACCTACCGTATTTAATGGAATGGCAACTGCAGCAGACTGGATGTCTGGTGCATCTTTTGTAGCCATGGCAGGTGGTATTTACTTTAAAGGCTATGGTTATATGGCACTGCTTGTTGGATGGACTGGTGGATATGTACTAGTTGCATCTTTGTTAGCACCATATCTTAGAAAATTTGGATGTTATACTGTACCAGATTTTATAGGAACTCGTTACGGTGGTAACTTAGCAAGATTTAGTGCTGTTATAGTCTTAACTGTTGCATCATTCACTTACGTGACTGCTCAAATTAACGCTACAGGAACAATTGCTTCTGTTGCCTTAGATATTCCATTTGAAATTGCAGTTTACGTTGGACTAGCTAGTATTCTGATGTGCTCAATGCTTGGTGGAATGAGAGCAGTAACTTGGACACAAGTTGCTCAATACATTGTGCTAATTATTGCTTATTTACTCCCAGTATTCTGGATAAGTAACAATATTGGTGCAGGTTTCTTCCCACACTTCATGTTAGCTGACGAAGTAGCAAGAATTGCAGAACTTGAAGGTCAATTTGGATTTGTTAAAAACTCAGCTGCAGATTTAGCTACAGTTCCAAAAGGATTATCTGCAATTACTAAAGCGCACTCATCAGTTAATGCAACACCTTGGGCATTTATTTCATTAGCAGTTTGTATGATGGCTGGAACAGCATCATTACCTCACGTTATGATGAGATACTTTACTACTCCAAGTGTAAGAACAGCTAGAAGATCAGTAGGTTGGTCGTTATTCTTTATATTCCTACTTTACTCTTCAGCTCCAATGTTAGCTACTCTATCAAAAATTTCTTTGATGGATCCTAATCTAGCTACTGGAATTATCGGTAAATCGATAACTGAAGTTCAAGCTCTTGACTGGTATCAAAACTGGAACCAAGCGAAGTTGATGTTTGTAAGTGACTTTAACGGCAATGGAACTCTGGAACTTAATGAGTTCTTTATGAAAGGAAGTGCTGTTGTATTAGCAACACCTGAAATTGCTGGATTGCCTTATGTAATATCTGGACTAGTTGCTGCTGGAGGTATGGCTGCTGCCATGTCAACTGCGGATGGATTAGTTTTAGCTATTTCAAATGCGCTATCACATGATGTTTACTACAAAATCATCAATCCAAAAGCTGAAACTGCAAAAAGATTAATTGTTGCAAGGGTATTGCTTGTACTTATTGGTTTTGCAGGAGCTACTATTGCTGCACTAGAGATACAAGGTATTCTAGGTTCGGTAATTTGGGCTTTTGACTTTGCGATGTCTGGACTGTTCTTCCCACTTGTACTTGGTGTATGGTGGAAGAGAGCTAATGCACCAGGAGCTGTTGCGGGAATGCTGTTAGGACTGATCTCAGGAACTGCGTATCTAGTTTGGGTACGAAGTGGTGGATCTGGGTTCTTAGGAATAACTCAACTTACTTTTGGAATAGTTGGAGCAGCTGTAAGTTTAATTTCTATGATTGTAGTAAGTTTAATAACTACAGCACCAGATGCAGCTACTCAGAAAATGGTTGATGATGTACGTGTACCAAGTGGTAAAACCATACTTGGAAAACAACATTAATTGAAAAATATTATTTTAGGGGCGAAATTTTCGCCCCTAGATAAAATCTAAAATGTCAGCAAACTTTCATCCCTTAATTTATATAATTGATTACATCCTTGGAGTTATAATGTGGACTTTAATTGGACGAGTTGCGATGAATATATTTCAGAAGGAAGATTCACAATTTTTCTTTATGAAAGTATTTGTGAAATTAACAAACCCACTTATAAAAATATTTAAACCAATTACTCCAAGCTTCATTATAGGACCTTTGGTACCACTTTATGTTGCATGGTTCTTTTACATGGGTCGCTTCTATTTAATGCCTTATTTACTTGGTTATTCAGTTATGGGTATGCTTTCGTTCCCTCTTGAAAGTGAAATTGCAAGAGAAATATATAGAATATTTAGCAAAAACTAATTCAAATAGAACAAAAAATTGATACTAATATTTTTAGTATTAAATGAAAAAAATTCAAATTTCTCCATCTATATTATCTGCTGACTTCAGCCAGCTTGGTAATGAAATTAAAAAACTAGAACAAGGTGGGGCTGATCTAATACACGTTGATGTAATGGACGGTCACTTTGTTCCAAATTTAACAATAGGACCTCCGGTAATAAAAAACTTAAGAAAATATACAAAGCTTCCATTTGATGTTCATTTAATGATCTCACCAGTGCACGAATACATTGAAAATTATGCAAATGCTGGAGCTGATATAATAACTATTCATCCTGAAGCTACTAAAAACTTAAAAGAGACTATAAATTTGATAAAAAAATTTGGTAAAAAAGTTGGTGTATCTTTAAATCCAGAAACTAAAATATCAACTTTAATTGATGAAATAGACAATATCGATTTAGTTTTAGTTATGAGTGTTAATCCTGGTTTTGGTGGGCAAAAATTTATGCCTGAGGTATTAGATAAAATAAAAGAATTAAAAAAAATAAAAGATAAAAATGAATATCACTTTGATATTGAGGTTGATGGAGGAATTAATTTTAGTAATTCAAAAATAGTTTTAGAAGCCGGAGCTAATATTTTAGTATCTGGAACCACAGTGTTCAAAGAAAACAATGGTAATATCAAAACTAATATTGATAAACTAAAATCAATGTAAAATGTTTTTAAAAAGTTCTTTTAATTATATCAATGAATTTTATTTTATCTTTAAAAACCAAATACGAAATATTTATTTAAACTCATCTATTTATAATAAAAAAATTTCAAGAGTTGATGAAAACGTTTTAGTTTATCAACCAAGTCTTAATATTCTCAGTTCATTAATTAAATACGAAAAACAAAAAAAAAAAATTGAAGATTTTAGTGTTCAGTCTATATGGGAAAATAAAAATTTAAAATATAATGATTTTAAAAAACTTCATAGTTTCTATTGGCTATTTTCTATAGATCTTAAATCTTCAAATAAAGTTACTCAAACAATTATTTCAAATTGGATTAAAAAAAATCAAAACTATGAAATAAAAAGTTGGGAAATAGATATTCTTTCTAAAAGAGTAATAGCTTGGATTTCAAATTCAAAGATAACCTACAGTGAATCTGGAAATAACTATAAAAATAGTTTTAACGAAATAATCAGTAAGCAAGTAAATCATTTAATAAATGAAATTGACAGATCTTCTGATTTAAACGACAAAATGATTGGGTGTACAGCTATAATACTTGCTGGAATAAGTTATAAAAATAGTAGGTTTTTGAAGTACGGATTAGATTTACTTAAAAAAATTATTAATACTTCTTTTGACAATAACTACTTTCCAAAATCAAGAAATATTAGACAGATGGTTTTTTATTTAAAATATTTTATTTTGATAAGAGAACTTTTAAAGGATTCATTAAATGATATTCCAGAATATCTAAATGAAATAATTCATTTTCTTGGCAAATCCTATGATTTTATTTGGGGGTCATTAAAGCAAAGTTTGTTATTTAATGGAAATAATAATTCAAGTAATAAAGACTTTGATGAATATTTATCTCTATTTAGATACAAGTTTAAAAATGATAAATTTGATGTATCTGGCTATACAATCTTAAAAAATAAAAATGCAGTTCTTGCTATGGATACTGGGAATAATCCAGAAAAGAATTACTCCGAAAATTATCAAAGTGGACCATTATCATTTGAATTTTTTTTTAAGGGTGAAAAACTAATTACAAACTCTGGTTATTTTCAAGATCATAACCATCAACTGAATTCAATTTCTAAAACAACCGCAACTCACTCGACACTAATTTTAGATAATTCTTCAACTTGTAATTTTAAAAAAAATGGCAAAGGTCCTAGCATAATAAGCAAAGGATTTAAAACCTTTGATAATGAAGTAGTATATGAAAAAGATTATTGGAGTATTAAATGTTCGCATGATGGATATTTATCAAGATATGGAGTAATTCATCAAAGGAATTTAGAATTTGATAACAATAAAAGTATTCTTTTTGGAAAAGAAAGACTTATTAAAAAAAAGAATTTTAAAGCTACAAACTTTGAAATAAGGTTTCATCTGTTACCAAACATTAAAATAACCAAACTTCAAGATAGTAAATCTGTCTTAATTGAATTAGAGAATTCTGGTTGGAGATTCTTTTCAAATGATGGATTGATAGGGGTTGAAACTGGACTATATTTCGGTAATAAAAATAATTATATTGAAAACCAGAATATTTTTATTTCAGGTGTTACTCAAAATAATGAACAATTAATTGAATGGAAGATGAGTAAAATATGAGTAAAAAAATAAAAAAAGCAATTATATCTCTATCAGATAAATCAGAAATTAAATTAATTTTAAATACACTTAAAAAATATAGGGTTAATATCTTAAGCTCAGGGGGTACATCAAAAGAAATTAAGAAATTAGGTTTCAAATGTACAGAAATATCAGAATATACAAATACAGATGAGATTTTAGATGGTAGAGTTAAAACACTTCATCCAAAGTTATATGCAGGTATTTTAAGCAAAAGAGATAACAAAAAACACAAAAAAGAACTTAAAAAAAATGATTATAAGGAAATAGATTTGGTTGTAGTTAATTTTTATCCATTTGAACAAACACTAAAAAACACAAAAAATCAAAATACAATTATTGAAAACATAGATGTTGGGGGTCCAACTCTTGTGAGAGCTGCAGCTAAAAATTATAAACATACTACAGTTCTAACTTCTCCAAAACAATATAGGGAATTCATTATGAATTTAGAAAAAAATAAAGGTGCTACAAGTTTAGAGTTTAGAAAAAAACTATCTCAAGAAGCTTTTAATTTAACAGCATATTACGACTCGGTTATTTCAGAATATTTAAATATCAAGAATAATAATCATTTTCCTCAAAGAAAAACTATTCATGGAAATTTAGTTGAAGTATTACGATATGGGGAAAACCCTCATCAACAAGCAGCAATCTATAGTAAAAATAATAATTTAGATATTACCCAATTGAACGGAAAAAAATTAAGTTATAATAATTATAATGATATTTATGCAGCTTTAAATATTTCACAAATACTTCCAAAAAATACTGGAACTGTAATTGTAAAACATGCAAATCCATGTGGTGTATCAATGAATAATAATAAAATAAAGAGTTATAAAGAGGCTTTAGCATGTGATCCTATAAGTGCATTTGGAGGAATTGTTGCATGTAATTTTAGAATTAATAAAAAAATGGCTATAGAATTAAATAAAATATTTTTAGAGGTTGTCATAGGACTTGGTTTTGATAAGGACTCTCTTAAAATTCTAAAAAAGAGGAAAAATATAAGATTAATTGATGCAACAAAATTAAAAAAACAGAATCTTAATAATATAATTAGTAACTTTGACTCTCTATTATTTCAAAATTCAGATAACAAAATTTTTAACAAAAATAATTTTAAAGTCGTATCTAAAATTAAGCCAACAAAGAAAATATTTAATGATTTACTATTTGCCTTTAATGTTTGTAGGTATGTAAAATCTAATGCAATTGTTTTAACAAGAAATAGTTCAACTATAGGAATAGGATCTGGACAACCAAGTAGACTAGATAGTTGTAAGATAGCAATAGATAAGATGAAAAAATTTCAAGAGATTAGTCGAAATGATATAATATTAGGGGCATCAGATGCTTTTTTTCCTTTTGTAGATGGAATTGAAACTTTAGTTCAGAGTGGAGTAAGTGCAATTATACAGCCCTCAGGATCTATTCGTGACAAAGAAATTATCAAGTTTGCAGACAATTTAGGTATTATTCTTATTTTTTCTAAAACTAGGCACTTTAAACATTAATATTTAATTTACTCTATCAATCTTTGCTGCAAGCACAAAATCACTTTCATGCAACCCATTGATGGCATGTGTTTGTATTTTAATTTTAGCATACCCCCAACCAAACCATATATCTGGATGATGACCTTCTTTCTCAGCAATCTCACCTACTTTATTAACAAAAGATTGACTTTCTAAAAAATTATCAAATTTAAAATTTTTAATAATATAGAAATCTTTGTTATCTACAGACTCTACATCCCATCCATCAACTTTCTTAAGATATTTGTGAATTTCCTCTAAATTAAAACTTGGAATACCACCCTCACATGGAATACATTTTTTATCAGCTAAATCACTCATTATTTATTATTATAAATATTGAATTTCAAAAAGCAAGTTTTTGATAAATTATTTAACATCTAAAGATAATTTTTGATCTTCGAACCAATTATTAATGATTAAAAAATTATGTAAGGAATTACCTTTAATGGTATTATGAACTTCAATTTTTTTTTCTAAACCATCTTTGGTATTTTCTTCATCAAATTTTTTTTCATTATTAATCCATTTTTCTGGAAACAACATCAGTTCTGTTTTATTTTCGCTTATTTTTGTGTACTCTGGATATTTTACTTCATATTCATGGCAGCCTCTTTTACTTTTAACCAAATAATCATTTTCAAAATATTTACTCAAAATTATTTCTGTTTTTTTTTCAACTTCTAGAACCTGTTCAAGGCTGGTACAATAAATAATACTTTTAAATATGTCGTTATTATACTTTTTATCTATCATATTTTTTCTATTAAAATTTGAGAAAAATGTGGTTTGATCAAAGAGAAGGGATACCTTTAGTAAATCGTAGATATTTTTTGACTCTATGACTACTTTAAAACATTCAAAACAAAATTTTGGAATAGAATTGTATTTAAAAAAAATCTTCTTATGTCTTTCACAATTAAGAAAAATTGATTTTTTTCGAAAAATTTGAAATTTATTATAAGAAAGATTCTTTAGAGTTTTATAAACTATTTTTTTACATTTAATGAAATAATCAATAATTTCGTGATCAGATATTTTTTTTGAAAAATCGATGTTAAGTGGAACCTTTTTAATTTTTTGATCTAGGTTAAAAATTTCATTATCAGTGAAAAAATTTGGTTCATAAAAAGATAATAATTCAATAATTTTATCTCTAGCGAGTTTGTAATCCTTTTTGATATGAATTGATTTGATAAGAAATTTATAAGATTTATCTAATTCACTAGTATTAAAATATGCTAAACCTAAATTATAATAACCAGGATAAAAATTTGGATTTATGTGAATTGATTTCTCGAAATTTAATATTGATTTTTCAAAATCACTAAGTTTAAAATTAATTAATCCAAGTATGTTATGAAATTGAGCCATATTTTTTAAGTATGGATATTTTTCTTTACTATAATTAGCTAATAATAAAGCTTCTTTTGAGGGATTTGTATTATGACATTCTATGATTTTATTTATCTGAGCAAACTCATTTTTATAATTTTGTTTGTCCATCTTCTTGTTCTATATTAATTTTATTAGAATATTATTTTCCAAAATATATCATAAGAATAAATTTTTTTGGAGCGGGCAATGGGACTCGAACCCACGACCTTCTCGTTGGCAACGAGACGCTCTACCACTGAGCTATGCCCGCTTGTTAAAAAATCATTATAGTTAGCGGTTTTTATAAATGCAAGTATTAGTTAAAATAGTAAAATTTAACACCAACTGTGTCGTGAGTGTGCCGAAATTTTAATCAATTACATTTAAACTTTTATCTACCTTTAATTTATTTTTAATTGCTCTATTAGCTCTTTCAATGATGTTGGACCTAACTGATACAGCTGTAGTTAACGCCTCTTCTGACAAAGCCTTTTCTACATCTTCAGCAGCCCATTTAGGTCTTCCAACTAATTGGTTTGCACCTGCAACCACTTCCATTAATTGTTGGGTAAACTGTTCTTCAACACATTGTACTATAATTTTAGGAGCTTGATTATTTAGTTTTCCAAAAGTTTCCAGAAAGCTTTCTCTAACTGTTTGATAACCACTAAAATCCTTATTGGCCTTAACTAAATTTAAAGATTTATGATAACAGGCGGCTCTATCTACCATTTCATTTGGATCTCTTGTTCCATCCGCAACACTAACCCATTTAACTTCTGGGTATGGATCTGCCTCTACTCTAAAACCTTTAACCTTAGATTTTTTTTCATACATAGACAACATTTCTCTTATTGCTCCGGTATTTGCACCAGCGGAGGAAGCCTTTCTGTCCCTTTTATTATCACCATCTAACAAATTACCTGAGAATGATTCTATTTCTTCTTCTGAAATAAATTCACTTCCTGACGGATTTTTTTTATACTTACCTAATTTAAAAAATCTAAGTAAGTCTTTTAATTTATCCTTTAAATTATCAGAGTAATTATCGCTTCCGAGTTTATCTGCAGCCTCTTTTTCAAATTCTTCAATTTCTTTAGGCATTTTAGATTTAAACTCGTTTTGCCATTTTTCCCAAGGGAGTACCGAACCATCTCTACCAACTACGTGTCTTCTTTGAGTATCCTGTTCATAATTGCTACCTGGTTCGATTAATAAGGCTACATTTTTAAAGCTAAAAATTAAACCAAAGTTTGTAGCTATATTTCCACTCCCATAGGTCAAATCAAAGACTTCATCATCTTTAACTAATCCACATTGACCTACCAAAAACTCTCTAGAATTAGTTTTTCTTTCAGGATTTAAAATCCACCAATGTGCCTTTGCATCAGATAATTCAACTGTTCCTGACTTATTTTTGAGTCTATTTCGATCAAGTGAATACTTATGCCCTTTGACAAATCTTAAACAATTTGATTTAGCAGGATCATTTATTGAGTTCTTTTTTTCATTAAATACAGCCTTATCAAGCTCATAGTAATATCCCGTTCTTACCTTCAATTCTATACCATCTGGAATATTAAAGAATCTCGTATTTAAATATGACAATTGCCAAAATTCTTTGGTGCCTCTTACTCCCTCAGGTAACTGCATAGTATCCTCTTCTGGTTTTTTCCCAAATAAGGTAACTCTAGTACCATGATCTTTAATTTCAGCAGGCTTCACTTCATCAGTTATTTCTAAATAATTTAAATATTTTCCATCTTCATTTTTGAATCTTTCCATACAGTAGGTGCCTAAAGTTGGATCATAATAAATTAATACCATAAACCCTTTTCCATTTTGCCAAGACTCATATTGTAATCCTGCAGGATTTCTTGAGAGAGCACTTATTTTTGCCCCAACTCCATAATTTATATGTTCTGATTTAACATCTCCAGATGAAGCTAATTGTGATACTAGTTTTTCCATTTGTTCTGGAGACATTCCAGTACCGTTATCTATAAAACTAATTTTCAAATATTTTTTATCTGAAAAATGCCAATTGACCCAATTTGCATCGACTACGATGGTACCTTTTTTTTCTTTAGTTTTTTGAATTGCCTCAACTGAGTTTTTAACAAACTCTCTTAAGAATTGATCTGGTAGACAGTCTCTACCAAGGTTGTTTATGAATTGTGTAAGTCCATGAGGATTTACACCGACAGGTGTTTTTTCCATTTTACCTCCAAAAGTTAACGGTTTAAACAACGGTTAAAGTTTACCGGCTTGTAAAATTCACTTTTAATGTTTGGGGCAAAAGCGCGAAACATAATTATGAACTATACAGATTAAATATAATTGACCATTGAAATTATTCAATAGCAATATTTTAAAATTTCATATCACATTTTTAGAATAAGATACTATTAAGACGTGTATTTTTAAATGTGTCGATAGAGTGCCGAAAATTACTTAACGTTGAGAAAGTTAAAAGTTTACAAAGATAAAAAGATATGGCTGCCTCGTTGGCAACGAGACGCTCTACCACTGAGCTATGCCCGCTTGTTCTATTAATATTGAAAATAGTAGTTTTTTTAAAATTAAGCAATAGGCAAAAACTACTATATTTAAAATAAAATATTGTTTTAAAGTATTAAAATTATTTTAAAATTTAATTTTATTTTTTTCTAAAATATTTTGCATAGTTCTTAAATATTTGCTGTATTTTTTCCATTCTAACGATGTATCTTTTCTAATTTTACCTCTTACTTGTTGATAAGATGCGGTTATAACAACTCTGTCAGCTTTCTCATAATTTTTTAAATCATCTTCCCATTTTAAATTTAGATAAGAAAGAATTTTTTTTGTATGAAACTCAAAATTTTGAACAAAGTCATCATAATTTACATTAAAATACTTTTTATCAAATTTATTTTTCCAAAATTTCATCAAATCATCATAAAGCAAATAATAATCTGCTGTATCTTCCTGAGTTAAAGTGTAATCCATACCACTATAAACAAAATTTGTTTTGTAATTTGACCAACAAACCGCCATTGGATTTCTATCAATATGAATAATTTTAGCCTCTGGAAAAGAATTCAAAATTAACCCCAACCACCTAAAATTTGATGGTAACTTATCAATTATGTAAGGTTTTGAGGAAATTTTGGATATGTTGTTATAATAATATGATCGTATTTCAGTAAAATATTCTTTAAAATCTTCTGGGGTATTAAGACCAACTTTATCAATTATTTTTGGTAAAAATCTAAGTTCTCCAGCACCATGAATTTGTGAATGAGACGAAAGAATTTGTTCCAATAAGGTAGTTCCAGATCTAGGCATACCTATTATAAAAATTGGTTTATTCTTTATATTAGTTTCAAAATTTATCTTAAAATAACCATTATCATTAAAAAAACTTTTTATATTTTTAAATTTTTCTTTTTCAATTGATAAAGAATAATTTGAATTTTCCTTTTTTATAAAATTTAATTTATTAAGATACTCAAATCCTCTTTCATAATCATTTAAATCAAAATAACATTTACTTAGAGCGTCAAATGCAAAGACTTTATTTTCATAGTTAAAGTTTTCGAAATTAGCTTTATTTAAATATTGGAAAACTTTATTATTTTTATCTATTTTGGTGATGTTAATATAGTTTCTTAAACTAGCTATATGAGATTTATCAATTTCGAAAGCTCTTTCAAAATAATCTTTTGCTTTTAAATTATTACCTAAAAATATATATGCGGTTCCAAGATTATAAAGGGTTTTGACATTTTTATTATCTAATTCTAAAATTTGATTATATATAATTATCAAATCTTCATAATTATTATTTTCTCTATATATATTTGCTAAATTTATTAAGGCTTCAATATTATCTTTTTTTAAGTTTATTGCTTTTTTGAAACATTTTATTGCATCATCTCTCTCATTTATTAATTTTTTTAAATTTCCCAGATTATTATATGCTTCTGAAAAATTTGGATTTAATTCTATAGCTTTGTTAAATGAAAAAATAGCTTCCTGAAATTTATTTAGTTTTTTTTGAACATTTGCAAATGTATAATAAATTTCAGCTGTTTTTTTAAAAGATATTAAATTTTTTAAATATTCTTCAGCATCCTCAAATTTTTGAAGATTAATTAATGTTAATACTAATAGGAATATTAATTGAGCATCATTATGCTTTTTTTTGAGTAATTTTTTACCATTTTTTAATACATCAGTATATTTTTTTTCTTTAAATAAACTTAGAAGTTTTGCTTTTTTTTTTTCAAAATAATTTGAATTCATAACTTTAATGTTATATTTTAATTGTAATGAAAAAAGAAGATCTTCCAAACATTTTACCAGTTTTTCCTCTGTCTAACTTTATTATATTTCCTCGAACTACAGTTCCATTAAATATATTTGAACCAAGATATATTAAAATGGTGGATGAAAGTATGAAAAGCAATAGAATTATAGGAATGATTCAACCTAAAAAAACTGGGGAATTGAAGAAACCAGATTTATATAAAATAGGATGTGCTGGAAAAATAACCAGTTTTAACGAAACAGATGATGGAAGATACTTGATAGTTATAAATGGGATTTGTAGATTTCAGATAACTGACGAAATTAAGAATGAAAATTTATATAGAGAATGTGAAGTCAAATATGACGATTTTTTCGCTGATTTAAAAGAGAAAACAAATGAAATAAAGTTTTCAGATTTAAGATTAATTTTTCAGAATCTTAAGGGACTATTTAAGAGGCAAGGATATGAAATTAATTGGAAAGAGCTTGAAAAGCAAAGTTTAGATCAAACAATTAATACTCTTTCAATGGCATCACCATTTTCATTAGAGGAAAAACAAGTTTTACTTGAAACTAAAGATTTAAGTATAAGAAAAGAAAAGTTAGAAGAAATTCTAAATACTTATATTTTAGATAATTTTAATAACAAAACTTTACAATAAATAACAGAAGTCAATTTGACAAGAATGTTGCATATTTATTTAAAAATTTATTACCTTTTAAGATTTTAAATATTGGTTCTGATAAATTATTTCGTAATTTATTATCAATTTTGAAAAAAGAATTTATGGTATCTATTCCTAAACCATACATAAAATTTATATGTTTGTTATTTTCTTGGAATTTTTGAGCAATCATTTCTCCATCATCAACTCCTAGTTTAATATTTTCTTCTAAGATATTAGACAAAGATTTAATATCCCTGATAGTCATATTAAAACCTTGTCCTGCTAACGGATGAACTCTATGTATTAAGTCTCCAAAAGACAAAATATTTTTAAAAAAATAGTCTCGAAGTACTAAGAACTTAATACCAAAAGACTCAACATTGCTAATTTTTGTAATCTTATATTTATTATTGTGCTCATTAATTATTTTAAGAAGACTTAATTTATTTATTAATTTTATAGAATTATTCGAATACACAATTGAAGTTTGATTATTTGATAAAGGAAGAAATGCTAAAGGACCATTTTTAGTAAAAATTTGGGTAG
>CACFXK010000002.1 GCA_902570125.1 uncultured Pelagibacteraceae bacterium
GAGATGGCGGGAAAGTATTTTGAATATAATTAATTCTGGAAATAAAAAATTTATTGAAATTGGACCTGGCAAAGTGCTTTCTGGTCTTGTAAAAAGAATTGATAGAAATGTTGAAACAATTCAAGTAAATAATATTGAAGATCTTAAAAATTTAAAAAATATATGATTGACCTAAAAAATCTAAATATAATTTTAACTGGAGCCACTGGAGTTATTGGAAATTCAATTTTGAATAAATTGGTTATTGCAGGATCTAATGTATTAGCGTCAGGCACAAATGAGGAAAAATTAAAAATAATTAAAGAAAAGTATAAAAATATAAATACTTTAAAGTTTGATATATCTGATCACAGCAAAATAGATAAATTTATAGACGATTGTGGACAAATCTTTTCAAATAAAATTGATATTTTAATAAACAATGCAGGAATTACTCAAGATAATTTATCCATCAGAATGAAGGAAGAAGAATGGAAAAAAGTAATTGATATTAACCTTACTTCAACTTTCTTAATTACAAAAAATGTAATTAAAAAAATGCTTAAAAATAAAAAAGGTAAAATTATAAACATTACCTCTGTAGTTGGCCATTCAGGAAATATAGGACAGGCGAATTATGCAGCTTCTAAATCAGGAATTGTTGCGATGTCAAAAAGTTTAGCGCTTGAATACGGAAAAAAAAATATAACTGTAAATTGCGTATCCCCAGGATTTATAATGTCTGATATGACAAATAAAATTAGCAGTGAACATACAGAATTATTAAAATCTCGAATCTCCTTGAATAAATTTGGTAATCCTGTGGATGTGGCAAATACAATTGCTTTTTTAAGTTCTAATCTCTCAGATTATATCACCGGTGAAACAATACATGTCAATGGAGGTATGTATTTTAGTTGACAAAATAAATAATTTATTTATTAACGAATTAACTTAAAGGAACAAAATGTCAGATGATATTTCAAGCAAAGTAAAAAAAATAGTTGCAGATCACTTGGGTATAGATGAGTCAAAAGTAAACGAAGAATCGAGCTTTATTGATGATTTAGGAGCGGATAGTTTAGACACAGTAGAGCTAGTTATGGCTTTTGAAGAAGAATTTGGATCTGAAATTTCTGATAGTGATGCAGAAAAAATTTTAACAGTTGGTGATGCTGTTAAATTTATAGAAAATAAAGCAAACTAATTTTTTTACACACATGTCCGAAAAAAAAGCTGGGATAATAGTAATATTATCTTCTCCATCGGGCGCAGGAAAAACGACCCTAGTAAAAAAAATTGCTTCAAGACACAATTATATAATTTCAATATCACATACCACTCGAAAACCTAGAGTAAACGAAGAAAATGGTAGAGATTATTATTTTATAAACAAAGTTAAATTTAAAAAACTTATAAAAGAAAAAAAATTTTTAGAATATGCCAAAGTATTTAAAAATTTTTATGGTTCTTTAAAAGAAAATATTATTAAAAAACTTAGTAATGGTGAAAATGTTATTTTCGACATTGACTGGCAAGGTACAAAGCAAATAAAAGAAACTAATTTAAAATATAAGATTATTACCATCTTTATTTTACCGCCGTCCAAACAAGAATTATTTAAAAGATTACTAAAAAGAGATCAAAAAGATAAAAAAATTGCAAATGAGAGAATGAAGCAATTTAAACAAGATGTGATGCATTGGAAAGATTATGACTTTACCGTTGTAAATGATAAAATTGAAAAATGTTATAAACAAATTATTTACAATATTAAACTAAAAATAAAAAAAAAAAGAAATCTAAAATACAATAAAAAGTTTATAGAAAATCATATTAATAAACTAATTAGTTAAACCTTCATAAATAGCACAAATTTTATAATAGGTTAAACAATCTAAATTTTGAGGTCTCAAGCTTAGATCAACAGATAATTTTTTTGATATCTCCTCATAATTCTCAAATAAAAATTTAAATGGTTTTCTAATCATTTTCCTTCTCTGGCTAAAAAAAATGTTAGTTATATGTTCTAAATTTCTTGGATCTCTTAATTCATAGAATTTTTTTTTAGGTGTAAAAACCAGTAACGTACTTTTTACTTTTGGTGAGGGTTTAAAACAATGTGGTTCTATATCAATTATTTTTTTAATCTTCATTTTCCAATTTGATAAAATCGATAATCTACCATAATCTTTTGAATTTGATTTAGCTATGATTCTATCTGCAACTTCTTTTTGAAACATTAATATAAGTCTCTTACAAAATTTATTTAAATCATAGTCCTTTATCCATTTTGCTAGGATTTGAGTCGAGATGTTGTATGGTAGGTTTCCAAAAATAATAAGATTTTTATCGAAGTAATTATTGTAAGATATTTGCATCATATCTTCATTTATTACTTTAAGTTTGTCTCCAAATCTTAGATTTAAACCTCTTGCTAATACTTCATCTTTTTCAATTACAGTTAATTTTTTTGGTTGATTTTCAATTATTTTTTTTGTTAGAGCTCCAGTGCCTGGCCCAACTTCTAGTATAAAATCGTTACTACTTATTTCTCCTAATTTTATAATCAGATCAATTATTTTCTCGTCTGTAAGGAAATTTTGGCCTAAGCTTTTCTTTGCTGTAATTTTCATTTAACTTTATTTAAAAAGTTTAAAGCATAAAAAATTGAAGATGGATCTGATTTATTTTGTCCAATCATTTCGTAATTAGGGCCATGGTCGGGAGTGATTTTTATAAAAGGTAATCCAAGAGTAATATTAATTGCTTCAAATTTAAATAAAGTTTTTGCAGGTGCTAAAACTTGGTCATGATACATACCTAAAACCACACTAAATTTTTTCAAATTTTTTTTTAAAAAAAAAGTATCTGCAGCAATTGGTCCTTCTACTTTAATTTTTTTCCTTTTTAAAAAATTTATAGCAGGCACTATTTCTTTACTTTCCTCACTCATTTTACTTGTTGTTTCACAGTGGGGATTTAATCCTAGAATAGCAATATTGGGATTTTTGCCCAATCTTTTCTTATAAAAAGTATGAATTTTCAAAATATTATTTATAATTTTTTTCTTTTTTATATACCTCGCAACATTTTTCAAAGGAACATGAGTGGTCAAGGGTGATACAGCAAGATTTTTGTTATATATTAACATAACAGGTTCTTTAGAATTAGTTCTATTAGCAATGTATTCTGTAACACCTGGAAATCTTTTTTTTAAAAAATGTTTTTTTGAAATTGGACCATTGATAAGTACATCTGCCTTTTTTTTAATAATTAATTTCAAACCTAAATCAAAGCAATTTTTAATGTATATATTTGAATTTTTTGATATTTCTGTAAATGGTTTTTTAAATTTATAATTTATATTAATTATATTTATTTTTTTAATTGAAGCATCATACATGTTGTTAATTTCATTGATTTTGAATGAATATTTTAGTTGTTTGATTTGTTTTTCAAATAGATTCTTACTACCTATAAGTATAATTTTATTTTTATTTTTTTTAAAAATTCTTGATTTAAAATATTTTGATAGAATTTCAGAAAAAGTACTATTAGGTTCACCTAAAACTATTAAAATTTTTTTAGTACTCATTAATTTCTACGTTTTTTTTTAATCTTTTATAAAATATATTGGAAAAACTATTAAGTTGTCTATTTTTCTCGTTAGCAATTAATTTTTTTAATTGATCTTCAATATTTATTTGCTCTTTATATTCTCTTTTATCATTTAATTTTATTAGCAAATATCCATTTTGAATATTTATTGGTTTTGTAATTTCTCCTACTTTTAGGTTCCTAATTTCTTTTTTTATTATGTTTGATAATTGCAATTCGTTAATCCATCCAATTAAACCTCCATTTCTTGAAGTGTCAGAAATGCTTAATAAATTTGCAGTATTTTCGAAACCAATCTCATTAAGACTTGTATTTATTTTTTTTATTATATTTTCAAATTTTTCACTATCATTTTCAACAAACAAAATTTCCGAAAGATTATATTCAAATTTTTTTTCCCTCTCTTCTAAATTATTTAAGATTTTTGCTCTTAAATTAGACTTATTGATTTTTACATTTGTGAGATATTTTTCATAAATCAATTGGTTCCATAATGCTTCAATTTTTAATTTACTCTTAATAGTTTTATAATCAATATTGTATTCTTTTAAGATTTTTAAAAATTCTGACTTATTTTTAATATCCTTTCTTTTAATTAGATTTCTTTCAATTATCTCTACTAACTTATACGATTTATCAAAATCAAAGTTCTTTTCTAATTCTTTTTTTTTTATAATATCATTTATTATTGAGTCTTTAGCCAAATTATTTAATTTAAACTTTTCTAACTCTTTAAGTTTTGGATTTAAAAAAGTTAAATATTTTACTTCATTTTTAACGTCTATATTAGTAATTATTTCATTTTCAACTTTTACTTTTATTATTATTTCCTCAGCAAGCAAATATCCATTTAAAAATATAAATATTATAAAAATAACAATTTTTTTTGTCTTGATCATTTGCTTAAGCTAGTTGCAAGTGTATCAGCTGAACCTCTTACTTCTGTAAAAGGAATAAATCTTATTAAGAATTTAAGATTAGCGTCTGGAACTAAATTACCATTTTTATAAAATGTTTTGTCATATTGAAATGATGCTGACAAGCAATCTGTTCTATATTCATAAGTTAACTTATAATACTGAGTAAAATCATCTATTAAATCTTTAGCAGTACCAAATTGAATAAAATGCTCATCTGCAAAATTTAAATTAGTTTCATTTGTAATTGATTCGCTATTTCCAAGTTCATGATTTACAGTTACATAATCAAATGTTGTAACAATTTTATTCGATCCTAATTTTGCTGAAATTGCATCGTAATTTGAAAAGTCTAAATCTCTATCGTAGGAAAAATCGTATGCTAATCCTATATTTTCATTAGGTGAATAGTTAAATTTACCCACTATTTCTGACCTAGTTTGATCAAGCCCTTTGGGCATTGATCCATAATGCTTATCCTTGATAACATTTCCTAAATAAAAACTAATTAATTTTTCATTTGCCAAATTCTGTTTTTCAAATTCTAGTCCAATTGTTATTGACCTGCCTTTTTCAACCATGTCAGATCTACCAATTCTATTATCTGAAAATATGTTATCATAGTTAAGTCTAACCGAGCTAGAAGAAATATTTTTTCCATTAGTAGGACTAAATTTAAACTGCATTTTAGGTTTCAAGTAGTTTGTTGTGTATGCTAATTTTTTTTGCAATGGAAATTCAGTATTAAAAGAAAAAGTATTGAATATTTCATGATCGCCATTTTCTTCAAAGATAGACGAATTTTGGGAAAAGGTATTATAATTTTTTAATAAAATATTATAATTTGAAACCAGTCCTGTATTTGTAAAATAATCATATGATGTAAAAGAAAAATCATTGTTAATTTGAGCTTCATAGACATTTGTATTGTAGTTTTTTTGGTATCCACTGGAGGTAAACTTAAAATTTCCATGATAATAATCTTCTAAATCAATATCTTTAACAAAATTAAACTGGGGAAATATATACTGATACTTATCATTATCGTTAGTGACGGTTAAATCCTCATACATCCTTATTGAAGTGTTTAAATTGGTATCTTCATCTATATCATTATCAATTGTTACATATGATGTTAAAGAACTAGAATTAACCCCTTCCATAAGAATGTTTGTATCCATTATTCCTTTAAAGTCATGAATTTTAAGGTAGTTATCATTAGTAACATTTTGAAATTGAATATCGTATGAAACTTTTTCATTAAACTCACCTTTTAAATCAAGAAATGCATGAGTGTTGGTATTACTCTCATTTTGATTAAAACTAAAATCAGCAATTAAATCAGATTTTTCAAATGCCTGCCTATATTCAGATTGAAGTATAAAATCAGTATCTGAATAAATTCTTGGGTTAAAAGTTAGATCTTTGGAGTCTGATAAAACATAAAAATATGGAATATTAATTGCTTTACCCAAATTAGTAGAACTTGAATAAACAGGTGTTAAAAATCCAGATTTTCTTTTTACTGATGGATCTGGATGGTTAAAGTATGGAAGGAAGAATACTTTCTTATCAAAAACTTTTAACCATGAATCTTTATATTCAAAAAGTTGTTTTGTTTTATTATGAATAAATTCATCACTTTGTAACTCCCAACCTCTACATTTTTTTTTATCTGTATTACATGTGCTAAAAACAGCTTTGTGGATTATTGTTTTTTCATCGTTAGATATTGTAGATTTGCCTTTAAGCAATGGGTCATTTTTTATATTTCCAAAAAAATTCTCAATAAAATCAACTTTTACTTCTTTTCCAACAATTTCATTTGTCTTGAGATTAATTTTGACTCGTTCAAATATATATTCGTTGTAGTCACTATCAATTACATTAGTTTTTTTTGATGAAATTATTTCTTTGACAATATCAAATAAAAATCCTTCTTTAAAATTATAAATATTTTTTTTTTTATCGAATATAGATGTATCTAATTCACTAGATACCTTTGAGGTGTTCCTATTATAAAATACATTTTTTGAAACAATTTCATATTTATTGTCATAATTTATAAATGTGTTTCCATTAGTTAAGATTGTGTTTTCAATTCCTGAATAATTAGCCTTTTCACTATTAATATATACATTATTCAACTTATCAAAGAATTTTACATTCCCTATTACGACAAGTTCTGAGATTAATTTATTATACAAAAATTTATCTCCTTCTATAGAAATATTTTGACTAGGTATTTCTGCTGTGCCTTTTGCACTTATTGTTAAGTTACCTTCTTCCTTAATTTTAATATTCTTGGAATCAAAAAATACTGTATCAGCTTTTAGATATGAATTATGTAAAACTATCCAAAATATAATATGTAAAAGAAAATTTAAAATTTTAGTTTTCATTTAGCCTTATCGATACAAAAGCACATATAAGAAATATTATAACATGAGGTAACCATATGGATACAGCAACTGGCAATGTTTCATTTTTACCAAATAATATAGAAAAATAATTAATATAATAAAATACAACCGAAACCAATACACCAATTACTATTAAAAAAAACTTTGATTTTATATAACTTAATTTGAACATTAGTAATGCGCCGATAATAGTTGTTAAGGTTAGATAAAGTGGCAGACTATAAATTTTATTGAGGTGCAACTTAACCTCAGTTGCCGAATAACCTATTGATTTATAATTCTCCTTAAGTTTATTTAGTTGAAAAATATTCAAAGAATTTAAATTTGAGTATAAATTTGAAATAATTTTTCCGTTGAAAGAAGACAAATATTCATAATTTAGCTTGTGTTCCGTTTTTTTCTCTTGAGAATATATTTTCACGTTTGTTAAGATCCAAAGTTTTTTATTAATATTTGCAGTATCAGAAACTATTGTGTTTAATAGATTATAATTTTGATCTAATTCCGTTATTTTTAAATTCTCTAAACTATTTTTTTTATAATTTGTTGCGTTTATTATGTAAATATTTCCATTTTTTTCCCTTCTTTCTTTTATCCATAACCCATCCTCGTTTACTATTGCTAAATGATCTCCTGCATTAGAGTATTGATATTTAATATTAAGATATAAGCTTTTTAAATTCGCTGAAAATGAATAAAAAACTATAATTAAAATAAAGCCCATTATTAGAGAAGCAATAGAAATTATCAAAGTAATTTTAGCATTATCTATTCCATGACTTCTAAAATGATCTATTTCATCACGTTCAAATAAATTTATAAAAAAAAACATTACACCTAATAAAAAAATAAAAGGAAGAATTTCAAAAATTATTGATGGTATATTTAAAATTGTAAGTATAATTGGGTAATAAATACCATTCTCCTTATTTTCAAAAAATTTAATCTCTTCAAAAATATTTAAAAAAAAACTTAAAAAAATAAATATAATTATTATAGTAAATAAATTTTTAATAAATAAATTCGCTAAATAAAATTGGTATTTTTTTATCATAATAAATTAAATTTATAATTAGTTATCGAAAAAAGTAAAAAGTAATAAAAAAATATTAATATTATAGGCAATAGTAAAACCAGATAAGCTATATTAATTGATATTAAAAACAGTTTTAAACTTAATTGAGAAAGTATAATTATGAAACTTCCTATCAAAAAAATATTTAATTTATGAAATTTTATAAAGTATTTTGTTCTAGGTTCTACTATTAGACTTGCTCCAATTAATGAAATTACCAAAGTGTAAAGAGGTAATACTAATCTTTTATACAATTCTTCACTAATAGCATTAAGTGTCCTGTCTTCACATTTTTCATTACTTTTTAAAATTTGATTTTTATCAATTTGTTTGTCTAGATAAATTTTCTTTATACAATTTATTAACATGACACTACTAAGCTCTTGCATTTTTGGGTAAGTAACAGTTTTAGTTGAAAAATTTGACAAATCATAATCTGTCTCAGAAAAATTTAGAGTAAAAATATTATTATTATTGATGTTTGTAATACCACCATCAAAAAGCTTTAAAATATATTTATTATCTTTCTTATAAATTTTTCCACTTTCAGAAACAATTATTTTTGATTTTTCAGTATTAATTTTTTCATTTATGTAAACGTTTTTCAGTTCACCATTTTTTTTATACTCTTCAACAAATATTGTAAGATTTTTTACCACATTAATGAATTTTTTTTCAGATATTAATTTTGGTAGAAAATCAATATTTGACTCTTTAATATGAATTCTTGCAAGGCTTTGTGTTTTAGGAATTACAATGAGATTCAAAAACAACTGTAAAAATAAAAATAAAATTGAAAATTTAAGTATAAAATTAATAAAGTGAATTTTTTTAATTCCATTACTCCAAAAAACTATAAGTTCATTAGAGTTGTTATATTTATTGACTACATAAAAGATAGAAATAAAGAACACAAAGATAATAGTTTTACTGAATATTTTTGGTAAATTTAAAGAAACATAGTAAAAATAAACGCCTAAACTATGCCCATCATCTGAAACTAGATCTAAGAAATTTACTGCTTGGATAATCCAAACAATAAAAGTAATGCTAAAAGAGGATACCAAAAAAAAATTGACTATATCCAGGGAAAATTTACGAAAAATTAATTTATTCATTGAAATTATTGTTTTAATAAATATACAACATTATCTAATAAATATTTCAAAAAAATGAAGCTAAATTTAAATTTTGTAAATAAAGTCCCAAAAATCGCGAAGGATAACGAGATTATACTCCTAACTCAAAAAGTTATAAAAAGTAAAGAGATTAAACAATTAACAAAATCAGTTTTCAATAATAAACTTTTTTCTGAGGGGAATTTTCTTGCAAAAGATTACAATAACAAAAGCTATGTATTCGTAAATTGTACAAAATCAAAAATTTCCTTAGATTTTGAAAAACTTGGTTCGAAATTATTTGTTTTTTTAAAGGAAAATAAAAAAGAGAATTCATTTATAAATGTAGAAAATAATTCTTTTACAAATGTACAATTAGAAAAGTTTCTTCATGGAGCACAACTTAAGTCATATAATTTTAATCTTTATAAAACAAATAAGAAAAAAAATGTTAATATAAATTTGAGTGTTGTTGGCAGTAACACTAAACAAAAAAATTTATTAAGAAATAAATTAAATGCTCTTTTGGAAGGGGTTTTTCTTACTAGAGACTTAGTTTCTGAACCTGGTAATATTTTGCACCCAGATGAATACGCAAAGAGAATTGTTAAATTAAGAAAGTTTGGATTAAAAGTAACAGTATATGACCAAAAAAGATTAAAAAAATTAGGTTTTAATGCATTGCTCGGTGTCGGACAAGGAAGCATCAGAGGTTCTTATATGATAACAATAGAGTGGAATGGAAATAAAAATAAATCAAAACCTCTAGCCTTTGTTGGAAAAGGTGTTTGTTTTGATACTGGTGGAATTTCACTCAAACCTGCAAAATTTATGGAAGATATGACATATGATATGGCGGGTTCAGCAACTGTAGTTGGTCTTATGAAAACTCTAGCTTTAAGGAAATCTAAAATTAATGCAGTTGGAGTTGTTGGATTAGTTGAAAATATGCCAGGAGCCAATGCACAAAGACCTGGAGATATTGTAAAGTCTTACAGCGGACAAACAATCGAAGTTTTGAATACAGATGCTGAGGGAAGACTAGTTTTAGCAGATGCACTTACATATACCGAAGAGAAATTTAAGCCAAGTCTAATTATTGACTTAGCAACATTAACTGGAGCAATAATTGTTGCGCTTGGATCTGAATATGCTGGGCTTTGGTCAAATAATAAAAAATTGTCTAAACAACTTTTTGATGCTGGAGAGCATGTAGAAGAAAAAGTATGGGAAATGCCACTTCATGAGAATTATAACAAATTAATGAATTCAAATAATGCTGATATGCAAAATATTAATTATGTTGGAGGAGCTGGATCAACAACTGCTGCTCAATTTTTACAAAGATTTATAATAAATAAAACACCTTGGGCGCATTTAGATATTGCTGGAATGGCTTTTTCTAAATATGCTGGAGCACTGAATTCTGGTGGCGCAACTGGATATGGTGTTAGATTATTAAACAAATTTATAGAGGAGAATTATGAGTAATATTGAACAAACATTATCAATAATTAAGCCAGATGCTGTTGAAAGAAATTTGCAAGATCAGATTAAAAATGAATTTGTAAATAATGGATTTGAAATTTTAAAGGAAAAAAAAATACATATTTCTAAAGAAGAAGCTGAAAAGTTTTATAAAGTTCATGATTCTAAACCATTTTATAATGATTTGTGTGCTTACTTATCTTCTGGACCGATTGTTGTAATGAGTCTTCAAAAAGAAAACGCCGTTCAAGAAAATAGAAAATTGATGGGAGCAACTAACCCTAAAGATGCACAGGAAGGAACGCTTCGAAAAAAATATGGTATTTCAATTGATAAAAATTCTGTTCATGGATCAGATAGTGTTGAAAACGCTAAGATCGAGTTAGATTTTTTTTTTAAAGACTAGTTAAAAACTTATCAATAGCTTTTGGATAAATTTCATGTTCAATTTTAAGCACTTTTTTTTCTAAACTTCTTACATTATCTGATTTAAGGATTTTCACCTTCTTTTGTAAAATAACTTTACCTGAATCTAATTTTTCTGTTACCTTATGAATTGATGCTCCTGCAAATCGATCCTTATTTTTAATTGCTCTCTCATGTGTATTTAATCCTTTATACTTTGGCAAAAGTGATGGATGAATATTTAATATTGGTTTAGAAAATTTTTTTATAAAATTACCTGACAAGATTTTCATAAATCCAGCCAAACAAATTAAATCTATATTATATTTCTTTAGCAACCTAAGTGATTTATTTTCAAAATTTGATTTATTTTTATTTCCATAAATTTTTATTTTAGATCTAGATGCATATTTTAGTCCCTCAGCATCTGGATTATTTGAAATAACTAATATAATTTTTATTAAAGAATTATTTTTTTTTGAGTATTTTATTAAAGATTTTAAGTTACTACCTCTTCCACTAATAAAGACAGCGGTATTTTTTTTATCAGAATATTTTTCCACTTAATTTTACTTTTTTTGAATTTTTAACTATTTTTCCAATTATATAGGGTTTAAATTTTTTTCCAAAATATTTACTTACTGAATTTAAATTTTTAGGATTTGTCACTAAACAAAAACCTACACCACAGTTAAAGGTCTTTAACATTTCTTTCTCACTTACACCCATTTTATATAACCATCTAAAAATTTTTAATGTTTTGACTCTATTTAAATCTATTTCAGCACATAAATTTTTTGGTATTATTCTTTGAATATTATCCACTAGACCTCCGCCAGTTATATTTGCACATCCATTTATTAAATTTTTTTCATTAATAAGTGATAATTCTTTTACATAAATTTTAGTTGGTCTAATTAATTCGTCTTTGAGAAATTTGCTTGTTTTTAAATTTATTTTTTTTTTTTTTAAGAGGTATCTCACTAAGGAATATCCGTTAGAGTGAAGTCCATTAGAAGGTACAGCTAAAATAAGATCATTACTTCTAATTTTTTTATTAAGTATTTTTTTCTTTTCAACAAGACCAACGGCAAAACCCGCTATATCAAATTTCCCTTTAGTATATGTTCCTGGCATTTCAGCAGTTTCGCCACCAACTAATTTGCAACCAGCGATATCACATCCCTTAACAATTCCTCTAACTAAATGTTTTAATTTCTTCAAATTAATTTTGCCAATAGAAATGTAGTCTAGGAATAAATAAGGCTTCGCTCCTTGAACTACCAAATCATTTACACACATCGCAACAAGATCTATTCCAATTGTATCAAATTTATTTAGATCATTTGCAATCTCAATTTTTGTTCCAACTCCATCAGTGCTAGTAACAATGTGAGGGTCTTTTAGTTGTCTAGGTATTGGAGAGATTGCTCCAAAGCCTCCTATATTCTTAAAATCACCACTTTTGCTTGATTTTCTTGTTAGTGAACTTATGAACTTAATAAAACTATCTGCTTTTGGAATATTAACTCCACTCTTACTGTATGTTAATTTATTTGATGCCATATAACAAAGTTATGTATTTTTTTAAAAAAAAAATATCAAACTGTTTATATATATTTTTCATATTTTTAACCTTTAATTTTATAGAGTTTTCCACAAAGGAAGTTCTTGCTAAAACTTTTGTTGTTTCAAAAATTGAAGTTGAGGAAAAATATAATCTTAGTTTTAACAAACTAAAAGTTATGGATAGAGGCTTTAAAAAAGCATTTCAAGATATCTCTCAAATGATACTTGAGAGAAAAGATCGTGATAAAATCAGAAATACACCAATAAATGATATAAAAAAATTAATCGAAAACTTTTCAATATTAGATGAGAAATTCATAAACCAAAAATATAAAAGTATTATGGAGGTAGAATTTAATAGAAAAAAATTAATTAAATTCTTAGGTTCTAAAAATATAACTATTTCATTACCAAAAAAAATTAACGTTTTTTTTATACCAGTTATGATTGATTTAGATACAAATAATTTTAACTATTTAAATGAAAATATTTTTGCAGAAAATTGGGACAGTATTGAAAAAAATTATTTTCAAATTTCTTATATTATACCAAATGAGGATGCAGAGGATTATTTAAGTATAAAAAATAACTTAGAAGATATTGAAAATTACAATTTCAAAAAAATATTAAATAAATATTATTCTGAAAATTTTATAATAATGATAATTTTCAAAAGAAAAAATAATATTAAATTTTATTCAAAAATTAATTTTGATGATAAGTTTGAAATATTAAGTAAAAATTTTAAAGATAAAAATATAGATAATCAAACAGACTTAAATTCAATGATACTTAATATCAAAAACGAATATGAAGATAATTGGAAATCTATTAATAAAATGAGTCCATCTACATCTCTTCCAATCCGATTGTCATTAGAGTCAAATAATACAGAAAAATCATTAAAATTAGAAAATGCCTTGGCTAATTTAGATTTTGTAAATAGCTATAATATTGAAAAGTTTGATAGTAAAATTATTATATATAAAATATATTATAGCAGTAGTCCAAAGAGATTTTTAAAAGATATTTTATCTTACGATATAAGTATCGACACATCCTCAAGCAACTGGAAAATAAAATGAGTGAATTAAATCAATTACTTTTAGACTTTGATTATAAAACTAATTTTAATGAACATGATTTTTATTTATCAAAAAGTAATTCTAACGCATTTAATTTGATTAATAGATGGCCTGACTGGGATAAAAAAATATTAAATATATCAGGTGAAAAATTCTCTGGAAAAAGTCACCTAGCAAATATCTTTCAATTAAAATCTAAAGCATTTTTAATTAAGGGGAATGAGATTGATAATTCAATTTTTAAAAGTATTAAATTACATGAAAGTATTATTATTGATGATTTTGAAGAGTGTAACGAGGAGGAAATACTTTATTCAATTTTTAATCTAATAGATCAAGATAGTAAGTATTTGTTGATAAATTCATTAAAACCAATAAATGAAATTAAATACAGACTGCCTGATTTAACCTCAAGATCAAAAAATTGTCTTTATGCTGTAATTGAAAATCCAGATGATGAATTACTTTTTGCAATAATTTTAAAGAATTTTTCTGATCGCCAGATTAAAATTGAAAAAAAAATAATAAATTTCATAATTAGTAGAATTGACAGATCTTATAGAAAAATTGATGAATTTATATATAAGATTGACGAATTAAGTTTAAAAAAAAAAAAACCAATTAATTTAAAAACAATAAAAGAGATTTTGTAAATTGAATAAATATAGAACTCATACCTGTGGTGAATTAACCAAGTTGCATAAGGAAAAAGAAATATCTTTATCTGGTTGGATTAATAAAAAAAGAGATCATGGAAACCTTCTATTTATAGATATAAGAGATAACTTTGGAATTACACAATGCGTTATAGACAAAAGTAATGAGATATTTAAACAAATTGAAAAACTTTCTTTAGAAACTGTAATTAAAATTACAGGAACAGTTATTGAAAGATCAGATGAAACAATAAATAAAAATATTTCTACTGGTGAAATAGAAGTCAAAATAAATAATATTGATATTCTAGGTAAAACTAAAGAATTACCAATGCCAGTTTTTTCAGATCAAGAATATGCTGAGGAAATAAGACTTAAGTATAGATTTTTAGATTTAAGAAGAAAAAAAATACATCAAAATATTATTTTAAGATCAAAAGTAATCTCATTTATTAGAAATGAGATGCAAAAACTTGGTTTTTTAGAATTTCAAACTCCTATTTTAACTTCATCTAGCCCAGAAGGAGCAAGAGATTTTCTTGTGCCTAGTAGATTAAATCCTGGAAAATTTTATGCTTTACCACAAGCTCCTCAACAATTTAAGCAACTAATAATGGTTTCTGGGTTCGACAAATATTTTCAAATAGCGCCTTGTTTCAGAGATGAGGACGCCAGAGCAGATAGAAGTCCTGGAGAATTTTATCAATTAGATGTTGAAATGTCTTTTGTTGAACAAGAGGATGTCTTTGGAGTAATTGAAACTTTATTTTTAAAATTATTTAAAACATTCAGTAATAAAAAAATCCTTCATGAAAAGTTTCCAAGAATTACCTATGAAGATGCAATGCTTAAATACGGGTCAGATAAACCAGATTTAAGAAATCCTTTAGAAATTTCAGATTTAACAAATATTTTTGAACGTGATGACGTAAAATTTGATATTTTTAAGAAATTAGTGAAAAGTGGCTCACTAGTTAGAGCTTTAGTTACCAAAAATACAAAGGATAAACCTAGAAGTTTTTTTGATGGAATTGATAAATGGGCAAAAGATCAAGGTTCCTCAGGGCTAGCATATTTCACATTAGAAAAACAAGATACAATTAGCGCGAAAGGACCAATTGGAAAATTTTTTTCAGAGAATGCATTAATGGAAATTATTAAGCAAACAAATGCAAATATTGGAGATACTATTTTTCTTTCTTGTGGAAAAAAAGATGATGTAGAAAAAATATTAAGTGTTGCAAGAAACAAAATAGCTGAGGATTTAGATTTAATTGATAATGAAATATTTTCATTTTGTTGGATAGTTGATTATCCAATGTATGAGATTGATCAAACAACAAAAAAAATAAAATTTAGTCATAATCCGTTTTCTATGCCACAAGGAGAAGTAAATAAATTAGACCTTTCTAATCCTTTAAATATTAAAGCTTATCAATATGATATTGTTTGTAATGGTATTGAGTTATCATCAGGGGCTATAAGAAACCACATTCCTGAATTAATGTATAAATTATTTGAAATTGCTGGCTATTCAAAAAATGATGTAAATAATAAATTTAGTGGAATGATAAATGCCTTGAGTTACGGAGCACCACCCCATGGAGGAATAGCCCCAGGAATTGATAGAATTGTTATGCTTTTGGCAAATGAAAAAAACATAAGAGAAGTTACTATGTTTCCAATGAACCAAAATGCACAAGATTTGATGATGAACGCACCATCTGAAATTTCAGATGATCAACTAAAAGAGTTAAATTTAAATATTAAAAAGAAAAAATAATTATTTCTTTCCTTTAAGATTTATTTTTATATCGGATAAATCTACTAATTTCCTTTTATAATTACTTCTTACAAAACCTTTGCTTGTAATGTCTTTTACTAATTTTAAGAATTGAGTTTTATCTTCGCTATTTTCATCTGTTACAGCTTCATCTAAAATTTCAGATCCACCTATAGGAGGCGTGTGTGCTAGATCTTCTCTGTTAAGATATGATATTGCTAATTCTCGAAATATATAGTCGAGAATTGAGGTTGCGCTTAATATTCTGTCATTTCCAAACACTTTTCCAGAAGGTTCAAATTTTGTATCCACAAAGGCATTTACAAATTCATCCAAGGGAACTCCGTATTGCAATCCAAGTGAAACAGCTATAGCAAAATTATTCATTGTAGCTTTTACTAGCTCACCTTCTTTACTTGTATCTATAAATATTTCTCCAATTTTACCATCTTCGTATTCACCTGTATGTAGATATACTTTATGATCACCAATAGATGCTTTTTGGATATATCCTTTTCTTCTATCTGGCATACTAAATCTTCTTCCATTATTATCTTTAATATTTTTAGTTAACATTTCTTGGTTAATTTTTAGGCTATTTTTTTGATCAGGTTGAGGAAGCTCTTTTTCAACAACATTTATCTTATTTTTATCAATTTTTTCTAAATTTTTAGTTTTTCTATTATCTAGCTTTACATCTAATATTTCAAATTTACCGTCATCTCTTTTCTCTATATTTTGTATATTTTTTTCGTCAATATCATCCAGGTAATGACTTACCTTAAAACTACAAGTGTAATACGTTTCTACTAAATATTTTGCCATTGATTTTCCATATTTATTTATAAAATTGAATCTTAAAGATATAATGTATATAGAAATTTAAAATTTTAGTCTAATTTAATTTTTACAATTTTAAATTGAAAAAAAATAAACTTTTATGTTGACAGTATTCAAACAAATTTTTACCTGGTGGAATCAACAGACGTTTGGAACAAGGTTACAAATATTTTTTTCTGGAAAATTAGTGGGGCAAGACAAAAATGGAAATAAATATTATGAAAGTAAATCAGGAAGAAGATGGGTCATTTATAATGGTGAAGTTGAGGCATCAAAAATACCTAATGAATGGTACTCTTGGATGCACCACATGAATAATAAAATAGAAAATGATCATAATTTAAAAAAATATGAATGGCAGAAAGAACATTTGCCTAACCAAACAGGATCAGAAGATTCTTATCATCCAAAAAAATATAATAATGTCATTAAAAAAAAATATAAAAGCTGGAAAAGTTAATTTTTTATTAGCAACAGTTTTAAGTGTTCATATAATTAGTAACATTCAAGCTGAGACTTTTCCAAAAAGTGAGACAACTGCAGAATTAAGTATTCTTGATAAGGTAAGTTCAAAAAATACAAATATTAAAATTCAAGTTGGAAAAGAATTTTCTTTTCAAAATCTAAATATTAAAGTTTTAAAATGTTATAATTCACAATTTGATGATGATCCAGAAGTTACAGCTTATATGCAGGTAAAGGATAATACAATGAAAAATAATGATAAAGTATTTGTATTTAATGATTGGACATTTGCATCAAGTCCATCTATTAGACCATTCGATCATCCAGTTTACGATGTTTGGTTAAAAAAATGTTATAGTTAAATAACTTTTTCTTTATCTAACCAACCAACGTTGAAGTTAGATGTTATAAATTTTTTGTTATTTAGTAAAACTTTATGTAGTTCTATTGTAGTTGTTATTCCTTCAATCACAAACTCATCTAGAGATCTTTGCATTCTTTGAATTGCCTCTTCTCTGTTTCTTCCATGAGTTATCACTTTACAAACCATACTGTCATAATATGGAGTAATTTTATATCCTTGGTAGATAGATCCATCAACTCTCGTTCTAAAACCAGAGGGTTGGTGACACATACCTATTTTACCTGGCGAAGGTTGAAAATTATTACTTGGATCTTCGGCATTAATTCTGCACTCAATAGCATGACCTCTTGGGTTTACATCGCTTTGTTTTAATGCAGTATTTCCAGAGAAAGCTATCCATATTTGCTCTTTTATTATGTCAATTCCAGTTACCATCTCAGTTACTGGATGTTCAACTTGCACTCTAGTATTCATTTCTAAAAAATAGAATCTTCCATCCTCATATATAAATTCTACTGTTCCTGCCCCTTCATATCCAATTTTACTCACCATACTAACAGTCCTATCAAATAGATCTTTTCTTATATTATCATCTAAGACTGGACTAGGAGTTTCTTCTATTAGCTTTTGATGTCTTCGCTGAACAGAACAATCTCTTTCATGTAAATGAACAGTTCTATTTTTGCCAGATAAAACTTGTACTTCAATATGTCTTGGATTTTGAAAAAATTTTTCAATATAAACCTCATCATTTCCAAAAAATTTTTTAGCCTCTTGCTTTGCTGTTAAAAATAAAGTTTCAAAATCTTCTAACCTAGTAACGATTTTCATTCCTTTTCCACCACCACCACCAGATGCTTTAATTAAAACTGGAAAACCTATCTTTTGACATATTTTTTTTGCTTCATTAAAATCTTTAATACCACCTTCTGAACCTTCTATTACTGGAAGCCCGTATTCTTTAGCTACTTTTTTAGCTTCAATTTTGTCTCCCATCATTTTTATTAACTTAGATGAAGGACCTATAAATTTTATATCATTTTCTTCTAATATTTTTGCAAACTCAAAATTTTCTGATAAAAAACCATAACCAGGATGTACAGCCTCAGCTCCTGTAAGTTCAATTGCTGACATAATAGCAGGAATATTTAAATAACTAAAGGTTGGTTGATGAGGACCTACGCAAATACTTTCGTCAGCTAATCTAACATGCATACTCTCCCTATCAACATCTGAATGAATAGCTACAGTTGAAATACCCCATTCTTTACATGCTCTTATTATACGGACTGCTATTTCACCTCTGTTAGCTATAAGTATTTTTTTAAACATTAACTTAATCTATGGTCGCAATAGTCTGGCCAAACTCAACTGGTTGGCCGTCTTCAACATTAATTTCTTTTACAACTCCATCAAGTGGGCTTGGAACATGATTCATAGTTTTCATTGCTTCAACAATCATAACGGTATCACCTTTTTTAATTTTTTGACCTACCTCTATAAATTTTTTTCCTCCTGGTTCTGGAGCTAGGTAAGCAGTGCCTATTATAGGTGAAGTAATTTTTTTAGAGTTATCAATTGAAACTTCTTCTTTAATAATCTTTCTTTCAATATTAGGTGTTATGGTTTGTATATTTTTTGTTACTCTAGATTTTGAAACTTTTACTTTAATATCTTTTTCAGTATACTCAATTTCTGTAAGATTAAATTCATCTAGATAGTCATTTAACTCTTTTATAATATTTTTATTAATTTTCATTTTTTAAGATTTCTTGCATAGAATTTATGGCTAAAATATAGCCATTTATTCCCAATCCACATATTACACCTGTAACGACTGCACTAATAAGAGACTTATGCCTAAAATCCTCTCTTTTATAAATATTAGATATATGAACTTCGATAATAGGTTTTTTGAAAATACTCAAAGCATCTCTTATAGCAACTGATGTATGGCTATATCCTGCTGCATTTATTATTATCCCATCATGAGTTTTTCGAGCATCTTGAATAATATTTACTATATCTCCCTCAATATTTGATTGTTTGATATCTATATCAATTTTTAAATCTTTTGCTCTATTTAAACAAATTTCTTCTAAATATTTGTAGTCCTTGCTACCATATTGAGTTTGTTCTCTTTCACCTAATAGATTAAGGTTAGGACCATTAATTATTATTAATTTACTCATTAAAACTTTATATTATATGAATAAAAAAAATAAAATAAAAATAGTAGTCAATGGTAAACTTTTGACTGTAAATATAAAATTTTCTTTAAAAAATCTTATCGAAAAGTTAAAAACACCAATTAACAAAGTAGCAATAGAATTAAATGAAGAAATAGTTGATAAAAAAAAATTAAATAAAATTTATTTAAAAAATAAGGACAAAATAGAAATTGTACATTTTATAGGTGGCGGGTAATGAAATCAGATATTTTAAAAATTGCAAATAAGAAATTCAAGTCTAGACTTATAGTCGGCACTGGAAAATATAAAAATATGAAAGAGTGCGCTAAAGCAATTAAAATTTCAGGTGCCGAAATTGTAACAGTTGCTGTTAGAAGAGTTAACATATCAGATAAATCTAAACCAATATTAATGGATTATATAGATCCAAAAAAAATAATGTACTTGCCTAATACTGCTGGATGTTTTACTTCAAAAGATGCTTTAAGAACATTGAGATTAGCAAGAGAAATAGGTGGATGGAAAATAGTAAAATTAGAAGTTTTAGGTGACAAAAAAAATTTATTTCCAGATATGATAGAAACTCTTAAATCAACTGAAATTTTAACTAAAGAAGGCTTTAAAGTAATGGTATATTGCAACGATGACCCGCTTATGTGTATGAGACTAGAAAATTCAGGTGCTTCTGCAATTATGCCACTAGCTGCTCCAATTGGATCTGGTCTAGGAATTCAAAATAAAACTAATATAAAAATTTTAAGGCATCAAACAAAGGTGCCTTTGATAATTGATGCAGGAATAGGGCAGGCATCGGATGCAGTTCAAGCGATGGAAATGGGGTGTGATGCAGTTTTAATTAACACAGCCATAGCCAAAGCGAAAAACCCATTTCAAATGGCAGAGTCTATGAAATATGCAATTATATCAGGAAGAAAATCATATCTTTCAGGCAGGATAAAGCCAAATTTACAGGGGGCGCCTTCTACTTCTAAAAAAGGACTAATCTAATTTCTTTTTTTTAAAAAATTTTTTTTTTATTTTTTTTCGTTTAAAATTCGATTTTTTCTCTTTTGGTGATTTTGAATTTTTTTCAATTTTTTCCTCAACATATTTAAGTAAATTTTCAAATTTTTCTACTTTTTCGATAACTTTTCCCGTTTTAGATTTAAACTCAATAGTATATTCTTGAAGGCTAAGATTTTGATCAATTTCAAAATTTATTTTAATTTTATTTTTTTTCTTAAAATAGTTTAAATCTTCCTTGAATTGATCTTCAATAAATTTTTGTATTTTTTCGTTAATTTTTGCATTCACTATTTTTGAGTTTGTATCTAAAGTTTTTATTTCGATAAGTTTTATTATTTTTAATGCCAGTGTTTCATTTGTTAGCTTAATTGACCATTTTATATTACTTTCCCTAAGTCTTTGCCTTGACATTTCTAATAATCCAAAATTACTAATTCTTCCTATCTGAATTCTAGCCCTATCATTTCTGCATCTCTCTTTTAATCTTCTCTCTACTTGTTTACGATTATTAAAACTAAGCATATCTATAAAGTCAATTATTATTAGACCTGATAAGTCTCTGATTTTAATTTGTCTTGCTATTTCTTCAGCTGCCTCGAGATTTGTATCAAGAGCTGTACTTTCTACATTTTTTTGTTTTATAGATTTACCCGAGTTAATATCTATAGAAACTAATGCTTCAGTTGGATTTATTACAAGATATCCTCCTGAACTAAGCTTAACCTCACTCTTAAAAATTTCAAAAAGTTTTTTTTCTATATTTTCTTTAAAAAAAAGAGGAATTTTTTCTCTAAATTTTTTTATTTTTTTTAATTGTTTTGGCATCATTAGCTTCATATAGTTTTTTGCTTTTTGATAACCTTCACTTCCTTCTATGATAATATTTTGAGTTTCGTCATCATACATATCTCTTATACATCTTTTTATAATATCACTTTCCTGATGTATGATTGCGGGAGCTATTGAATTTAATGCACTATCTTTAATAGAATTCCATGTAGATATTAAACTACTTAAATCACCCTCTATTTCATTTTTAGTTTTGTTTGAACCTGCAGTTCTGACAATGATCCCCATTTCTTTTGGTATTTCAATTTCGTTTAAAATTTTTCTTATTTTTTTTCTATCTCCAGGGTTAAATATTTTTCTTGATATTCCTCCACCTTTGGCTGTATTTGGCATTAATACTATATATTTTCCTGCAATACTTATAAATGTACTTAGGGCTGCACCTTTAAAACCTCTCTCATCTTTTAAAACTTGAACTAAAATTACTTGATTTGGTTTTATTACTTCTTGTATTTTATATCTTTTAGATGGAAATTTTTTTTCATCTATTTTTTTTAAATTGTTGTCATCATCTAATTTTTCTACTGGATCATTTAATTTAATTTCTTTATTTCCTTCTAAGATTTGATTTTCATTATTTTCACTTTCTTTAGAAAGTTCCTCTCTAACTTTTTCTTCTTCTTCTTTTATTTTTTCTAGGTCACTATGTGGAAGTTGATAATAATCAGACTGGATATCGTTAAAAGATAAAAACCCATGTCTCTCTCTCCCAAAATCAACAAATGCTGCTTGGAGCGAGGGTTCTATTCTGCTTACTTTTCCTAAATAAATATTATTTTTAATTAATGTGTTGTTAATACTTTCATATTCATAGTCTTCAATATGATTATCTTTTTTAAGAACAACCCTAGTTTCATTTGGATGCGATGCATCAATATATAAGTTTTTTGACATAAAATTTGATTATTTTTCATTGGTTTAATTTTTAAATTCGGTGCCTTAACTTTAACAAATTCAAACAATAATTTAAACTAAAATGAATAAATTCATAAAAAATCTTATATTAGTTCTCACTTTTTTTTTATTGGTAAGTTTTATAACAATTTTTGCAATTCTCTGGTCGTACTCAAATAAATTACCAGATTACAAATTTTTGAAAAGTTATAAACCACCTGTATCAAGTAAAGTTTACTCAGGTAACGGAGTACTAATTAGTGATTTTTCAACCGAAAAAAGAATATTTGTTCCATATAATGCAATACCAAAAAAGATAATTTATTCATTTCTATCCTCAGAGGATAAAAATTTTTTTAAACATCCTGGAGTTGATGCTAAAGGGGTTTTAAGAGCAATTAAAAATAACATTTTTAATATAATTAATTCTAATAGGCTTGAAGGAGCTTCAACAATAACACAACAAGTAGCCAAAAACTTTCTTTTGTCCAATGAAGTAAGTTTAGACAGAAAAATAAAAGAGGCCATATTGGCATTTAGAATTGAAAGAGCTTTGTCTAAAGAAAGAATATTAGAACTTTATCTTAACCAAATTTATTTAGGCGAGGGATCTTATGGTATAGCATCTGCAAGTTTGAGATATTTTGATAAGCCAATTGTTGATTTGAATTATTCTGAATCTGCTTTACTAGCCGCTTTACCTAAAGCCCCAAGTAAATACAATCCATATAAAAATAAAGAATTAGCAACCTATAGAAGAAATTTGGTTATAAAAAACCTTTATGATAATTCATATATTTCTAAAAATAAATATGAGGAATTAATTAATTCACAAATCACTTTAAAAAAGAGAAAAAGAATTTACTTAGAAGATGCAAGATATTTTGTAGAAGATATTAGAAAAAAAGTAATTAAAGATTATGGATATGATAAAGTCCACAAACAGGGCTTTAACATCAAAACACCAATTAATCTAGAGCTTCAAAACTTTGCTTCAGCTTCACTAAGAAAGGGATTATTAGAATATGATAAAAGAAAAGGTTGGCGTGGACCATTAGATAATCGAAAAATTAAGGACTGGAATAAAAATTTAGATAATTTTATTTTAGAAAAAACTATTGACTGGCAAATAGCTATTGTAAAAAGAATTGACAAGTTTGAAACTGTTATACAGACGGCAAATAATGAAAATGGAATTATAAGTTATGAAGATATTAATTGGACAAGAAAAAATTTTAAAGAAATTTTTAAAATAAATGATCTAATTTATGTAAAAAAAATTTCAGATGGGATTTATAGTTTAAGACAATTACCAAACGTTAATGGAGGATTGGTTGCAATGGATCCTTACAGTGGGAGAGTTTTAGCTATGGCAGGAGGCTTTAGTTTTAAAAAAAGTGAATTTAATAGAGTTTCACAAGCAAAGAGGCAGCCTGGGTCTGCATTTAAACCATTTATTTACGCGTTGGCATTAGAAAATGATTATACACCTTCCTCATTAATTCTTGATGCTCCAATAGTATTAGACCAAGGAGAAGATCTCAAAATGTGGAAACCAGAAAATTATGGTAAAAAATTTTATGGTTTATCAACATTAAGAACTGGAGTAGAAAAATCTAGAAATCTAATGACTGTTAGAATTTCACAAGATTTAGGAATAGATAAAATTATTAACTTTTCCAAAAAACTTAATATTTATGAAAACCCAGATGAATTAATGTCAGTATCTTTAGGATCAGCTGAAACTACACTATTAAATATTACTAGTGCTTATTGCTCATTTGTAAATGGAGGAAAATTAGTTACTCCAATTATAATCGATAGAATCCAAGATAGCCAAGGTAATACAATTTTTAACAATGAAAAAAGGTTTTGTGTTAATTGTGATGAAATATCATTTTATGGTAATAATGTACCGGTAGTAAAAAGTAATTTTAAACAAATATTTTCACCGCAAACTGCATATCAAATTACCTCTATTTTAGAAGGTGTAATTCAAAGAGGCACTGGAAAGAAACTGAGAGAATTAAATTTACAATTGGCTGGAAAAACAGGTACAACTAATAATAATACTGACACATGGTTTATCGGATATACTTCAAACCTGGTTGTTGGAGTTTATGTAGGGCATGATAATCCTAAAAAATTAGGAAAATATGAAACAGGGTCTAAAACTGCTTTACCAATCTTCAAAGATTTTATTAAAAGGTCAGTTAATAATTTTGAAGCGAGACCATTTAAAATTGCAGAAGGTATCAAAATGATGGTTATTGATGCAGATACAGGAAAAAAAGCAGATTTTGGATCAAAAAAAACTATCATTGAATCCTATAAAAAAGAAAAAATTGAAAAATACGAATTTAGTAGTAAAGATAAGTATAATTTTAATAAATTAACAAATAATATTTTAAAATTTTATTAATGGAACAAGAAGTCGAAAAATTTAGATCTGAAGTTGTTAAAATTAATCAAAGAATTAAGGAGTTTCTTTGAAAAACAAAATATCCAATCGAAAAGAAATAAACTTAATACTCTAATTGAAGACCCAAAATTTTGGGAAAATAAAAAACAAGCTGAAAAAATATTAAAAGAAAAAAAAAGCTACGATAATTTGTTAGAATCTCATAGTCGGTCAGAACAAGAGATTAATGAATTATATGATATTTTTCAATTAGCATATGAAGAAAATGATAAACAACTTTTAAAGGAAACTTTAGATAAGTTTATTAATTTAAAAAAAAATTTTAAAAAATTAGAAATCAAATGCTTTCTTTCAAATGAAAACGATACTTTAGATTGTTATTTAGAATTTCACGCAGGTGCAGGGGGAACAGAAAGTCAAGATTGGGCTCAGATGCTTAGACGAATGTATATGAAGTGGGCTTCTGATCGAGGTCACAAAGTAGAATTAATTAGTGAACATAAAGGTGATGAAGCAGGAATAAAATCTTCTGTTATTAAAATTTCTGGGGAATATACGTATGGTTTTTTAAAATCAGAGTCAGGAATACATCGTTTGGTGAGAATTTCACCTTTTGATTCAGGTGCAAGAAGACATACAAGTTTCGCAAGTGTATGGGTGTATCCAGTAATAAGTGAGGATATAGATATAGAAATATTAGAAAAAGACCTTAGAATTGATACTTATAGGTCAAGTGGAGCAGGTGGACAACATGTTAACACAACCGATAGCGCTGTAAGGGTTACACATATACCCAGTAAAATTGTTGTCCAATGTCAAAATGAGAGATCTCAACACAAGAATAAAGAAACTTGTATGAACATGCTTAAAGCAAGACTTTATGAGCATGAACTTCAAAAAAGAAAAAAAGAAAGTGATAATATTGAAAGTTTAAAGTCGGATATAGGCTGGGGACATCAAATAAGGTCGTACGTTTTACACCCTTATCGAATGGTAAAAGATAATAGAACTAATTATGAAAATTCTAATCCAGACAAAGTATTAGATGGTGAAATTGATGAATTTTTGGAGAACTCTTTATATAAAATAAATGCCTAAAAAAATATTATTTATTATTGCATCAATATTCATTATTCTGATTATATGTTTAAGCTATTTAAGTTTTTATGGAATAAAAACATCTAGTTTTAATAATTTCATTAATAATAAAATTAAAGAGTATAACTCAAATTTAACACTACAACTTGATAAGGTTTATATAAAATTTAATCTTAGAGAGCTTGCCATTAATTTAAACGCTAAGAAAGTAAGTTTGATTGCAGACTCAAATTCAATTCAAATTTCTAATATTGATGTGAATTTAAATTTTATTAAATTTTTAAAAAATGAAAATTCTATCAAAAATATAAAAATAAAATCTTCAAATAATTTAATAAATGATATTACTTCTTTTTTAAATGTAATTGATTATAATTTACCAAGATATGTATTTTATAGTCAGATTAAAAAAGGTTTATTAAATTTTGAACTAGACATTAAATTTAATGATTTTAGCCAGGATATTAATTCTTATCTCATTTCAGGTTCTGTAAATAATGCTAAATTGAATGTACCAGGATATGAAAGTCTCGATGAAATTAATTTTAGTTTCCAGGCACAAGACAAAGCAGCAAAAATTTCAAATTTGAATTTTATTTATCAAGATATAAATTTTGTATCAAATAGTTTAAAGCTAAAAGAAGAAAAAACAGGTTTATATAAAATAAAAGGGGATATTGAGAATACTAAAGCATTAATAAACCCAGATTTTATATTTAAATTTATAAATTTAAAACAAGATTTTTTATCTAACAAAGATATTTTGGTTACAAGTAAAAATTTTTTCTCATTTAATTTTAATGAAAAAAAGAAAATTAAAAATATTAAAATTGACTCGGTTTTAAATTTTGATGAAATTTTCTTCAATAATAAATACCAAGATATAATTTTTTTAAAAGAAGGCAAAATTTACTCAAAATACGAAAATGAAGAATTTACAGCAGATTTGGTATCAAAATTTGCTTTTTCAGAGGAATTGAAATTTAATAATGACTTTAAAAATAATAATTTAAAACTATCATTAAAGAGTAACAATAATCAAAAATTACAAATTAAAGGAAATATAAGTAACGGAAAAACACTCATAGATCCTAAAATTTTTTTTGATTTTATAGATTTGGATACCAAATTCTTATCAAATAAAAAAATTAATATTCAGACAGAAAACAAATTTAAATTTGATGTTAATAATAGCAAAATAGAAAATTATCTTCTGAATTCCGATATAAATGTAGATAAGTTAGAAGTAAATAAACAAATCCAGGATATTATTTATTTAAAAAACATAGAAACTAAATTAATTTTTGGAGAAAAATTATTAAATATAGATTTAAAAAGTAATTATTTATTTTTTGATAAAAATTTAAATAACGAGTCAGATAAAAATATTATAAATTTCAAATTAGACAAAAATGGTAGTAAAATTTCAGATGTAGAAATATTTGTACAGTCAGATAATAATTACATCAATATCAATCAATTCAAAAAATATGTTAATTTAAAAAATCAATACAGTTTTATTGAGAATCAAATAATAAAATTAAATTCAAATTTTACAATAAATGCGAAGCTAAATGATAAGTTTAATATTAAAAAACTTGATATAAAATCAATATCTAATTTAGATAATTTAAATATTAATTACAAATCAGATCTTATTAAAAAATATATAGATTATGACAATAAATTAGTTATCAATAATCCACAAATTATATTTGAATACTCTAATGATATAATAAAATTAACATTAGATGGAAAATATTTATTAAAAGATAAAGCGGATAATATTTTAATTAAATTAACAAGTAATGAAAATAATTTTGAACTTTATTCTTTATTAGATTTAGATAATACACATTTAAATCTTAATGAAATACAATATTTTAAGGATAAAAATGTACCTTCTAAATTAGAAATTATAATTAATAATTCTAAAAATGGTTTAAACCTAAATAAAATTAATTTTATAGAAAATAAAAATCATATTTTATTAAAAAATCTCACTTTTTCTGATGATTTCAAAATACAGAGTATCGATGAAATTGATATAAATTTTTTAAATAGTAAAAAGGTTAAAAACAATTTTAAAATTAAAAGAAATTTAGATAAATATAATTTAACAGGAAAACAAATTGATGGAGAAAAATTAGTTGAAAAATTAATGAAGAGAAGCAACAAAAATAATTTTTCAAGTTTATTTGACAATATTAATACTTCAATAATAGTAAACTTAGACGAAATATATTTAGAAAAAGATGAATATCTAAAAAAAATTATAGGTAAATTAGATATTAAAAATAATAAGTTATTTTTAGGTAAAATTGATGCTATTTTAGAAAATAAAAATAAACTTTCTTATTCATATAGAACAACATTAAAAAAAGAAAAAATCACGAATATTTTAGTTGAAAAACCTAGGCCGTTTATAAATAACTATAAATTTATAAAAGGATTTGAAGGTGGTGAATTAAAATTAAACTCAATTAAAATTGATGATACTTCAAGATCAAATCTCAGAATTACTAATTTTAAAGTCAAGGAAGTTCCGATTCTAGCTAAAATACTTACACTTGCTTCATTACAAGGTATTGCAGATCTTCTAACTGGTGAAGGAATAAGATTTGATGATTTTGAAATAGACTTTAAAACAAAAAAAAATCTAACAGAAATTGTAGAGATGTATGCGCTTGGACCAGCTATTTCAATAATGATGGAAGGGTTTATTGAAAAAGACAAGTTAACAAGCCTAAAAGGAACCTTGGTTCCCGCAACAACTATTAACAAAACCATAGCCAAAATTCCATTACTTGGCGATATATTGGTAGGCAATAAAACGGGGGAAGGTATTTTTGGTGTCAGTTTTAAGATTAAGGGACCTCCAAATGATTTAAAAAGTAGCGTTAATCCAATAAAAACTCTTACTCCAAGATTTATAACTAGAACTATAGAAAATATTAAGGGAAATTAATTTGTAATTTTATAATGTTTCTTTTTTCCAATAGATAATTTTATAAAGCCTTTGTCTGAGAACAAACTTGGATTAATGATATATTTTTCATCATGTATATTTTTATTATCTATTTTTATAGCGTTTGAATTTATTAATCTTCTAATTTCAGATTTAGATATATCTTTATTAACATAGAAAATTAGTTCAACTATATTTTTTGATAAAATATTACTATTTAATTTTATTCCTGGAAGATTTTCACCTGTAGAATTTTCACTAAAGGTATTTTTTGCGAGTTTCTCAGATTTTTCAGACTCTTTTTTTCCATGCAACATTTCGGTTGCATTATTTGCTAATAAAATTTTTAATTCGTTAATGTTTTTTTCTTTTAGAGCGTCTATTTCTCTCAATGGCAAGTCAGTAAACATTTTAATAAACTTAAGTACATCACGATCATCTGTATTTCTCCAAAATTGCCAATAATCGTATGGTGAAAGCATCTTTTTATCTAGCCAAACTGCTCCTTTTTCTGTTTTACCCATTTTAGATCCTGATGCTAAAGTTATAAGTGGAGTAGTTAAGCCATATACCTGTCTTCCAGATTCTCTTTTTATAAGCTCAACTCCATTTACTATATTTCCCCATTGATCTGATCCACCAATTTGTAAATTACAATCATTCGATTTGTTTAATTCATAAAAATCATAAGCTTGTAAAATCATGTAATTGAACTCCATATAGCTTAAAGATTGTTCTCTATCTAACCTTAACTTTACACTATCAAATGTTAACATTTTATTTATCGTAAAATGCTTTCCAATTTCTCTCAAAAAATTTATATAATTTAATTTGCTAAGCCATTTATAATTATTAACAAAAACTGGTTTCAATTTAGGATTACTGGTTTTAAGAAATACTTTAAAAACATTTTTTATATTATTAATATTATTTTCTATCTGTTTCTCAGAAAGAATCTTTCTGGTTTCTTCTTTCCCAGATGGATCTCCTATTCTAGTTGTACCACCACCCAAAAGAACAATTGGTCTATGTCCATGCTTTTGTAAAAGTCTAAGACACATGATTTGTAACAAACTTCCAACATGTAGACTAGGCGCCGTACTATCAAAACCAATATATGCATTAGTACTTTCTTTAGTTAATAAATCTGACAACTCTAATTCATTGGTACATTGGTAATAGTATCCTCTATCTTTAAATTCTTTCAAAAAATTATTCATATGTCTATAATCTTACAATATACATATTTTAATAAAAAAAAATAAGAATGGAAAAAAATTTATCTGCACTTGGCTTTATGAGTGGAACATCTTGTGATGGTGTAGACACCTCTGTTATAAACTCTAATGGTAAAGACACCATAAATGTTAAATATAATAGATTCGATCCTTATCCTCTTAGTCTCACAAAAAAAATTCACCGAGTAAAAGAGAGAATTTATAAAATGCAAGATCTTTTAAAATACTCAAAAGAAATCAAAGAAATAGAGAAAGAAATTACGGATTTTCATGCTGATATAGCATGCAAAATATCTAAAAAGATTGATTATGACCTAATAGGGTTTCATGGCCATACTATTTACCATAACATGGATGAAAGGATCTCCAAACAAATTGGACTTGGCGACAATTTATCAAAAATAATTAAAAAAACTGTAGTTTATAATTTTAGACAAAACGATATCCATAATGGGGGAGAAGGTGCTCCTTTATCACCAATTTACCATCTTGCTCTTATAAGATCGTTAAAAAAAAAAAATAAAGTAACAATTCCAATTTCAATATTAAATATTGGTGGAATTGCAAATATTACTGAAATTGATGAGGAATTTAATATATCTAGTCGAGATATAGGCCCTGGAAATTGCTTAATAGACAAGTGGATAAGAAAAAACTCAGACAAATTTTATGATGATGAGGGTAGTTTTGCTAAAAAAGGAAAAGTAGATAAATTTATTTTTGATCAATATTTAGAAAATTATTACTATAGCAAAATTAACTCTAAAAGATCTTTGGATACTAATGACTTTGATATTTCCTTTGCGAAAGGACTTTCTATTGAAAATGGAGCAGCTACAATTACAAGTATAACTTCCGAATTAATATCAAAAAAATTAGGAACTAATAAAATTTATTTATGTGGAGGAGGTAGAAAAAATAGATTTTTAATAAATTCTTTAAAAGATAAAATTAAAAATCAACTATTTTTGATTGATGATTTAAATATCGATGGTGACTTTATAGAGTCACAGGCTTTTGCATTTCTTGCAATTAGATCTTATTTAGGTCTACCAATCTCTTTTCCCTCTACAACAAACTGTAAAGAACCCTCACTTGGTGGCATTATCACAAAAAGTTTTTAATTAATAAAGAGCAGTTTCTTTTTTAATATATTTATTTAAAGATTTTACTAAAGCCAAATCATTTTTTGAAAAAAAATGATTTGCATCTGGAATAGACTCAAATTCTACTTTAATTCCTTTTTGGTCACTTAATCTTTTATTTAGCTCGTGAATATGTTCTACTGGTACTAACTCATCTTTTTTTCCGTATATCATTGTGCCAGATGTAGGGCATGGTGATAAAAAAGAAAAGTCATAAACATTTGGTTGTGGTGAAACAACTACAAACCTATTTATTTCTGGTCTTCTCATTAATAATTGCATTGCAATCAAAGAACCAAAAGAGAATCCAGAAATCCAACATTGAGAATTATCAAAGTTTTCTCTCTCCAACCAATCTAATGCTGCAGCAGCATCTGCTAATTCTCCCTGTCCATTATCAAATTCCCCATCACTTTTGCCTACCCCTCTGAAATTTACTCTACAAACTGAAAAGTCGTTATCAACAAATGTTTGAAATATATCTACAACAACTTTATTGTTCATAGTTCCACCATACTGTGGATGAGGATGCAAAACTAAAGCAATTGGAGAAGTATTTTTTTTACTTTTATAATATTTGGCCTCTAATCTACCTGAGGGACCTGGTATAAAAATTTCAACAATTTTTTTGTCAGATGATGTCATTGATTATTAATCTCAAAAAAAAACAAGGTTTTTCTATCAAAAACGAGTGACAAAATGCAAGTTTTTTAATCTTAATTAATCTTGACTAAAATAGTCGGGTATATATAAGTCGCGTAGTTTGCGGAAAATATGAAATTATCTAGTAAAGGCAGATACGCTGTTATGGCTTTAGCTGATCTGGCAAAATTTAATCTAAATGAGCCAGTATCACTAAGAGACATATCATTAAGGCAAGGTATATCCTTAGTTTACTTGGAACAATTATTTTCAAAATTAAAAAAAAACAAAATTGTTACAAGCGTTAGAGGAAATAAAGGAGGTTATATTTTATCAAAAGAAGCCTCAGAAATAAAAATTTCAGATGTACTTATTGCGGTTGATGAAAAAGTTAAAACTATTGGTTGTGAAAAGAATTCCGAAAGTGGCTGCAATGGAAAGTCATCAAAGTGTATTACTCATGATTTATGGGATGAGCTAGAGGATTATATAAATAATTTTTTCCAGCAAAAAACATTAAACGATTTAATAAATAATAAAACTTTAAATGGATAACAGACAAAAAGAAATTGATAATTTAAAAGATTATAAGTACGGTTTTACAACTGATATTGAAAATACAAGAGCTCCTAAAGGTTTAAATGAGGATGTAATAAAATTTATCTCTAATATTAAAAAAGAACCTCAGTGGATGCTTGATTTTAGATTAAAAGCATATGAGAGATTTAAGCAACTAAAAGAACCAAATTGGCAAAAACCAAAGTATCCAAAAATAGATTACCAAGATTTATATTATTATTCAGCTCCTAAAAGCATGAAAGATAAACCAAAAAATTTAGATGAATTAGATCCTAAACTTTTGGAAACGTATAAAAAATTAGGTATCCCACTTCAAGAGCAAAAAAGACTTAATGGTATAGCAGTTGATGCTGTATTTGATTCTGTTTCAGTAGCCACTACATTTAGAGAAGAGCTTACAAAACAGGGAATTATATTTTGTCCAATTTCAGAAGCTATACAAAATTATCCTGAATTAGTTAAAAAATATTTAGGTTCAGTTATTCCAGTCACTGACCATTTTTTTGCAACTCTAAACTCTGCAGTTTTTACTGATGGATCATTTGCCTACATACCTGAAGGTGTACGCTGTCCAATGGAGCTTTCAACATATTTTAGAATAAATGCATCTAATACTGGTCAGTTTGAAAGAACATTAATCGTTGCCGACAAGGGAAGTTACGTAAGTTATTTAGAAGGTTGTACCGCACCTATGCGAGATGAAAATCAGTTACATGCTGCAAATGTTGAATTAGTTGCATTAGATGATGCAGAGATAAAATATTCTACAGTTCAGAATTGGTACCCTGGTGATAAAGATGGAAAAGGCGGAATTTATAATTTTGTTACAAAGCGTGGATTGTGCAAAGGAAAGAACTCAAAAATCTCTTGGACGCAAGTCGAGACCGGTTCTGCAATCACTTGGAAATATCCAAGCTGTATTTTAAAAGGTGATAATTCTGTTGGTGAATTTTACTCTATTGCTATTACTAATAATCATCAAAAAGCAGATACTGGAACTAAAATGTTGCACTTAGGTAAAAACACTAAAAGTAAAATAATATCAAAAGGTATTAGCGCTGGCTTTTCAGATATGACTTACAGAGGTTTAGTTGATATTTCTTCAAAAGCTTCAAATTCCAATAATTATACTCAATGTGACTCTTTATTAATGGGTAATAAATGCGGGGCACATACAGTCCCTTATATTAAAAATAAAAATTCAGAATCAAATATAGCTCATGAAGCAACAACATCAAAAATTAGTGAGGAGCAATTACATTATTGTCAACAGAGAGGCTTGAGCGCCGAAGAAGCAGTAGGATTAATTGTTAATGGATTTTGTAAAGAGGTATTACAACAATTACCAATGGAATTTGCTGTTGAGGCTCAAAAGCTAGTTGGTATCAGCTTAGAAGGAAGTGTAGGCTAATGTTAAAAATAAATAAATTAAATGCAAAAATTGATAGCAAAGAAATTTTAAAGGAATTTTCTCTGAATATAAATCCTGGAGAGGTTCATGCTATTATGGGACCAAATGGATCTGGTAAAAGCACGCTATCAAATATTTTATCTGGTAAAAAAGGATATGAAGTTTCAGGAGAAGTACTTTTTGAGGAAAAAGATTTGTTTGAGCTTGAAACAGAAGAAAGAGCCCACAGAGGTATTTTTCTTGCCTTTCAATATCCATTAGAAATCCCAGGTGTTAATACAAACATATTCCTAAAGACTTCATTAAATGCAGTTAGAAAAGCAAGGGGTGAGAAAGAGCTTGATGCTATAGAATTTTTAAAACTAGTAAAGGAAAAATCTAAAGAACTTAAATTTGATGAAGAAAAATTAAATAGACAACTAAATGTTGGTTTTTCAGGCGGAGAAAAAAAGAAAAATGAAATTTTGCAAATGTCGCTATTGGCTCCAAAATTATCAATTTTAGATGAAACCGATTCAGGCCTAGATATTGATGCATTAAGAATTGTAGCTGATGGAGTCAATTCTTTAAGGGATAATAAAAATTCTTTCTTAATTATTACACATTATCAAAGATTACTTGATTACATTAAACCTGATTTTGTTCACGTTTTAATGGACGGAAAAATTATAAAATCTGGCGGAGCAGAGTTAGCATTGGAACTAGAAAAAAAGGGGTATGAAAATTTTCATTAGATGAGAGAGCAACTACAAAAAGATTTTGATAATACTATTAAAAATTTAACTTTATCTCAAAAAGACATTGAAATAAAAAAATTTTATTTAGATAACTTTATTAATAAAGGTTTTCCAAATAGAAAAGAGGAAGACTGGAAATTTTCTGATCTTAACCAAATAATAAAAAAAAATATTGGAGAGCTAAGTTTTTATAGTGATTATACATCTACAAATAAAGTTGATACTTCCGCATTCGTAGACGGGCTAGAGCATAACAAAATAGTATTTATTAATGGAAGAATAGAAAAAATTGATTTTGATTATGAAAAAAAAGACAAAATAGAAATAATTGATCAGTCGGAAAATATTAATAAATTCAATAATAATTGCTCTTTGTCTGACTTAAATAGTGCCTTTACCAACAAGTCTTTTAAAATAGTGGTTAAAAAAGGTTATCAATTAACAAAACCACTGATTATTTATCATACTACAAACTCTAAAATTTGGTCTAAAAATATTAATTTAAGACTAAATTTTGAATTATATGAAAATAGCTCATTAAGATTAATTGATCTATTTAGGGATACTTCGGAAAAAAATTTTCTAAATATATTTTACAACTTTGATTTAAAAGAAAATTCTATTTTAAAAAATTACAAAGTAGATAAATTTGAAAATAGAAATATTAAGTATTCCTTCAATAACATTGAGCAAGATAAAAATAGTATTTCAGAAACATTCATTTTATCTTCAGGATCAAATTTTTGTAAGAATGAAATTAATTGTAACTTAAAAGGAGAATACTCATCAGCTTTTGTAAATGGTATTTTTTCTATAAATAGTAATAAACATCATGAAATCAGAACAATCATAAATCACTTAACTGAAAATACAAAAAGCTATCAACTTATAAAAAGTGTTTTAGAAGATAGTTCTAGAGCAGTATATCAAGGAAAAATATTTGTTAACTCTAAAGCACAAAAAACAGATGGTTATCAACTGAGTAAAGCAATTTTGTTAAATAAAGATTCTGAGTTTAATGCTAAACCAGAGTTAGAAATTTATGCAGATGACGTTAAATGTTCACATGGTTCTGCATCAGGTAGTCTTAATGAGGACTCGATATTTTATTTAATGTCTAGAGGATTAAATTATCAACAGTCAAGAGAACTTTTGATAAATGGTTTTCTGCTAGATGTTGTTGAAAAAATTACTGACCCTGAAGTAAAAAATTTAATTAAAAATATGATTGGAATTAAGGAATGAAAATAGAGAACATAAAAACTGAGTTTCCTATATTTGATGAAAAAATACAAAATAATGATTTAGTCTATTTAGATAGCGCTAACTCATCACAAAAACCAAAAGTTGTAGCTGATAAAATAAATGAATTTTATACTAAACAATTTTCAAATGTTGGAAGAAGTGTTCATTATTTAGCAGTTGCTGCAACAAACTTATATGAAAATACAAGATCGTCTGTTCAAAAATATATTAATGCTAAAGATAAAAATGAAATAGTTTTCACTAAAGGAGCAACTGAAGCTTTAAATTTAGTAGCTAATACTCTAGGGCAAAAATATCTAAATGAGGGTGATGAAATTTTAATTACAGAGCTAGAACATCATTCAAATTATGTGCCTTGGCATTTCTTGAGAAAATCAAAGAATATAAAAATTAATTTTGCAGAGGTAAATGATGATGGAGACATTTCTCTGGAGGAGATTGAAAAAAAAATAACATCTAAAACTAAAGTAATAGCAATTACTCATTTATCTAACGTGACGGGAGCAATATTACCTGTTAAAGAAATAACAGATTTAGCTCATTCAAAAGGAATAATAGTTGTTATTGATGGCTGTCAGGGAGCTCCTCATCTTAAATTGGATATGCAAGACTTAGATTGCGATTTTTATGCAATATCATGCCATAAAATGTATGGGCCTACTGGACTTGGTGTTTTGTATGGTAAAAAGAAGTGGTTAGAAGAACTGCCACCCTATCAAGGTGGAGGTGGAATGATTAGGGAAGTCAAAAAAGATAAAATATCTTACGGTGATTTACCAAATAAATATGAGGCTGGTACCATGGCTACAGCTCAAGTTATTGCATTTGATCAGTCAATAAAGTTTATGGAGAGTATCGGTATAGAGAATATAATGAAACATGAAGCTGATTTAGTTGAGTATGGTCAAGAGCTTTTACAAAAAAATAATTCTGTTAAGTTAATTGGTAGTCCAAAAAACAAAGGGGGAGTTTTATCCTTCACGTTGGAGGGTGTTCATCCACATGATATTGCAACAATACTTGATGAAGACGGAGTTGCAATAAGAGCAGGTCATCATTGCTGTCAAATATTACATGATAAATTAAATATACCTGCTAGTGCAAGAGCGTCAGTCGGAATTTATAATACTAAAAATGACTTAGATAAGTTAAATGACTCTATTAATAACTGTAAAAAAATATTTAATTTAAAATGAACTTAAAAGAACTTTATCAAGAAATTATTTTAGAACATGGAAAAAATCCAAGGAATCTTGGAAAAGTACATGAGTTTAATAAAGATGCAAAAGGTCATAACCCTTTATGTGGAGACAATGTTCATGTTTATCTTAAATTAAATGGACAAAAAATAGTTGAAGATATTTCATTTGAGGGAAGTGGATGTGCTATTTCAATCGCATCAGCTTCAATCATGACAGATTTAATTAAAGGCAAAAATGAACACGAGGCTAAAGAGATAGTAGAAGACTTTTTAGGAATGATAAAAGAAAATCCAGACTTAAAATCAGAATACTTAAAAGAAGACGAAAAAACTAAATTAATGTGTTTATCTGGTGTTAAACAATATCCAATGAGAGTTAAGTGCGCAACATTATCGTGGCACACTCTTACATCAGCAATGGATAACTCAAAGGAAATCACTAAAACCGAATCGTAATTTTATGGAATTAAAAGAAAAAGTAATTGAAGAAATAAAAAAAATTTATGATCCTGAAATACCAGTAAATATTTACGAACTTGGATTAATATATGATATTGCGGTAGACAAAAAAAATATTAGTGTAAAAATGACACTTACCACTCCAAATTGTCCAGTAGCTGAAAGTTTGCCTAAAGAAGTTAAAGATAGTATTATGCAATTAGAAGAAGTTGACAAAGTAGATTTAGATTTAGTTTGGGAACCACCATGGGATAAATCTATGATGTCAGAAGCAGCAAAATTAGAGTTAAACTTATGACAAAACAAGTTATATCATTAAGCGATCAAGCAGCAAACAGGATAAAAGAAATTATGTCTTCAGCTGAAAATGGATCTATTGGTGTTAGAGTTGGAGTAAAATCAGGTGGATGTGCAGGTATGTCTTATATTATGGAATACACAAAAGAAATTAATCCTAATGACGAGATTATTGAAGATAAGGGAGTAAAAGTATTCATTGATCCAGCAGCAGTAATGTATCTTTTTGGAACTGAAATGGATTATAAAAAAGAGCAATTTTCTTCTCAATTTGTATTTAATAACCCTAATGAAACTGAGAGATGTGGCTGCGGAGAATCTTTTAAAGTTTAACTATTGGTAATAGGAAATAAACCAATATTGACCTCTTTTATTCATAGAATAAGTTTTATTTTTTCTTCTCTTAGACCTCTTGGTTTCTAGTTTTTTGTAACCAATAATATTTTTTAATGTTGATATGATCTTTATCATATCTTTTCATAACAAAAATAAATGAAATTAGAATTCTAATATGGGAATACCTGCTATTACTGCAGGTAATCCCATAAAATTAAGCTGTTTAACAGCTATAATACATGTCGAATTCAATAGGGTGCGGCGTATGTTCAAAATTATGAATTTCCTCATATTTAAGTTCAATATACGCATCTATTTGATCATCAGTAAATACATTGCCTTTAGTTAAGAAGCTTCTATCTTTATCCAAAGCTTCCATTGCTTCTCTTAAAGATCCGCAAACAGTTGGTACCTTCTTAACTTGCTTTTCTGATAAAGCATAAAGGTCTTTGTCGAACGATTTACCTGGATCAATTTTATTTTTTATTCCATCAATACCAGCCATAAGCATAGAAGCAAATGTTAAGTATGGATTTCCAGATGCATCTGGGAATCTGATTTCGCATCTTGCGCCTTTTTTACTTAATGTGATTGGAATTCTGCATGAAGCCGATCTATTTCTTGCAGAGTATGCAAGTAAAACAGGAGCCTCAAATCCAGGTATTAATCTTTTGTAACTATTTGTAGTCGCATTAGCAAATGCATTAATTGCTTTTGCATGTTTTAATACTCCACCAATATAATAGAGAGCTGTTTGAGACAATCCTGCATATTTGTTTCCAGAAAAAACCGGAGTTTTGCCTTTCCATATTGATTGGTGAGTATGCATTCCTGAACCATTATCTCCTTTAACTGGCTTAGGCATAAAAGTTGCAGTTTTACCAAAAGAGTGAGAAACCATTTGAACTACATATTTGTATAGTTGGACGTTGTCTGCTTGATTAACTAAAGTTCCAAATAACATTCCAAGTTCATGTTGACTTGGAGCAACTTCATGGTGGTGTTTTTCTACTGTAATTCCAACATCTCTTAGTCCTTTAAGATATTCACCTCTCATATCTTGAGCACTATCTACTGGTGGCACAGGAAAATATCCTCCTTTTACTCCAGGTCTATGACCCATGTTTCCATTATCATAAGATTTTCCAGAGTTATATGGACCTTCTGAACTATCAATTGAAAAACTTGTTTCATTCATATCATTTTTAATTCTGACGTCGTCAAAAACAAAAAATTCAGGCTCTGGTCCAAAGTATGCTGTATCACCAATTCCTGTTTTCTTTAAATATGCTTCAGCTTTTTTTGCAATTCCTCTTGGATCTCTTTCATAGGGATCTCTCTTAACTGCATCTAAAATATCACAAAATAAAATTAAAGTATTATGAGATGTATAAGGATCTATTACTTTTCTACTTAAATCAGGCTTTAATATCATGTCAGATTCATTAATTGCTTTCCATCCTGCAATTGACGATCCATCAAAAAATACACCGTCATTTAACATTCCTTCATCTACAATAGTTGTATCCATTGTTAAATGTTGAAGTTTTCCCCTTGGGTCCGTAAATCTAAGATCTACAAACTCAATATTCTTAGACTTCATTAATTTTAGTACGTCCTTAGCGCTCATATTATCTCCTATAATTTTTTAATTTTCTTATCAGTTAAGAAAAGATAAATAATGCCTATTAAATAGATATCACTTATGCTTTTTTTACATGTATATTAACCTTAAAAAATTAGAATTTTCAATCAATCCTAAGTTGCAATAATGAGTTTATTAAATAAAGAACCAGTTAAAAGAGCTGAAAAAGCATTAAAAGAATTCGATGAAACTTTATCAGTCACAGAATTAGAAAATACAGCAAGAACTGCTCTTGACGCAGCAAAATCTTTAAATTGTGAGGTAGGGGCAATTGTAAAAAGTTTACTTTTTAAAAATGGTGATAATTATTTTTTATGTTTGGTCTCTGGTGACAAAAGATGTTCATTAAACAAATTAAAAAATTTTTTTAATAGTAAAGATTTAAGGATGGCATCACCTAATGATGTGAAAGAACAAACTGGATATACAATAGGAGGAGTTTCACCTGTAGGTCATAAAAATACTTTAGAGATTTTAGTTGATAGATCTTTAAATAGGTTTAAGGATTTATATGCAGCAGCAGGACATCCAAACTGTATTTTTAAAATTAATTTTGATGATCTTATTAAAATAACAAATGGATCAATAGAAGACTTAATTGAATGAAATCTCCAAACGCTACTGATTATTTTATTCTTACTTTTTTAGCCTTACTTTGGGCTTCAGCTTTTTTTAATATTAAAATTGCAACATATTCTTATGGACCAATAACTATAGCTTTTTTAAGAATTTTTTTTGGCATGATACCATTATTATTAATTTGTTATTTTAAAAAAATAAAAATTGAAGCGTTTTCTAAAGATTGGAAATGGTTTGCAGCAATTGGTATCATTAATTTAGTTATACCTTTTTTCCTAATAGCATACGGGGTTCAGAAAGTTCAAAGTAACTTAGCAGCAATTTTAATGTCAACTACACCTATAAGTGCAACAATACTCGCACATTTCTTTGCAGAAGGAGAGAAAATAAATATAATAAAAATATTTGGAATAGTATTAGGTTTTTCAGGAATTGTTTATTTATTCTCAGAAAATTTACTTATAAATAGTGAAAATTTATTTTCTGCTCTAATGATTCTTTTGGGATCCACTTTTTATGTTATTGGAGGAATTTTAACATTAAAAATTAGTAATAAGAAAAATGAAAATGTAACTGCATCAATTCTTATTTGGGGTGCTTTAATCGTTTGTCCAATATCACTAATAATTGAGCAACCTTGGAATTTAAATCCATCATTTGGGTCTACATTATCTCTAATTTATCTTGGTATTTTTCCAACGGGGATAGCATGGTTATTAAGATTTATGATTTTAAAGAAAAATGGCTTAGTTTTTCAAAGTCAGGTCGCTTATCTAATACCGATTTTTGGTGTTATTTTAGGATTTATTTTCCTAAACGAGTTAGTAACACCTAAAATTTTAATAGCTTTATGTGCTGTTGTCTTAGGAATTTATTTTGTAAAAAAAGCAGGAGATAAAAAAATACAAAGTATATAAAAAATTTCTAATTTTTTTTTAATTTTTCAAATTTTTTTGACTTAACTGATTTTTGTGCAGCTTCTGCTAACATTATAGACTTTCTTCCATCTTCAAAAACAGCTCTAGGTTTTATATTTTTTTTGCAAAAGTTTGCAAGGTCAGATAGTTGCAATCTAAAAGCTTCTGCATATCTCTCTATAAAAAAATGAAGGAGCGGGGATTTATTATTTGTTGAATTTTTTAAAAAGAGATTAGTTTCAGTATCTCTTTTATTATCAGATATCATCATTCCTTTTGTTCCAAAAAGTTCAACTCTTTGGTCATAACCAAAACTACAATGTCTTGAATTAGTTATAATGCATTGCACTCCTTTTTTCGACTTAAGCACTGTTGTTGCAAGCTCATAGTCTTTTAATTTATTAAATCTTTGGTCTGATATGTTACTTCCAGTAGCAAATACTGATATAAATTCATCTGAACCTAAGTAATACCTTGCTAAATCAAAATCATGTATCATCATATCTTTAAAAATACCTCCAGAACCTTTTAAATAAGATAATGAAGGAGGAGCAGGGTCCCGACTAGTTATAATAATTTTTTCAAGTCTGCCTATTTTATTTTTTAATAAATTCTTTTTAAGTAAATTATGTCCAGGATCATATCTTCTATTAAAGCCTATTTGAACTTTAGGATTAAGTTTTTTAATTTTTGTTAATGATGAATTAATTTTTTTTAAATTTAAATCTAGTGGTTTTTCGCAAAAGATTACTTTTTTGTATTTTGCGCCCTTTTCAATAAATTTTAAATGTGTAGAAGTAGACGAGGCTATAAAAATACATCTAATTTCATTATCTTTAAAAGCTATATCTGGATTGTTTATAGAAATAGAATTAAATTTTTTTGAAACTTTGTTTGATAGATTCTTATTTAAATCAAAAACATATTTCAATTCAAATTCACTATTTTTTCTTAAATTGTTAGCATGCATCTGGCCAATTCTACCAAGGCCTAATAGAGCAGTTTTTATTTGATTTTTACCCATCTTTTTTTTCTATTTGAAACTTTGCATGCATCGATAAATTTTGCAGTTTCCAGTCCTTCGTCCTCATTAGGGTAAAAATACCTTTTTTTTACATTATTTTTCAAAGAAGCTGCAAATTCACGATAAATATTTGCAAATGCATCTAAATAACCTTCAGGATGTCCAAATTTTAATCTAGAAAATTTTTTAGACAATTCGGCATTAAAAAAACCTCTTTCAATAAATTTAACAGCACCATTAGATGGATTAAGTTTTAAATAGTTTGGATCGTTTTGAACCCATTCCAAACTTCCTTTCGTTCCAAATATTCTTATTCGTAATCCGTAAACACCGCCTCTAGCCATCACACTTGTCCAAAACATTCCTTTAGCTCCATTATTAAAATTAATCATTACTTGAGCATTGTTGTCCATTTTAACTTTATTTGAAACTTGTTTAATATCTGCAAAAATAGTTTTACCTTTTAAACCTGATATATAAGTTGCCATATGATATGCATGGGACCCAATTTCATTCAGGACCGCTGAAGCTCCAACGATATTTTTGTCTATTTTCCATTTAAACTTTTTCTTTGCATTTTTTTGAGTGATATTTTCTCCATCTGACCAATCCTGAACATATTCAACATTTATATATTCAACTTTTCCAATTTTACCTTTTTCAACCAATACTTTTGCTTCTCTAACCATAGGATAAGCAGAATAATTATGTGTCAAAGCATACTTAATTTTTTTATTTGATTTTATTTTTTTAAATAATTTCTTAGCTTGGGCAAGATTTCCAGCAAATGGTTTATCAGAAATCACATTAATATTTTTATCAATAAATTTTTCAGCAATAATTTGGTGACTTGAAGGAGGTGTCATTATAGCCACAACATTAATACCATCTTTTCTTTCCGCTTCTCTTTCAGCCATTTCTCTAAAATTTGAATAGCATCTCTCTTTTAAAATACCTAGGCTTTGACCAAAGCTTTTAGATAGTTTTGAATTTCTTGAAAAAACACCAGCAACTATCTCATATTGATTATCAAATCTTGATGAAATTCTATGAACATTACCAATCCAGGATTTTGGGCCACCTCCAACTACACCAAGCTGGATTTTTTTTCCTTTAATTAATCTCATGATTAAATATATCTTAACAAATAAAAAATTTATGTCAGTAAAATTAGGTATAGCACCAATTGCTTGGAGTAATGATGACATGCCTGAATTAGGTGGAGATACTCCTTTAGAGCAATGTTTGTCAGAAGCAAGTAAGGCTGGATATGTTGGTATTGAATCAGGTGGTAAATTCCCAAAAACATCAAACGAATTATTACCAAAGTTAGATAAGTATAACTTAAAATTATGTTCTGGTTGGTATAGCGGAAATCTTAGAAAAAATTCTGTTGAACAAGAAAAAAATTTAATTCAAGACCAACTGAAATTATTTAAAGATTGTGAGGCTCCGTGTATCGTTTTTGCTGAAGTTTTTGGTTCAATACAGGGTGATCCAACAAAAAAACTTTCCAATAGGCCAAAGATGACGGACCAAGAATGGAAAGATTATTGTACAAAAATTTCTGAACTTGCAAAGTATCTTGAAGATGAAGGTATGCCTTTAGCTTATCACCATCATATGGGTACAGTAATAGAAACAGAAGAAGAAACTATTAGATTACTAGAAAACACAGATGATAGTGTAAAATTAACTTTAGATACTGGTCATATGTTATTTGCTAAGGGAAACTCAATTAATATAATTAATAAATTTAAAGAAAGAGTAATCCACATACACTGCAAAGATATTAGAGAAGAAGTATTAAAAAAAGCCCTTTCTGAAGATTTGAGTTTTAGGGACGCTTTTTTAGAAGGTGCTTTTACGGTACCTGGTGATGGGTGTATCGACTACAAACCTCTGTTTGATATTCTAAAAAAAAATAATTATCAAGGTTGGCTTGTCGTAGAGGCTGAACAAGATCCTAAAAAAGCTAATCCACTTGAGTACGCTATCAAGGGTTACAAATATATTACTGATACTTTAAAGAAATCAAATTTAGAGATTAATAATCTATAATTTTACTTTTTTACTGTCTTCAAGTTTACCATCGAAAAAATCAAAAATATTTTGAATAGTTTCTTTTGCCATTCTAGTCATGCATTCCTCAGTGAATGCTGCAGCATGAGGACTAAGGAAAACTTTGTCATTTTTTAATAAAGGATTATCAGCCTCTGGAGGCTCTACCTCAAATACATCAATTCCTGCTCCAAAAATCAAATTTTCATTCAATGCCCTATCTAAATCTTTTTCATTTATAATACCGCCTCTTGCAGCATTTATGATGATGCAGTTTTTTTTCATCGTTTTTAGAAGTTCGTAATTTATAATATTTTTAGTTTGATCAGTTAAAGGTATATGGAGTGAGACAGCATCCATGTCTTTAATAGCTTCTGATAAATCTTCAACTTTTTTACCACCCATTTTGCTTATTGTTTCTGAGTCTACAAATGGATCGTAAACAAAAACGTTCATTTCAAATCCTAAACATCTTTTAATCAACGCTTTTCCTATTCTTCCAAATCCAGCAATAAGAATGTTTTTATCCCAAATCTCTATAGTTTTTGGTAATTTATTTCGTTCAGTAAATTTTCCATTTTTGACTGAATGGTCATACATACTCTTTCTTTTTGAGATACTTAAAAGCATGAAAAGAACATGTTCTGCAACTGCCACAGCATTTGCTGTTGCGGTTATTGCTACGTCGATGTTTCCTTTTTTACAGCTATTTAAATCAATATTATCGTAACCAACTCCATGTCTTGAAATTATTTTAAGGTTTTTTGCATTTTCAATTGCCTCAGCAGGTAATATCGAGGTTCTTAAAGAAACTGCATCTGCATCTACAATTTTTTGTTTCACATTTTCAACACTTAAATCTTCAACAACCTCGTAACTATAGTCGCTATTACTTTTTAATAATTCCATACCTTTTTCATGAATAGGTTGGACAATGAGAATTTTTTTCATAATTTTAAAAAAAATTATATTAGTCTTGCAAGATCTCTTTTACTATTTCTAAATGTTGGAAGTGGATATTTAAATGCATACTTTCTTGGAATACATTTATTCTTTGCCTTTTCCCACAAAGCAATCCATTGCTTGTAGTTGTGGATGGTAATATTTTTTTTATTTTTACTTCTTACATAAAAATTGGGCAAAGGTTTCCTACCAGATGGGGTTCCAGCTCTATTGTATCTTAAATCAGCGCTAATTCTAAAATCATTGGATATATTAGGCAATGAACAGTGAATGGAGTGTTTGTGTAAAATAATAATATCGCCAACATTAGCCTCCAGAAAAACTGGCTTGTAATTATTAAGTAGTTTACTATCTTTTATTTCTACCTGACCTCTATATCCTGATATATGATTTAATAGTCCCAATTTATTAATTTCTTTTACTGTAATCATGCATCCATTTTTTTTAGTAGTTTTAGTAAATGGAATCCAAACAGTTACCATATCAGTTAATCTTTGTCCCAAAGATGATAATACTGCTGCATCCTGATGCCATGGAGTTCTACCTGAGAGACCATCGTGAACAGAATGTTTAGGTAATTTATTTTCGGGTTGTTTAATTCTTGTATTTTGAACTGGATTTGAGAGAATTTCTGGCCCTAATAATTTTTCAACCACATCCAAGATTTTTTTGTGATTAATTAAATTCCATAAAGATTGAGATGCAAAATAATCACTATCTTTTTTCACGTGATCTCTTGGAAGTCTAGTATTAAAATATTGATCAAGATCGTAAATTTTTAGTTTTGAAATGTATGTGTATTTTTTTTTAAAGCTATATTTAAAAATTTTTTCTTTCAAATGCTCAGGAGCAAATTTATGAACTAAATTATCCATTACATATTCCATGTCATTTAAAATTGGTTTTAAATCTTTATTGAAATTAAGAACATTTCTTACTCTTAGGAAGCCATCTCTATCTAAAATACTCTTTAATTTAGTCTTAATTTGCATAATTATTAATATTTTAGCAAATAATTCGAATCATGAAAAGATGTAAGCATTCTTTTTTTCGTCGCAACAATATGTGGATGATATTCAAGATTTTTATATTTCCATATCACTGGCTTGTTAAGAGCATAACTTCCATAAATAAAAAATCTTTTTGGACAGTTTTTTTCCTTAAATCTATTTACTCCGTGATAAGAATTTGGAGTAGATTTAAAGAAAATTACACTTCCCTGTTTTGGTGTGAATTCCTTTAATTTATCAAGTTCATTAGTCTTAGGAAACCTTCTAAAGCTTTTTCTAGGGTTTTTGTTTACTTTTTTCCTATATAAAGTAAGTGATCCTCCATTTTTTTTTGGTATGTCGGTTAAATAGATCAAAAAATTATATAGCCTGTTCACATCATCTCTATGTGGTCTCAATCTATATCCTCCTTTAGATACTGAGAAATCAATATCTAAATTTAAATTTGGGTTTTTATAATCTTTACCTAGTAGTTTTTTTAGCTCTTGGGAATTTACTTTTCTTTTAAGTGTATATTTTTTTTTATTAAATTTTTTTGGTTTAAACAAACTTTCCCAAGTATTTGCCTTAAATTCTTTTTTAAATTTTTTATCAATTTTTTTATAAAAGGATTGTGTATTGAAAGTAGCAAAAAGTTTTTTTGAGATTTTAGAACTTGAGATATATTTGTTGAAATTTTTTGATCCTTTATTAATCCTACTTCTGCCACCCATAATCATATCATCAAAACTTTTTGAATTAGTTATTTCTTTAATTAAAGAATAACACACTTTTTTACTGATTATTTGTTCTCCAACAATGACTTGGAAGTTTGATTTAATTTTCTTTAGTTTACTAATTTTCAGCATTTAGCTGTACATGCCCTCTTTTACTTTAATCATTTTGTACATAAGGTCATTTAATGGTGTGGCTATTCCATGTTTTTTTCCTATTTTAGACACGGCGCCACTTATGAAATCAATTTCAGTTTTTCTTTTATAAAGCACATCAAAAGCCATTGAAGACTTATTTGTTTGTTTTGAGTCAACAATTTTATTAAACATAAATAAACACTCATCTTCAGAAACATTAACGCCATCTGCTAAAGCAACGTCTCTTGTTTCTAAAATTATCTTTTTTCCTAAACTTCTAGAAACGTCGTTGGCATTATTATTTATGTAAAGATCAGTATGATGTAGATCAAAAATAGCTGAAAGTGGGCCTATTGCGGTTAAAGCAAAAAGTTTCATCCATTTTCTTTTTTTTACATCCTCAGCAGCAATCATTTCCAAATTATGAGCAGTAAAGGTGTCTGCAATTTCGGTTATTCTATTAGTTATCCCACCATCATATTCTCCAATCCAAGAGGGTAGAGAAGCATGATTCATAATATGACCAGGACCTAAGATATTTGATGCTTGAGTTGTTGTTCCTCCGATTACTTTTTCATCGCCAACAATACTTTTAATTATAGCTTCATGTCCAATTCCATTTTGAAAAGACATAAAAACTGTTTTATCGTTAATAATATTTTTAATACTTTTTAAAGCAGGCTCTAGAGCTGTTGCTTTACACATCACTATCACAGCATCAACTTTTCCAATTGTAGATGGATCTGATGTTGCTGGTACTTTGATAAATCTATCACCACCATGACCATCCATCTTTAGACCATTTTTATTTATTTCATCAACATGCTCTTTCCAAACGTCAATGAGCGTTACATTTAGACCTTTTTCTGCTAGTAGGCCTCCAAATAGACAACCCATTGCCCCTGCACCAAGAACCGCAACTTTTAAATCTTTATTATTCATTTTTAAAATCGAAATATATTTATGTAAAAAAATTATGCAATATATTATGTAACTAATTTATATATGGAATTAAAAATAGAAAAAGGAATTTTCAAAAAATTTAAGTTAGAAGAAATATCAAACGCATTAGAAAAAGGTCTGTCAAAGAATTATGACAGTGTAAAAACAGAAGTAATTGATTGTCCAAATTTAAGAAACTGGGATTGTCCGTCTGAAGGCATGAGTGGTAACCAAAGGATAATCGATGTTGGAGGAGAGCCTTACATGCATGATCCTAAATATCTTGGAACAGAATTTGATTATTTTGAAATCTCTAAAATGATTGGGTCAGAAAGATCGTACGCACTTGGCGCTGGATCTGGAGCAATGTCTTGCCTGGATGGACACTGTGGAGAATTGATTATAAATGAAAACTTTATTACAAAAGAAAATAAATCTTTAATTGCTAGGGTAGGAAAAGATAAAGAATGTATAGTAGAGGACTATACTGCAAGCAAACATGGCGGCCTGGGTAATGTTTATTATTCAGATGGTGTTAAAGGAAAAGTTATATATTTAAAGATAAAAAAAAGAATTGGAAAACAAGGTTCATTACCTCAATCAATAAGAGCAGTACTTTCAGAAAATCTTAAAATTGGGAATAAAAATCATATTGCTCTCGCTGGTGTATTTAGAGTTTTGAATGGAAAAATAAGATCACATGTACAACCAGATTATAAGGATATAAAACATGAATATTATGATCCACAATTGATGAAATGCACAAAAGATTTTCTACAATTTTATGAGCCTGTTGGACCAAAATTACAATGCTATACTGTTTTATGGACTGGTGATCCAACGGGAGGAGAATTAAATTTAAGAGAGTCCGGTGAGCATACTCACTTTCACTCATATGAGCATAAGAATGATGCTGGACATTATCATTTTGATGTTTCACCAGATGAAATTGAATATGAAGGGTACTTTAATATTGCACAAGAAGTATATAGAGTGAATAATATCTATAAAGAATTAAAAAATATAAAATGAAAAAGATTTATACTTGGGCCGCTCAACCTGCTAGCAGAACTCTTACAGTTGATGATCTTAAAAAAGCAAAAGGAAAAAAAAAATTTACTCAAGTCACAGCCAATACAATAGATGAAGCTGATGCCGCAGAGAAGGCTGGGTTTGACATGATAATCTGCAATGCTTTTAATGTGAAACAGGTGAGAGAGGGATCAAAAAATCTATTTTTAACTGCTGCGCTAGTATTAAATAAGTTTGTCACTTCGGAAGATATCATGAGAGGAGCGTTTGAAGCCCTAGAAAATGGAGCTGATGCTGTAATGACACCTAGAAGTATGAAGATCATAGAAATGCTGGCTAATGAAGATGTTCCAGTTATGGGACATCTTGGTTTAGTTCCAAGAAAATCAACGTGGATTGGTGGTTTAAGAGCAGTAGGAAAAAATAGTGAAGAGGCACATGAACTTTTTTTAAAATTTAAAAGATTAGAAGATGCAGGAGCTTTTTCTGCTGAATGTGAGGTTATCCCAGAAAATGTAATGGGAGAAATCTCTAAAAGAACGAATATAGTTACAGTATCTTTAGGTTCAGGAAAGAAAGCTGATGTAATGTACCTGTTCATGGAAGACATATGTGGAGATACTTTAAATCCTCCAAGACATTCAAAAGCTTATGGAAATTTATTAAAATTAAAAAATGAAATAAAAGTTGAGAGAGTTCGAGCTCTTAAGGCATTCAAAAAAGATTCAATGGCAGGAAAATTTCCAGGAAAAAAACAATCTTCAAATTTAAATAAAAAAGAATTCGAGTCTTTTCTTGATAAGCTTGATTAATAAGTTTCAGATTCTTTTTTGCTTATTGAGCCTTTCATTTTTTCAACAATTGCTTTAGCACCTGCGCTCATAGCTCTTTGATCTGCACCAATAGTTACAAAGTTAAAACCTTTGTCGATCATTTTTTGTGCGTACTCTGGAGTTCCATTATGAATTCCTGCAAATATATTATTTTTTTTGGCATGCTCTAATATTCTTAATATTTCTGAATAAGCTTTTGTATCTTCTGCTCTGTCAAACCCAGGCTTTTCTCCTATTGCTAAACTTAAGTCAGCTGGACCAATATATATTCCATCTACGCCATCTGTTGACATAATCTCATCTAATTTATCTAATGACTCTTTTGTTTCAATCATAGCTAATTTTAAAATTTCATCATTTGCATGGTCAGCATAATCAGCTCCACCATAAATCAATCCTCTAACAGGACCAAAACTTCTATATCCTCTTGGAGGATACATACAAGCTTGAACAAATCTTTCCGCCTCTTCTTTGTTACTTACCATTGGACATATAATTCCATAACAACCAGCGTCTAAAATTTTCATTATTTGGCCTGGTTCATTCCAATTTACTCTAGCAAGAGGAGTTACATCAGTTGATGAAATTGTTTGAAGCATTGGAAGTGCATTTGTGTAATCAACAAGTCCATGTTGCATATCTACAGTTAGAGAGTCCCAACCTTGATGCGCCATAACTTCTGCTGATACAGTGCTTGGTATTTGTAACCAACCATTTACAACAGGCTTACCATCAGCCATCATTTGTTTGACTTTATTTTTTCTCATTAATAATTGAGACCGAAGTGAGTATACTTAACGTTCAAATAATCTTTGATAGCCATTGAACCACCTTCTCTTCCATAACCTGTTTGTTTTATTCCTCCAAAAGGTACTTCAGCAAATGCAATTGTTGGATGGTTCACTGCGCATGTTCCAGTTTCCATTTTTTCTGAGACTTTGTGTGCTTTTTCTAAAGAATTAGTGTAAATATAGCTTGCTAAACCAAGGTCATTATCATTTGCTCTTTCCACAACTTCATCTGTGTCTTTAAAAGTAAGCAATGGAACTAAAGGTCCGAATGGCTCTTCTTTAGCAATTGTAAAATTATCTTTAACATTGTCAAAAACAGTTGGTTCATAGAAATATCCTTTATTAAAACCAGCTGGTCTCTTTCCCCCACATAAAACTGTTGCTCCCTCACTTTTAGTTTTTTCTACTAATGCCTCTATTTCATTTAATCTTTTTTCTGTAGTTAAAGGTCCTAGAATTGTATCTTCATCCATTCCGTTACCAACTTTCAGTTTAGTAACCTTTTCAACTAATTTTTTAGCAAATTCATCTTTTTTACTTTCATGAATATAAAATCTTGCTGGTGATATACAAACTTGACCATTATTCCTAAATTTAGCAGTAATTGCCATGTCGGTTACCTTGTTAATATCTACGTCGTCAAAAACAATGAAAGGTGAATGGCCACTTAATTCCATTGTAACTCTTTGGACTTTTTCAGCAGCTTGTTTTAAAATTAGTTTTCCAACTCTTGTTGAACCAGTTATAGAAACCTTTTTTACTATGTCAGATGATATTAATTGAGATGAGATTTTAGCTGGATCACCAGATAATAAATTTACTACTCCTGGAGGAACGCCCGCATCATTTATAATATTCATAAGTTCCATTACACTACCTGGAGTAATTACATCAGGCTTACAAATTACTGAGCATCCTGCAGCTAAAGCAGTGGAAATTTTTCTTGAGGATAAAACTATTGGAAAGTTCCATGGTATTAATCCAGCAACAACTCCAACAGGTTCATATTTTACATACATTCTTGTATGTTCAAATCTACTTTCAACTATCTGACCATAAATTCTTTTTGTTTCTTCAGAGTTCCACTCAAAAATATCTGCAGCTCCTCCAACTTCCCCTTTTGCTTCTGATAGTGGCTTTCCAACTTCTAATGTTAACCACTTAGCCAAATCATCAGTTCTCTCTCTCATAAGGTCGGCAATTTTTCTTATAATTTTTGATCTTTGCCAAGGTGGAGTATTTCTCCAAACTTCTAGACCTTTTTCTGCAGACTTAAGTGCTTTATTTACATCTTTTTCACCTGCTTTAGATGCTTTACCTAAAACTTCTTCTGTTGCAGGATTTAAAACATCATAAGTTTCATTATTTTGTGATGCTTGCCATTTGCCATCAATGAATTGTCCAAATTTGCTATACATAATTTTTATTTTGTGGTTTATTAGTTGAATATTTGAAGAGAATATAACTAGAAAAATGAGAAAAATAAAGCTTACTTGCGCGCATGCATTGGTTAAACATTTAATAGCTCAGAAAGTCTATATTGATGGTCAAGTTAAGCCTTTGTTTCCTGGTGTATTCGGTATTTTTGGACATGGAAATGTAGCCTGTCTAGGACAAGCATTAGAAGAAAATAAAGAGCAACTTCCAACTTTCAGAGGTCATCACGAACAAAATATGGCTTTAACAGGTGTTGCTTATGCAAGAGCTAAAAGAAGAAAGCAAATTTTTATTGCAACAAGTTCGGTTGGACCAGGATCTACAAATCTAGTTACAGCATCAGCTGTAGCAATGAGTAATAGATTGCCAATTTTATTTTTACCTGGAGACACTTACGCAAATAGAATGCCTGATCCTGTATTACAACAAGTGGAACATTTTTCAAATCCTGGAATGACTGCTAACGACTCATTTAAACCAGTTACAAAATATTTTGATAGAATTACAAGACCAGAACAAATATTACAGTCACTTCCTCAAGCAATTCAAATCATGTTAGATCCAGCAGAGTGTGGACCTGCATGTTTATCTTTGTGCCAAGATGTACAAGGTGAAACTTTTGAGTATCCAGAAGAATTTTTTAAAGAAAGAATTCATTATATAAGAAGACCTAGACCTGACGATTTTCAAATCAAACAAGCAGTAGAAAAAATTAAAAATTCGAAAAAACCTATTATAATTTCTGGAGGGGGAGTATTTTATTCTGATGCTATGGATGAGTTAGCCAATTTTGCAATTAAACATAATATACCAGTAACTCAAACGGTTATGGGATATTCAACAATGAAAAAAGATCATTCTCATTTTGTAGGACCAATAGGTGGCTTAGGTGGTAAGGCAGCAAATAACTTAGCAAAAGAAACTGATTTAGCAATCTGCGTAGGAACTAAGCTTGCAGATTTTACAACTGGCTCGTGGGCTAATTTTGAAAATCCTAAATTTAAATTAGTTTCAATTAATATAGCAAGACATGATGCTAATAAACATTTAGGAGAAGCAGTTATAGGTGATGCAAAAGTTTCCTTAACAGAATTATCTAATGCTGTTGGAGATTGGAAATCATCTGATAGCTGGTATAAAAAATCACAAGATGAGTTAAAATCTTGGAATGAATATGTAGATAAAGAAAGTGGCCCAACAAATCAAGAATTGCCAAGTTACGCTCACGCTGTTGGAGCAATTTATAGGAATTCAGATCCAACTGATATAGCAGTTACAGCAGCCGGAGGTTTGGTCGGAGAAGTTGTTCAAGTGTGGCGTCCAAAAGAGTTAAATACTCATGAAACAGAGTGGGGATTTAGTTGCATGAGTTATGAAATTTCTGGTGCTCTTGGTATAAAAATGGCCAATCCTGATAAAGACGTAATTGCTTTTGTTGGCGATGGATCATACCTACTTAACAATTCAGATATATATTCTTCAGTAATTACTAATAATAAATTAATAATCATTGTGTGTGATAATGGAGGTCATGCTGTTATAAATAGACTTCAATTGTTCAAGGGTGGAAAAGAATTTAATTGTTTGTTTAACTCTTCAAATATTCAAAACTCCATAGATGTAAATTTCGCTCAACATGCAGCAAGTATGGGAGCAAAATCAGAACATGTTTCTAGTATTTCAGAATTAGAAGAAGCATTTAAAAGAGCAAAACAATCAGATGTAACTTATGTTATATCAATTAAAACACATAGTTACGAATGGCTTGAAGGATCAGCTTATTGGGAAAGCCCTACACTTGAGATACCAACAACAAAAGAGAACGAGGAAGCATTAAAACTTCACAAAGAAGGAAAATCAAAACAGAGACAAGGTGTTTAAAAACTTTATATGAATAAAGTTTTTAAAATTGGCTTAATAGGCTGCGGACATATTGCTGAAACATATTTTAGAGCTGAAAAATATTTTAATAATATAAAAATTATTAAGTGTGCTGATATTAATATGCAAGCTGCAAAACGTTGTGCATTGAATTATGGGATAAAATTTTTAACTGTAAACGAACTTCTTAAAGACAAAGAAATTGAAATTATTTTAAACCTTACAATTCCAAAAGCACATTATCTAATTTCTAAAAAAGCTTTAGCAAATGGAAAACATGTATACTCTGAAAAGCCTTTAGCAATAAATTTAAAAGATGGAAAAGATTTAATAAAACTTTCAAAGAAAAATAAACTTTATTTAGGTAATGCTCCTGACACTTTTTTGGGTGGTGGAATACAAAAATCAAAAGAACTCGTTGAAAAAAATTCTATCGGAAAAATAAAATTAGGTAATGCAGTTTTTGCTTTTCCTGGAATTGAGTCTTATCACCCTAACCCTGAACCTTGGTTTGCAAAAAAAGAAGGAGGTCCTGTTATTGATATGGGACCTTATTATATTACTGCTTTAGTAAATCTTTTAGGACCTGCAAGAAAAGTAATTAGCACCATCATTCAAGGTCAAAAATATAGGACTATAGGAATAGGACCAAAAAAAGGAAAAAAATTTAAGGTAGAATGTCCAACTACATATTTATCCACAATCACTTTTAAAAATAACTCTGTTATAAGATTAACATTATCATTTGATGTAATAGCTCATCAAAGAAATCATATTGAATTATATGGAGAAAAGGGGTCAATGATTGTTCCAGATCCAAATATGTTTGGCGGATCAGTGTTAATCTGTAATAAATTAGGTGATAACTGGAGAGAATTTAAGACCACAAAAATGTCTTTAGGACGTATTAACATTAGAACACAAAGTTCTAGAGCTAACGAAGCGCCAACCAATGCAAACTATCGAGGAGCTGGATTGTCTGAGATGGCATATTCAATTGAGAACAAAAGAAAACATTTATGTAGTGGTGAAATATCTTTACATGTATTAGAAATTATAACTTCAATTATGAAAGCAGCTAAATCTGGAAAATCTGTATCAGTAAATACAAACTGCGCAAAACCAAAAAAGTTTTTAGAAATAGATGCAAAGAAATTACTTAAATAAATAGAAAGTGAAAAAACATATAGTTATTTCTGATCCATTTCCAAGAAAATTAAACTTAATTTTTTCGAAAAAAAAACTTAAGGAATTAAAATCAAAATATAAATTATTAAAAGCTCCTAAATTAAATAAAAAAAATTTTTATGAAAAAAATATTCATAAAGCTACGTTTATATTGGGTCAACCAGATCTAAATAAAAATCTTTTATCAAAAGCTACTAAGTTGAAATGTATTATAAATGTTGAAAGCAATTTTATGGATAATATTGATTATGATTATTGCTTTAAAAAAAAAATTGATATTATTGCTACATCACCAGTTTTTTCAAAGCCTGTTGCTGAAATAGCACTAGGTATGACTTTATCTATATTAAGAAATATACATAATGCTCATTATGATTTTATAAAAGGTAAAGAAAAATATGGTTTAATGAGTAATTTAAATGCTTCACTTTTGACAAATAAAAACATCGGTCTAGTTGGCTTTGGAGATTTAGCTAAGGCGCTTTACCCATTGTTGTTACCCTTTACAAAAAACATAAATGTTTATGATCCTTGGGTGCCAAGCAAAATTATTAAGAAGGCTGGCTTTAAATCTATAAATTTAAATAAAATGTTTAGAAATTGTGAGATTATTTATGTATTGGCTACAATCACAACTAAAAACAAAAATTTAATAAACAAAAAATTATTGAATAAAATGAAGCCAAAATCAGTTTTTATTTTAATGAGTAGAGCAGCGATTGTTAACTTTGAAGATCTTAAAAAAAGAATTAAAAAAGGGGATATATATGTTGCAACAGACGTATTCCCTGAAGAGCCGGTAAAAAAAAATGATCCAATTAGAAAACTTAAAAATGTATTATTTTCAGCTCATAGAGCTGGAGCTTTAGAACAGGCTTTTTTTGATATGGGTGAAATTGTTCTGAAAGATATGAGCCTAATTTTGAAAAAAATACCTCCAAAATTCTGCAAAAGGGCTGAAAGAAAAACTGTAAAGCTATTAGCCTCAAAACCTGTTGCAATTAACTGATTTTTTTATATTTTCTTCACTTATGTCATCAATTAATCAACTACTTCTAGAAGCAAAAAGTGTAACAAAATACTTTGGAACCATAACAGCTCTTGAGAATGTTAATTTAAAGATACATGCAGGAGAATGTCTTGGCGTTGTGGGTGATAATGGAGCTGGAAAATCAACTTTAATGAAAGTTTTATCAGGGCTTTACAAACCAAGTGCAGGCTCATTATTCTTTGATGGCAAAGAGGAAATTTTAGAAAGCCCTAAAGATTCTCAAAATTTAGGTTTAGAAATGGTATATCAAGATTTGGCATTAGCTGGAAATCTCCCAATAGGCGAAAATATTTTTTTAGGACGTGAGCCAACCAAAAATATTGGACTACTTAAATTTCTTGATTATAAAAAAATTAAAGAACTTACAGATGCACATCTTGGTAAACTAAAAATTAATGTAAAAAGTGCTGATCAAAAAGTAGAGGAACTTTCAGGTGGTCAAAGACAAGCAGTCGCAATTGCTAGATCAACAGCATTTAATGCTAAAGTTGTAATAATGGATGAACCAACTGCTGCACTTGCAATAAAAGAAGTTGGAAAAGTTCTAGACCTGATAAATAGTTTAAAGAAAACAGGCGTTGGAGTAATTGTCATCAGTCATAGAATGGATGATATTTTTGCTGTATGTGATCGTGTAATGGCATTATTTCAAGGAACAAATTTTGCGGAATCTGAATTATCTAAGACTTCAAGGGACGAAGTTATTGGATGGATAATGGGTAAAAAATAATTATGGAAAATAAAGATCAAGAAAAAGAATCATTATATTTAAAAATAATGCCATACCTTGAAAAGTATGGAATACTTTTATTGTTAGTCATAATGATTGTAGTGATGCATTTTCTTCAACCAGATGTTTTTTTATCATGGAGAAATGTTACAAATGTATTTAAACAAATTTCTTGGCAATCGATGTTAGCGTTAGGAGTATTCATGGTTATTGTTACTGCTGGTATTGATCTTTCTGTTGGATCCATCATGATGTTATCATTAATGATCCTGGCAATAGTTGCTAAAGCTGGAGCCCCTTGGTATATAGTAGTTATTACACCTTTGATTGCAGGTTTTCTTTGTGGTTTATTTAATGGATTAGGAATAACATTGTTGAGGATGCCCCATCCATTTATAATGACTTTGGGTACTCTTTATATATTCAGGGGAACGGGAAATTTAATTTCAGGTGGAACACCAATAAGTGGTTTCACAGATGAGGTGAGGTATCTTGGACATGGACGAATTGATTTAACTTGGCTTGGCCTTGAAAAATCTCAATACCTTCCAGTGAGCTTAGTTTTAATCGCAATCGTATACATAATTTTCTGGATATTTATGAATAAAACACGGACTGGAAAATGGATATACGCAATAGGAGGCAACCCTAATGCAGCAAGAGCTTCAGGTATAAACGTAAATAAAATATTAGTGATCGTTTACTCTTTGTGCGGATTTTTATCAGGTATTGGAGCATTAATTTTAGCAGGAAGAACAGACTCAGGATACCCAAATGCTGGTCTTCAATCAGAATTAGATGCTATTGCAGCCTGCATTATTGGAGGAGCAAGTTTTTTTGGCGGAAGAGGTACAGTGCTTGGAGTATTTGCTGGAGTCATGATTATGGGTATTTTACGAAATGGCCTTAATCTCATGGATGTTAGCTCATTTTGGCAACAAGTCTTAATAGGGTCTATAATAGTTTTGGCCGTATATATTGATGTATTAAGAAGAGATCTTGGAACAAGAAAATAATACACTTTTTGGTTGAACTTCAAAAACATTGTCTTTTATAAACAGTTGAATTTTTTTTAAAAATTTAATTAAATTAATTTTTAATAATTATTAAAGGGGTAAAAATATGAGAGAACTAAACAAAAAAATTGTTGTTTTTCTATCAGCAATTTTTTTATTGATAAGCATGGGATCAGTTTCTTTTGCTGATGGACATGGAAAAAAAATCTTATTCAGTATTAAAGGACCTGGATCAGGAAACCCATTCTGGGCTTCTGTAACTAAAGGTGCTGAAGAAGAAGCTAAAAAATTAGGTGTTAAACTAATTCTAATTGCACCTCCACAAGAAGGTGATGTACAGGCTCAGATTAACCAAGTAGAAGACCAACTTGCAAAAGGTGTTGATGCACTAGCTCTAGCACCAGGAGATCCAAATGCTTTTGCACCAATTGTAGATGATGCGATTAAAAGTGGAGTTCCAGTTGTGTTTGTTGATACTAAAGGAATTAACGAGGGTGTAACTTTTATTGGAACAAACAATATGAATGGTGCAGAGTTAGCTGCTAAATTCATATGTGATAAAACTCCAAAAGGTTCAGACGTTGCAATTCTTACAGGAATTGAGTCACAATCAACTGCATTGTTAAGGAGAGACGGCGCAATCAAAGGATTTAAAAATTGTGGTTTAAATCTTGTTGCAACACAAACTGCAGAGTGGGATACAGCAAAAGGAAGATCTGTAACAGAGTCAATCATTCTAAAAAATCCAAACATTAAAGCAATATTTGCTTCTAATGACAATATGGGTTTAGGTGCAATGCAAGCTTTAAAAGATGCTGACATGAATGATGTTGTCGTTGTAGGTTTTGATGCTACACCTGATGCAGCTACAAGTATCTTAAAAGGTGAAATGACTGCAACTATCGCTCAGTTCTCATACAACATGGGAGCGTATGGAGTTAAGTATGCACTTGAGTTAGCTAATGGAGGAAGTATTGATCCTAATATTGATACTGGTACACAATTAGTAACAAAAGAAAACGCTAACGATTTTAAATAATCTTTAGTTTTACATAGTGATTTAAAGGGTGGAATTTTATTCCACCCTTTTTTTTTATGTAATATAATCTTTAAATGTTAATTAATATTAATCCTGTACTGAGCCCTGAATTACTATTTCATTTAAGGTCAATGGGACATGGTGAAAAGCTAATTTTAGCTGATGCAAACTTTCCCTCAAACACTACTAACGAAAAAGTTATTCGCCTTGATGGAGTAAATATTAAAGATGCAGCAACGGCTATATTATCTGTATTTCCATTAGACAGTTTTGTTGCATCTAAAGGTGGATCACCAGCGATTAGGATGGAAGTAGATGATAAACCTGATGAATTAACTGAAACTCATAAAGAATTTATTGAAGCAGTTAAGACAGTTTCAGGTGAAAATTGGAAAGTTGGTTCAATATCAAGAAAAGATTTTTATGAGGAAGCAAAAAAAGCTTATTGTATAGTAACCACCACAGATGCTAGGCCATTTGGATGTTTTGTGCTTACCAAGGGTGTAATTTTACCAGACGGAAAAGTTTGGACATAATAAATGAAATCTATTTGTGTTTTTGGTGTCTTTGTTGCAGATCTTTGTTTTGTAGCTAATGCGATTCCTGAAAAAGGACAAACTATTTTAGGCAATAAACATATTGTTGGCCCAGGTGGAAAAGGATCAAACCAAGCAATTGCTGCAGCTAGACTTGGAGGCCAAGTTAATTTTATAACAAAGATTGGGAATGACCAAAATGCTAAAATGGCATTAAATCTTTATAAGGAAGTAGGAATTAATAGAGACTCAATAATTCAAGATGAAAATCAGTTAACAGGTGTGGCAGGTATAATGATAAACGAAAAAACTGGGGACAACGCCATAAACATTGTACCAGGCGCAGCTGGTTCTTTGACCAATAAAGATATTGATAAAAATTTAAGTTTTATAAATAATTCAGAAATTTTTTTAACTCAGCTAGAAACACCTTATGAAGTAACTAGTTATGCGCTTAACAAAGCAAAAGAATCAGGTTCAACAACTATTTTCAATCCAGCGCCTGCATCAAATATAAATGAGAGTGATTATAAACGTATGGATTATTTTACACCTAATGAAACAGAAGCAAGTTTTTATTTAAAAAAAAATGTTGAAACCAAAATAGAAATTGAAGAAGCTGCAAAATCTTTTCTTAATAAAGGAGTTAAAAATATTGTTATAACTTTAGGCTCAAAAGGAGTTTACTTTGCAAACTCTTCTGAAAGCTATTTTATTGATGCCTTTAATTTAAAAGATAAAGTTGTAGATACAACTGGAGCAGGTGATGCATTCAATGGAGCCTTTGCGTATGCTTTGTCTAAAAATCATGAGGATAAAGATGCTTTAAAATTTGCAAATAAGGTTGCTGGTATTTCAACTACAAGAGTCGGAGCAGCTAATGCAATGCCCAATCTAGATGAAGTAGAACTCTATTAGCTATTCTATAATTTTGAAATCAGACTTAAATTTATCAGTAATTGTTAAACCTAAACCTGGTTTGTTATCATCTAAATCTATATATCCATTTTCTGGGGCAGGATCACCTTCAAATATATAATAAAATAATTCATTGCCAATTTCTACGTCATGGACAGGAAAAAATTCAGATATTGGACAATTAAAATTTGACATTGTTAAATGATAATTATGCATTTGACCAGCATGAGGAATAACTGGTACTTGATAAGCTTCTGCCAAAGCATTTATTTTATTTGCAATTGTAAATCCACCAACTCTATTATTATCATATTGAATATAACTGACTGCTTTAATGTCCAACAATTGTTTAAACCCAAATAAGTTGAATTCATGTTCTCCACCAGAAATCGGAATTGCATTCATATTATTTAATTCAGCATATCCATGAATATCGTCTGCTATAACTGGCTCCTCCAACCATCTAGGGTTAAATTTTACCAATTTTGGTATCATCCTTTTTGCATAATCCAGGTTCCAACCCATATAACATTCCATCATTAAGTCAGTATCATAACCAATAACTTCTCTAACTGCTTCAGCTAATTCAATATTTTTTTTCATGCCTTCAGGTCCATCTTTTGGCCCCCACCCAAATCTCATTTTAAACATTTTAAAACCTTGCTTAACATAGCTTTCAGCTTCTTTTTGTAAGTCCTTGATTGGTTGGCTGTAAAGTTTAGATGCGTAAACAGGAATTTTTTCTTTTGTTCTCCCACCTAATAATTTAAATACAGGTTTATTTGTAATCTTTCCTATTATATCCCAGAGTGCAATATCAATTGCAGAAATAGCTACCATACCCAAACCTCTTCTTCCCCACGCATGCGTTCTTCTGTACATTTTTTCCCAGATATAAGAATAATCAAAAGGATCTTCACCTAGAACTAACGGCGTTAAATAAGTATCGATTGTTTTTTTAACCAACTGAGGTGCGAGTGCCGCGTTTCCAATTCCAATTATTCCATCATCAGTTTCAACTTCACATATTAACCATTCATGAAACCTAAAAGAGCCCATAGCATCTGATTTTTCAAACAAAAGGTCCGATGCATTTGTGCAAAAATTGTTTTGTGGAGGAACTGTTTTACCATTCCATTGATATACCTTGGTACGAATACTTTTTATTTTAGACATTTAATTGTTTTTATTTTCTGCCATTGTTAATGCAATTTTAAATGAATTCAAAGTAGGTTCTAAATTTGCCACATTTTTACCTGCAATATCAAACGCTGTACCGTGAGCAGGAGTTGTAATAGGTAAAGGTAAACCTCCTTGAACGGTTACTCCTCGATCAAATCCAAATGCTTTTAAACCTGATTGTAAAGCATCATGATACATACCAACAATACAATCATGATTTCCATCTTTATAAGCAGTAATAAAAGAAGTATCACACGGTAAAGGTCCATCAGCATTAATACCTAGTTTTTTTGCCTCTTCTATTGCGGGTATAATTTCTTCTTTTTCCTCAGTTCCAAATTCAGCATGAGGATTCAGTGCTTGAACTGCTACTCTTGGACTTTTAATACCATTTAATTTCATAGCTTCATTTATAAGTTTAATTGGCTTAATAATGTTTTCCTTTTTTACATGTTCTGGAACTTCCTTTATTGGAATGTGTGATGATACCCTTGCTGTCCAAAAATTATCAATAACATTAAATTCACAAAAAAAATTTTTAACCTCTAACTTTTCAGCCATTAAATGTAATTCATCAGAATATTTATTTCCTCCAAGTTTAAGGCTTGTTTTATTAAAAGGTCCAAAGTTTATTGCATGAATTTTATTTTCTTTAGCAAGATCTAAAGCTAAATTTAGCGAAGCTAAGACGCTTTCTCCCGCCTCTTTAGAGCACTCAGATAATTTATAATTATAATTTTTACCATTAGAGATATCTAGAAAAAATTTATCACCCTTCGCAAAATCAATATTATCGAAATCTTCAACATAATTTAGATTATGTGATTTGCCTGAAATTTTATTTCCACTTTCAAATATATTTTTTTCACCTATGACAATTAAATTAGCCTTGTTAGTGATTTCCTCTGACAATAGTTTTGAGACCAATTCGGGGCCTATACCAGAAGGGTCCCCTAAAAGAACTCCTATGTTAATTTTATTTTGAGCCATTTTTTACTTTACGCTATGTATCAGATTATGTTTATATATTTAAATATAAATTAACTAAAAAGAGGGAAATAATGAAAAAAAGTTTTAAATTATTTTTAGCTGCCGCATTTTTGGTAACTGAATTTTTTGTTGTTGCACTTCCACTTATGATTACTTCTGCAAAAGCAGATGGTCACCCAATTCAAGCTATTACACACGCTGGTTTTGGTGGTGGTACAGACGTAACTACTAGAATGATGTTGTTAAGAACTAGAAGGTATCTAAAACAAGATATGCAATTAGTTAACAAGAAAGGTGGTGGTGGAGCTGCATCTATGGATTACATGATGACTTTACCAGCAGATGGTCAACATACTTTAACTTGGACTACAGGACATGCTGTTTCTATGGCATTAGGAAAAACAAAAGTTAAATTAAGTGATATGCAACCACTTGCTAGAGGAACTGATGATCCTCAATTATTTGTCGTAAATTGTAAAAATGATATTAAAGATGCTAAAAAATTTATTAGCGCTCAAAAATCAAAATCATTAAAATATGGTACTACTCACGTTGGTGGTATTGATGATGTAAGTGCTATCGCTTTTACAAAAAAAGGAAAATTAACAGACCCAACAATTGTTCCTTATAAAGGTGTTGGTCCTATTAAAACTAATCTTATCAAAGGAGATATTGATGTAGGTGTTTTAAACTTGGGAGAAGCTGTAACAGAAATTGAAGATGGTACATTGTGTGTTTCAGTTGTACTTGCTAGTAACAGAATGGAAAAATTAAGTAATGTTCCAACTGCTACCGAATTAGGAATTCCAGTTGTGCTTTCAACAGTTAGAGGTTTTGTAACAAGAAAAGGCGTTCCAGGCGATAGAAAAAAACAACTTGAAGATGCAATGATTAAAGCAATGGAACATAAATATTTCCAAAGTTTTTTAACTGATATCGGTCTTGATTCAACTAGTGTTGTTGGAGCTGATGAGTGGGGCAAGCAAATGGAAGTCATGCTTGCAGAGATGACTGCTCAACTTAAAGCTTTGGGTTACATTAATTAGTCATAAGAAAGTACATTTTTATGAATAATGTACGAAATAAAAAAAGGGCAAACAAAAGTTTGCCCTTTTTTTTTAAAGATGAATTTAAAGTTTTTTTTGTAATAATATTTGTTTCGACAATATTATTAGTAACTACTTTTACATTTGATAAGGTTCCTCCAATTTTAAATAGAGGCATACAACCTGCTACTTTCCCAAAAGGATTGTTAGTATTGATAATGTTTTTAACTGCAGTTATTTATTATCTTTCATTCAAAAATCCTTGGAAAAAAGAAAAAAAACTTCCAAAACCATTTTTTTTAACAATCTTAAGTTTTATTTTATTTATTATAATTTCTAAAACACTAGACTTTTTCTTAGCTATATCAGTACTCTCAATATTTGTTTCATACAATTGGGGTGAAAAGAGAATTTTTTATTTATTATTAGTTGGAATTTTGTTTCCATTAGTAGTTTTTATATTTTTTGAAATGATATTGGGACTTAGATTTCCTCCAGGAATAATTACAAACCTTTATTATTACTAGTATGGACAATCTTTTATTAATGATGGCACCTTTGTTTAGTTCTAAGTTGTTAATTGTTTTAATTTTTGGGACTTTATTTGGACTGATCTTAGGCGTTCTACCAGGATTAGGCCCTACAACTGGTGGTGCATTAATTTTGCCATTTACCATGACTTTAGACCCTCTTTCAGCAATAGTTCTCTTAACATCAATTTACTGTGCTGGAACATACGGCGGTGCAATCACTGCAGTTTTAATAAATACCCCTGGAACTCCAGCAGCAGCAGCCACTTGTCTAGATGGTTATCCCCTAGCTCAAAAGGGGGAAGCAGGAAGAGCCTTGGGTATGGCAACAGTTTCAAGCACAGTGGGTGGAATTTTTAGCGTAATAGTTTTGGTATTTTTTGCACCTGTTTTAGCTCAACTTGCCTATGAATTTGGTCAACCAGAATATTTTGCGTTAGCTATTTTTGGTTTAACAATGCTAGCATCAATTGGTGAAGGAAGTCCGATCAAAAATTTAATCGCTGGTGCATTTGGAATTTTAATTTCTACTATTGGAAAAGATTTTATGACTTCAATTGATAGATTTACTTATGGTATAAATGAGCTTTCTGTAGGAATAGGATTTATACCAGTTGTAGTAGGTTTATTTGCAATAAGCGAAATGTTAACTCAGTCTACACTTCTTGATCAAGTTTTTAAAAGAGTTGCACTAAAAGCGGTAAAACTTCCATCCTTAGATGATTATAAAAAAACCTGGAAAACTATTTTTAGATCTAGTGGTATTGGTTCGTTTATTGGAGTTTTACCAGCTGAGGGTGGGACTGTAGCATCCTTAATTGGTTATTCAGAAGCAAAAAGATTTTCTAAAGAGCCAGAAGAATTTGGAAAAGGGTCGATAGAAGGTATTGCCGGAGCTGAGGCAGCAAATAATGCTGCTACAGGTGGTGCAATGGTTCCAACGTTAGCATTAGGAATACCTGGAAGTGCTACAACAGCAGTCATATTAACTGGGCTTATAATTCATGGTGTAAGACCAGGTCCAGATCTATTTAGAGAGCAACCAGACTTTTTGTATGGAATTTTTGGGGCAATGTTAATTGCTAATGTTTTATTTTTTATATTTGGATTTTTTGGTGCAAAATTATTTGCAAGAATAACTTTAGTTCCAAACAAAATTTTATGGCCAATGATATTTGCTGTATCTGTGTGTGGAACATACTCTCTAAGTCAATCTATCATTGATGTTTGGATTATGTTATTTTTTGGAGTACTAGGATTTTTCATGAGAAGATTTGGTTTTTCGGTTGTACCTGTAATTATAGGATTAATTTTAGGAGAATTAGTAGAAGGAACTCTAAGACAATCTTTAGTTATATTTGATGGAAACTGGCTTATGTTTTTAACAAGACCTATAGCTTTAACTTTTTTTATTTTATCTTTAATTGCATTAGCTTTTCCTTTATTAAGGTCAAAAAAACAAAAAAAATAATATGATCAATTTTGACTTAAAAAATAGAGTTGCAGTTGTTACAGGTGGAGCGCAAGGTTTTGGTTTAGCTATTACAGAGAGATTTATTGCTTCAGGAGCGAGCGTAGTAATTTGGGATATTGATGAAGAAGCGATTAAATCAGCTATTAACAAAATTAATTCTGATAAGGTCTCATATCAAACAGTTGATGTTGGAAATTATGAAAGTATCTTAAAAAATTTAGCTGATGTTGAAAAAACTCACAAAAAAATCGATATTTTTATTAATAATGCGGGAGTTGCAGGAAAAAATACTACAGTAGTTGATTATCCAATTGATGAATGGAAAAAGGTAATAGATTTAAATTTAAATGCAGTATTTTATTGTTGTAAAGCAGTTACCCCCTACATGATAAAGAATAATTATGGAAGAATTGTAAATATTGCATCAATCGCAGGAAAAGAAGGCAATCCTAACGCTAGTGCTTACAGCACCTCTAAAGCAGGAGTAATAGGTTTAACAAAGTCATTGGGAAAAGAATTAGCATTAAAAAATATTGCAGTTAATTGTGTTACTCCAGCAGCAGCAAAAACAAGAATATTTGATCAAATGACCGAAGAACATATAAATTATATGTTATCTAAAATTCCTAGAAATAAATTTGCAAAAGTTAATGAATTAGCATCCCTTGTGACTTGGTTATCAAGTGAAGAAAATTCTTTTTCAACAGCTGCTGTTTTTGATTTGAGTGGTGGAAGAGCAACTTATTGATTTATGCAAATAGGTGTTGATGTTGGAGCTACAAAAATAGAAAGTGTAGTTTTAGATGAAAAAGGGAACGAAAGTCATCGTGAAAGGACTGATTGTCCAAAAGACTATTTTCAAATTATAAAAACAATTAAAGAAATTAACAAAATGTTAGAAAAAGAATTTAAAAAAGAACTACCCATTGGTGTTTGTCATCCTGGCATTCATTCACCTCAAACTGGATTAGTTAAGAATGCTCCAAACTGTTATTGGTTAGAAAAAAAACCATTTCAAAATGATCTAAGAAAAGAATTAGGCAAAGAGGTATTTTGTGAAAATGATGCCAATTGCTTTGCTTTGTCTGAAGCTTTAGATGGAGCAGGAAAACATTATAAAATTGTTTATGGAATTATTATTGGCTCTGGTGTAGGCGGTGGTTTAGTAATAGATAAAAAAATTGTTAGTGGACCAAATGGGGTAGCAGGTGAATGGGGACATAATCAAATTAACCATTTAATTTCCAAAAAAGAAAATTTCGAGTCTACCAATCTAAGAGAGGGTGAGATTGAGAGTTTTATGTCAGGCTTAAGTTTAGCAAAAAAATTTAATAAAAAATTCAAAAAGAATATAAAGACGAATGAAATTTTTGATTTATATAGAAAGCATGATTTAGATGCTGAAAATTTAATAGATAATTTTAAAGTAAATTTAGCAATGTCCTTATCAAATATAATTAACATTCTTGATCCCGATTGTTTCGTTTTTGGCGGGGGTGTTTCAAATGAAATTGATTTTTTAAGTGAAATTGAAACTATCGTTAGAAAATTTGTAACAGGCAGAGAGTATGATGGTGTTTTTCTTAAACCAAAGTACGGAGATGCTAGTGGCGTAAGAGGTGCTGCAAGATTAGGGAGAAAATCAATCTATTAATATTACAAATCAATTATTGGTTGTATTTTTTTTTCTTGTAGTCTTTTAATAAATCAATCTATAATTGTTTTTTTTAAGTTAACTTAATTTAACAAATAAGAGGGAAATATATGAAAAAAATGCTAATTGCTTTAATTGCGTTTGCATTCACTTCTACATCTTCTTTTGCAGGACCAAAAATTGAGGTTTTGCACTGGTGGACATCAGGTGGTGAAGCAGCTGCACTTAAAGTATTAAAAGATGATTTCGCTGCAAACGGTGGTGAATGGTTAGACATGCCTGTAACAGGTGGTGGTGGAGACGCTGCTAACGTTGCACTTAAAGCAAGAATAGTTGCAGGAGATCCTCCTTCAGCTTCTCAAATTAAAGGTCCAACAATTCAAGAATATGATCAAGAAGGAGTAGTTGCTCCATACAACATTGATCCTATTGCTCAATCAGAGGGTTGGGATGGATTATTAGATCCTATGATTGCTGCAGTTCACAAATGTCAGAATAACAGTGGTCCATATTGTGCGGCTCCAGTAAACATACATAGAATTGATTGGATGTGGGCTAACAAAGCAGTATTTGATTCTAATGGAATTTCAGTTCCTACATCTTGGGATGAATTAAATGCAGCAGCAGAAAAACTTCAAGCTGCAGGTATCATTCCTTTTGCACATGGCGGTCAAGCTTGGCAAGACGCAACAGTCTTCGAAGCAGTAGCTATGGGTATTGGTGGAAATAATTATTACAAAAACTGTTATGTAGATCTTAAAGAAACTTGTTTAAGAAGTGAGACAACTGTAAAAGTTTTTGATCAAATGAGAAAACTTCAAGGTTTCACTGATGAAGGTAGCCCAGGAAGAGATTGGAACGTTGCTACTGGAATGGTTATTGAAGGAAAAGCCGGTTTCCAAATTATGGGTGACTGGGCAAAAGGTGAATTTACTGCTGCTGGAAAAGTACCAGGTGTAGATTACTATTGTGCTGCAACTCCATCTAATAATGGATACTTGTACAATGTAGATAGCTTTATATTCTACAAAACAAGTGACCCAGATAAACAAGAAGGTCAAAAATTATTAGCTAAATTAATGATGGGTAAAAACTTCCAAAAAGTTTTCAACTTATACAAAGGATCAATTCCAGCACGTTTAGATGTACCAATGGATGAATTTGATAAATGTGCAAAAACATCAAACTCTGACATCAAAACCGCAGGAGCAAGTGGTGGATTAGTTCCAAGTTTTGCTCATGGAATGGCTCAAGGTAATACTATGAAAGCTGCTTTACAAGATGTGATTACAGAACACTTTAATTCTGACATGTCTTCAGTTGATGCAGCAAATGCTTTGGCTGATTCAGTATTAGATAATATGTAAAATACAAAAATTAAGGCCACCTAATTTTTAGGTGGCCTTTTTTTTTAATCAAAATTAGAAAATATTTATAATGCTGAAGTGGCTAGAAAAAAACCTACCTAAAATCGTAATGGCTCCAGCTGTTGGATTAATTGGTTGGTTTGTCTATGGTTTTGTACTTTGGACCTTATATATATCTTTTACAAATTCTAAAATCTTGCCCAAGTATGAACTATGGGGAGTAGGTCAATATGTTAAACTTTGGGGTTCTAGAAAATGGCTTATTGCAGTTGATAATCTTCTTATTTTCACGGCTTTATTCTTAATTTTTTGTGTTGTGATTGGAATTATTCTTGCAATATTTCTAGATCAAAAAATTAGGGCAGAAGGTGTCCTTAGAACTATTTACTTATATCCCATGGCTTTGTCTTTCATAGTCACTGGAACAGCATGGAAATGGATTTTAAACCCAACCCTTGGTATCCAAAAAATGTTTATCGATTGGGGATTTGAAAACTTTACATTCGATTGGTTGGTCAATCGAGAAATGGCCATCTACACCATTGTCATTGCAGGTGTTTGGCAATCTGCAGGATTTGTAATGGCATTATTTCTAGCTGGGTTGAGATCAGTTGAAGATGAAATCGTTAAAGCAGCCAAAATAGATGGCGCAAATTTATTTACAGTTTATTGGAAAATTCTACTACCAATGATGAGACCAGTTTTTTTTACAAGTTTTGTAATTTTGGTTCATATATCAATTAAAAGTTATGATCTTATTGTTGCATTAACCCAGGGTGGCCCAGGCATATCTACAACTATGCCTGCATTATATATGACACAAACTGCATTTCACAAAAGTCAAGTTGGTTTGTCAGCAGCGAGTGCGATGATGATGTTTATGGCAGTAGCAGCCGTGATTATACCTTATTTATATTCTGAATTGAGGAGAGAAAATGCAAGATAAAACACACTCTTCATATAAACAGCTTGAACAAAAATCTAAATATACAAATATGTTTTTGAGATGGTTTTTATATTTTGTTTTAGTAATTTTTGCTTTGTATTTTATTTTTCCCTTGTATGTAATGGTTGTTACTTCATTAAAAACTATGGAAGAAATCCGTCAAGGAACACTTCTAACTTGGCCAAGTGGATTAAATTTTGACTCATGGTTAGTTGCATGGGGTGGAAGAGGATATGGTGCAGGTGATACTTTCTTAAAACCATATTTTTGGAATTCAATTAAAATGGTTGTTCCAGCAGTATTTTTTTCTACTTTTATTGGTGCGATGGCTGGATATGTTTTAACAAAATGGAGGTTTAAGGGAGATAAATGGGTTTTCCTTTTCTTATTATTTGGTTGTTTTATTCCTTATCAAGCTATCTTATTACCCATGGCTAGAACTCTTGGAGTTCTAGGAATATCAAATTCTGTAATTGGACTTGTTTTGGTTCATACAGTTTATGGAATTCCCTTTACAACTTTATTTTTTAGAAATTTTTATGTTTCTATTCCTTCTGAATTAGTAAAAGCTGCTAGAATAGATGGAGCAGGATTTTTTAAAATATTTTTTAAAATTTTACTTCCAGTATCAACTCCAATCATAGTAGTTACAATAATCTGGCAATTCACACAAATTTGGAACGACTTTTTGTTTGGCTCAACATTTTCATTTGGAGAGGCAGCTCCAATACAAGTTGCTTTAAACAATATGGTTTTATCAAGTACTAGTGTTAAAGAATACAATGTAGATATGGCGTCTGCTATTATTGCAGGAATTCCAACACTTATTGTATATGTTCTAGCAGGTAAATATTTTATTAGAGGATTAACTTCAGGAGCAGTAAAAGGATAGGGATGAAAACATTAAAAATAGAGGAATTATCAAAAAACTTTGGATCAACTGAGGTTTTAAGGAAAATTAATTTAGAGATAGATGAAGGTAATTTCTTAGTTCTTTTAGGTCCTTCTGGATGTGGAAAATCAACCTTGTTGAACATTATTGCAGGATTAGAAACTATTAATGAAGGAAATGTTCACATAGATGATTACAATGTAAGTAAAGTAGAGCCAAAAGATCGAAATATCGCAATGGTATTCCAATCTTATGCTTTGTACCCATCTATGAATGTACGTGAAAATATGATCTTTGGTCTTAAACAAGCTAAAGTTTCAAAGGAGAAAATCGAAGAGCAATTGGAAAAAGTATCAAAATTTTTACAAGTAGATGCTTTGTTAGAGAGAAAGCCATCACAATTATCTGGCGGACAAAGACAGCGTGTTGCAATAGGAAGAGCTTTAGTGAGAGAACCAAGAATATTTTTATTTGATGAACCTTTATCAAATTTAGATGCAAAGTTAAGAGTTGAGATGAGACGAGAAATTAAAAAACTTCATCAGCAACTTAAAACAACAGTAGTTTACGTAACGCACGATCAAACAGAGGCTATGAGTTTAGGTACAAATATTGCAATTATGAATCATGGTGTTATTCAGCAAAATGATACACCTGAAAATATTTATAATAAACCTAGTAATACTTTTGTGGCAGACTTTATAGGCTCTCCATCAATGAATTTAATAAAAGGCAATCTAAAAGAGAGTTCAAATAAAGTTTCATTCGTTACCCATGGATCAAATATTGAAATTCCAATAAATGGATATGATTTCAAAGAAAAGTCTAATTTAGATAATAAAGAGGTTTTTTTTGGAATAAGACCAGAACATATATTTTTTAAAAAATCTAATGAAGAGGATTTTGAGATTAATTTAAGAGCAGATTTAAGTGAATATATTGGACATGAACAGATAATGACCTTTAATTTTGAAAATCAAGAGGTGTTAGCGAAATTTCCATCAACAGTAAAAATAGATCTATCAAAAAATACAAAATTATTCTTTGATTTAACTCAAATTTCATTGTTTGATGCTAAAACTGAGGAGAGAATTTAAATGAAAGTAAAATATTTTGACTTAAAAAATAAAAAAGTTTTTATTACTGGAGGTGGCTCAGGTATTGGAGCTTCAATTGTTGAACATTTTTGTGAACAGGAATGTGATGTTTATTTTGTTGATATCAATAAGAAAGACTCAAATAAATTAATTAAAGATCTTAAAAAAAAAGGTCTTAAAGTACCTCATTTTATTGAATGTAATCTTATTAAAATTAAAAAATTACAAACTATCATTCAAAAAATAATTAAATCAAAAGGTCCTATCGATATTTTAATAAATAATGCAGCTAATGATGACAGGCACTCCACAGATCAAGTAGATGAAAAATATTGGAACAACAGAATGGATGTGAATTTAAAACATTTTTTCTTTACAATTAAAGCAGTTTTAAAAGGAATGATTAAAAATAAAGGTGGAGCTATCGTAAATTTAAGTTCAGTTTCATGGATGTTAGGAGAGGGTGATAAAGTTGCTTACGAGACAGCAAAGTCTGCTGTTATTGGTCTGACTAGATCATTTGCTAGAGAATTTGGTAAATATAATATTAGATGTAACTCAGTTACTCCTGGATCAATTGCTACTGAGAGACAAATAAAGCATTGGCTTACTCCAAAGTATAAAAAATTTATTATTGATAAACAGTGCTTGAAGAGGCAGCTTAAACCTGATGATGTGGCAAGTTTAGTTGTTCATCTTTCATCTGATGTATCGTCAGGATGTACGAAACAGAACTTTATTATAGACGCTGGTATAACTTAAAACTTATATAAGTGTCTAAGAAAATTAAAATATCTGTTGTTGGAATAGGTTTAATGGGACTGCAACATATTAAAGCTATTCAAAAATCAAAATTAGCATCTCTTCACTCAATTGTTGAAATAAAAAAAACTGGAATAGAATTATCTAAAAAATTCAATGTACCACTTTATAAAAATATCAAAATTTTATTAGCAAAAGATAAACCCGATGCAGTAATAATTGCAACACCCAATGCTCTTCATGAAAGTGATACTGTTCGATTTTTGAAATATAAAATTCCTGTATTATTAGAGAAGCCGATTTCAGATAATATTAAATCTGCAAAAAAAATTATTAATAGTGCACACTCAAATAAAACTTCATTACTGATAGGATATCATAGACGCCATAATGCCATTGTTAATAATGTTAAAAAAATAATAGAAAATAAAAAACTTGGAAAAATTGTATCTGCAAATATTTTATGCTGGCTATATAAACATAAAAAATATTTTAATGAAAAATGGAGAGTAAGAAAAGGCGGTGGCCCATTAGGTATTAATTTAGTTCATGATATTGATATGATTTGTTATTTACTTGGTCCTGTTAAGTATGTTCAGGCATTTAAATCAAATAATATTAGGAAATATAAGGTTGAGGATACAGCTTCAATTAATTTATTTTTTAAATCTGGAACTTTATGTACTCTAAATGTATCTGATACTATAACTTCACCATGGAGCTATGAATTAACAGCTGGAGAAAATCCTGCTTATCCAATAACTGACCAATCTTCATATTTTATTGGAGGAACAAGAGGCTCTGTTCAATTTCCAAATTTAAAGTTATGGTACTATAAAAAAGAAAGAAGTTGGTGGAATAATATTTTTAATAGTAAAATTAAAGTTCAAAAAAGTAATGAAACTTTAATTAATCAGATCGATCACTTTTCTAGAGTAGTTTTAAAAAAAGAAAAACCAAAAGTGACTGGTAAGGATGGTTTAAATTCTTTAATAATTTTTGATGCAATAAACAAAAGCTCTAAATCAGGCAAAAAAATAAGAATTAGTTAATTTTTTTAACCTTCTTTGTACCCTCAACTCTAATAAACAAAACTCCAAAAATGATAATTCCAATAAGACCAACTATTTTACTTATATCTGCTGGAACCCCAAAAATTAAAAAATTAATTATTGTTGACCAAAGCAACTGAGAATACTGAAAATTAGTTACAAATGACAAATTAGATAATTGAATTGCATAAATAATTATAAAATGACTTATAAAACCAAAAATTCCCATTGCAACTAAACCAATCCAATAAATATTATTTTCAATTGGTACCCAATTGAATGAAATATAAATTGTAAATATCAAAGCTCCAGTAACTGCCGTATAAAAAACTGCTGAGAAAGGTTCATTGTTTCCTGAAATAAGCTTTGTAAAAAATTGGTAAAGTGCCCAACATAATGGTGGCACAATAGGAAAGATTAATTCTGGGGATAATACTTTCATACTGGGTCCTAGAGCATAAATAATTGATCCAAAACTTAGCAACATCAAAATTATACCTTTAGGAGACAATATATCTTTTAAAAAATATGCTGATAAAAGTGAAACAATTAATGGAGCGCTAAAAAAAACTACGTATATGTCAACCAAGTCAAATCTTTGTAATGAGTTAAACATAAAGAAAGTTGCAGTAACCATTAATAATGACCTAATAATTTGAATTTTAAAATTTCTAGTTAAGTTTAGTTTTGGTTTAAAGACTACAAAATAGACACAAAGAGCGACAAAGTGAAAAAAAAATCTTCCCCACACGGCTTGTGTAACTGGCATAACATTTCCTAAATATTTTGCAGTTGAGTCCATACAAACAAATAAAAAAAACCCTGAAGCTGATAGAAAAACAACCTTAATTAAAGAGGTTTTTTGATTTTTTGACATGATAATTTATGAAAAATTTATCAAAAAGTTACATCACCACGCCTACTTGCCAAGGATTAAACTCCTCGTCACCGTAGCCGTTAATTTCACTTTTCGATTTATTTCCTGAAGCAGTTTTTACAACTAGATCAAATATTCTATTTCCAACTTTTTCAATGTCTTCTTTACCTTCTGCAATAGTCCCACAATTTATATCCATATCTTCTTCCATTTTTTCATACATCGCAGTATTTGTAGATAATTTTAAACTTGGAACAGGTTTACATCCGAAACATGAACCTCTACCTGTTGTAAAACAAATTATATTTGCACCTGAAGCGACTTGACCTGTTACAGACACGGGGTCATACCCTGGTGAATCCATAAAGTTAAAACCTTTATTTTTTAATGGTTCTGCATATTCAAGCACATCCTCTAGAATTGATTTACCACCTTTAGCAACTGCACCCAGTGACTTTTCAAGTATGGTAGTTAAACCACCTCGTTTATTCCCAGGAGCAGGATTATTATCCATTGTGCTATTATTAATTGAAGTATAGTTTTTCCACCATTTTAATCTTTCAATTAATTTATCTGCTGTTTTTTGACTGTTTGCTCTGTTAATTAGAAGATGCTCAGCCCCATAAATTTCAGGAGTTTCAGATAATATTGAACTTCCACCTTTTTTAACTAACAAATCAGCTGCAACACCTAAAGCTGGATTTGCAGTAATACCAGAGTACCCATCTGATCCTCCACATTGAAGAGCTAAAGTTAAATGACTTACAGACTGAGGAGTTCTTTTAATTTTGTTAGCTTCAGGTAATAAATTTTTTATTTGCAATAGAACTTTTTCGACAATTTTTTTAGTTCCACCTTCGTCCTGAATTGTTAAAAAATGAATTCTATTATGTTTTTTTATAGACTCATCAAACAAACTCACTTGCGCACACTCACAACCTAAGCCAATAACAAATACATGAGAAAAATTTGGATGGTTCTTAAAACCGTCAATTGTTCTTTGAAACATTTGCATTCCTTCGCTTACAGTATTCATTCCACATCCAGTAGAGTGAGTAATCGGAACTATGCCATCAATATTAGGATAATCATTTAGAATGTTAGAATATTTTATTTTTTCAACAATCATTTTAGTAACAGTTGCTGAACAGTTAACTGTACTAACGATACCTATATAATTTCTAGTAGCTACTTGACCGTTATCTCTTAATATTCCATTGAAAAAGGTATCAACTTTTTCATCAACAATTGTTTTTTTATTTTTTACTTGAAATTCTCTATCAAATTCTTTGAATTCTAAATTATGAGAATGAACATGTTCACCAGCGGTAATATTTTTTGACGCAAATCCAATTATCTGATCATACTTAATTATAGGATCACCTTTGTTTATGGGTTTTAAACAAACTTTGTGTCCAAATGGTATAGGATCAATAGTACTTATCTCTTGACCATTAATTTTCGTTTTTTCTGGTATAATAAATTGACTTACGCCTACATTATCATTTTTATTGAGTACAATTAGACTATTCATTTTTTAATTTAGGTTTTATATATCATTATAATATATTTTATTAATTTATGAAAAAGAAGAATTTAAGAAGTAAACAATGGTTTGACGACCCAAAAGATCCGGGTATGACAGCTATGTATTTAGAAAGATATCTAAATTATGGTCTTACAAGAAAAGAACTTCAATCAGGAAATCCAATAATTGGAATAGCCCAATCAGGGAGTGATTTATCTCCATGTAACAGACATTTTTTGGATTTAAGTAAAAGAATTAAAGATGGAATTAGAAGAGCAGGTGGTATTCCGATGGAATTTCCTACTCACCCAATTCAAGAAACTGGAAAAAAGCCTACTGCAATGTTGGACAGAAACTTATCATATTTATCTTTGGTTGAGATACTTTATGGATACCCACTTGATGGAGTTATACTTACAACTGGATGTGATAAAACTACCCCAGCAGCGTTAATGGCAGCTGCAACAGTTAATATTCCTGCAATTGTTTTATCTGGTGGTCCAATGCTTGATGGAAATTATAAAGGTAAGAAAGCTGGTGCAGGAACCATTATTTGGGAAGCAAGAAGATTACATGCTAAGGGAGAAATTAATTACGAAGAATTTATGGATATGGCAGCAGCATCTTCGCCAAGTCCTGGTCACTGTAATACAATGGGAACAGCTTCATCAATGAATTCTGTTGCTGAGGCATTGGGAATGTCTTTACCTGGATGTGCAGTAATACCAGCTCCTTATAGAGAAAGAGAGCAAATTTCTTTTGAGACTGGATCGAGAATTGTAAAAATGGTTCACGAAGATTTAACTCCTTCAAAAATTATGACAAAGAAAGCTTTTGAAAATGCAGTTATAGTTGCAAGTGCTATAGGAGCATCTAGCAATTGTACCACACATTTAATTGCTATCGCAAAACATATGGGTATTAAATTTGATTTATCTAATTGGCAAAAACTTGGGCACAAAATACCTTTGTTAGCAAACTGCCAACCTGCAGGTGAACATTTAATGGAGGGTTTTTATCGAGCTGGAGGAATACCAGCAATCATGAAAGAATTAATGAAGAATAATAAAATTCATCAAAACTTAATTACTGTAACTGGTAAAACAGTTGCGCAAAATTTAAGAAAAAAAATCGATGTGGATAGAGATGTGATTAAAACTTTTAAAGATAATTTGACTGATAAGGCAGGGTTTCTAGTTATGAAAGGAAATTTTTTTTCATCAGCAATTATGAAAACCTCAGTAATTAGTAAAGAGTTTAGAGAGAGATATTTATCAAATCCTAAGCACCCTAATGTTTTTAAAGGTAAAGCAGTAGTTTTTGAAGGCCCTGAGGATTATCACCACAGGATTAATAGCAAGAAACTAAAAATAGATGAAAATTCTATTTTAATAATAAGAGGCTGTGGCCCTGTTGGATACCCTGGTTCTGCTGAGGTGGTTAATATGCAACCACCTGATAGACTACTTAAAAAAGGCATTAATGCACTTCCAACTCTTGGAGATGGAAGACAGAGTGGTACCTCTGAAAGCCCATCTATTCTTCATGTATCACCAGAATCTGCTGTCGGCGGTGATTTAGCTATTGTTAAGACAGGAGATAAAATGACAATAGATCTAAATAAAAGAAGAGTTGATCTTCAAATATCAAAGTCTGAATTTATTAAAAGAAGAAAAAAGAAAAAGATAAAGAAACTTACAAATCAAACACCGTGGCAAGAAATATCTAGATCAAATGTTGGTCAACTTGAAGACGGTGCATGTATTATGTCAAGAGATCAGTACTTAGATATCACTAAAACAAAAGGAGTTCTAAGAAACTCTCATTAGATGAAACCAAAAATTTTAGTTTCTCGAAAAATTTCTGATGGCGCAGAAGAAATATTAAAAAAAGAATTTGATGTAACTCTTAATTTAGAAGACAAACCTTACACATACGAGGAATTAATAAAACTTGCTAATGAGTATGATGGTTTAATCTCTACTAGTTTTGATAAATTAGATAAAAATTTTTTTGATAGTTTAAATGGAAAATTAAAAATTATTGGTCATGTTGGAGTTGGATATGACAATATTCATACACAATCAGCTAAAGAAAAAAATATCAAAGTTTCAAATACACCAAATGTATTAAATGATGCTGTAGCAGAAATAACAATTCTTTTAATTTTAGCATCATCCAGAAGAATTGGTGAGGCTTATAATTTAGTTAAGTCCAATACTTGGAAAGATCATAGACCAGATATAACTAAATTAATGGTTGGTAATGAAATTACAGGAAAAACTTTAGGCATCATAGGAATGGGAAGAATTGGTCAGATCGTAGCTGAAAGAGCAAGAGCTTTTAAAATGAAAGTAATTTATTTCAATAGAAATAAATTACCTAAAGATTTTGAGAAAGATGCTACTTATTATTCAGATTTAAAATCTATGCTACCTAATTGTGATTATATAAGCTTACATACACCTGCTACTGCTGAAACCAAAAACATAATTAATTCAGAAACTTTGAAATTATTTCCAAAACATTCAGTATTCATAAATACATCAAGAGGCTCAACCGTAGATGACGATGCACTAATAGAAGCTTTGAAAAACAAAAAAATATATGGTGCTGGACTTGACGTATTTAATAATGAACCAAATCCAGATAAAAGATATTTAGAATTAGATAATTGTTTTGTCTTACCTCATATTGGTAGTGCGACACATGAAACACGATTAGCTATGAGCATGCTAGCAGTTAATAATTTAAAGTGTTTTTTCTCAAATAAACCATTACTTTCAGAAGTGGTTTAATATTCGACTAAAAGTTGTACTATTAAAAATTATATATTTTACAAATATATAAATTCTCTCTTTTATTTGAAATCTTTTTCTCTTTGTGTTTAAATTTAACTAATAACACAACTGAGAGGAAATAATGTTAAGATTAATAACAAAAATAACTGCTGCTATTGCTGTGGTCTCTATTGCTTTATTTGGTTCTGCAAATGCAAAAACTTTAAAAATAGAAACTCACTTTACAGCTAGCTCACCTAATGGTGAAGTTGCAGCTCAATTCGCTAAAAACGTTGAAAAGTTTTCTGGCGGAAGCTTAAAAGTTCAAATGTTCTACTCATCATCAGTTACAGGAAAGTCTGCTGAGGTATTTAACTCTGCACAAACTGGAATTATTGACTGTGATATGACAGGTGCTGGATACCAAACTGGTAAAAATGCAGCTTTCCAATTCGCAGGCGATGTAATGGGTGGATATGACAACCCGTATCAACAATATGAATTCTTGAATTTCCCAGGAGCTCAAGAAGCTGTTGATGCACTTTACAATAAATATGGAATGACTTTAATTGGTTGGTGGATACCAGGACATGAGTCTTTAATTTCTAGCAGACCAATTCCAGATGTTGCTTCACTAAAAGACTTTAAATTTAGATCACCTCCAGGAATGGAAAGTATGATCTTTACAGCATTAGGAGCTAAACCAATCGTTATGGACTTCGGTGAAGTTCCAACTGCTTTACAAACTGGTCTAATTGATGGTGCTGACTATTCTTCATTAGCAACAAACTATGCTGGTGGACACTATGAGCAAAACAAATATGCTACATATCCAGGTTTCCACTCTATGCCAGCTGACCACCTAGCTTGTAACACAAAAGTTTGGAATAAGTTAAAGCCTCATGAACAAGGTGCGATGTTAGCTGCAATAGAAATCTGTGGTAGAACTATCACTAGTTTGGTTGAGAGAAAAAATGCCGAAGCTGTAAAAGCTTTAAATGAGATGGGTGTTACTCTTCATGACTGGTCTAGAGAAGACAGACTTAAATTCAGAAATGCTGCATTAGGAGCTTGGGAAGAATGGAAGAAAAAATCTCCTGAAGCTGCCGCTCTTATTGAGATACACAAAGCTTACATGAAAGCTAACGGTATCCTATAATAAAAAGCACTTAACAAAATATAGAAGGGCCTTAAATGGCCCTTCTTATAAATATTTTTTAATAATGAGTGATAAAGAGTTACAAGACAAACAATTACAAGAGCAAAATGAAAAAGTTGCAAGTAAAGATGATTTTCCAATAAATTGGATTGATAGAATTTCATTATTTTTAAGCCACACAATTAAATATTTAATCCCTGTAATAGTAATCGTAATGATGTATGAAATTTTTATGAGGTACGTGCTATTTAAACCTACATTATGGGCCAATGAATTATGTTTATGGTTGGCAGGTGTTTGTTATTTAGTTGGTGGAATATATGCTACGAGACTTAGAAGTCATATCAGAATTGTCTTATTATATGACTATGTAAGCAGGCCAACTCAGCGTATTTTTGATCTAATTAGTACTCTTATTATTGTTACTTTTGCAGCTGCTGTAATTTATGGAGGCATGGAAGATGCATATAGATCATTTATAAATTGGGAAAGATTTGCAACTTATTGGGATCCACCAATTCCTGCAACCATGAAGCCACTCACGCTTATTTGTATATTTCTTATAGCTCTACAATCAATAAATAATTTAATTATTGATTGGAAAAATCCTAAAGAAAAACAGTACCAACCTGCTAAAGATTTAAAATAAAATGGAATTTGAGATAGGGACACTCTCGATAATACTAATAGTAGGACTATTAGCATTGATATCAATAGGTGTGCCTATGGGTTTTGCTTCAGGTTTTATGGGAGCAGTGCTTGTATTTTTATACATAGGTGAACATGCTTTAGGAATTTTGCTTTCAAGGTATTATTCTCTTGTTGTAACTTACTCATTCTTATCGGTACCATTATTTATATTCATGGCCTCCTTACTCGAACGCTCGAATATTGCAAGAGACTTGTATGATGCCTTAAATGCTTGGTTAAGAAAAACTAGAGGCGGAGTAGGTGTAGTAACAGCAATCATGGCAACAATAATGGCAGCGATGAGTGGTATAATCGGAGGAGAGATAGTTTTATTGGGGCTGATTGCACTACCCCAGATGTTGAGATTGAAATATGATCAAGATATGTCGATTGGTATTATTTGTGCATCGGGTTCTTTAGGCACAATGATCCCACCATCTATTGTTTTAATTATTTATGGACTAACAACAGAAACTTCAATTACCATGTTGTTTCAAGAAGCAATCGTTCCTGGTTTAATGATATCCGGTTTAATAATTACATACATTCTTATTAGAACAAGAATACAACCTCATCTTGCACCGTTAAGTGATGAACCAGCTTTAACTTTAAAAGAAAAGATGTCGTATCTCCCTGGTCTTTTACCACCTATTGGTATTGTTATAATTGTTTTGGGTTCAATTTATTCTGGAATGACTGGTATAACTGAAGCAGCTGGTATGGGTGTAGTTGCAACACTAATTATTATCGCCGCTAGAAAAGAGCTGACATGGTTTCTATTTAAAGATGCGCTTGTTCGAACTTTTAAAGCTTCAGGAACCATATTAACTATTACTTTTGGTGCTACGGTTTTAGCTGGAGCTTATTCTTTAGCGGGTGGACCAACCTATGTAGCAGAAACTATTTTAGCTTATGATTTAAAACCAATGTACTTAATCTTTATGATGCAAATAATGTTTTTAATAATGGGTGCATTCATGGATTGGGTTGGAATAGTTCTATTAGCAATGCCAGTTTTTTTACCAATAGTACTAGCTCTGGGTTTTGATCCTATTTGGTTTGGAATACTATTCTGTGTAAATATGCAAGTTTCATTTTTAAGCCCACCATTTGGTCCTGCAGCATTCTATTTAAAATCAGTTGCTCCACCACACATTTCACTAACTGATATTTTCAGAGGTTTTGCACCATTTATAGTAATTCAATTGATTGTTTTGGCTTGTGTTATGTTCTTTCCAGAAGCAATGACGCAAAACTTCCACGATTTTGTTCCTAGAAAATAATGCAAAATATAGGTTTTATTGGTACTGGCCTTATGGGCTTTCCAATGGCAAAAAATATATTAAAAGCAGGATACAAAGTTAGAGCATTTAACAGATCCAAAAATAAAGCTGAGCCACTAAAAGACTTTGGTGCCGAAATTTCAAATTCAATAGGAGAACTTGTTAAAGAAAGTCATGTAGTAATTACAATGTTAACTAATGATGATGCGATCAATGAAGTTATAGGTAGCGATGAATTTTTAAATAATTTAAAACCTAATTCAACTGTAATTGATATGAGCTCTGTAAAACAAACTACAGCAGTTAATCATGGAAAAAATTTAAAATCTCGAAAAATTAATTACTTAGATGCACCAGTTTCAGGTGGAACGATAGGAGCTGAAGAAGCATCTCTCGCTATAATGATTGGGGGAGAACAGATAGTTTTTGAATCAGTTAAAGATATTTTAAAATCAATGGGAAATCCAACTCTTGTTGGTCCAATAGGATGTGGTCAGGTTTCTAAATTAGCAAACCAAATTATTGTTGGATTAGCTATTGGTGCTGTTGCTGAAGCAGTTACTCTTTGTGAAAAGGCTGGAGCAGACCCAAATAAAATGATTAAGGCTTTGTCTGGAGGTTGGGCCGATAGTAAAGTTCTTAGAACACATGGAAAAAGAATGATAGATAAAGATTTTAGTCCAAAAGGCAAAACTTCTGGTCAGTTAAAAGATATGAATAATATCTTAGAATGTGCAAATAATTATAATACCCAATTACCTATTTCAAATTTAGTTAAAGAAATGTATAAATCATTAGTTGAAAATGGACATGGTGAAACAGATCATAGTTCAATATATAAAGAAATTGAAAGGATTAATAATGGGAAGACTTGAGGGTAAAGAAGTAATCATTACTGCTGCTGGACAAGGGATAGGAAAAGCAACAGCTATAACTTTTCATAACGAAGGAGCAAATGTTACTGCTACCGATATTAATGAAAATACTTTAAGTGAACTAAATAAAGAATATCCAAAAATTAAAGTTAAAAAATTAGATTCAACAAAAAATGAAGATATTAAAGAATTCATAAATACGTTTAGTAATATAGATGTATTATTTAATGCGGTAGGGTTTGTCCACCACGGAACAATTTTAGATTGTGAGGAGAAAGATTGGGATTTTTCTTTTGATACGAATATTAAATCTATGTACTTTATGTGTAAGGCTACATTGCCAACAATGATCAATAATAACGGAGGAAGTATTATAAATGTTGCCTCTGTTGCATCTAGCATTAAGGGACTACCAAATAGATTTGTTTATGGAGCAAGTAAAGCAGCTATTATTGGACTAACAAAATCAATCGCATCAGATTTTGTTAAGCGAAAAATTAGATGTAATGCAATTGCACCTGGAACAGTATTTACACCTTCTTGGGAAGATAGAGTAAAACAAAGTCCGGATCCAGTTAAGGCAAAAAAGGATTTCATAGCAAGACAACCAATGGGAAGATTAGGAACTGCTCAAGAAATAGCTGATTTTGCTATATATTTAGCTAGTGATGAATCAACATTTACAACAGGAAATACTTTTTCTGTAGATGGTGGAATGACAATTTAAATATAAAGGAGAAATAATGAAACTATTAAGACTAGGCGAAAAGGGAAAAGAAAAACCAGCTATAATAGATGGTAATGGAAAAATAAGAGATATTAGCTCACATGTAAGTGATTTAAACCCACACAATTTAAATTTTGAAACAATTTCAAAAATTCAAAGTATTGATACATCAAGTCTTCCTGAAATTTCATCAGATCAAAGAATAGGTTCTTGCATTACAAGTCCTGGAAAATTTGTAGCAATAGGACTTAATTATTCAGATCATGCCGCTGAGGTCGGTGCCGATATTCCTAAAGAACCAATAATGTTTATGAAAGCGACTAGTTCGATGTGTGGACCTAATGATGATGTAGAAATAGTCTCTGGATCAAAAAAACTAGATTGGGAAGTTGAACTTGGAATTGTAATCGGAAAAGAAGCAAAACATATTTCAGAAAGTCAATCACAAGATCATATTTTAGGATATTGTTTAGTAAACGATGTTAGTGAACGAGAGTGGCAAATTGAAAAGATGGGACAATGGGTTAAAGGAAAGTCTCATGACACTTATGGGCCTACTGGGCCTTACTTGGTAACTAAGGATGAAATTAAAGATATTAATAATTTAAAGATGATGTTGGATGTAAATGGTGAAAGAATGCAAACAGGAAATACAAGTACTATGATTTTTAATGTAGATACCATTGTATCTTATGTGAGTAAATTTATGTCATTACAACCTGGAGATATTATAACTACAGGCACCCCACCAGGAGTAGGCATGGGAAGAAAGCCTCAAGTTTTTTTAAAAGCTGGTGATGAGATGAAATTATCTATAGAAAATTTAGGAGAACAGAACTCTAAAGTAGTTGCTGTTTAATAATTGTGAAGATCAGCTCAATCAAAAGTCATGTACTTAGATATGAGTTGGATAAAGAACTTGGATATTCTCAACAATATTATAAACACAGAACCGCTCACCTAGTAGAGATAGAAACTGATGAGGGTATTACAGGTTGGGGAGAATGTTTTGGCCCTGGAAATATAGCTCTCGCTAACAAATATATTGTAGAAAAAGTAATACAACCTTTAATAATAGGAGAAGATCCAATTAATAAAGAATATATTTGGCATAAAGTTTATAATTTACTTAGAGATAGCGGTCAGAAAGGAATGCCCATTCAGGCATTATCAGGAATTGATATAGCATTATGGGATATACTAGCGAAAAAAGCAAAATTGCCTCTTTACCAATTATTAGGAGGTAAAACTAATAAGAAAATTCCAGTTTATGGTTATGGAATGATGCTGCAAAGAAAACCTGTCGAAGAATTATGTGAATTATTCAAAAAAGAAGCAAATCAAATAAAAGAAAAAAACTTCAATGCGATGAAGATGAAAGTTGGTTTAGGTCCAAAAGAAGATTTAAAGTTAGTAAGTGCAGTAAGAGAAGCAATCGGCAACAATTTTAAACTAATGGTCGATGCCAATCATGCTTATAACAGAAATGATGCTTTGTACGTTGGTAAAGGATTGGATGAAATGGAAATCTATTGGTTTGAAGAACCTGTGGCACCAGAAGATTACGATGGATACAAAGAACTAAAAGAAAAATTAAAAACAAATATTGCTGGCGGTGAAGCGGAGTTCACAAAATACGGTTGGAACCAACTAATTAAATATAATTGCATTGATATAGCTCAACCAGAAGTTTGTGGTTTAGGTGGAATAACAGAATATTTAAAAGTATCAGCATTAGCTCAGTCGAATTTTATCCCAATTGTTAATCATGTATGGGGTTCAGCTTTAAGTGTAGCAGTAAATCTGCATTTACTTACTTCTTTACCAGATATGCCAGGTGGACTATTTCCAACGAAATCAATGTTAGAATTCGATACCACTGAAAAAAATATTTTTATTACAGATCTTGCTGAAGAAAAATTTTCAATTTTAGACCAGGTAAAAGATAAAGATGGATTTGCTTCACCATTAGAAAATATAGGAATTGGAATTAATCCAAAAAAAGAATTTATAAAAGAATACGAGTATAATGGCTAAGATTATAACCTCAAAACCTGAAGTTTTGTGGAATTTAAAATGTATATTAGGTGAAGGAACTTTGTGGGTCAAAGAACATAATTCTATTTATTTTACAGACATTAAAAAAAAAAGAATTCATATTTTAAATTTGAAAAACAAAAAAAAAGAAACTATTAAAGTAAATAAAGAAATAGGATTTTTAGCTCATATAAAAAATAATATATTTATATTAGGTCTCCAAGGTGAATTAAGAATAGTAAATTTAAAAAGTAAAAAAAAAATTAAATCAATAACCATTGAGAAGTCATTAAATATGAACAGGATTAATGATGGCAAAACAGATCTTAATGGAAAACTTTGGTTTGGAACAATGGATAACCCTGAAAGAAATATCCCAAATGGATCTCTTTATTGCCTAGATAAAAAATTTAATCTTAAAAAAGTAGATGACAATTACATGATTACTAATGGACCTGCATTTATTGATAAAAAAAGCTTTTATCATACAGACAGTAGAAAAAGGATAATCTACAAAATTAAGATAGATAAAAATGAAGATATAATTAGTAAAAAAATATTTAAAAGATTTTCAAATAAGGAAGGAGTGCCAGATGGCATGACTTTAGATAAAGCTGGAAATTTATGGGTATGCCAATTTCATGGAGCTTGCGTAAGTGTTTTAAATAAATTTGCCAAACAGATACATAAGATCAATTTACCCGCTAAAAATATTACTAATTGTGCCTTTGGTGGTCCTAAAAATTCAGATTTATTTGTCACATCTGCATTAAAAGGTATGAAAAACAGTGAAATTAAAAAATTTAAATTTTCAGGAAGTTTATTTAAAATACAAACTAATGCTATTGGTATAAACCAGAAAAAGTTTGTAATTAAAAATGCTAAAAAGAGACCTCTACTATGAACGAATACCCACAAAATCTCTTAGAGATGATGTTCGATTTTTAGGAAACATATTAGGAAGAGTAATTAAAGAACAAGAGGGACAGAAATTCTATGATCTAGTTGAAAAAATTAGATTACTTTCCAAAGCAAATATTGCTAACAAAAATCGTAAAGATCCATTTAAAAAAATTTTAAACGAAATTAAAAAATTACAACCACATTTACTATTTAAATTAACTCGCGCATTTAACCATTTTATGAACTTTTATAATTTAGCTGAGTCAATTGATGCTTCTAGAACGTTAGATCTCTATGAGAATGTGAAACAAAAAAAAAAATTTCAAAATATTTTTATAGAAGAAATATTTGAAAATTTTTTTAAAAATAAAAAAATATCTAATAATAAAATTTATAATATTGCTAAAAGTCTAAATATAGGAATTGTACTCACAGCACATCCAACCGAAGTAAAAAGAAGAACCTTGATACAGAAGTACCATTCATTAACAGAAATATTAGAACAACGAAACTTACTTAAAAATTATCCTTCAAAATTAAAAATTTTAGATCGTAAAGTTTTTGATGAAATAACAATTATATGGAATACAGATGAAATTAAAAGATCTAAACCAACCCCTGCGGAAGAAGCAAGATGGGGACTTGCAATTATAGAAGATAGCTTGTGGGATACAATTCCTAAAGTATACAGAAGATTAAATCAAATATTTGAAAAAAATATGGGAAAGGGTTTACCTAAAAATTTTAATCCTATTGAGTTTGGATCATGGATGGGTGGTGATAGAGATGGCAATCCATTTGTTACTGCAGAAGTTACTAAAAGAGTTATTTTGTTATCAAGGTGGGAGGCAGCTAAACTTTATGAGAAGTCAATGACAAAGTTAATTAGATCTTACTCTATGGAAAAATGTTCAAAAAAAATATTAAAAACTACAGGAAAAACATTCGAGCCTTATAGAGTTTATCTAAGACCTTTAAGAGATAAACTTAGAAAAACGCATAGAGCAATAGAGGCTTATTTATCAAACAATAAATCGTTTAATGATAAAGATTTACTATCTGAGAGAGAAGAAATTTTAAAACCATTGAGAGTAGTAAGAGAGTCATTAGAACAAAACCAAAGTGAAAATATAGCTAGTGGTGATTTATTAGATTTAATGCGAAGAGCTAAGTGTTTTGGAATAAATCTTGCACGACTTGATATAAGACAAGAGTCATCAAGACATTCTCAATTATTAGCAGAATACATAAAGAAAAAACTAAACCAAAATTATTCTACTTGGGATGAGGATCGAAAAATAAAATATTTATCGAATAAAATGCAAAGCAAAAATGTATTAAAAAAATTTCAATTTAAAAACAAGGAAAACAAAGAGGTTTGGTCCACATTTAAAGTATTGGCAAGTCAACCTAAAGAGTGTTTAGGAGCGTATGTAATCTCAATGACATCTTCAGCATCAGATATCTTATCAGTTATGTTTTTCCAAAAAGAAGCCAACATTAAGAATAGACTAAGAGTAGTTCCTCTTTTCGAAACTCTTGATGATCTTATAAATGCAAAACCAATAATGGAAAAACTTTTTTCATTAAAATGGTACAGAAAAGATATTAATAATAAACAAGAAATTATGATTGGGTACTCTGATTCAAGTAAAGATGCTGGAAAGCTCTCAGCAAGTTGGCATCAATTTAAATTACAAGAGGAAATAATTAAACTCGCTAAAAAATATAAAATAGATGTTACATTTTTTCATGGTAGAGGAGGTTCTGCAGGTAGAGGTGGTGGGCCTATACAAGCAACATTGAGGTCGCAGCCTGCTGGTTCAGTCAATGGTAAAATTCGAATAACTGATCAAGGAGAAGTAATACAGCAAAAATATGGTTATGAGCCTTTAGCAAAATATAATTTGTGCAGTTATATCGGATCTGTTATGGAAGCTACTTTAAACCCACCTCCAAAACCAAAAGACAGTTGGAGACAATTAATTCAAAGTATGTCTGAGATATCAACAAGTTCTTATCGAAAAAATATAAACCAAAGTTCAGATTTTATTAGATATTTTAAAACTGTAACTCCTCATATGGCACTTGGGAAATTATCAATTGGCTCTAGACCTTCTAAAAGAAAAAATGTTGATAATATAAATAGTTTAAGAGCTATCCCTTGGGTTTTTGCCTGGACTCAAATTAGATTAATGTTACCCGCTTGGTTAGGTACTGCCGAGGCTTTAAGATATTCATCTATAAAGAAATTTAAAAAAACACTTATTGATATGGAAAAAAACTGGCCTTATTTTAATTCAACAATGGACTTGCTTGACATGGTGCTTTCTAAGGTAGACCCAGAGATATCAAAAATTTATGAAAAAAACTTAGCTGATGATAAACTTATTAGAGTAGGAAAAAAATTAAGATTTCAATTTGATGCTGTAAAAAAATTGAATGATCAAATAACACCAAAAGAAATTTTTAAACAAAGAAAAATTTTTAGAGGTCCAGCAATTATTAGAAACATATATTCTGAAATCCTTAATGTTTTACAAGCAGTAGTTATGAATAAGCTTCTAAAAAGAAATTTAAACAAAAAAGATAAAAAAGATTTAAATGACGCAATGATGGCGTCAATAGCAGGTATTTCTGCAGCTATCAAAAATACTGGATAATGATTGAATTTATTTTAGCTTTTGGAGCTGGTTTGCTTAGCTTTTTATCCCCATGTGTTCTGCCTCTAATACCAGGATATATATCATATATATCAGGATCAACTCTTAATGAATTACTTGAAAAAAAAACTGTAAATATTTTTCCTATTATTTTATTTGCAGTTGGATTTTCTATTGTATTCATAAGTTTTGGAGCTACTGCTACATTTTTAGGTTCTTTAGTATTAGAAAACTCTTATCAACTGAGAATTGGAGCTGGAATAATCATTATAATATTTTCTTTACAAATATTAGGACTTATAAATCTTAAGTTTTTAAATTATGAGAAGAGATTTCAGACAAATAACAATACTGGAATAATAAGTTCAATTTTAATTGGTATGGCTTTTGGTTTTGGCTGGACACCTTGTATTGGTCCAATTTTAGGATCAATTCTTGCAATCGCATCAACTGAAGATAGTATTAATAAAGGAATTGGTCTTTTATCATTTTATTCTCTTGGACTAGCAATTCCCTTTGTTCTATCAGGTTACTTGATACAAAAATTTATGATTTTTTCTAAAAATCTAAAAGCAAAGATGAAGATGATAAATATGTTTGGTGGATCTCTACTGTTAATTACAGGAATATTAATGATCACTAACCAGTTGCAAGCTTTAGGTTATTATCTTCTTGAGTATATGCCTTTTCTACAGAGCATAGGTTAAATTAATTTATATTAAACTTTCTTTGTAAATGTCTAAGCTTGCTATCAGTACTATCATATTCAATATAGCACCCTTGTAAAAATCTTTTACCTTCATTTGGATTAAATTCTGTTCTACCATGAAGTAATCTGTAATTATCCATCATAATTAAATCTCCAGACATTAATTTAAATTCTATTCTATAGAAATCAGAGTTATATAAATCAGATAATTTTTTTCTGGCCTTATAATAAAGATCTAGTTCCTCTTTTTTTAAAACTGGTACGTAGTCAAGCCGAGGACTAAATCTAACTTGTTTAAAATTCTTGTTTTCATCGAGCTCTATTAATTCAGACCAGTCTTCTAAAATCACATCTTTATCAATAAATTTAAATTTTACTTTTACTTTAGTTAATATTTCATAATATTCAGGAAAGTCTTTTTTTAAATCTTCAGTAACAGTATAACCGTCTACCAACGTAGATAAACCACCTGTTACTTCATTTTCAATACAATGCAATATCTGAATACAAGGGACTGGATTTCTATATGGATTATCAGTATGAGGAGCTAGAGGTAAAGGTGTATAGGCTAGATCATTAGGATTAGGTTTTGATGAAACATTAAAGTGTTCACCAAAATTAGTTCTTCTAACACTACCCACAGAGTTAGCAAATTTGATTAAATAATTATCATAAGTTGGAACATTCTTTAAAATTGCAAATCCATACTTGTAAAAAGATGCAAGTAATTCATGCATTTCAACACTTTCATAAATAGTCTCATGAAAATTAAATTTTTTTACGTCAGTAAGTGAAGAAGTCCATTTTACTTTTTCTTTAATTTTACTAATTGAATTGGAATTTTTAAATTCTCGAATTATATTATTAATATCAATTTTAGTTTCTATTCCATCTGAAAAAGTTATGTTTAGATGGTCTTTTTCAATTATTGCTGATTTGATAACGACGTCAGATTCCATTGTGCTCGGATCAAAGAGTCTCTGCTGTGTCTTTTGATCAAGTAATTCAATATTTTCTACTCTTTCTCTTAGCCAAAAAGGATGAATTTCTTCATTCAGATTTTCATCTCTAAAGAAAACCTTATTATTATCTAATTCAATTTTCATAAAATTGAGCATTAATTAAAAAATATCTTTAATCAAGAGAAATTAAGTAGTATTTGGAATTATGGATAAAAATCTAATAATTAAAAATAATGAATTTCCAAAGTTTTTGAACCAACTAGCAATCGATTTAACGAATTTTTATTTTAAAAAACTTAATAAGCCTTTTAAAGTTAATAATAAATTACTCGGCAAAGGATATGACCCTGTCACCACATGCGACAAAGCTTTTGAAAAATTCATTAGAGCAAAAATAAGCAAAAAATTTCCTGGACATGAAATTATTGGAGAAGAATTTGGTTATAAAAAAACTAAAAGTGATTTTAGTTGGGTAATTGATCCCATTGATGGAACGAGGTCATTTGTTATAGGAAGTCCAACTTGGAGTAATTTAATATCAGTAAATTATAAAAGTAATCCAATATTTGGTTTGGCAAACTTCCCTATGTTAAATAAATATTATTATAATCAATCTACAAAAATTGCATATGTTGTTGAAAATAAAAAAAGAAAAAAAATATCAGTCAACAAGAGTGTTAAGTTTAAAGATATCAAATTAACAGCTGGTTTTCATGGAGCAATCTCATTAAATCTACAAAAAAAAATTCCAAAACTTCTTAAATTAATTCAATTCCCTTGTTCAGATGCATTATCATATGCTCAGATTTGTGAGGGAAGAATTGATGTTGTTATACAATGCAATAATAAAGTTTGGGATATTCATCCACTAATACCAATTATTAATGCTGCTGGTGGTATTGTAACAACTTGGGACAATAAAAATGCAACTGAAGCAGGTCATCTTGTGGTGTCTTCTAATAAAATAATTCATAAAAAAATTTTAGGTTTACTAAAGCCCATTGTATAATAATGGAAATTCTTGTTCTTCAACACATAAATATTGAAGATCCTGGTTATATAAAAGATTTAATGATCAAAGATGGAGTTAATATTACAACTGTTGAATTAGATGAAGGCGAAAAAATTCCGAATAATTTAAATTTTTTTGACGGTATGCTATGTATGGGTGGACCTATGGATACTTGGATGGAAAAGGATTTTCCTTGGCTCATCGAAGAAAAAAAAAAAATTAAAGAGTTCGTTGTAGAATTAAATAAGCCATACTTAGGTTTTTGTCTCGGATGTCAATTACTAGGAGAAGCAATAGGAGGAAAAGTAGTTAAAACTAATAATCCTGAAATTGGAATGCTAGATGTAAACTTTTTGGATGAAAAAAAGAAAGATATACTTTTCGCAGATTTTCCTCAAAAAATTACATCATTGCAATGGCACTCTTATGAAGTTCAAGAATTAGAAAAAAATAAAGATGTAACATTGATCGCTTCATCAAAAGAGACAAAATATCAAATATTTCGATATAAAAACAATGCTTATGGCATTCAATTTCACATAGAGATCAAAGATACAACTGTAAATGATTGGGGTTGTGTCCCTGAATATAAGTCAGCACTAGAAAATCAATTAGGACAGGGTGCTCTGGAAAAATTTGATAAAGACGCCAAAGAAAATATGAAAAATATGAATAATTATTCAAAAATTTTATATACTAACTTCAAAAACGATATCATTCTTAACAATTAAGTTACCTATTTTACCCTTGTAGTTAATCCATTAATCAGGTTTAATTTTATTTGTAATAATTAGGAGGAAAAATGAAATTTAAAAATTTTATTAAAATTTTCTTTGCAATTTTATTTGTTTTTGTATCAACACATTCATACGCGAAAACAATTAAATGGTCTATGCAAGGAGATAGCTTAACTTTGGATCCTCATGCCCAAAATGAAGGTCCTACAACACAAGTTTCAAGACAGGTCTATGAAGCACTTGTAACAAGAGGTTTAGATATGAGTATTGAACCTCAACTTGCAACTGATTGGAAAACAACTGATCCAAATACTTGGGTTTTTAATTTAAGAAAAGGTGTAAAATTTTCTGACGGTACGGATATGACTGCAAAAGATGTTGTATTTAGTATTTTGAGAGCAAAACAACCTACATCAGATTTTAAAGAATACATAAGTACAATTTCTGATGTTAAAGAAATTGATAACCACACTGTTCAAGTGAGTACAAGTAAACCAAATCCAATTCTTTTAAACCAATTATCAAATATTTTTATAATGTCTAAAAAATGGTCTATTGATTTTGGAGCAACAGTTTCACAAAACTGGGATGGTGGAGAAGAAACATTCTCAGCAACTAATGCAATGGGAACTGGACCATTCAAAATTACTCTAAGAGAGCCAAATACCAAGACAGTATTTGAGAGAAATAGTAATTGGTGGGGTTCAATGAAAGATAATAGTGTTAGTGAAATACACCTATTACCAATTAAAAACTCAGCTACAAGAGTTGCAGCATTATTATCTGGTGAAGTTGATTTAGTAACTGATGCTCCAGTTCAAGACTTAGCTAGAATTGGAAATTCTGCAGATCATGAAGTAGTGAGTACTGCTCAAATGCGGACAATCTTTTTAGGTATGGACCAAGCAGCAGATAAATTAAGATCTGGAAATACTGGTGATAATCCATTTAAGAAAAAAGAGGTAAGACAAGCCCTTTATCAAGCAATAGATATTGAAGCAATAAAGAAAAAAGTAATGAGAGGTCTCAGTGAGCCTGCAGGAATCATAACTTTTCCTGGTGTAAATGGATACACACAAGATCTAGATAAAAGATTGCCTTATGATGTTGATGCTGCGAAAAAATTATTAGCTGATGCAGGATATCCAAAAGGTTTTGATGTTGAACTAAGATGCCCTAATGACAGGTATGTAAATGATGAAGCAATTTGCACTGCAGTAGTTGGAATGTTAGGTAAAATAGGCGTTAATGTTAACTTATTTGCTCAAACTAAAAGTAAACATTTTAAAGAGCTCAAAGAAGATAAAGGTGATTTCTATATGCTAGGATGGGGAGTTCCAACATTAGATAGTCATTATGTTTTCCATTATTTGTATGAGTCAGGTGCTAGCTGGAATAAAGTAAACTTTAGCAATAGCGAAGTTGATGCCGCTATAAGAGTTATGGAAGGTGAAGTTGACTTAGATAAAAGAAATGCAGCTATTGCAAATGCTTGGAAAATTGTAAAAGATGATATTTCATATCTTCCTTTACATCACCAAGTAATTTCTTGGGCAACTAAAAATAATGTAGATGTTCCAATAAGACCGAATAATGAACCATTATTCCGTTTTGCAAGTTTTAAATAAATAACTTTTTTTATAAGCCCTTTGTTTAACAAAGGGCTTATAAGTATAAATATTTCTTAAATTGATAAAGTATTTTTTCAAACGTCTGATTCAGTCAGTAATAGTGATGCTTGTTGTATCATTTGTTTCGTTTTCTTTATTTAACTTTGTGGGTGATCCAATCAACAATATGGTTGGTGAAGAAACTTCTGATGAAGAAAGAGCAGAATTAAGAGAAACTCTTGGACTTACCGATCCAATACATATTCAATTTTCAAGGTTTGTAGTTAATGCTTCTAAAGGAGAATTTGGAATTTCATATCAGTTAAGAAGACCAGTTTCAGAATTAATTATTGAAAGATTACCAGCAACTATGGAATTAGTTTTAATTTCTGCATTAATTGCATTGGTTTCAGGAACATTATTAGGAGTGTACACAGGTATAAATAGAAAAGGTTTTTTGAGTGATTTTATATTGGCCATATCTCTTTTGGGAGTATCTCTTCCAACCTTTGTAATTGGTATACTTTTTATTTATTTATTTGCAGTAATTTTAGGTGTGCTGCCATCCTTTGGAAGAGGAGAGGTGATTGACCTAGGTTTTTGGACTACAGGACTTTTAACAGTTTCAGGATTGAAAGCAATTATACTTCCATCTGTAACACTAAGTCTCTTTCAAATGACTTATATAATTAGGTTAGTAAGAGCAGAGATGATGGAAATATTACAAACTGATTATATAAAATTTGCTAGAGCTCGAGGTATAAGTGAAAAAAGTATTAACTATAAACACGCACTAAAAAATGGATTAATTCCTGTAATAACTATAGCAGGAATAAATATAGGTACATTAGTTGCTTTCTCAATAATTACTGAAACTGTTTTTCAATGGCCAGGCATGGGATTTTTATTTATTCAGGCGGTTCAATTCGTAGATATACCAATTATGTCAGCTTATTTAGTATTTATAGCTTTTGTATTTGTGATGATAAATTTCATTGTAGATATTCTATATTATTTTATTGATCCAAGAATTCGAGTTAAAGGAGATGCTACAAGTGGATAATAAAACACTAAATTCTTGGGAAAGACTAAAAGATAGCGACATTTACTTTAGTTTTATTAAATCTCCAACTGCCATTGTATCGTCAGTAATATTATTAATAATTTTCTTTTGCTCTTTTTTTGTTGAATTTGTTACTCCTCATAACCCTTTTGACCCTGCATCATTATCTTTAATGGAAGCTTTTACCCCTCCTTCTTGGACAGAAGATGGTATGGCAAAATTTATCTTAGGTACAGATGGACAAGGAAGAGATATGCTTTCAACTATTCTTTATGGCTCGAGAATTTCTTTAATAGTTGGATTTTCAGCAATTATTTTTAGTCTAATTTTAGGTGTCTTCCTAGGTTTAACAGCAGGTTACTTTGGTGGAAAATATGAAATGATAGTAATGAGATTAACAGATGTTCAGCTAACAGTACCAAGTATATTAATGGCTCTATTAGTTGATGGTATTGCAAGAGGTATCATCTCCAGAGAAATGCATGATGAGATGGCAATATATGTTTTAATTTTTGCTATAGGAATTTCGGAGTGGCCTCAATTTGCAAGAGTTTCTCGTGCAGCAACTTTAGTAGAAAAAAATAAAGATTATGTTTCAGCTTCATCAATTATAGGTGTTTCAAATTTACTTATTATGTTTAAGCATATACTGCCAAATATAATGAGACCTGTTTTGGTAATAGGCACAATTGGTCTAGCTCTTGCTATCATTGCAGAGTCAACATTGAGTTTTTTAGGCGTGGGAGTTCCTCCTACAACACCTTCATTGGGTACTTTAATTAGATTAGGAAATGATTTTTTATTTTCAGGTGAATGGTGGATAACATTCTTTCCTGCAATATTCTTAGTTATTCTTGCTTTCTCAATTAATTTATTAGGAGATTGGATGAGGGATACGCTTAACCCAAGGCTAAAAAAATGACTTTTTTAAAAATAAGTAATTTGAGTGTTGACTATAAAATGAGAAAAGAAACAGTAAATGCTGCAAAAAACATTAGTATAGACATTAAAAAAGGCGAAATTGTTGGATTAGTTGGGGAGTCTGGTTCTGGAAAAAGTACTGTAGCTAATGCAATTGTAAATTTAATTGATGAACCAGGTAAAGTTTCAAGTGGATCAATATTGATGGGAGAAACAAATATCAGCAAAAATCCAGAAACAATTGTTCAGTATCGAGGAAAAAAAATTGGATTAATATTTCAAGATCCTCAAACCTCTTTAAATCCAATTTTAACAATTGGTGAACAGCTTATAGAAACAATACAGACTCATTTAAATTTAAGTTCAGAGGATGCAAAAAATAAAGCAATTAATTTATTAAAAGAAGTTGGGATCAAGGATGCCGAAAAAAGGTTTTATAATTACCCTCACCAATTTTCTGGTGGTATGAGACAAAGAGTTGTTATTTCTCTTGCTTTATGTTGCGAACCCGAATTATTAATTGCAGATGAACCAACAACAGCACTAGACGTTTCTATTCAGTCTCAAATTCTAGAATTAATTAAAAGACTAACAAAAGAGAGAAACTTAGCTGTAATACTTATTACTCACGATATGGGAGTTATCGCTGAAACTACAGATAGAGTGGCTGTAATGAAAAATGGAGACTTAGTTGAACTAGGTTTAACCAAACAGATATTGGTTGAGCCTAAGGAAAAATACACAAAAAGCCTAGTTAGCTCTGTACCACCGACTAATAAAAAAATATCTAGATTTACAATAATTGAAAAAGAGAACGTTAATAATCAAAATAATAACATTAAAATATTAAACAGGTGGTCTAAAAAGATAATTGTTGATCAAAATTTAATAGAAATTAAAAACTTGAGTAAATCTTTTGATGATAGTTTTTTCACTGAGAATACAAAGAATTCTGTAATGGCTGTAGATGATGTCTCACTAAATATAAAAGAAGGACAGTCTTTTGGCTTAGTTGGTGAAAGTGGAAGTGGCAAAACAACAATAGCAAAAATGGTTGTTAATTTGTTTAAGCCTAGTTCTGGAGATATTTATTTTGACAGTGTTAATGTTACCAAAATTAAAAAAAACAAAGATTTACTTAAATTTAGAAAACAAATTCAAATGATATTTCAGGATCCATTTTCTTCGTTAAATGGAAGATTAAAAGTAAAGGAAATTATTGCAGAACCAATTAAACTTCATAATCCGGATATAAAATCCAGCGAATTAGACAGCTATATCTATGATTTATTAGAATCTGTTGAATTAACTCAACAGTCTGCAATCAGATATCCGCATGAATTTTCAGGGGGACAAAGACAAAGAATATCAATAGCAAGAGCATTAGCCACACAACCAAGACTTCTTGTTTGTGATGAACCTACATCAGCATTAGATGTGAGTATTCAAGCTCAAATATTAAACTTATTAAAAGATCTTCAAGAACAGTTAAATCTCACTATTTTATTTATAAGCCATGATTTACCTGTTGTTAGGCAAATGTGTGATAAAATAGCTGTGCTTAAAGATGGAAAATTATGCGAAGTGTCCGAAACAGAAGAGCTGTTTAAAAATCCAAAACATAATTATACTAAGGAACTACTAAAATTAATGCCAAAAATTGAGTCAATTTATAACTAAAAGGAGAAAACTATGACAATATTTAAAAAAATTTCTGAAAGTGAGGCTACTGGAAAGGTAAAAGAAATTTTTGATGAAATAAAAGAAGCCCGACAAATAACTGAAATTCCAAATTTTTGGAAAACTATGGCTAATAGTCCTGAAACATTAGAAAGAACCTGGAGATCATTACAACAAGTAATGGGAAAAGGTGAATTAGATCCTGCTGTAAAGGAGCTTATTTATGTTGCAGTTTCAATTACTAACAATTGTGAATATTGTATAAAATCACATTCTTTAGCTGCCAGAAAAAAAGGTGCTACAGACGGAATGATAAACGAAATGATCGCAATTGTCGGGATGGCAAATGAAACAAATCGTTTAGTTGAAGGTTATCAAGTAGAAGTAGACGACTTTCTCAAATAAAATGAATTTTGATTTTGTTTACAAAATATGTAAAAAATCTGAGTGGAGTGAGGCAAAACAAAATAATGTTTTTAAAGGCACTGCATTAGATTTAAAAGATGGTTATATCCATTTTTCTGATAAAGATCAGGTCAAGCAAACACTCAATAAGTTTTATCTTAATCAAACTAATTTAATAATTCTTAAAGTGGATGCTCTAAAATTAAAAAATCTAGTTTGGGAGCAATCAACTGATGGCAACATGTTTCCACATTTATACTCAGATCTAGATTTAGATTTTGTAATTAAAGAATATATTATTGATTTAAAAGATGATGGTAAGCATAATCTGCCAGACGAACTTTAATATTTAATTTGATTTTCCAACTAAATTGACAATTAAAACACCAGATATAATTAATATGAGACCTATAATTGTAAAAAAGTCTGGAATTTGATTAAATTTATAAATACCAACAACTGAAGTAGCTATTATACACAAGCCTGCAAATGAAGCATAAGTTACGCCAACAGGAATAGTTTTCATAACTAAAGACAGCGTATACATGCAAGCAACTATTGTTACTGCTGTAAAGACACTTGGTAAAAATATTGTAAAACCATTTGCAGCTTTGGCAAAACCATTTGATGCTGTACCAAGGGCAACTGCAATAATTAAAATTATATAAGCAGTTAAATTACTCATAATTAAAGAATAATATATCCTTAACTAATATCTACAAACTTTTCTAATTTATTTAATTGTTATAGGACCGACCATTCCACTTTCGTAGTGACCAGGAATGTTACATGCCATTTCTAAAGAAATATCTTTTGAAAACTTCCAAATAATTTCTCCTGTTTTATTTGGCTCTAGCATTACACTATTTGCGTGTTTGTGGCCCAAAGAATGATCTTTTTTAGACATTTCTTTCATTTTTTTATGATCAATTCGGTCGCCTAAAAGAATATCGTGTTCAATTAATCTTGCCATTTCGGGTTGGTGATCAATATGCATCTTTTTAGTGCCAATATTATATTCATGCACCAGTTCACCTAAATTTTTAACAATTATCTTTACTGTTTCGCCTTTTTTAACTTGAATTGAACTTGGTTCATAATAATTGTCATACATCTTTACTTCTATTACTCTAGTAACATCGTTTGGATCACCCTTAGACCCAATCATCTTCATTGAAGCTGCATTTGAATTAAAGGCGATAAAAATAAATAAAAGTATTAGTTTTTTCATTATTTAGGCATTGGTGTTGCGCCAGTCTCTAAACTCATGATTTTTCCATTATCATATTTGTAGACTGCCATTACAGCTTCTGTATTTCCGTCATCAAATGTTACAAATGCGTGGTGTACACCAACTTCATCATTTTCATATACAACTCTTGTATCTCTTTGATTAATATCACCGCTCATCGCCCATTTGATCACTTCAGCTTTACCCAAAGTATTTCCTGATTTATGCATTTTAAATTTGAAATCGTCATGCAAAAGTTCATTCATAGCTGCTTCATCTTTATTTTTTAATGCAGCACTGTATTTTTCTAAAATTGACATATTATTCTCCTAATTTTTTATTAGTTTATTATGTTTATATACCATCAACAATTACAGAATTTGACACAGCATTGTCGTGTCTTATTTGCCTAATTGGTTTATATTCCTCAGAATTATACCATTCCATTGCTTTTTCTCTTGATGGAAATTTAATCACAATATTTCTTTCATTTGGCCAATCACCTTCTATTATATTCATTTCTCCACCTCGAACTAAATATTCCCCACCAAATTTTTCAACAACAGATTTTACCTTCGAAACATATTCTTTATAATTTTCAGGATTGTTAACAGTTATGTTTGCTAATAGATATGCGCTCACTAAACCTCCTTTTTATAAGTAAATTTTAATTTATTCTGCAGGTTTAATCACAGACTTTGTAGCATGTGCAGCATTTTTAAAAGCTTTATTATAGTCAAATACTTCATGTACCATCAAATCATCCATAAGACCTGAATTTTTAAATGCAATCTTCAAGGAAAGTGCTTGTTCATAATCTCCCTCGACACATGAGATAACATCAAATCTACCTCTTACCCATTCATAGCTGATCAATTTTAAACCAGCTGCCTCAGTAACTTTCTTAGTCGATGCATATCTATCTGCAGTTGGATCATTTTGCATTCTTTTCATTAATTCTGCACTTATTTTGCCAATCAAATAAAATCTTGCCATATTACATTTCAACTTTTGTTAAATCCCAAGCAGTCATTTTGATAACACATTCATCGTAAATTTCCTTTCCAACTGGATGTGTACCAGATATTAGTTCTTTCATTTTTTCCATATTATGAACAAATACCTTAAACATTACGCCACTTTTATCTGGCTTTACTGCTCCTATAGTTTTTTCTGGATGAGCTGCAGATTTTCTCACACTCATACCTTCATCTGATTGCATCCATCCCATAAATTTTTCAAGCTTTCCTTCTTTCAAATCTACGATTACTAACACTTCTTTTTCCATATTTTTCTCCTTTTTTTTGTTTAATATTTTAATTCAATTAAATGATTATTCAATTGTTTCAATGGTTGTTCCAGGAAAAGCATATCCAACTTGATATGTGAATAAAATCGTCTGAAATTCTTGTATTTCAGACCATTGTGAACCAAGTTGTTGATGATTTGCAAATCCAGCAGGATTTTCATAAAATTCATTTAATACATAGAAAATATTACCAGTTGTCCCTTGTGATGGGTCACCAGGATTTTTCCACTCAGGACCTTTCATGATCGAATATGAATTTAGTTTTTTTTCACCTGTTAATGGATGTGTTTCTTTCATCCATTTTGCATGTTTCATAAGCATTTCCTCAACTTTTGCTGTATCGGCCATAGGAACTTTAAGAGTTATTGAAAAACCATTTGCATTTGCATGACCATCAGCAAAAGAGTTTGTTGTGAACAGACTTAATATTAGAATTAAAAAAATTTTTTTCATTTATTTACCTTTCTTTAAATTTATCATTTCATTAATGCATATTCACCCATGAAATAAATTGAAGAGGCAAATTTATTTTCTTGGGCTGAGTTAATTGGTGTGTACCCTGTTGAGCCACTACATTCTATTCCTTTATATTTTCCTGTTCCCCCTAAACATTTAAATGTACCATTCATTGAGTCTCCAAGTGGAATTTCGTAGTATGTAAAAACAGCATCCCCATCCATTAGATTTATTTTACAGTGTCCCATTTCAAATCCCTTTCCTGGGATTGTGCCTGCGCCAAGACAATATTGTGAAGCATTATCCATGAATGTTGTACCTTCGACTGCCATTAATCCTCCAACTCCATCGTAAGTAAAAGTTAAAAAGTTACCCTCGTTATCAGTAAGAAATTTGTTTTCTCCAACAATAAAACCTTTAAGATCAATTTTTCCTTTATGGCCGTCTGCAAAACTTGATGTTGTAAATATTATAAACATCATAATTAAATATATTTTTTTCACCATTACCTTTCTGTTATTATTTTTAATCTGAACAAACACTCATTACTGTTGTCTCTTGTTTATGGCCAGATTCCGCAATTACCTTAGCATTCTCTGGATTCTGCATAAATTTTTGCATAGTGTCTGCTGCTGGTGTTTCCATCACAATATGTACTTTATTTGGATTTTCTATTTCATTACCTACGTAAATAGTTTTAATACCTGCTGCTTCTCTTGGGCCAGAATGTTCATCAAACATTTTTTTCCAGTGAGCCCAGTCTTTTACTTCAAAGTTACCAACCATTTTTACCATTTTATTCCCCTCCAAACCCCAGCAAATTCATACGCTTTATCAAAAGTTTTAAACTCAATGCTAGCCATATTAACACCTTTGTAAGTCTATAGTTATTTTGGTATTTTTGTTGCTCCAGTTTCTACTTCAATGATTTTACCGTCTTTAAATTTCCAACAACACATCAAAGCCTCAGTATTTCCATCCTGATAAGTAACATATGCATGATCAAAACCAATTTCGTCATTTTCAAAAAGGATCCTGTATTTCGCGGGACTCATCATTCCTTTACTTACAGCTTCAACCATACCTGCTTTTCCCATGTGCACATATTCTCCTTTGAGATGGGAAAACATTTTATAGTCATCGTGCACCAACTCACCAGCTGCTGCACCATCTTTTTCCATGATTGCTTTGTTTAGTTTTTCTAAAATTGACATTCTGTTCCTTACTTCTTCATTGCATTGAACATGCTTAGTGTATCGTCAAAAGCAATAAACATTGTCAGTTTACCATCATCGCCTACTTCAAAGTAATGACCAAAAATAGTATCCATGCCATCTGCCTTAGCAGTTGCCTTAACAAAAACTTTGTTTCCCTCGCTAATCATCATATCTGGTGTTACTGAAAAATTACTCCAAAGTTGTGGTACTTGCATCATAGTTTTCATATATGCTTCTTTGCCTTTATGAGTTCCTGACATTGGATGCTTATCTCCAGGATAAATCCAAGTAATATCATCATGTACCATATCCATAAATGCCTCCATTTCTCCTTTTCCAAAAAGTTCATATCCTTTTTTAACTACTTCTTTTGCGTCCATAAAATCTCCTTTAATTTTTTTTATATTAAATTTTATTATAAGATAGAAATGTAATGAATTTATTACAGTACTGGTATGCGTGATTATATCCAATGAGGATAGGGAAGACCTTTTTCTTTTAAAAAAGATTTATTAAACATCTTAGAGTTGTATTTATCAGATTTATCACAAAGAATCGTAACAATTGTTTTACCTGGACCTAAAAGTTTACCCAACCTTATTGCTCCAGCAATGTTTACTCCACAACTTGTACCTAAACTTAAACCTTCTTTTTCAATTAAATCAAATAAAACAGGCAAAGACTCATGATCACTTATTGAAAATGCTCCATCAATTTTTGCTTTTGCAAAATTTGCAGTAACTCTACTAGATCCAATACCTTCAGTTATTGAACCACCTTCACTCTTTAATTCACCATTTTCAATGTAACTATAAAGAGAGGAACCTGTTGGATCTGATAAATATATTTTAATATCTTTATTCTTTTCTTTTAAAAAACTACTTACACCTGCAATTGTACCACCAGTGCCAGATGAACATACAAAACCATCTATTTTGCCATCAGTCTGTTCCCATATTTCTGGTCCAGTTGTTTCATAATGACCTTTAGAATTGGCTGTATTGTCAAATTGATTAGCCCAAACTACACCGTGATTGTTACTACTTTTCAATTCATCAGCCAATCTTCCTGCATATTTAACAAAGTTATTTTCATCTTTATAAGGTTTTGGTGGAACCAATCTTAAATCAGCTCCAATATTTCTTAATAAATCTTTTTTTTCTTGTGTTTGATTATCGTTCATCACGATAATAGTTTTATAACCAATAGAATTTCCTAATAGACATAATCCAATTCCAGTATTACCAGCTGTTCCTTCAACAATTGTTCCACCTTTTGAAATTAGTTTTTTTTCTTCAGCATCTCTTATCAAAGCTAAAGCTGCTCTATCTTTTACAGAGCCACCTGGATTAAGGTACTCTGCTTTTCCATAAATATTACAACCAGTAATTTCTGATGCGGCTTTTAATTTAAATAAAGGAGTATTTCCTATTGCTTCGACAAAATTATTTTGTAAAATTTTCATACATCAAGCTTTGTATCACCCCCTGGTGCAACACCATAGGGTTTAAATTCTTCAGATGCAGTTCCAACATTTTTTGCAGGAATCCCAACCATTACTGCATTTTCTGGAACATCTTTTGTAACAACTGCGTTAGCTCCAATTTTTGCATTTTTTCCAACTACAACTGGTCCAAGTATTTGTGCACCTGATCCTACAACTACATTTTCTTTTAATGTTGGATGTCTCTTAACATTTCTTTGATTGTCTGAATTTATACTTGGAGCAATTCCGCCTAATGTTGCCATGTGATAAATGGTAACGTTATCTCCAATATCAGATGTTTCTCCAATAACTACTCCCATGCCATGATCTATAAAAAGATTTTTTCCAATTTTAGCATTTGGATGGATTTCTATACCTGTTAAAAATCTTGAGAACTGAGAAATTATTCTTGCAACAAGATGAAATTTTGCAATTGAAAAAAAATTTGCAATTCTATGAAAAAATACAGCTTTAACACCAGGATAAGTTAGTATTAAACTTAACTTTGATCTTGCAGCAGGATCTCTTTTAATTATCGACTCTAAAAAATCATTCATGTTTGTTTAAGATTAGTTATTAAAATTTAACTACTTGTTACAACAGCAGTTTTCTGATGATGGTTTGCAATCACAATTTTTACAAACGCATCTGTCACAAGAACAGTTCTTACATTTACAGTGTGTATTATTGCATACCATAAGAGTTATATAATTGTATATTTTTTAAAAACAATACTAATAATAACCCTGATTTTAGAGTTCTTTAAGTGTTAATCCCTTTAGATTTGCAGGGACTGCAATATCCATCATTTTTGGGTTAGCAAGATTAAGATTATCCATTATTTCAGCATATTCCTCTTTTGAACTGACTTGTAATCGAGGGTTATTGTTCTTCTCACTACCAATTGTTGAATTTTTTTTTCCATTATAATCATGAGCAGGATAAACAAGTGTTTCTTCTGGAAGTTTTAAAAGTTTGCCAAACAATGAATCATAAGCCTGATGAGCACTACCATTTTGAAAATCTGTTCTACCTGTTCCATTTATTAAAAGAGTATCTCCTGTAAAAACTCTATCATTCATTAAGTAACTATATGAACAATCTGTATGACCTGGAGTATAAATAGTTTTAAGTTCAATATTCTCGACATTTATATTTTCTTCATCTTTTAATTTGATATCAATAACCTCAGACTTTGAGTTTTCACCCATTATACGAATACAATTTGTTCTTTGATTAAGCTCATTTAAGCCAGTTACATGATCTGCATGAATATGGGTATCAATTACTTTGACAAGTTTTAACTCTAAATTTTCTAAAACTTTTATGTATTCATCAGTATGCTCAATTACTGGATCTATGATTAATGCCTCACGTCCTTTTCCACTAGAAATAATATAAGTGTAAGTAGACGATTTAGTATCAAATAGTTGTTCAAAAATCATAATTATAAAATAATTAAAATTTTATTAAATTGAAACTAATTTTCAATAGCTTTATGATTAGGCTTGCTCCACTCTTTGCCTTTAAACATCACATTCCATTGCAACCAAGGAAATAGCTTTGATTTCATTTGCCAATATAAAGAGCTAGGTTTTGTCGGGTCAAAAGGTAAACTTGGAGTTACTTTTCCACCATAACAAAACTCTGCTAACATAACTTTACCATATGCAACTGTAAGTGGGCAGGCTCCATATCCATCATAAAGTCTATATGCTTCAGATGATTTATTGATATCTTTAATAATATTATGAGCAACTATTGGAGCTTGTTTTCTCACTGCTGCACCAGTTTTTGCATTAGGTGCATTCATTACATCTCCTAAACTATAAATATTTTCATATTTAGTATGTCTTAATGTTCCTTCTTTATGATCTACATCAACCCATCCACCAGCATCGGCTAATGGACTATTCTTAATAAAGTCAGGAGAAGTTTGAGGTGGTGTTACATGAATAAAATCAAATTTTTTTGTAACTTCTTTAGAATTTCCATCTTTATCTAATTGTTTGAATACAGCTTCTTTTGCTTCACCATTAACTGAAATTAAATTATGTTGGAAACTTCTTTTAATTCCATAAGAGTCACATATTTCATTTAGTGGACCTTGAAAGTGAGGTACCCCAAAAATAACTGGCTTTGCACATAAAAATTCTAAATTACTATCTTTAAGAGCACCTTTTTTCTTTAAGTGATCAGCAGCTAAGTATGCTATTTTTTGAGGTGCACCCGCACACTTAATTGGCATAGGAGGTTCAGTGAATAGTAAATTTCCTCCTTGTAAATTTTTTAGACATTCCCACGTATAAACTGCCATATCTGAACTATAATTAGTGCAAACATTATTTTTTCCTAGAGTTTCTTTTAACCCTACGACTCCGTCAAAGTTAATTTTTAAACCAGGACAAACTACTAAATAGTCATATGAATATTCACCAACTGAAGTCTTTACCGAATTAGACTCTGGAGAAAAACTTTCAGCATATTCTTTTATCCAATTAACATAATTAGGCATTACAGATGACATTGGCTTTATAGTGTTGTTTACATCATAAGCACCTGCACCTACTAAAGTCCATGCAGCTTGATATAAAGATTTTTCTGAAGGTTCTATGATTGATATTGATAAGTCAGACTTTAAGCTTTTAAGCCTTGTGGCAACTGATATACCAGCGCATCCGCCACCGATAATCAAAATGTTTGAGTGATTAGAGTTATTCATTTCAAAAAACCTAACACTTATAATTTGCTTAAGATACACGTCTTATAAGTTGTTTTTTCAAACTTAAATATCGTTGATAAACCTAATCAATAATTTATAATGGTTCTAATTAATTAAAAGGAGAGTGAAGAATGTTAAAAATAAACAGTATGTGTCCTGATTTTCAATGCAAAACTACAGAGGGAGATATCTCTTTTCATGAGTGGCTTGGAGATAGCTGGGGCGTATTATTTTCTCACCCAAAAGATTTTACACCGGTTTGTACTACAGAATTAGGTTCATTAGGACAAATGAAAGCTGAGTTTGATGCAAGAAATGTAAAAGTAATTGGACTAAGTGTAGATGGAGTTGAGGATCACAAAAAATGGTTAGAAGATATCAAAGATGTATCTGGAACGATGCCTGATTATCCTATTATCGCTGATGAAGATTTAAAAGTTGCAAAACTTTTCAATATGTTAGAAGCCGATGCAGGAACAACTTCGATGGGAAGAACAGCAGTTGATAATGAGACTGTTAGAACTATTTTTGTTGTAAGACCAGATAAAAGAATTGGTCTTTATTTAACTTACCCAATGGCTACAGGTAGAAATTTCCATGAAATTTTGAGAGCCATAGACTCAATGCAACTTACTGCAAAACATAGAGTTGCTACTCCAGCTAATTGGAAAAAAGGTGAAGATGTTGTAATTCTTCCTGCTGTAAAAGACGACGAGGCTAAAAAAATATATCCAGATGGATGGGAAACAGTTAAGCCTTATTTAAGAAAAGTTCCAGATCCTACAAAGTAATAAGGATTCGGATTAATTTATTATCTCAGTTCTAGTTTGATAATTAGAGCTGAGATTAAATTAAAATCTTTTATATTTTTTCATAGAAATATTTGCCAACAGAAGGTTCGGATCAACAAATACTTTTGATTGTTTAATTTTCTTAAAAGATTTGTAAGCAAATATTGCAATTGGCAGCTCAGTACAGCCTAGAATAATTTTTTTACATTTAATTTTCATTAAGTAACTTACTGCTGGTCTAATTGCTTTTTCTGCTTCTTTAATTTTTCCCATTTTAACTAGCTTTATTGATTTATTTACTGAATTTTTTTGTAAACTTTTGTTAGGACTTACTAAATTAAAATTTTTATCAAAATATTTATTATAAACTTTAGTACTTAATGTAGCCTCAGTAGATAAAATACCAATCTTAGAGTTTTTTTTACAGTTTTTTGATGTATCTAAGTAAACTTCTTTAGGCATACTAAGTATTGGTATTTTAACTTTTTTTCTTAAATCATCGTACCAATAATGAGCTGTGTTGCATGGCATTACTATGAATTTACAATTATTTTTTTGTAACATTTTACACCCTTCAACAAGTGAATCTAAAACGTTGTAATATTTTTTTAAATTTTCTGGTCGTTTTGGAATGTTAGACTTGTTATATAAAACAAACATTGGATATTGTTGATCAAGTTTTCCAGCATTTATTTTCGCAAGTTTATTACAAAAATCTAATCCAGCCTGTGTTCCCATTCCTCCAAGAATACCAATCATAAATCTACTTTGAATTTTGTTTTAAAAGTTACAATATACAACTATATTTTATAAACAATTATGCAAGATATTTATATTGATGATATTGGTTCAGGATATCCACTAGTTTTAGTTCATGGATATCTAGGATCATCAGAAATGTGGAAACTCCAAAAAGATTATCTTCATAAAAAATTTAGAATTATTGCACCAGCCTTACCAGGATTTGGTGAAAGCTTTAATGCAAAATCTTTAAATAGTATTAGTTTAATGGCTAAATTCATTATCCAACAAATTGATTTAAAAAATATAGATAAGTTTAATTTAATGGGTCACTCTATGGGTGGAATGATAGTACAAGAAATTGCAAATATATCTGGAGATAGAATTAATAAATTGATTTGTTTCGCTACTGGACCTATAGGTGACATCCCAGGAAGATTTGAACCTATAAATACATCGATAAAAAAGCTGGGTGAGGAAGGAATTAAGGAACAAGTAAAAAGAATACCACCAAAGTGGTTTGTTGAAGGAGATCTAGCCAAAAATTATTATTTATGTGAAAATGCAGTTAAAAATATATCTGAAGAAACAGCGCGTAACGCCCTAATAGCCATGAGAGACTGGAACGGATTAGAAAATTTAAAAAAAATAAAAAACAAAACCTTGATAATTTGGGGAGATAAAGACAAATCTTATAATTTTGAACAAGTCTCAATACTTAACAATAATATTCCTGATAGTGATTTAAAAATATTTAATAACTGCTGTCACAATGTACATCTTGAGCAGCCTCAGAAATTTAACCAAGTTGTTGAGGACTTTCTTATTTAAATAGGCCATTTTAGGCTTTTGCATAGCAGTATTTACATTTTAGCTTATTAGAAATGTTGACTCTAAATTTAAAACAAAGTTAGATTTTACTTATATAAAATAACGTAAATGGGGAAAATATGAATATAATCAAAAAAATTCTTGTGGCTGGAGTAATTTCATTATTTGTACCAGCCTCAAGTTTTGCTGAAAAAGTAAAAATTGGTGATCCTGGTTGGACGGGTGCAACTGCAATTGCAAATTTACTTGCTGCTGTTGTCATTGACAAAATGGGTGGTGAAGCCGAGTTAGTTCCAGGAAACAATACTGCAATCTATGGAGCGATTGATAGAAGCAAAGGTGAAATCGAAGTTCACCCTGATATTTGGCTACCAAATCAAGAAGCTTATACAAAAGATTTAGTACCAAAAGGAACATTAAAATTAAGCAAAAATCCTTATGAGGGAAATCAAGGCTATTGTGTTTCTCAACAATTTGCAAAAAAAATGAATATTACTGCAATAGAAGATTTGGGGAGACCAGAAGTTGTTAAAGCAATGGATAGTGATGGAAATGGAAAAGGTGAGTTTTGGATTGGTGCTGACGGATGGGCTTCTGCAAATGTAAACCAAGTAAAACTTAGAGACTATAAACTTTACGATGCTGGTATAGAGCCAATAAGAGCTGCTGAGGCTGTAAAAAATGCTAGAGTTTTAGATTCGATCAAAAAGGGTGAGGGTTACGCATTTTATTGTTATAAACCTCATGCTATTTGGGGAATGGCTGATGTAGTTATGTTGGAAGAACCAAAGTATGATCCAGCTAAATACAAAATGATTCAACCAAAAGCAGATGCAGATTGGTATCAAAAATCATATGTAGCTTCAAAGGATGCTTTGAAACAAATTCAAATCGGATGGGGAACTTCTTTAGAAAGTAAATCACCAGCGATTGTTGAATTTTTTAAAAATTTCCAGATCACAGCAGATGATGTTTCTTGGATGGCATACGAAGTATCAGTTCAAAAAAGAGACCCAGGAGAAGTTGCAAGAGACTGGATGGCTAAAAATAAATCAACAGTTGATGGTTGGTTAGGTCTTTAATTTAGTCAATTTAAATTTATTTTACCTGGCGACTTATAGTTGCCAGGTATCATTTTCAATAATATTAAGCTAAAATCCTTTTATGGAAGCTGCTATACAGATCCAAAACGTTTGGAAAATATTCGGAAATACATCCAATGATGCATTAGATGCAATACAAAATAAGAAAATTTCAAAACAAGAAGCTTTAGAAAAGTATAACTCAGTAATTGGAGTTTCTGATGTTTCGTTTGATGTCAATAAAGGTGAAATCTTTTGTGTTATGGGATTGTCTGGAAGCGGTAAGTCAACACTTGTAAGGCATATTAATAGATTATTAGAGCCAACATCTGGAAAAATTTTAATAAACAACCAGGATGTAATGCAATTTAATAAAGAAAATTTACAAGAACTTAGAAATAAAAAAATTGGTATGGTTTTTCAAAATTTTGCATTGATGCCCCACAGATCCGTTTTAGATAATATTGCAATGCCTTTAGAAATAAGAGGAGTAAGTAAAAACGATAGGTTAGATGCAGCAAATAACATCTTAAATATTGTTGAATTACAAGGGTGGGGTAATAAATACGCACATGAATTATCTGGAGGAATGCAACAAAGAGTAGGGTTGGCAAGAGCATTAGCTGCTGATCCTGAATTTTTACTCATGGATGAGCCTTTTAGTGCACTTGATCCGCTTATAAGACGTCAACTTCAAACTGAGTTTATTAAACTTTCAAAACAAATGAAAAAGACAACTGTATTTATAACTCATGATCTTGATGAAGCTGTAAGAGTTGGACATAGAATAGCAATAATGCGAGATGGAAGAGTAGTTCAAATCGGAACCCCTGAAGAAATAGTTGTAAATCCATCTGATGATTATGTTGCAGATTTTGTAAAAGGAATTTCAAGATTAAAAGTTGTTCAGGCTAAAACTATTATGCAACCTTTAGAGCAATATAAAAAAAACTTTGGGGAAAATTTAAGTAATAATGAAAAAGTAAATGAAAACGACATATTAAGCAAACTTATTGAAACTTCTGTTTCTAAAGATAAACCAATTGTAGTTGTAAATGATCATAATACGGAAGTTGGAATTATTACTCAATCAGACCTATTAAAGGCAGTTGTTGAAGGAAATGAGAATGAGTAAGGAAATTAAAAATTTATCAAGATCCGAACTTATCAAAAATTTTGTAATTTCAAATCCAGATTATTATATCAAAGAGTTTAAAAAAATTGGTAGCAAACCATCATACTCTTACTCTTTTAACCTTTTTGCAGCATTGTTTGGACCTGTATGGTTTGGACTAAGAAATGTATGGAATTATGCTCTGGCATTTCTAATTGTGGAAACATTTGCTGTTGTTCAAATTGTTAGAGGATTATTTGGTAACATCACTAAAGATGCAGTCGAAAAAATTGACAAAATTCAATCAACTATCGATTTTAGATACAAACAATTAGAGGCTGCAAAAGAAAACAACCCAGAAAAAGTCGAAGTCTACGAAAGGGCAATTAAATCACTTGAAGAGGCAATGAAAGAATATGTAGTTGATGTTCAGCAAATCGAGGCTTCAGCAATATGGATAACTATTTCAGGGATTTTATTATTAATTTTTGTAAAATTTATTCAAGGAATATTAGCCAATACTGTTTTAGAAAAAAGATACTCTGAGTGGTTATCAAATAAATCAATAAGTCCTGGCATGAAACCAAAAAATTACTTACTTAGTATTGGTTTTACAATAGTGATAATGTTTTTTTCAGTAATACATTATAGTTTCCCAGGTTTCTTCTCAATAATGAATGATTTTCCTACTCATCCAGAAATAAGACTTACTTCTATTAAATGGGTAGAAACAATTTTTGATTATGCTGTTATCAAAGGAGACGCAGTATTTACTGCAATTACAATTGGAATAAGATCTGTTCTTGATTTTTTAGAATTGTTATTTGTAAAAACACCTTGGATTGTGATCATAACTACCATTGTAGTTTTAACTGCTTTATCAGCAGGAATAAGAACCGCAATATACTCTGCAGGATTTTTAGCTTACATGGGTTTTTTGGGATTTTGGGTTAAAGCAATGACCACACTTGCTTTACTTGGTACAGCTGCAATACTAAGTATTGTTATTGGAATACCTTTAGGAATTTATTGTGCGAGACGTCAAAGATTTTATTCAATGATAAGACCAATAATGGATTTTATGCAAACTATGCCTGCATTTGTATTTATGATTCCAGTCATTGCGTTTTTTGGAACAGGTAAGGTTGCGGCTGTCATCATTACAATGATTTTTGGAGGAACACCTGTTGTTAGACTTACAGTCTTAGGCTTAAGAGGCGTTCCTGAAACTATAAGAGAAGCTGCAATAGCTTATGGTGCATCCAAATGGTATTTGTTAAGAAAAGTAGATTTACCACTGGCGACACCTTCAATACTTGCTGGTGTAAATCAAACTGTGATGTTAAGTTTAGCAATGGTTGTTGTAGCTTCACTGATCGGAGCAAAAGGTTTAGGACAAGACGTACTTGAGGCACTTCAATATGCAAATGTTGGGCAAGGAATTTTAGCTGGTATTGCAATATTATTTGTTGCTTTAATATTGGACAGAGTAGTTCAAGGTAAGAAAAGAGTATAATACCTTAATGAATAAAAATGTATGGTTGCTATTTGCAAGCAATGCATGCGCATTTTCAGTTGCACCTGTAACAGTTTTTTTAAGTGGAATAATTGGATCTAGCATAAGCCCAATTAAATCTTTGTCGACTTTGCCAATGTCGTTATCAATTGTAGGCACAGCTCTTTTTATAATAGCTGCTTCCAAAATAATGAGTATCACTGGTAGAAAAAAAGGATTTATACTTTCATCCATCACAACCTCATTGTTTGCTCTACTGGCAGCCTATGCAGTGATGAAACAAAATTTTATTCTTTATTCATTCTCATGCTTTTCACTTGGATTTGGGATGGCATTTGCTCATCAATATCGTTTTGCTGCAGCTGAAAGTGTAGATAAAAAACAGGCTCCAAAAGCCATTTCTTTATTACTTTTTGCAGGAATTTTGTCAGCTTTATTAGGTCCTAATCTAGCAAATCTTGGAAAGAATATAATTTCAGAGGGTTTATATGTCGGCTCTTATCTATGTTTGTCATTATTAACTTTATCATCAATTATTTTTTTAGTTTTTTATAATGAAAAGAAAGTTACTGAGAAAAAAAAAATTTCAAGAGGAAGATCAATTTTAGAATTAATTTCTCAACCAAGGTTTCTTCAGGCTTTAGTCTCCTCATCTTTTGCTTATGCAGTAATGTCTTTTTTAATGACCGCTACTCCAATAAGCATGCATATTAATGATAATATGTCTTTAAACAGCACCAGTTTTGTAATTCAATTACATATAATTAGCATGTTCCTGCCAGCATTAGTTACCGGAAATCTAATTAAAAAATTTGGACACAGCAAAATTATGTATTGTGGTGTATTATTTTTTATAATCACAATATTTCTTAGTTATCTTGATCAAACAGTTACAAACTATTTATTTTCATTAATATTTTTAGGTCTTGGATGGAATTTTCTATTTATATCAGGTACAAGCTTACTTGTATTAAATTATAGAGAAGAAGAAAGGTTTAGAGCTCAAGGTTTTAATGATTTTATAGTTTTTTCAATTCAAGCTACTGCAAGTTTAACAGCTGGTGTTGTTTTAAGTTATACTAGCTGGAAAACAATGAATATGCTTTGCATACCATTTTTAATTATAATTATTTTTACAACACTAAGAGCAGATAGATTATCAAGAAAAGTTTAATTCTTAAAGGCCGTGTCAACTTGTAACAGATATTGCTTATTGTAAGATTATTTTTAAAGCATATATGCTTTATATGAAATCACACAACAAATTTTTAATTATCACTACCTTTTTATTATCAATACTTTTTGCTAATATCGGTTTAGCTGCAGATGTAACAGTAGAAATGTTAAATAGACTGGATAAACAGTCAAATGTTTTTGAGCCAAAGATAGTAAGAGTAAACGTTGGAGATACAGTTCTTTGGAAAGCTAAAGACAAAGGTCACAACGTTGAATTTATTAAAAAAGGAGTTCCAGAAGGTGTTGGTAAATTTAAGTCAAAATTCAATAAGGATGTTGAATACAAATTTGAAGTTCCTGGAATTTACGCATACTGGTGCACACCCCATAAAAATATGGGTATGATTGGTTTTGTAGTTGTTGGTGATGATAAATCAAACCTAGAAGCAATAAAAAAACTTAGATTTTCATCAAAATCTAAGAAAATGGCCCCGGATTTAATAAATTCACTCTAATTAAATATTAAATCAGTTTTTAACTTTCTTACTCTAATCAGTGAGTTTTTGAACTTACTATCGGTGTGAAAATCTCCTGGAAAAGCAATACATTTAATTTTTGCTTTAACTGCAGATTTTAGGCTAATTTCGGTATCTTCAATTGCAATACATTCATCATATTTTAATTTAAGTTTCTTTAAACAATGTTTGTAAATTTCTAATTTTGATTTTGTATTTTTATTCCCAGTGGTATTACCAATATAATTAAAATCTTTCTTCTTAAGATATTTTACTGTGGATAAAAAAACTGAATCAATATTATTTTTTGTTGTAGATGTAGCAAATCCTATTTTTATTTTGTTTCTCTTACAGTAAGTGATAATATCTAAGACTCCAGGTCTTGGTTTTATTTTATTTTTTTTTAAATAATTATTAAATATTAATGTTTTTAAATTTCTTATTTTTTTTGCATTAGTAGATGTATTATTTTCTAAACTATATTTCCTAACTCTTTTCTCTCCGCCTGGTTTTTTTAACATTGATTTATAAATTTTTTTACTCCAGTACCAATTTAATCCTACTTTTTGAAATGCTTGATTAAAACAATTTCTTTGTATATCAGAGGTCTCAATAATTGTTCCAATTGAACCAAATAAGACTGCTTTGATTGTCATTAGCCTTTAATGGCACCAGCCGTTAATCCACTTATAACCTGTCTTTGAAAAAACATTACTAATAGAAATAATGGAGCAGTAGCAGACACAACTGCAGATACAGCCCACATTAAATTTCCTTCATGCTGATTGGTTCCAAGGTAACTTTGAATTTTGGGAACCATAGTGTGGTTCTCTTGGTTTAACAATAAAGCTGTTACAGTAAAATCATTATAAGCTAACATGAGACTAAACAATCCAGCTGTGATTACTCCTGGCCACATCACTGGCATTATAATATGTCTAAAGGCTTGGAAGTATGAACAACCATCAATCAAGGCACTTTCATCTAATTCTTTAGGCACAGTTTTAAAAAATGAATAAAGGAGCCATAAGGTAAAAGGTTGATTGATTGCAACAAGAACTACAATTGTAGTTGGTAAAATTCCCCAAATTTGTAATTGAAAAAAAGGGAATAGATAACCTGACACCAATGTTATATGCGGCATTGCTCTAAAAATTAAAGCAATAATTAAAATCCAAAATGCATAATTTTTTGTAGATCTGGATAGTGCGTACGCACCTAATGTGCCAAGAAATAATGAAATTGAGACAACACTAATTGTAACTATTACTGTGTTTCTTGAAGCTTTCCAAAATTCACCTTCAAACCACGCTCCACTATAAGCTTCCTTGGTAAATCTAGCACCAGTCTCAATTAAAGTATTAAAAGCTGTTATTGCATACCACCAATCAGCTCTTGAGAAAAAGTCAGCTCTGACTTTAAAGGATCCCCAAAACGTCCAAATAAATGGAAAACATGCAAGTAACAACCATATAACTATAAATATTGTGTTAAAGGTTTTTAAACTGTTTGATTTTTTATCTAATCCAAAATCCATAATTATCTATTTGTTCTAAACTCTTTCCAAGTTCTCAGTAAAACTGGCGTTAAAATTATTGAAATTCCTACAATAGTCATAATCGATGTTGCTGCTGCTGATCCAAATAAAATTACTTCCTCATTAACTAAGTTATCATAAATCAACCAAGATAAAGATTGGGCACTACCTTCAGCACTAAAACCTATGATGGGTTCAAATACTCTAAAATTATCCATTAATGAAATTAAAGCAACAAAGGTAACTACAGGATATATATGTGGTAAAACTATATGTTTAACTCTTTGAAATCTTGAAGCACCATCTATAATTGAAGCTTCCAATGGTTCTTGTGGAACAGTTTGAAGTGCTGCATAAAAAACAACAAAAGCAAAAGGGGAGTGATGCCAAACTCCATAAATAATAATTGTAATCCAAGTTAAAGCTTTTGATGATTTAACAGATAAGTAAGGATCATCCATTAATATTTGAAGATTTGCACCTATAATTCCTTCTGCATCAATCATCCAGAATAACACTAGAGAACCTACCAAAGGAGTTACAATCATTGGTAAAATTGTACCAAAAATAAGGGGACCTCTAATTTTTCTAGAAATTGCGTTTAGACTTAGTGCAATAATAAATCCTAAAAGCAGAACGCATGGTGTAACAATTACACAATAGGTTAAGGTAAATACTAAAGCTTTGTAAAACGGAAGATTTCCTACCTTGCCAATAAATTCACCTACTGATTTACTCTCACTCCAAAATTCTGACACTTGATCAGATGCCAAGTGATTTCTATCAATGTATGTACCAAAACCATTAAATTTTCCTAATGGTTTCTCTTCTTTAATTTTTGAAGTAGCTTCTTGATCTACAACTACTGATGTTTTGCATCCAAATGGATCACATTTTTTAACTTCAATAAGTATTTGATCATGTTGAGCGTAAAAAGATTGAATGCCTGTTGAAATAATTGGCAGCCCAATGAATAAAATCATTGCTAATCCTGCTGGGAAAAAAAACCAGAAAAAACTTCTATTGGGCATGATAAATATTTAAGTGGGGATAATCATACCCCCACTTAATTAATTTATATTTTATAGAAAACCTTGTTCTTTTGCTTTAGTGATATAAGCGGCTTCAACATCTTTCAATGCTTGCTCAGCTGACTCATTTCCTTGCAAAAACTCAACAATTTCACTACCCAAAGCACCATGCATTAATCCCATTTGTGGCAACATTGGATAAGGTTTTGCTCCCATTTTAACTGCTTCAATTACTCCAACAGATTTTGGACCAGGTACAAAGCCTTCTACTAACCAAACAGCTTGATCAGCAGCTTTTGCAACCATCTCTTTTGATGATGCTGCATGAGCCATTGCTCTAAAAGAAGCTTCTGCATCTGCGTCAGATCTATTTTTAGCAAGTGTAAATCCATCCCACCAAAGTGTTGCTGCAGGAATGTTACCTCCACCAACTGTTGCAGGAGCAACTAACTTAGTAGCAGCAGTTATATTAGCATCTCCTTCATCATCAAGTAATGTTCCAGATCTAGATGCCCATAAAGTCATAATAGCTACGTTTCCAGATTCCCATTCAACTTTAATAGCTTCACTATCATGTGTTAAATAATCAGGATTACTTAAATCAGCTAGTTTTTTTAACATATTTAAAGTTGCAACACCTTTAGCATTATTGATGTTTGGTTGTGCACCACCATCTTTAAAGAATTCACCACCATGACCAATGTACATGTTTACAAATTCTTCAGCTAAATTCCATCCAGCTTTATATGCCGCTGCATATGGGTATTTCATTTTTCCAGCTGCTCTTATTTTTTCAGCAGCCGCTACAACTTCCTCGTAAGTTTTCGGAATAGCAATACCATTTTCTTTTAATACATCTGTTCTTACATAAAGATGTTGTGTATTAGCCATAAATGCTACAGCCATTACTTTTCCATCAATCGTAATGAGTTGTGACTCTTGAATTCCTTTTCCATATTTTTTAACTAGATCATTCATTGGTCTAATTAAATCAGCATTCATTAATGGAACTATAGAACTATTAGCAGCAACTCTAACTGAAAACTCAGAAGGATTTGCTGTTAAAGCTGGTACTGCAATTTTGTTATGTTCAGCTGAGTGAGTGACTTTAAAGTCAGCACTTCCTTTACATTCTTTTGCAGTTTCAACTAAAGTTCTTAGAGCAGGAAAATCATTTGCTAAAATATTTATTGATCCACTTTTAATATTACAGTCAGCATTAGCAACTGTACTAAAAAGCAAAAACAATAAAGTAACAAGTATTTTTTTCATATTATTCTCTCTTTTGTTATTATTAATTAGTTTTACTTGGGAAAAATATACATATACGGTTAAGTTTATAAAAGTAAAAATTAGATTTGTTTTGACGCAAGTTCAGCACCTGCGACAAGTGCTTCAAGTTTTTTGTAAACAATATCCTCATCTACATTTCCATAGCCTGCAAAGGTGCTAAATCCACAATCTGTTCCTGCCATTAATTGATTTGGCTCTAGTACTCTAGAAAAGGCTAAAATTCTATGTTTTACAACATCTGGATGTTCAATAAAGTTAGAAGTAGACTCAATAACCCCTGGAATTATCATCTTATCTTTTGGTACTTTTATATTTTCAAATACTTCCCATTCATGAGCATGTCTAGGGTTAGCAGATTCAATTAAATATTTACTAACATTGGCTTTAAAAGCTAATCCAATTATTTTATCTAAACCAATATCATGAGTATGAGGTCCCTCATAATTACCCCAGCAAATATGCATTCTTACTTTAGATGGATCTATATTAGATAACGAATTATTTAAAACTTCCACATGTTTGTTAGCTCTTTTCAAAAAATCTTTTTCTGAAATTTCCTTGTAAATCATATGTCTTGATAATGCGAGATCTGGGCAATCAATTTGAATAGATAATCCACTCTCAGTTATTTTCTCATATTCGAACTTCATTATATCTGACAGTTTCTCAAGATACTCATCATCATTTTTATAATACTTGTTGGGTAAAAAATTACATATAACTCCTGGAGATGGTGAATTCATAAATCCATCAGAATGTGAATTTTTTTCTAAGGCATTTTTAAAATTTAGAATATCTTTGTTAATTGAATCTTCATCTTTTATTTTAAGTTCACTTGTACAACACGGTCTTTTATATGTTGGAGTTCCACCAGATAGGACAAGTTTTTTTTTAAAAGATGGAAAATCATCTAAGTCTTTTGGAGCTTTTCTTTCACTTTCGCCAGAAAAACCATCAACTCTATCTTTAATATAAGTTGCGTAACTTATTTTTGACATCTCTCCATCACTCACAGAGTCTATTCCGGTATTGATTTGCTTTTTTACAACTTCAGATACATTTTTTTTAACCATTGCATCAAAGCTGCTAATATCTATTTTTTCTTGATTGTCTTTAGAGGCAAGAAGACTGGAGAGTTCGTTTGATCTTGGTAGGCTACCAACATGTGTAGTTTTTATTTTAACCATAGTTCAATAATATTTGTTTCCATATAGCAACTTCATCAAATAAAACCCATTCTCTTATAATTGAGTTATTATTAAATTCAGCATGGTTAATACCCATTATAAATATTTTTTTATTTGATGCTTTACCATATTCATCACTTTCATTAGCATGTTCTCCTTCTAAAAACCATCTGACTGACACTCTCGGATTTTTATCCGGCTCTTCTAAAAATCCAACATGCTCAATACTAAATTTTATATTTGTGAGTATTTTCTTAATAGAATTCCATTTTTCAATAATATCTTCTCTTCCGTGACCAAGTTTATTTCCTGGCCAAAACAAATTTGCAGCTCTGTCATAATCTTCATATTCGTAACTTTTATTAAAGATATTATATAAAACCTGCGTATATTTATCAGCGATTGATCCATCCTTATAACTCTCTGCTTTATAATTTGAATTTTTATCAGAATTAGCATCATACAATTTACTTGAATTTGATACGCCTCCCTCCTTTTCAATCATTTTTCTAGCAAACTCCTCTGGGGAATAACCAATCTGTCTGACCATTGCTCCTTGATCTCTAACTATCCATTCATCATAAACTTGATTATTCTTACAAGCACAATCAGCAATAACCCTATAATAAATATCTTTGCCAGTGGGTTCACCATAAAAGCCTTTTCCAAGATGAGTTCCTTTGCTTAAAATTCTATGTGATGAGTGATATCCTATTTCATCATTTCCATTCCAAATAACGTCTTCACCTAATAACTGCCTGTTTGGAAATTCTTTTAAAGTTGAATAGGTTGCTTCTATAACTGGTTTGTTTCCATATGTAACACCAAATGGTGATCTAACAGGTATGTCATTGGTATAAAAGTTACCAATTGAATCAACATCTTTATTTTCCCAAATTTGTTCTGTGATTTTTAAAATAAAGTCTGGAAAATCTTTATATTTTTTATCAAAACCTCTCATTAGATGCTTGATACACAATTAAGATATGAAACTTCACTTTCATTAATCTCAATATTAACATTCACACCTAACGGAACTGAAATAGTATCTTTAAAATTTATTTCTTTTGATAAATTTTCCATTTCAATTTTCCAATTTCCTTTTTGTGAAAAAAGTATTGTAGGTTTATTAAAAATTAAATTTTCAAGTCTGCCTTTTTTTGATTTGAAACAACTCAAACTAAAACCTGTATCTTGTTTTATTATTGGATTAATAGACTTATCTTGAAATATGTTTCCTAGTATATGTGAAATTTTAATATTATCTCCAATATTTAATTCATTTTCAATTCTATTATTAAGAGTAGATATATTTTTTTGTAATTGATCTAACTTGTAGTTATTAAATTTTTTTATTTCATCATTAGATATAGGTTCTAATAATCTTCTACCATTTGGTATTGCTTTAATGTTTAGGTCGATTAATGAATTATCATCTAAAAGTGCCATACCTGTCTTTTTTGCTCTCTTTAATACCTCAGGTATCCAAGTGACAATTCCTGGATCATCACCTCCTAGTACAACAAAAATTAAGCCTTCTTCATCACCAGCATTTTCAAATGCTCTAAACATATTTGTTGGCATTGAAATAATGTCTCCTGGATTTAAAATCGTTTCATCTTTACCCTCTGACCCCCAATAAAATCTCCATTTACCTGAATATATTATGAATACCTCTGCTGTTAAATGGCTATGTAAGCCCGATCCATTAAAGGGTTTTGCTGATACTGCACCTAAATTAAAACCATGAGGTTCAGATATTTTTATTGATTGGTCAGCGTCTTCTGCGACACCTGGACCTAAAATAGAATAATTTTTTCTTTCTTTGTGTCCATCTAGCTTACCCTCAACAAATGGCAAACTACTAGGAATTAAATCTTTGAATTTTGCTAATCTAATATTCATATTTTTTTAATTATAATATTGTGATACACGATTATTTCCAATAAATAAATATATGCTAATAGAACAATTTGATACAGGACTAAAAACAAAAACTAATGTTCAAGATATTATTCTGTCACCAGAAAAAAATTTACAAAATAAAAATTTAATCCGTGGTTATCTTAATAAAATTATTACATCAGGTGTAAATGAAATAGACAAGAATTTGGATGAAGCATTTATAAATGATGTAAAGATAAATAGTTTTTATCCAATAAATGAATTTGAGGGACTTAAAAATCTTAAAGAAAAAATCTTTATACCTTTATTTGAGGCTTTTCCTGATCTTGAAAGAAGAGAGAATATTGTTGTTGGTGGTGCTTTTAGAGACAAGGTTTTAGTAGGTTCATACTCAGTCCTTTCAGGATATTTTATAAAACCTTGGTTAGGAATAAAACCAAATTATAAAATGATTAATCTTAGATGTTGTGAAATTCATGAGCTCAAAGAAACAAAAATAGTAGAAAGTCATATCTTAATTGATGTGATGGATTTTTTAAGACAGTGTGGCATATCTTCGATCAATCCATCTAGAGGCTCTGAGGGAGCTTGGCTTCCACCTATAAATACTGATGGAGTAAATTTTTATGAAAAAAATATGGAGGTATCCAATTTTAATTTAAAACAAGCGCTCTCTATGAATAGAAGTCTTAATTTGAAACCTGAAAAAGAAAACTTATCAAATGAGGAATTAAAAAATAGATTATTAAATCATCCTCAAAAAGAATATTGGCATGATAAAATGATCTGGTATGGTCCATGTGGAATAGGTACTTCAAGATCACTAGAGGGGTTTATTGATATGCATCAATTACCTTTTAGAAAATCATTTACAGAAAGAGATTATTTTAAACTGGGTCATTACTGCGAGATAGGAGATGGAAAATTTTCTCTATGTGCAGGATGGCATAGTCTAGAGGCATATTACGGTTCAAATGATTGGCTTGGATATAAGGCAAATAAGCAAAAATTAACAATGCGTGTTATGGATTTTTACCATCATGATGAAGGAAAAATCCGTGAAAATTGGGTACCAATTGATATACTTCACATTCTAAAACAAATCGGCATAGATGTTTTAGATAATATTAAAGGCTAAAATGGCAAATATAAAATTTACTGGAGTACATAAATCTTTTGGCTCCAATAAAATTATTACAGACTTCAATTTATCCGGCAAGGATGATGAATTTCTTGTACTGGTTGGGCCATCTGGATGTGGAAAATCAACTTTGTTAAGAATGATCGCAGGTTTAGAACAGATTGATGAAGGTGAAATATTTATTAATGATCAAAAAATAAACGATCTACATCCTTCCAAACGACAAACTGCAATGGTGTTTCAATCATATGCTCTTTACCCTCACATGAATGTTTATGAAAATATGTCATTCGGGTTAAAGATAGAAAAGAGATCTAAAGAAGAAATCCAAACAAAAGTTATGCAGGCAGCAAAAATTCTAAAGATAGAAGAATTATTGGAAAGAAGACCTAAACAATTATCAGGTGGGCAGAGACAAAGAGTTGCAATTGGAAGAGCGATAACAAGAAATCCAAAAATATTTTTATTTGATGAGCCTTTATCAAATTTAGATGCAGCACTAAGGTCAGAAATGAGAGTTGAGATTTCCAAATTACATAATCAAATTAAAACAAATATGATTTATGTTACGCATGATCAGGTAGAGGCAATGACCCTAGCTGATAGGATTGTAATATTAAATCTTGGTAATATTGAACAAGTTGGAACTCCAGACGAAATTTACAACAATCCAGCAAATATTTTTGTAGCTCAATTTATTGGAACTCCAAAAATGAACATTTTACCTTTAAATAATGAAAATATTATTTCAGAAAATAAAATTAAGTTTTTAGGCAATGAAATAACTTTTGAAAAAACTAAATTTGATAAAAAGAAATATTTCTTAGGAATTAGACCTGAGCATTTTAATTTATCTAATGAATCACAATTTAAATTTAAACCTAAAATTGATCTTGTTGAAAATTTAGGAAATGAAAAGATTGTATACATGAGTAACGACAACTTAGAACTTAGTGCAAAAATTTCTAGTCAGGAAGATTTTCAAAATCAGATTAATTTTGACTCTAAAGATATTTTTATTTTTGACGAAAACGGAAGAAGAATTTAAATTTTTTTAAATATTATTGTTTCATTAATTATTTAATATGAATTGGATAGTTGTTACAGTTATTGCGGCTTTTTTTCAGAATTTAAGGTCCTCATTTCAAAAAAAAATTAATAAGGATGTTTCAACTATAGCATCTACTTATGTTAGGTTTTCTTTTGCTTTACCTTTAGCATTAATCTTGTTTTTTATATATTTCAGAGAAGTTTCTGTAGTTCATGAAATACTTAATCAACCAGGCTTTTTAATAAATGTAACTTTAGCATCAATTTTTCAAGTAATATTTACTTTTGTATTATTATACTTGTTTAGGTTCTCAAATTTTGTTGTTGGAACCTCACTAAGTAAAACAGAAGTTGTCCAAGTTGCTATATTTGAATACTTAATATTAAATGAAAAATTAAGTAAGCTAGGCATAAGTGGAATTATAATATCAACTCTAGGTGTAATAATTTTATCTATAAAAGATTTAAAATTCTTTCTTCAAAACATATTTTCAAAAACAACATTAATTGGACTTATATCTGGTTTATTCTTAGCTCTGAGCATTGTTTATTTTAGATCTGCTGCATTATCTTTAGAAAATTTTAATTCAAATTTTGAAAAAGTAATATCAACTTTACTTTTTGGATTATTAATTCCAACAATTATTTTAACGATTTACCTTTTAGTCTTTGAAAAAAAAGAGTTTAAAAAACTATATAATGATAAATACGACTGTATGTTAATTGGTATTGGAGGTTTTTTTGCATCGCTCTCATGGTTTTATGCATTCACCTTAATCCAAGCATCCTTTGTCAGAGCAGTTGGTCAAATTGAATTATTATTTAGTTATTTTTCCTCAAAATATTTATTCAAGGAAAAAGTAAAGTTAACAGAAATTTTAGGTATTATTGTTTTTGTGATTGGTGTTACAATTTTATTGCTTTCTAGAGTTTAAAGCTAATTAGAAAATCCGTATTTTCTAAGTCTTACATCTCCAGTTCGAGCATGAGCTTCCATACCTTCATATCTTGAAATTCTTGCACATGCTGCGCCCACTTCTTTAGTTGATTCCTTTGTCATTCTTTGGAAACTCAATGTTTTAATGAATTTTCCAACAAATAAACCACCTGTGTATTTCCCCGCACCTTTTGTTGGTAAAATATGGTTAGTTCCAGAACATTTATCTCCATAAGCAACTGTAGTTTCTTCACCAATAAATAATGATCCGTAGTTTTTTAATCTATCATGAAACCATTGTAGGTTTTTAGTTTGTATCTCTAAATGTTCGGGAGCATATTCATCACTGATTTTAGCCATTTCTTCGTTTGTATCGCATAAAATAACTTCTCCATAGTCTCTCCAAGCTGCCCCAGAGTTTTCTCTTGGTAAATCTGGTAAGTCTGCAATTAATTCTGGCACTCTTTTCATTACATATTCAGCTAATGATTTACTAGTAGTAAATAACCATGCAGGAGAATTGTAACCATGCTCAGCTTGTCCAACTAAATCGAAAGCAACTAATTCTGGGTCTGCTGTTTCATCTGCTATAACTGCAATTTCTGTAGGACCAGCAAATAAATCTATACCTACTTTGCCAAATAAAATTCTTTTTGATTCTGCAACAAATTGATTTCCAGGACCAACAAGCATATCAGCAGGTGCATTACCAAAAAGACCATAAGTCATTGCAGCAATAGCCTGAACTCCACCTAAATTCATTATTACATCTGCTCCACATAAGTCAGCGGTATAAACAATAGCAGGATGAACTCCAACCCCTGGTTTTGGTGAGCTGCAAACAATAATATTTTTAACACCAGCAACTTTAGCTGTAGTAACACTCATTACTGCAGATGCTATATGAGCATATCTTCCTGCAGGTACATAACAACCTGCTGTATTAACAGGAATTAATTTTTGTCCAGCAAATAATCCATCTGAAAGTTCTACCTCAAAATCTTGGCCATAATTTTTTAATTGTGCTTCAGCAAACTTTCTTACTCTTTCATGAGAGAATTGAATGTCGTCTTTTGTTTTAGGATCTAAATTTTTTTTAATTTGTTCAATTTTTTCTCTTGTAACTACTACTTCTCCTTCATATTTATCAAATTTTTTTGATAACTCGATACATCCCTCTTCTTTTGTTTTCTCTATATCTTTTAGAATATTTTCTACAATCTCTCTTGTTTTTGTATCATCAGTAGAAGATGTTTTGGGTGATTTTTTTAAATAATTTATTGCCATCTTTAAATCCTAATTTAATTATTATTTTTTTTCAATATTCATTTAATCCAAAGCTACCACAGCTGCCGCAATAGATGCTAGCCTTGCTGTCGCATCATCTGATCTACTAGTAATTACCACTGGAACCTTTCCTCCTATAACCACTCCTGCCGCACACGCTCCCATAAAATAAATCATCATTTTAACTAGAGCATTACCTGTTTCAACATTTGGAACTAATAATACATCTGCATCTCCTGCAACTATATTTTTTATACCTTTTATTTCTGCGGATTTTTTTGACACACTATTATCAAATGCTAGAGGTCCAAAAATATCTGCATTAAGACTCTCTTTCGCAGCTAATTCACATATTTCTTTAGCATCAAGTGAACTTTGCATGCTATCTAAAACTTCTTCTGTTGCAGAAAGAATGGAGACTTTTGGTCTTGCTATTTTTATTCTATGACAAAAATCAACTACATTTTTTAAAATATGCATTTTTGTTTTAACATTTGGATTAACATTTAGAGCACCATCAGTTATTATTAATGGTTTATCCTCTTTATCTAAAGTCATATGCCAAATATGACTCAATCTTTTTTTACCAATCAAATTATATTTTCGTAACAGAACTTCTTTCATTAAAATGTCAGTGTGTATATGACCTTTAACAATTATCTTTACTTTTCCATCACCAGCAAGCTTTGCTGCAATTTTAGCAGTGTTATTTTCAATCGGCTCATTTATTATTTCATATTCAGAGATATCGAATTTTAACTCTTCCGCAGTTTTTTTAATTTCTATTTCATCACCTATAAAAACAGGGATGATCAATTTTTCTTTTACGCAATCCATTATAGATAGCATAGGAAGTCTTTTGCCTGCATTTACGATTGCTGCTTTGGCTCCTCTCTTTTGGTGGGCAATATCAAGTAAATTGAATGGACAGACTGTTGATTTATCTGAAAGCATTTGAATTTATATATACTAAATTAACAAAAAAACTAATATAGTATTATTGATATAAGGATAAAAAGTGGAAGTAGTTACAAAAATAGCTCCGATCGCTCTAGCTCTTATAATGTTAGGCCTTGGATTAGGATTAACGGGACGTGACTTTTTAAGAGTAATCAATAATCCTAAAGATTTTATAATCGGCTTTATCTGTCAATTGATACTTTTACCAATAGTTGCATTTATAATTGTATTAATATTAGATTTGCCAATTGAAATTGCTGTAGGGGTTATGATTATAGCTGCAGCTCCTGGCGGAGTAACATCAAATGTAATGACAAAATTTGCAAATGGAGATGTTGCATTATCAATCTCCTTAACCGCTATAATAAGCCTGATTAGTATTATTTCTGTTCCTTTTATTATTTTTAAATCAGCAAATTTATTGGGAGTTACAGATATATCTTCTGATATCACCATGATTGGCATTGCATTAAAAATGGCTCTAGTTGTTACAGTACCTGTTATTTTAGGAATGATTATAAGGAAATTTGCAGAAAATTATGTTTCTTCAAATATTTCTATAATCGAGAAAATCACAACTGTTTTATTTGTAATTGTTTTTGCAACAATATGGATTGAAGAAAGAGAGAATATATTCAATTACTTGAAACAAGCGGGTTTTGCTGTTCTTGTGCTTAATATTGTCATGATGGTACTTGCATATTACATAGCCAAGTTATTAGCCACTGGCATAAAGCAAAGAAAGTGTATTTCAATTGAGTGTGGGCTTCAAAATGGTACATTAGCAATATTTGTAGCTACACAAATATTTAGTGACATTAGTTATATTATTCCTACAGCAGCATATGCTCTTATTATGTATTTAACTGGCTTTATAATGATTTTTATTCTTAGAAGATCTACTTAATATTTATTTGTCCGAATATCTTAAAGATTAAACGAGAAAGTGAGAGTACATTTTTCTCTTGCAGTTTAACGGTATCAGTTAATGTTTTGTCTTGCATGTTAACATTAAACAGTTTTTTTTTATTAACACTTATATATTTATTTTTTAGCAAATAATTTAATTTTCTGACAACAGTTGGTCTTGGAATATGAGTTATTTCTGAAATTGACATAGTATTCACACCAGTTTCAGGAACTATTATTTTGTTCTTTTTCCACTTTGAAAAGTTCCATCCATTAGCTTCATAAGATTTTGTAACAAGTGAATGCCACATTATAACCATTCCAACTGAAAATATTTCAAGATCTCCTACTTGTTTTTTCCATCTATTTGTAAAAATAAATATAAACTCTAAAAAAAAATACCAACAATATGTGAAATTATTTTTAATTTCATTTGAGATTTCATCAAATTGCTTTGATTGATTAATTAAATTATTTTTTTCACATATCTCATTAATCTTTGAAAGTAATGCACATAAATTTTGAAGAGTATTTTTAGGTTGAACCAGTCTAAAAGCTGATCTATCGATATATATCTTTTTGCCAATTTTTTTTAGTACACCAAATTCTTCTAAGCGAAGAATTTTTCTTCTAGCACTCTCTTTAGGAATAATTAGATTTTTTGATATTTCAATAATATTTATTCTGTCTAGTTCTAATGATTTATCATATAAGAAAAAAGTATCATAACTTTCTACAAGTCCATTTTGGATATAATAATCAAAATCTTTATTTATAAGATAAAGAATTATTAAATACTTATCTATGTCTTGAAATGTTTCATATGATGAATTAGTCCATTCAGATAATAACTTATAGTAAAAGGGAGCTATTTCATCAAAATTTTCTACAATAGTGTTTTGAATTTTGTTTTCACTTAATTGTGATGAGTTTTTAATCATTTTCTGCAAACCCATTTTAATCTTTTGACCCCATTTTGGACATCAAATAAAATTTTAATAACCCATTTCGGACACTTGAGAAATAGCATCAAAATTTATATGTGTTTTAATAGTTTTTATATGAGTTTGAATAGCCTAAAAAGAGCATCTGATATTGAAATTTCTTCTCAATTAACAGGTAACGTAAATATTGATACCCCTCAAAAAGTAAATATTGATGCTCTTAAACTCAGAATGATAAAAGAAGAAAAAAAAGTAAATTTTATAAATAAAGCTATCGTCGTATCACTTTTTTTTGGATTAGGAGTAGTTGGATATTTCGTTTCTATTTAACTTATATAATCAAATAAATAATCTAAAAATTTGGGCATTCTCAACAATTATCAGTTATTGATATAAATAATAATTAGTAAATAATAAAGAAATGAAACCATTTGCAGGATATTTAATTTTAGCTTTAGGAATTACAACAGGCATAGCTGCAAATAGTTTTGCAAAGATTTCAGATGGTTTTACAAAGCTGACACCAACTATTGCTTGTTTGCTTTTAATGAGTGTTACAATGTTTTCTTTGGCTAAAGCAATGTCAGTGATACCTGTTGCATTTAGTTACTCAACTTATAGCGGATTAACAGTTGCGGGTGTAGTTTTGTTTGGGATATTAAAGTATAATCAAGTTCCTAATATTTATGGATTAATTGGTATTTGCTTAATTGTAACTGGGGTTATAATGGTGAATTATCTAGGACGAGCAGGTTAACAATTTAATCTATTTCAATAAAATACGAATATCTTCCATTATATTATTTGGAATTTTAATTTCAGATTTATAATTCTTTTTATATCTTCTTAATTTGTTTTCTCCTGGATATAATATTTCTTTAAGTCCTTTTAATTTAGGAAGTTTTTTAATTCTTTTTATGTTTTCTTTTATTCTTTTTTTATAATTTGATTGAAATAAGTTTGCTTTCATTACAATAAATAAATGACCAATATTTTGTGGCCCAGAAAAATCATCAAAAGGATCTTTCACTTTCCCACCGTGATTACCTCCTGTGTAAACACCACTTAATATATCTACCATCCAGGCAAGTCCTGATCCTCTAAATCCTGCTATAGGAAGCTGAACACCTTCAAGTGCTTTTTTAGCATCTGTTGTTGGATTACCAAATTTATCCAAAGCAACACCCTCAGGTATTTTTGAATTAGATCTTGATGCAACTCTTATTTTGCCTCTATTAATCATTGAGACAGATGTATCCAATATAAATGGAATTTTAGAACCAGTTGGCGATCCAAAACAAATTGGGTTTGTACCAAATAAAGATTTTATAGCACCATGTGGGGCTATAGCAGGGGGTGCATTAGTAAATACTAAGGCGATCATATTTTTTTTTACAGCTTGCTCAGCGTAGTATCCCGACATTCCGTAATGGCCACTGTTTTTAACTGCCACAAGTCCTATTCCTGTTTTTTTAGCATTTTTTATGGCTTTTTTAATAGCTGTATCTGCAGCAACAAATCCAATGCTATCATCAGCATTTATATGAGTAACAGATTGGGAAATATTTTTTAGTTTGATTTTAGGTCTTGGATTGATCAGCTTTTTTTTGATCCGATCACAATACATTTTTAATCTAGATAATCCGTGAGTTGGAGCGCCTACTAATTCAGCATTAATTATTGCATCAGCACAAATACCTGCGTGTTTTTTTGAAAGTTTAAACTTATAAAATATTTTAATTATAGTCTTTTTAAGTTTAATTTTTTCCATCTTAAATATTTTAATCTTTATTAAAAAATGATCTTATATCATTAACTAATAAATCTGGCTCCTCAAGAGCCGCAAAGTGTCCACCTTTTTTCATTTTTGTCCATCTTTTAACATTAAAAATTCTTTTTACATACGATTTAGGTGGCCAGCTCAACATTTCTTTTGGAAATTCCGCAATTGCAGTAGGTATTCTAATTTTTTTAAAATTTTTTGGGAAAGGTCTCCCACCTTCTTCTCTTCTGCCAAAATAAATCCAAGCTGCAGAATTAAAAGTTTTTGTTAATATATAAATCATAATATTAGTTAGTAACAAATCCTTTGAGTAAACATTTTCAATATTACCTTTTTTTAAGTCTGACCATGAATAAAATTTTTCTAATATCCATGCAGCAGTACCCACAGGGCTATCTATCATTGCATAACTTAACGACTGAGGTTTGGTTGCCTGTTGTGTCCTATATCCCTCTTGCATAATTTGGTCTTTAGCAAATCTTTGTTCCCATTTTCTTTCTTTTGTAGTTATTGCTCCTTTTGGATGTCTCATATTTAAACAATTCACATGAATAGCTTTACAATTATTATAATGATCATGACCTAGCCAATTACAAACAGCAGAACCCCAGTCTCCTCCCTGAGCAAAATAATTTTTATAACCTAGTTTTTTAGTCATTAATTTATTCATAATTTTTGCAATTTTTTTTGGACCAATTGGTTTTTTAGGCGTTCCAGAAAATCCAAATCCAGGTAGAGAAGGTATTATTACATCAAAACTCTCTTCCTTATTGCCTCCAAATTTTTCAGGATGAGTTAGTTTTTCCACGATATGTAAAAATTCAACAAAACTTCCAGGCCATCCATGAAGAATAAGCAGTGGATTTGGTTTTTTTCCACTACCGTTTTGCTTAATAAAATGAATATTAATCCCATCTACATTAGTAATGTAATTGTTAAATTTATTGATTTTTTTTTCTTGTAACTTCCAATTAAACTTTGATGTCCAATACTTAGAAATTTTTTTTAAATAGGCATGATTTGTTCCATGTAACCATCCATTCATCTGTTGGATGTCATTAAATGGAAATTCCCTAACTTTTTTGTAGATATTATTTAAGGTCTTTTTAGAAACATTTACCTTAAATTTTTTTATCATTAATTATTGTATTAACCCTTTCCTCGCCAAGGAATAGTCTTATCAATTATTTTTCTTAAAGTTATATCAAATAATAATCCCAACATTCCCATAATAAAAATTGTTATCCAAATTACTTCATATTGAAAATATTTTTTTGCAACATTTTCAACAAACCCAATACCTGTTGTTCCAGCTAAAAATTCTGCTGCTACCAAAGTTCCCCAACACATTCCTACAGCGACTCTAATTCCAGTAAGAATTTCAGGTAAAGAGTTTGGAAATATAACATGTCGAAGTATTTGTCTTTTAGAAGCACCTAACGAGTGTGCAGCATGAATTTTAGAAAGTTGAGTTCCAGATGCTCCAGCTCTAGCAGATATAATCATAATTGATAAAGAAACCATAAATAATAAAAATACTTTTCCAGTATTATCAATTCCAAGTACCGAAATTATAAGAGGAGCCCAAGCAAGTGGAGGCACTGGTCTATATAATTCAATCAAAGGATCAAAAAATCCTTTAGCAAATCTGTTTAGTCCCATAAATAAACCTAATGGAACCCCTATAATTATTCCAAAAACTAATCCTAAAAATACTCTTAAAAACGAATCCCATATATGACCATAAGGGACAGGTATCTTGAATAATTTAAAATCACCCGTTACAACTTTCAATACTTTACCTTTAAAGTTCTCTTTAACTATTCCTTCGCTTGTATGAACAGGGTATTCGCCTGGTAAAATATCAGCAATCCAATCTGGTAAAATAAATCCAACTATTGAACTAACATCAATCATTTCTATCCATAAAAGAGGTATATTTTTATATCCAACGCTTGGATTAGACATTAGGATAAATTTATTTACTGTATCTGACGGTTTGGGTAACCATCTACCAGAACCTTGTTCCGAGCAACTTGGACCACTCGCAACAATTGTTCCAGCTGGAAATAAAACAATATCAATTAATCTAAGACCAGCTTGTTCTTTCTCCTGAAGGTCATCAAATTCAATAATCGCCTTTTGCATTTCATTAAGTGCAGTTGGCGGATAAATACTTGCAAATTCAATTCTTCTTGCAATTTTGACTATATTTTTAGCATAATCTGAGGCAATTTCCTCATTATCATCTAAACTTTTTCTATAAGCTTTAACTTCATCTTTTAGTTCTTTAATTGAACTTTTGAACTGTGGATTGTGATTTCTTAATTTAAAAAATTTATCATTAATTTTTTTCAGTTCCTCTGCAGCAGCTTGAAATTTTAAACCTTTTGAAGTTTCTGCAACAAACGGAACTTCAATAGTATTTTCTATAGTACCAGTTCCTGATCTAACTGTTGTTATGCCCCAGTTACCTTGTTCAGATATCGCTTTTGACCGTTCACTTTTTTCAACTTCTGTTTCAAATGGATAATCTTCTTTTTTAAAATTTGAACTTAATTGTTTAATCTCATTTGTCATTTCACTTATTTTAATTTTAGTATCCATTTCAATTAATTCCTCGTTAGTTAATAAAGGAATTAATTTTTTTGTTTTATTTATATATCCAACTAAAATTGTTTTTTGTTGATTACTAAGATCTTTAGAATTTCGTATTTCTGCTGTTATTTTTTGAAGATTTTTATTTTCAATCTTTATGATCGATGTACTTTTAAATTCACGTTCTTCTATTGGAAATTGATATTTTAATCCTAACAGTGATTCATTTATTTTAGCAACTTGACATAATTCATTTGCTGACTTTGGATAAAAACCTTTTGCTATGTCCCAAGAGTAATAAAGCCATACTAGTAATATTGCAGCGCTTCCAACAATAACCCAATGGGTTCCACCTTTAGCTCTTTCAGGATTCCCAAATACAGCATCAACTTTCTCAGTTTGTATTAGTCTTCTGCCGTACATAATGCATCCAATTATGGATACAAATATAAGTATGGTTATTATCTGAGTTAACATTTAGTTTTCTTTTCCCATAATTTCTTCTTCCATATTCCAAATCATGGATAAAATTTCTTCACGCTTAGATGAAAATTCTTTATTTTTTTTTATTTCTCTTAAATCTTCCCTTAAACCCATTTCTGCAAAAGGTAGATTGTATTCTTTATGTATCCTGCCTGGTCTTGGTGCCATTACATATAGTCTTTCACCAAGCAATAGAGCTTCCTCAACTGAGTGAGTAATTAAGATAATAGTTTTTCCTGTCTCTTTCCAAATTTTAAGGACTAAAGATTGCATCTTTTCTCTAGTTAATGCATCTAACGCACCTAAAGGCTCATCCATCAATATTAAATCAGGGTCATTTATTAGACATCTAGCAAGAGCCACTCTTTGCTGCATTCCACCTGATAATTGGTAGGTAGGAGTATTACCAAACCCTTTTAAGCCAACAATTTCTAGCCATTCATCCACTCTTTTAGAAGTTTTTATTGGATCTTCTTTTTTCATCCTAAGTCCAAAATCAACATTTTCAGCAACTGTTAACCACTCAAATAATGCTCCTTGTTGGAAAACCATTCCTCTTTCAACTCCTGGACCATTAATTTCATTGCCAGCCAAAACAATAGAGCCTGAGGTAGGTCTTAAAAATCCTGCTGCAATATTTAAAAGAGTAGTTTTTCCACACCCTGAAGGACCAAGAACAGTGAGAAGTTCTCCTTTTTTTAAAGTAAAATTTACATCCTTTAATGCGTGAACAGTTTCTCCTTTGGGAGTTTTAAAGATCATATTTAAATCTTTGGAAACTAAGTCACTCATAGAAACTTTATATAAAACTTATATTAAAAAAAATAGGCGCTAAATAATTAGCGCCTATAAATTTGATTTACTCTTTAATATTATAAAGGTAAAAAACTAGTATCAACGGCACCACCTGGAGTTCCCATACCTTTTAGGAATCCATCAAGATTACCGCTCTCCATTGACTGTTTAGTCTCTTCTGGAGTAAGAAATTTAAATCCACTTAAAGTTTCTTTCATGTCAGCAACTTTCATTTCTGAAGCTTTTGACATTGCGTTCATATCGCTTTTACCAGCTCTATATCTGTCATTTGCTTCATGAGTTACCTCTATGAAAGTTCTAAGCATACCTGGATTTTCTTTCATGAATTTGTCAGTTACAGATGTAATATCTATACCTAAGATACCAGCATCTCTTGCTTCTTGAACTGTTAAAAGTCTTGAACCAACTGCAACTGCAGCTTTGATAGAATTTCCACCAAATAAACATGCCATCACAACATCACCACTTACTAATGCAGCAGCACCTTCTTCAGGATCCATTTGAATTATATCCATTTTACTTCTGTCAGCTCCAACAACTTTCATACTTTCGTCAAAGACGTACTCAGCCATAGTTCCAAGTGGAACTGCAACTTTTTTACCTTCTAATTCAGAACCGTTTGCTTTTGTAATTCCAGAAGCGTTAGATGTAACACAAGTTGTTCCGCCCATTCCATATTCCATTGCAATATCAACTAATTTGATAGGTGCATTAGATTTTACAGCATTAATAAAAGGTACTAAACCTTGAGAATAAGAAATATCAATATCCCCAGCTAGCATTGCATCAGTCATAGCTCCACCGTTAGTGAAGTTAGTCCATTTTACTGGAACTCCTAGTGCTTTAGCAAAATTCTTTTTTTGCATGTCCTCTAAATTTGGACTTGGCCATTCTAGAAAGTAAGCAACTCTTACTTCATTTGCAGCAGCATTTGCAGCTGAAATTGACAAGTTAAGAGCGAATAAACTTCCTAAAATAAAGCTAATTAATTTCTTCATTTTATCTCCTTAATTAAATTTAATTACCCTTATTTAAGTTCAATTTTGATTATAAGTAAATGTATTTTGTAAGTATATTAATCATAGGTGATTTGAAGATGTCTAAAATGGGTTCAACTTTTGGTTGTATTTAATATAACGTAATGACATACTAATAATGCACAGAAATTATTTTCTATTTTTTTATTTTAGTCTATGAGAGAGTGATAATAACAATTTAAAAATTTTTTATGAGTTCAGAAAAGCCACAAATACCCAATTCTTTAAATGAGCATTGGATGCCATTCTCTTCAAATAGAGATTTTAAAGCAAACCCAAGATTAATAATTGAGGCAAAAGGTGTTTATTTAAAAAACCACCACGGTAAAACACAAATCGATGCAAGTTCAGGATTATTTTGTAATCCATTAGGACATGGTAGAGAGGAAATTATTGAGGCGATAACTAAACAACTAAGAACAGTTGATTATGCACAACCTTTCCAACAAGGATTTGGTGGGTCATTTGAATTAGCAACAAGAATTTCAAAACACACACCAGGAAACTTAAATAGAATTTTTTATACTATTTGTGGGTCAACTGCAGTTGAAACAGCAATAAAAATTTCAGTAGCTTACCATAAAGCTAGAGGTGAAGGGGAACGATTTAGATTTGTAGGAAGAGAAAGAGCTTACCACGGTATGAATATCGGAGCAACCTCAGTCGGTGGAATGATCAACAATGTTAAAACATTTGCTAGTGTATTGATGCCGGGTGTTGTTCATATGAGACATACGCATTTACCAGAACATAAATTTATATCAGGCCAACCAGAAACAGGTGTCGAAATTGCTGAAGACTTAGAAAGAATTTGTACAAACTTTGGATCAGAAAATATTGCAGCATGTATTGTAGAACCAATTGCAGGATCTACAGGAACTCTAGTCCCACCAAAAGGATATTTACAAAGACTAAGAGAAATTTGTGATAAGCACGGCATATTATTAATTTTTGATGAAGTTATAACTGGATGGGGAAGAACGGGCTCTCCATTTGCATCACAAGAATATGGTGTTACACCAGATATTATAACTATGGCAAAAGCTACAACAAATGGAATAAGTCCTTTGGGTGCAGTTGCTTGCAAAGAAGAAATCTATGATACGGTAATGGATGGGTCACCGAAAGGTTCTATAGAATTATTTCATGGTTACACATACTCAGGAATACCTGTTTCTGTTGCAGCAGGTTTAGCTGTTCAAGATATATTTGAAAAAGAAGATATATTTAATAGAGCTAAAAATTTAGCACCATATTTCCAAGAAGGTTTGATGTCGTTAAAAGATATAGACGTTGTTGATAACATAAGAGGTTATGGAATGATGGGTGGAATTGATATTAAAATGGATAAAAAACCTGGAGCAGCAGGATTTACATGCTTTAAACATTGTTATGATGCTGGAGTGAATTTTAAAGCAACAGGGGATTGTTTAATTATTGCACCAATGTTTATTTGTGAAAAAAAACATATCGATGAAATAATAGATAAATTAAGAACAGGGATTACAAATTATTCAAAAAGCAAAAAAAATTAATCCACTTATATGAAAATAGGTGTTCCAAAAGAAATAAAGACTCAAGAAAATAGAATTGGCCTTACTCCTGAAAGTGTAAAAATACTAACCTCAAATGGAAATGAGGTACTAGTAGAAAATAATGGTGGTTTTGAAGCTGGATTTTATAATGAACAATATAAATCTGCAGGTGCAAAAATTTTAGATAAAGCTGAAGATATTTTTGATGATGCAGAAATAATCGTAAAAGTAAAAGAACCACAACCAAGCGAGGTAAAAATGATTAAAGAAAATCAAATTGTTTTTACATATTTACACCTAGCGGCTGCAAAAGAACTTACTAAAGGCTTAGTAGACTCTAAATCAGTTTGTATTGCTTATGAAACGGTTACTGATAACAACGGTAGATTACCTTTATTAGCTCCAATGAGTGCAGTTGCTGGAAGAATGTCAGTTCAAGCTGGCGCACATTGCCTTGAAAAAAATCAAAAGGGGAGAGGACTTCTTTTAGGAGGAGCGCCTGGTGTTGATCCTGGAAATGTAGTGATTTTGGGTGGTGGAGTTGTTGGTGAAAATGCAGCAATTATTGCTACAGGTATGAAAGCAAAAGTTCATATAGTAGATAAATCAGAGCAAAGACTAAACGAATTATCAAAAAAATTTGGTGATCTTATAATACCAAAATTGAGTGATGAAATTGATTTAGAAAAATTAATTTCAGAATGTGATTTATTAGTTGGAGGTGTTTTAATACCAGGTGCAGAAGCACCAAAACTTGTCACAAAAAAGATGCTTAAAAACATGAAAAGAGGATCGGTAATAGTTGATGTTGCAATAGATCAAGGAGGATGCGTTGAAACAAGTAAACCTACCACATTTGCTGAACCAACATACATTGTAGATGATATTGTTCATTATTGTGTAGCAAATATGCCAGGTGGTGTCCCTAGAACATCAACCATCGCATTAAATAATGCTACGCTTCCTTTTTTAAACAGAATAGCTAGTGATGGTTATTATAAAGCTTTAAAAGATGATCCAAATTTCTTAGCTGGCTTAAATATCCATAAGGGTGAAGTGACATACAAAGCAGTTGCAGATGTTTTCGGATATAATTATTTAAGTGCAGGTGAGGCTTTAAATTAATTAATCAAACTAGTTATCTTTTTTTCAATATTTTTGCTTATAATTTGAACACCTTTAGGATTTGGATGCATCCCGTCCTCAAGATTTAGCTCTGGCTTTAAGGCAACACCTTCTAGAAGAAAAGGTAAAAAAGTTAAGCTATATTTATCAGAAAGGTTAGAGTAAATTATATTAAATTTATCTCTGTATTCTTTACCATGACTTTCAGGGGCAATCATACCTGCTAATATAATCTTAATATTTTTATCAATTATAATTTTAATTATTTTCTCTAAATTTTCTTTTGTCTCTTTTGGCTTTATACCTCTTAACATATCATTTGCGCCTAAACCCAAAACCAAAATATCAATATTCTTTTCTGATAGTGTCCAATTTATTCTATTTAAACCTCCCGCGGTTGTATCACCAGAGACACTTGCATTTATAATTCTGACATTTAATCCATTATTATTTAAATTTTCTTGAAGCACTGTGGACAAATGGTCTTCTTTATTAAGTCCGTATCCAGCCATCAAACTATCTCCAAATAAAACAATTTTATTCTCAGCATTTACCCCAAATGCAACTAGACATAATATAATTATTTTAATAATACATTTTTTAAACATGACTAAACTTCTTAAACTAACAGATGTGAACTTAAACTATAATACTGATAACAATCTTATAAATGTTTTACAAGATGTAAGCTTTGAGGTTGATTATAAGGAAACAATATCTGTGGTAGGAGAAAGTGGGTCAGGAAAGACAAGCTTAATAATGTTGATAGGCGGTTTGGAAAAAGCATCTTCAGGAAAAATTGAATTTAAAAACTTTGAGATTTCGAGTTTAAAAGAGGATGAGATTTCAGAGATAAGACGAAAGGATATTGGCATTGTTTTTCAATCATTTTATTTAATTCCCAATTATACAGCTATAGAAAATGTGAGTTTAGCATTAGAAATTAATAAAATTAAAGATCCGATTAATAAAGCAAAAGAAATCCTAGATAAATTTGGCCTTGGAAAGAGGCTAAATAATTTACCTAGTCAATTATCTGGAGGAGAACAGCAAAGAGTAGCAATTGCACGATCAATTGTTATGAAGCCTGAATTAATTTTAGCAGATGAACCTACTGGAAATTTAGATAGTGAAAATTCTGAGCTAATCTCAAATATTCTTTTTGATTATGTAAAAGAAGAAAATGCAAGTTTAATAATGGTTACGCACGATAATAAATTGGCAAATCTTTCTAAGAGAATTATTAAAATTAAGGATGGTAAAATTGAATAAAAATCAAAATTTTGGTCTTTATTTTAAATATGCTCTTAGAGATTTAACAAGAAGTTATAATAAGATCTCAAGTATAATTATTACTCTTTTTATAAGTCTCTTTATTTTAAGTTCTATAATGACGATTGAAGATAGTCTAGAAAATGAACTTAATGAAAATGCAAAATTATTATTAGGGGGTGATATAGAAATTGACTACAACAACAAAATAGGTGATCAAACTAAAATAGATAAAATTACTAAATTTGCTACCGTCTCCCAAATGGTTGAACTTAGCACAATGATTTCAACTGTTAATAAAAAAATCAATAAAACGTCATTTACTAGAGTAAAATCAGTTGATCAATTTTATCCATTGTATGGAAAAGCACTCTATGAACCCAATGACGCTTTAGAAAAATTAAATCAGGTTGAAAGTTCAATATTAGTAAATGAAAATATTTTTAAAAATTTAAACTTAAAAATAAATGACATTGTAAAGGTTCAAGACAAAGAGTTTAAAGTTATTGGTATAGTTAAAGTTTTACCAGATATTGGAGGTGCCTTTGTATTTGGAGATTTTGCATTAACTGGAAAAAAAACTTTAGATAAGTTAGATTTAAATACCCTTGGTAGTTTTTTAAATTATGAATATAAAGTAAAATTTAACAAATCTGTTAACAGTAAAGAGGGCATTAAAAGAGTAGAGAGCTTATTTAAAGATCAAAGTAGAGTTAGATTAAGATACCCTGAAAACTCAGCTGGAGGCATTAGACGGATTGTTGATAATTTTTCACAATTTTTATCACTTGTATCAATAAGCGCTATGTTAATTGCTGGTATTGGAATAGCGAATACTCTTTTATCATTTATAAATCAAAAAAATTCGTCAATTGCAGTTCAAAAAGCAATAGGTGTATTTTCTGGAAATATAAAAACAATATATTATTTACAATTAGCTATCTTATTAGTTTTAATCACTGTATTTTCATATGGGTTAAGTTTTTTTTTAATCCCAATAGTCGATAAATATATTTCAGATGGCTTGGGTTTAAATATAGAAGCTAGTTTTTCTATTATAAATTTAATTATAGTTTTTTTAGTTGGAATGTTGGTAATGATAATATTTTCAATACCAACTGTTAATTCTATAGATCAAGTTAAAGCATCAAATTTATTTAGAAATGTATTTCAAAGTCTGCAATTTAATTATTCAGTGAAATCAGTAATAATTAGTATAGTATTATTGCTAATATTAATTAGTCTTTTTGCAATTAGGTCTTCAATACCATTTTATAGTGTTGCATATTTCTTATCATTTTTTATTTGTTTATTAATTTTTTATTATCTTTCTGTAACAATTATTCATTTATTAAAAAAATATAAAAATTCTAAGATTTCAGTAAAAATAGCAGTCAAAAATATAACTCAATCAAAAAGTATCACGCCCATTACAATAATGTCTTTAGGTCTTGGAATGACACTTTTGTTAACGCTGGCATTTGTAGGCTCAAATTTTAAAAGAGAAATTTCCAAATCTATTCCAGAAATTGCACCAGATTATTTTTTCTTAGGAATTCAAAATGATCAACGAGAAAAATTCGAAAAAATAATATTTAATTCTGATAATAAGTCAAAATTAGAGGTAGTTCCTATGGTTTCAGCAGGTCTTGTAAAAATTAATGGGATAGATCCTAATACTTACATCAAAAGTACAAATGACAGTTATTGGGTTATAATGAATGATAGAAGAATATCATGGTCAGATGAGATACCAAAAGATAATCCTTTAACACAAGGTAACTGGTGGGATTTATCAAGCCCAGACAAATTACAAATTTCACTGGATAACAAAGTGGCACAAGATTTTGGAGTTAAAATTGGAGATATATTCACTCTTAACATTTACGGAAGAGAAATAGATGGTGAGGTAGTGAATTTTAGATTAGTTGATTATAGAGATCTTAGCATTAATTTTGCAATGTTGTTAAACCCTCAATTTGCAAATAAAATTCCACATGAATACCTTTCGACAGTGAAGTTTAATAATATTGATAAATTCGATGATATTAATTTTCTAGACGAATTCCCCAGTGTTTCTATTGTAAAAATCTCTGATTATTTAAAAAAAGTTACTGATGTTCTTAATAAAGTATTTATAGCGGTCATTATAATTTCAACTGTTACAGTAATAATAGGATTGGTTGTAATATCGAGTGCAATTATAGTGCAAGGAAAAATAAAAACTTTCCAAAATTTAGTTTTTAAGATTTTGGGATTTTCAAAAAAAGAAATAATTTACTCATCTTTAATTGAATTTATAATTACATTTTTTTCTATAATTCTTTTTTCTACAATTTTTTCTATAATTTCATCAAAATTTATTATTGAAAATATTTTTCAACTTAAATGGCTATTTGAATTTTACATATTCTTAAATGTAACAATTACAGTTGGATTAGTAACAATGATATTGATAGTTTTTACAAACCTTAAGTATCTAAGTCCAAAAGTTTATCCACTTGTCAGAAATGAATAAGATATAATATTTTTTAGATTTTGGTTTTAAATAGAAGCTTTTAAAGCTTCATAAATTAAATCCTCTGTAGTTTCACCAATACTTCTATAAACTTCTGTCTTACCCTTGAAGATTAATAGAGTAGTTTGATAAAGGACATCAAACGAATCTGCTATATCTCTGTTTGTTACATCAAATGCAAAATATTCGATGTTATCGAATTTAATATCTAATAATTCACCATTTTTTTTTGCTTTTTGCAAAACTTTCATTTGATTTGCACAAGATCCACAATATTCGATCCAAGAACTGATAACTATAATTTTACCCTCAGACTGGGCTTTGCTAAACAAATCTTTATCAAACGTAGTTTTCTTTTCCATTGAATTTGCAGCAAATGCAAAAAAACAGAAAATAAAAATTAAAATTTTTTTCATTAAGACAGGAAATTACACCTTTAGACAACTAAAGAAAATAATTTATAGTGACACATCTATTTCCAATTTAGGCTGAAAATTCAATAAAATTTTTTTCTAGGCTTCAATCTACGAAGCCTAGTATTATAATTAACTTATAATAAGAGAGAGAGAATTGTAATTTACAATATTATTTACATATTAGGAGTGCTAATAGTGAATAATAGCTATGTATAATTCATATAGTTGCTTAACATCTCTCTTTACTTATATACCATTTAATATAAAAATTATTTTGGGGTGCCATATGGCTGAGAAATACCCAAGGAACCTGTCCGGTAATTCAGAAAGGGAAAAATGGATCAAATAAACATCTTAAATCAATCATCTGCAATTTTATTAACCTTAATTATTAGTATCATTTTTGTAATAGTTGGCTTTGTATATTCAAAAAAATATCAAGGGTTGAACAATTATTTAGTTGCAAGTAGATCTGTAGGGACTTTTTCACTAACAACTAGTTTAGTTGCATCTGCTCTAGGTGCATGGATTTTATTCGGTCCGGCATCATCAGCAACCTGGGGAGGAGTAGGGGCTGTTATTGGATATTCTTTAGGGACAGCGTTTCCTCTTTTTGCATTAATTTATTTAGGAAAAAAATTTAGAGATAAATATCCAACAGGAAAATCATTAATTGAGGTGATTAGATCTAGATTTGGCTCACAATTATTTAAGTTAATTTTGTTTTTATCTATTTTCTATATGACTATTTTTTTAATAGCAGAAGTTACCGCCGTTTCAATTTTAATTAATTACATTTCAGGAACTGATCTATGGATCACGGCAATTATTGTAATTGTCAGCTCACTCGTCTACACTTTGTATGGTGGTCTTAGAGCTTCAATATTTACAGATAATATTCAATTTATAGTTTTTGGTTTGCTCTTAATAATTGCATTTTCTTATTTAATTTCTTTTAATTCTAACGATTTTAGTTTTGAGTTTGTAAAACAGAACAAACCCTATTTGTTAAGCTCAGGTTATTTGCCTAACTTTACAGCAGGACTAACTTTTTTTATAGCTGTTGCAGCAACTAATCTTTTTCATCAAGGTAACTGGCAAAGAGTTTATGCTGCTAAAAATAATAAAGTTTTAAAAAATAGCTTAATAGTTTCTTTTATAATTATTATACCAATAGTATTCATGATGGGCTTTTCAGGTTTAGTTGCAACCTCCCAAAATCCAAGCGTAGTTCCTGACCTTGCATTCTTTTCTTTATTAATAAAAGACCAAGCCATCTTTTTATCAATAATAATAACTATTTTAGCAATTTCACTTACAGTGAGCAGTATAGACACACTAGTAAATGCTATATCTAGTTTGATTATTGTTGATGGAAATAAAGTTATAAAATTTAAAGGTAATTATTTAAAATTATCTAAACAAATTATAATATTTTTATCCTTGATTTCATTTTTTGTTGCATCAAAAGGATTAAGTATTTTATATCTATTTTTATTAGCTGATTTATTTTGTTGTGCAGCAGTATTAAGTGTATTTTATGGTTTTTATTCAAAATCATTTAATGAAAAAAATGCATATGTTTCAATTATAGTTGGTTTAATTGGTGGAATTCTATTATTTCCTAGTCCCGATTTCTCAAAATCAATACTTGTAGGAATAATATTACCTGCGGATTTTTTTCCAATATTTATCTCACAATCTTTGTTGTTTTGCTCATTTATTGTTGCAACACTCTTACCTATGGTTACGTGGAAATTGAGGTAATTTAATTTTTTTTAAATTTTTTAAAGGAGAAGTTTCTTGGTCTTTTTCTATTCTTAAATTTTTTCTTAAATTTAAATTTTTTTCTACTATCAGGATTATCACCTTGTTTTTCTAAGTTATCAGTATGAAATTTTTTAAATTTTTTAAATTTTTTATTTTTAAACTTAGTTTTTTTTTTATTATTTCTACTATCGTCTCTATTTCTACTATCTTTGAACGATTTACCTCTTTTTTTATATTTTTTATTTTTTTTGTTAGATTTTTTATTAAAAATTTCTTCTAATTTAAAATTTGGATTTATTAATTTCTGAATTTCTCTCCACATACCACGATCATTATTTGTTAAGAAGGTAAGTGCCGATCCTTCTTTTCCTGCTCTACCTGTTCTTCCAACTCTATGAATATAATCCTCAGGTACTTGTGGCAGATCATAATTTATTACATGTTGAATTAATGGAATATCCAATCCTCTAGCAGCAACATCGGTTGCAACTAAAATTCTATTTTTACCAGATCTGAATCCTCTAATAACTCTGTCTCTTTTACTTTGTCTTAGATTTCCATGAATTGCTTCTGCTGAATGAGCATCATATTTTAATCTTTTTACAATTTTATCTGCACCATGTTTTGTTTTAACAAAAACTAATATTGAACCTTGTCTCTCAACTAATTGATTGATTAATTCATGATATTTTTTATCTGGAGTTATTTGAAAGGTTTCTTGTTTAATTTTATCAATTGGAGTTGAAACTGATCCAACTGAAATTCTTTCTGGTTTTTTCAAATATTTTTCAGAAATTTTTAATATATTACTTGGCAAAGTGGCTGAAAATAATAATGTTTGATGTTCCTTTGGGATAAATTTTAAAATTATTTCAATTTGAGGTGCAAAGCCCATATCAAGCATTCTATCAGTTTCATCTAAAACTAAGTAATTAACTCTTGTTAAATTTAAGCTTTTTCTTTTTAAGTGATCGTTAATTCTGCCTGGTGTTCCAACAATTATTCTAGCTCTTTTATTCAACTGTCTTAGTTGTTTTTGCATACTTTCTCCGCCAATTAAAAGAGCATTGCCAATTCTTATGTCTCCTAAAGTGAGTTTAGATATCGTACCCATTACCTGACTAGCTAATTCTCTCGTTGGGCATATGATTAAAGCCATTGCATTTTTGTTAATGATCAATTTATTTATAAGTGGAATTGTAAAAGCTAAAGTTTTGCCAGTACCAGTTTGTGCTGTTCCAAGAACATCTTTTCCCTCAAGTGCAATGGGTATTGCTTGAGATTGAATTGGTGTGGGTGTGATAAAATTTGAATACTTAATTGAATTCTTTAGTTTGTTTTCTATGTCTAATTCATTAAAGTTTTTCATGCTTGATTCTTTTAAAGATATAAGGAAAATGCATATATGTTCTAATGCCAATTACAATAAATCATTTATTTAAGTCTTTAGAATGCTTATAATTGACATAAACTGGACACTTTGAAACTTGTAAGAAACCAATATAGTTAATATAAATAGCTTATATGCTCTCTTTTATCATACCATTTATAGTGCTGATTTTAGTAGTTGTTTTCATACACGAATATGGCCATTATTATTTTGCAAAAAGATATGGAGTTGGTGTTACAGACTTTTCAATAGGTTTTGGAAAAGAGTTGATTGGTTGGAATGATAAATCGGGAACTAGATGGAAAATTTGTTGGATACCTCTTGGAGGCTATGTCAAATTTTTTGGTGACAGAAATGTATTTTCTCAAGCTGATCAAGAAGAATTGTTAAAAAAATATAACAAAGAGGACCAAGAAAAACTCTTTGTAACAAAACCTTTGTACCAAAGGTCTTTAATTGTGGCGGGTGGGCCAATAGCAAATTTCGTTTTAGCAATATTTATTTTTTTATTCATATATATGTTTGCTGGAAAAGACTTTACGCCGGCAGTTATTGATGAAGTTCAAAAAGATAGTCCAGCAGAAGTAGCAGGAATGCAAAAAAATGATGTGATACTTGAAATAGATAACAATAAAGTTGAGAGTATTCTTGATGTTTCTAAACTGATTTTAATGTCAACATCTGAGATAGTTGATTTCAAAATTTCCAGATATGATCAGGAAGTATTATTAAAGGTTAAACCAAAAATTGTTGCAGGTGTTGATAATTTAGGAAATAAAATTAATAAAAGAATAGTTGGTATTAAACTGAGTCCATATAACAACGAAATAAATCATAAACGATTAGGGCCAGCAAGTGCATTAATAGAGTCTGTTAAAGAAGTATATTTTGTAACTACATCATCTCTTAAATATATGGGTTCAATGCTTACTGGATCTGGAGATAGTTCACAATTAGGTGGACCAATTAGAATAGCAAAGATTTCAGGACAAGTGGCTGAATTTGGAATATTGCCATTTATTAGTATGATGGCCTATATATCGATAAGTTTAGGCCTAATTAACCTATTTCCAATACCACTTTTAGATGGGGGCCATTTAATGTTTTATGCATTTGAAAAAGTTTTAGGAAGGCCATTAAGTCAAAAAACACAAGAAGGTTTTTTTCGAATCGGAATGTTTTTATTGTTAACTTTAATGTTTTTTGCAACATTCAATGACCTTAAAGATTTAGGCTTATTTTAAAGGGATTTTCTAACGTTAAAAAAGCTTTATAAATCAATACTTATTTACAACTACATATTGTGGTAAATTTAATTATAGACACAAAAAAAAAGCTTGAATTATCAACGATTTTGTTAAGTATATAAATATAACCTTTAAAACCGGAGCTAAAATGAACAAAAAACAACTTATAGCGAAATTAGCAGGGTCATTAAATCAAAGTAAAGCTGATGCTGAGCGTACATTTGATACGATTACCAACACTATTTTGGACGCTTTAAAAGGCGACGATAATGTTAAAATTGCTGGTTTTGGAACATATAAAGTAGCTAAAAGAAAAGCTCGAATTGGTCGAAATCCAAGAACTGGAGAGCAAATCCAAATCGCTGCTTCTCAAAAGGTAAAGTTTTTACCTGCAAAAGCACTTAAAGAAGTTTTCAATAAATAAACTTTTTAAAACAGCCTTTATTAAAAATTAGAATTTAATAAAGGCTGTTTTTTTTATGCAAGCATACGGTGTACTACATGCAAATACTGCATATCTCTTTTAAATAACAATCAATAGTTTTTAGTTTTATTAAATCTATAACAACCTCTTTAATTAAACGGAGGTGAAATGGTTAAACTTTTAAAAAAACTGGCTGGTCCATTAGTAAGTTTATTTTTCTTACTAAATATGACTAGTGCAGGTTATGCTGAAACTACAGTTTCAGCTGAAGTTGGTTTCATATTCAATACATTTCTTTTCTTGGTTTGTGGTTTCTTAGTAATGTTTATGGCAGCAGGTTTTGCCATGCTCGAATCAGGAATGGTAACATCAAAAAGTGTATCAGTAATATGTGCCAAAAATATCGGATTATTTTCAATAGCTGGAATTATGTTCTGGATGGTTGGATATAATTTAGCATACGGAATTCCAGAAGGTGGATACATAGGAAGCTTTACTCCATGGTCTGATGCAAGTTCAGTTGATACTGGATATGCTGACGGATCTGATTGGTATTTCCAAATGGTTTTCTGTGCAACGACAGTTTCAATTGTATCAGGAACATTAGCTGAAAGAATTAAATTATGGCCGTTCTTTTTATTTGCGGCTATTCTATCAGGAATTATCTATCCAATCGTTATGGGTTGGCAGTGGGGAGGTGGCTGGTTAGCAGCTGCTGGTTTCTCCGACTTTGCTGGTTCAACACTTGTTCACTCAACTGGAGGTGCAGCAGCATTAGCTGGAGCAATTCTTTTAGGAGCTAGAACTGGTAGATTTGATAAATCTGGAGCAGCTAAACCTATGAAGCCATTTGCGGCGTCATCTGTACCATTAGTCACAGTTGGTGTATTTATTTTATGGCTAGGTTGGTTCGGATTTAATGGTGGATCACAATTAGCAATGGGAACATTTGATGATGCAGTAGCAGTTTCAAATATTTTCATTAATACAAACTTAGCAGCCTGTGGTGGTGTATTAGCAGCTGGTGCAATAACAAGATTAATGTCGGGTAAAACTGATGTTATTCAAATGCTTAACGGAGCAATTGGTGGTCTTGTTGCAATTACAGCTGAACCATTAATGCCTTCACCGCTAGCAGCAATTCTTATAGGTGCGATCGGTGGAATAATAGTTGTCTTCGGAACAAAATTATTATTCTCACTAAAAATCGATGATGTAGTAGGAGCAGTACCTGCTCACTTGTTCGCTGGAATTTGGGGAACTTTAGCAGTTCCACTAACGAACGGTGATGCATCATTCGGAGCGCAGCTTCTAGGAGTAATTTCAATCAATGCATTTGTATTTGTAGTATCTCTAATAGTATGGGGAATTATGAAGGGTACAATGGGTATTAGATTGAGCAAAGAAGCAGAAAGACTTGGTACGGATGTTACAGAGTCTGGAGTGATCGCATACGCAATAAGAGACTAAAGAATAACTATCTCTCTCTCTATAGTTGACAAAAGGCCCCTTAAATGGGGCCTTTTTTTTTAGTAATTTTTTATGAAGTCTAAAACCTCTGCAGCATGGCCCGCTGCCTTAACGTTTCTCCATTCCTTAATGATTTTATTTTTCTCAATAATAAAAGTGCTTCTTACTGTACCCATAAATTCTCTACCCATAAATTTCTTTTTGGCCCAGGCTTTATAAGCTTTTAAGGAAGTTTTATCTTCGTCTGCTAATAGTTCAAATTTTAAGTTAAGTTTTTTACTCCATTTTTCATGACTTTCTAAACTATCTTTAGATATTCCAAAAATTGTGCATCCAAGTTTCTCAAATTTACTTAAAAGTTTATTAAAATCATTTGTCTCAATTGTACATCCACTTGTATTATCTTTTGGATAGAAATAGATGATGATAAATTTTGATTTTACTTTACTTAATTCAACAGTTTTACCTGATGTAGATGATAATTTAAAATTTGGAGCTTTCATTTAATAACCTTTGTTTAATTTATATAGTAATATTTTTAATTTAGTGTAATAAACATTTATGACAATAAAATCAGCATCAACTTTAGTCGCAGAAGCTTTAAAGGAAATTAAAACCATATCACCAGAGGAAGCTCTAGAAAAATTTAATAATGATACATGCAACCTTATCGATATCAGAGATGTAAGAGAATTAGAAAGATTAGGAAGAATAGAAAAGTCTTCTCACATACCAAGAGGAATGCTGGAATTTTGGATGGATCCAGATAGTCAATATTTTAAAGATGGTAAAATTGATATGAATAAGGAAATGGTTCTTTTTTGTGCTGGAGGGCTAAGATCAGCATTAGCTACAAAAACTTTACAAAGTATGGGTTTTAAAAATATTTGCCATGTAGATGGTGGTTTTGGATCAATGCAAAATTCAGGTTTTAAAGTAGTAAAGTAATTTAGCTTTTAATCTAACAAATTTATTCTTTTAGCGTAGAACATTCTTATTATCCAATAAATAACTAAACCTAAGGGACCAATAAAATAAGTTATTATTATTGGAATGAAGACTATGTATCTAGACATAAATAATTTTTGACTATCTTTCATTATCCACGCTCCACAAAATAAGTTTATTGCTAAAAAGTGTGTCCAAAACATTATCAAAAAAGCTTCAGCTTCAAAAAGATTTCTCAAGTCATACAGACCAAGGTACAACGTAAAATTATAATCAAAATCATATCCAGAAATGTAAAAATAATAACCTAGATAAACATATACAGCTGTTAAAATAAAAAATGGGAACACAGAAGTAACCAATAATCCACAAATCTTTGACTGTGGAAAAATAATCAGAATTAACCAGAAGGGTATTACACCTATATTTAACCATAAATAAATCATCTCAATGGTAAAAAAAGCTGCTATTTGTTCAATCATATTATTTTTATATTATATTAAATAAACTAATGATTCCCATAAAAAATAAAAAAAAGACTTTAGAAGTAACCGTTGATGAGATGACGAATTTTGCACTTAATTATGTAGAAAAATTTGCGCCATCTAAACAACAATTAAGAACTTATTTATTAAAAAAATATCTAACATCAAGGACCCCTAATATAAAAAAAAACGATGTTTCTAATCTTATAGATATTGTTCTTGAGGATTTAGAAAAATCAAAGTTTATAAACGATAAGTTTTATTCAGAGTCTAAAGCAAAAAGTTTAATACAAAGAGGATCATCTATAAACAAAATAAGAAATTACTTAATGAATAAAGGTGTAGGTGAAAAATATATTAAAAATACAATTGATCAAATAAAAGATAAGAATGAAGATCAGGATTTTTTTTCAGCCATAAAAATCTGTAAAAAGAAAAGAATTGGACCATCAAGACAAGAGGACAATCGACCTTTGTTTTACAAAAAAGATATAGGAGTATTAGCTCGTTCAGGTTTCGATTTTGAAGTTTCAAGAAGAGTTATGGATCTTGAAAAAGATGAATATTTAAAAATAATTAATCTTCTTTAGTTTTTTTATTTTTTTCTTCTAAATAGTATTGAATTTTATTTCTTATATAATTTTTAACCATCACAAATACAATTAAACCAAATATAGATACAGATACAACTATAATTAAAATTATTCTTAATTGTTCACTCATTATAAATTTTTACTTCTCTTTAAAATTATACTTGGATTTTTAAAATCTTTTTTACCATACGTAATTTCATTGCCATTAAAATCTGTTACTATTCCACCTGCGTTTTCAAGTATAGCGTGCCCTGCAGCTATATCCCATTCACAAGCCCTTGGCTCAGCAACATATCCATCAAATTCTCCTGTAGCTATTACACAAAATTTAAGGGAGCTTTTCATTCGAACGTGTTCTGTTACTCCTAAATCTTTATGTATTTTTTCAATTTCAGGTTTAAGATTATTTGAATATGAAACTACTTTTATTGAACCTTTAGGAGTAATTTTCTTGCAGTCTAACTTTATAGTTTTGTTTAAAGTAAATTCATATGATTGATCTTTTCCAAAACTATAAAACATCCTTTTTTTTGCAGGCACATTAATTAAACCGGCAATAGCTTTTCCATTTAATATTAATCCAGCATTAATAGTGAATTCCTCACCATCATTTATATAGTCGTATGTTCCGTCAATTGGATCAACTAGCCAGAAGTTGTTTAAATTATTTTTAGATTTATTGTGTGAAGTTTCCTCAGAAACAATTGGTATATCTGGCGTCAACTCTAACAATTTTTTTGTGATAATTTTATTTACCTCAAGATCACCATTGCTAACAGGAGTATTGTCAGATTTAATCTCTTTATTTAAACCTTTCTCTCTTAGTTTAATAGACAATTCACCAGCGATTAGAAAAGTGTCAATTAAATCTTCGACAACACTCCTTATTTTACCTTCATCCATTATTATCAATTCTCTCGAGTTCTATATTATTTGCATTTATTACTTTTTTTCCAACATTTTGGAAATTAACAGTTACTTTGTCATTGATAATTGACTGAACTTGACCAATACCCCAACTTTTATTAGCTGGATTAATAACTTTGTCACCTGGTTCAAAATCTAAAATCATTTAATTTAACTTATAATGGAAATAAGTATAAATACCATCAAATGAATTTAGAAACTAACTCATTAGGATTTAATAAAAAACCATCAGAAACTACAGTAGTGGTGGCTATGTCTGGAGGCGTAGACTCGTCAACAGTTGCTGGGATGATGAAGCAAGAAGGTTATAAAGTAATTGGGATTACTTTAAAACTTTATAATGATGGCAAAGAAGTTGCTGCTTCAAAACAATGCTGTTCTGGTCAAGATATAATGGATGCAAAAAGGGTTGCACATAAATTAGATATTGAACATAAGATTTTATATTACCAAGATAAGTTTAAACAAGGTGTTATAGATAACTTTGTAGATAGTTATTTAAAGGGTGAAACACCAATACCATGTGTACAATGTAATCAGACAGTTAAGTTCAAAGATTTATTTGAATTTTCTAAAGATTTAAATGCAGATGCTTTAATCACAGGTCATTATGTAAAAAGTTTAACTAAAGATAACTCAACGAATATGTACAGAGCAATTGACGAAAATAGAGATCAAAGTTATTTTTTATTTAATACTACAAGAGAGCAATTAAATTATATAAGATTTCCACTAGGTGGACTTCTTAAAGATAAAACAAGAGAAATTGCAAAAAATCTGAATTTAAATGTTGCTGATAAACCAGATAGTCAAGATATATGCTTTGTGCCCAACGGAGATTATGCTTCTGTAATAAAAAAATTCAAACCAGAATCATACAGAAAAGGAAATATTAAAAATTTAGATGGAAAAGTTGTTGGAGTACATGATGGCATAGTCAATTTTACTATTGGCCAAAGAAAAGGAATTAAAGTTTCAAATGAGGAGCCATTTTATGTAATTAAAATTGATGCTGAAAAAAATGAAATATATATTGGTCCAAAAGAAGAGCTGGCAAGAAGTAATATAAATTTAAAAAACGTAAATTTACTAACAAATATAAATGAATTAGATAAAAATATATTGGTCAAAGTAAGATCTACTGGCAAACTTTTAGATGCAAAAGTAGATATAAAAGATAATGAAAATGTTAAAGTAAATCTTCTAAAACCAGAATACGGAATATCTCCTGGCCAAGCTTGTGTATTTTACAAAAAAGACCAATTTGGTCACAAAGTTCTAGGTGGTGGTTGGATTAAAGATTAAATTTTCTATTTCTTTTTATTTTTTTTTCTTGCTCTTCTCTTTTTAGAGCCCATTTTTCTACGGCCTCTATGTTTTTTTGGATATCCCATAATCTCCTTAGTTTTACTATTTTATTGACTTATTTGGTGGATATAGCATTGTCCTAAGTACATATCAAATTTTTTATGGATTATTCCTTTAAAACTTTTTTAAAGCATACGGCTAAAGATTTTCACAACCATTCTGTCAATCCACCAGTAGTAAGGGCATCCACAATTATTTTTAAATCAATGCAAGATTTAAGAAAAATGCAGAGAATGGCTTTAAAAAAACCATTAGGTGGACATTATGATTACGGTAGAAAAGGCACATCAACTACTTTCATATTACAAAAAATTCTTACCAAACTGGAGAAATCATACAATGTATTTTTAACTCCAACTGGATTTGGATCGGTATTTCTATCAATATTTAGTGTAACAAGACCAGGAGATGAGATAATAGTTTCAGATCCACTTTACAATCCAACTAGAAATTTAAGTGAAAATTATCTTAAAGAATTTGGAATTAAAACAAAATTTTATAACCCTCATGATTTAAGGTCTCTAGAAAAAAGCATAACAAGTAAAACTAAACTAATTTACGTTGAGTGCCCTGGAAGTAATACTTTTGAATTTCAAGATCTAAAAAAAGTTATTTCTATTGCAAAAAAAAATAAAATATTTACTGCAATAGATAATACCTGGGCAACACCATATTTTTTTAAACCCATTAAATTGGGTTTTGATATGTCAATAGTATCAGCAACAAAATATTATTCAGGACATTCGGATGTGATGGGTGGAAGTTTAGCTGTTAACAAAAAAGTATATAAATACGTCAAAAAAGCAGACGATGTTTTGGGTTTAAGATTAGGTCCTGATGATGCTTATTTAATAACAAGAGGCTTAAGAACTTTGGATATAAGATTAGATAAACATGAGTCTAATGCTAAAGAAGTCTGTAAGTTTCTTTCCAAAAGTAAAAAAGTAAAACTTTTGTATCCTTATAAAAAAAATTCTTTCAATTTTAGAATGTGGAAAAAATATTACTCTGGCTCATCAGGTCTTATGGGATTAATTATAAGATCTAAAAGCAGAAAATCTGTTTTGAAATTTGTAAATTCGTTAAAATTATTTGGTCATGGTTATAGTTGGGGTGGGTTTGAAAGTTTAGCATTGCTGCAAAGTGATATTGAGATGGGTGATAGAAAATTCCTAAATTTATATAAAAATGAACACTTGGTAAGATTACATATAGGACTAGAAGACCCAAAAGATTTAATTGCAGATATTAGAAAAAGCCTTATGCTCGTTAAATGAGTAAAGAAAAATTTTTCACTAGTAAAAAAGCACTGGTTACCCTTATTGCAGCTTCATTAACAGTTATTTTTGCAATGGGTATTAGGCAAACATTTGGCTTATTTTTTTTTGATTTTAATACAGATCTGAATATTTCTATTTCACATTTTGGTTTTGTAATAGGTTTACAACTTTTAATGTGGGGAATCTTCAGTCCAGTTTTTGGTTTCATAACTGATAAATATGGAGGTGCAACAGCTATATTTGTGGGTTTTTTATTTTTTTTATCAGGACTATTACTTTTCTACTCAGGACTTAATACTGGACACTACTTTACTCTAACGATTGGAATATTGATTGGTATAGGATTAGGTGGTACTGCTATAAGTATTCCAGTATCAGTTGTTGCCAAACATTTTCCTGCTTCTAATAGGACAATAGCAACAGGTATTGTTACATGTGCAGGATCATTTGGTTTTTTTGTTTCACCTTTATTGGTTAGATACTCATTAATTGAAATGGGGTGGGAAATTACAATTTTATATTTTTGTTTTCTATTAGGAATTGGATTAATTGTTGCTCTATTTGTAAATACACCAAAAATTCCAGTTGGAAGTAGTAATTTTGATAACAATCAAACAGCATCAGAAGCTTTAAGAGAGGCTTTTGGAAATAAAAGTTTCATATTTTTAACTCTGGGTTTTTTTGTTTGTGGTTGGCATATTGCTTTAGTGGCTACGCATATCCCAACTTATATGATGGATAGAGGATTACCCGATTGGACAGCAGCAATGATATTAGCTCTAGTTGGTGTTTTTAATATGATTGGTACGATTGGTGCAGGTTATTTAGCAACTAGATTTAGCAAAAAGAAAGTTTTAAGTGCAATTTATTTTTTAAGAGGTGTATCATTAATTTATTTTATATTTTTACCTCCAAGCGTATTTAATTGTATAGTATTTGGAGTAACATTTGGGCTTCTGTGGCTTTCAACTGTACCCCCAACTAATGGAATAGTGGGACATATATTTGGAACAAAACATCTAGGTCTTTTATATGGTATTGTATTTGTCAGTCATCAGGTAGGATCCTTTCTTGGAGCATATCTAGGTGGAGTTTTTTATGAAATGCATGGTAACTTTGATTATGCTTGGTACGCATCTATCGCACTTTCTATTTTTGCTGGTGTGATACACTTACCTATAAAAGAGAAAACAATTGAACGAGTTCAGGCAGCATAAACTTAAGTTTAATAAATATTTAGAAAAACTTTATCAGTCAAATAAGCCTCTTATTATTTATAAAGTTGACGGGGGTTATAATATTTATACTGATTTTTCAAAAAAGATAACGCTTAACAAAAATAATATTGCAAAATTTTTACATAGCTTTTCTTCGAAAAAATATAGAAAAGAAACCGACTTATATGTGGGATTTTTTGGTTATGAGATTTTATGTAGTCTTTTAAATTTATCTATAAAAAACCAAAAAAATTTAAAATTTCACAAGGGTATTTTTTATAAACCTGAAACTTTAATTAAAATAAGAAAAAAAATTACTATTCATTCAAATATAAAAAGAGCTCAATTCAATGAAGTCTTTCAAAAAACAAAAATTCTAAGCCCTTTTAAGCTCAATTTAGATTTTAGCAAATATCAAAAAATATTTGATACATTTTCAAGAAAAATTAGAGAGGGTGAAACGTACCAAATTAAAATATGCACAAAGTACAAAAATAAATCTACAATTAATTCGGTAAATTTCTTTTGGAAACTAATGAAGATTAACTCTTCGCCTGAATCATTCATGATTAGAGATAAAGATTATTCAATAGTTAGCTGTTCTCCTGAGACTTTAATCAATCGAGTTGGTAATTTTATAAATACCAAACCTATTGCTGGTACCTTAAAAAAAAATAAATATACAACAAAATCTAAAGCTCTCAAATTCTTTAGAAATAACATCAAAGAAACTAAAGAACATAATATGATTGTTGATCTTGAGAGAAATGATTTATCTAGAATATGCAAACCAGGTACAGTAAAAATCAAAAAACAAAAATATGTAGAGGAATATAAGCACCTATATCATTACGTCACTAGCATTATTGGAAAATTAAATCAAAAAACATCTGTTTTAGAAATAATTAAGTCAATGATGCCAGGTGGATCTGTAATTGGTTGTCCTAAAATAAGAACATTGGAATTACTTAATTCACAAGAAAAGGAAGATAGAAATATTTTTACTGGGAGTTTTGGGTATATAAAATTTAATGAAGATATGAGGTTTAATTTAATTATTAGATCAATTTTAAATTTTAAAAATAGATCAGAAATATCTGCAGCATCTGGAGTTGTGTTGGATAGTAATCCAAAGAAAGAATTCAATGAAAACTTTATCAAGGCAAAATCACTTTTGGAATTATTTAAATGATTTATATTATTGATCATCAAGATTCATTTACTTGGAATGTAGTTCATCAATTTTCTGAATTTGACGAAGTTTATTGCTCAAATTACTTTGATATAAATAAAAAATTATTGGATAAATCTAAAACAATAGTATTCTCTCCTGGACCAGGATCACCCAAGGATTACCCAACATCTATAAAGATTTATAATAAATACAAAGGAACAAAAAAAATTATTGGTATTTGTCTTGGTTATCAATTGATCCTACACAGTGAAAATGGAAAAATTATTCAACAAAAAAATATTTATCATGGTTTTCAATCGACTGTAAAAATTGCAAGTAATCATTCTATTTTTAAAAAAAATTCAATTTTTACAGTTGGCAGGTATCACTCACTTAAGTTAAAAGAACCTTTTAAGGCAGAAAACTTTAATATCACAATGAGATGTACTAAATCTGATATAGCAATGGGTTTCGAAAATACTCAAGATGATGTATATGGATTTCAGTTTCATCCAGAATCTTTTTTGACAAATAATGGTAAATTACTTATTAAAAAAATCTTATCAGCGTAAAAACTTTAAAGAAATTGAGTTTGATGATCTATGGAACAAGGATGGAGTTTTTACAACAATGTGGATCTATAATAAGCCACCTAAAATTCTTTTTTTTAAAACACACATTGATAATTTAATAAAATCTTTAAAGGCCTATAAGATATATGATAAAGGAATAAAAAGTAAAATATTAAAATTAATAAATGAAAATATAGATAAAACAAAATCTTACAATCATTTACTTAGAGTTGCTTTAAATAAAAATACTATTTCAATATCTCTTAGAGACAGAGTCAAACTTAACAATAAATTTGGCATTAAATTAGTAAACTATGAAAGAGTGAAACCTGAATATAAAAACTTAAAATACAAAAAAATACTAGAATATTTATCTAAAATGAATACATCTAAAGAAGACATTGCTTTATGCGTAAAAGATAAAATATTTGAAACTGGAACTTCAAATTTATTATTTGTAAAAAAGAACAAAATTTATTCACCTAAAAACAAATATTATAGAGGAACTAATTTTAAATTTTATGAAAAAAAATTTAATATAATTAAAAAAGATATTTATCTTAAAGAATTAAATCAATTTGATGAAATTCTATTAGTTGGTTCTGGCAAAGGTGTTGTTTCTACAAGTTATATTGTAGATAGCAATTGGAAGAGAAGAAAAAGCAAAATATTTTATTCAATGTACAAGACTTTTGAAAAAGAGTTTAAAAAAGAAAAATATATTTATAATTAAAAAATGAGAGATCCCAATAACCCATGTTTATTTTGCAATATATCCAACAATGATTTCGAACTAGAAAATGAATTGGCTTTCGCTAGTTTTGATACTTATCCAGTTTCAAAGTATCATGCTTTAATTGTTCCAAAGAGACATGTAGAAAATTATTTTGAATTAAATAGTGAGGAAGTTCTTGCTTGTGATGCCCTTCTAAAAAAACTTAAGAAGAAGCTTGAAATTATAGATGGTACAATAGAAGGATTTAATGTTGGATCAAATTCTGGTAAAACTGCAGGACAATCAATTAATCATTGTCATATTCATCTGATTCCAAGAAGATCTGGAGACGTTGACAACCCACAAGGTGGTGTTAGAAGCGTAATTGCCTCTAAACAACATTATGTGCGTAAAACCAAATAATAATTACGATTATAAGCTGTTGAAATGTCATTATATCGCGGTTGATCTATTTAAATAAGTGTACTAAAAATCTTAAGCGGAAGGAACAAATTCACAATGATATCAACTAATCCATTCTTAACACTAGCAGAGACTGTACCACCATTTTTGATGCAATCTTTTGTTATTTTAATGGGCTTACTAATTCTAGTTGGAACAGTTATGGATATTATCCATAAAAAAAATGTGAAGTATTTCTTTAACAATGCAAAAAAAGCAAAATTATCAGCTACGAAAACCTTATCAACAGGAGAGAGAATATCTGTAATTTCAAAAACTATAGCGAGCGACATTGCTACTACGTCAGAACTTGGTGCCGGTAAAAGAAGAGTCGCGCATGTAATGGGAATGTATGGAACTATACTTTTTTGGGTAGGTTCAGTTGTAATGGTCTTCTTTTATACATCGCCGGGATCTACAACCCCTGCAGTATGGCCAATGATATGGCATATTGGAGCAGCACTAACTGTATTAGGAGGATCTTGGTTTTGGTTCTTTCTAAGAGTTGATGTTTATTCTGAGGCACAACCTTGGTTTAGAGTGATTAAAGCTGACTTATTCGTTTTAGCATTAATAGCATCATCTTTATTTGGTTTGATATGGTCTTATCTTCAATCACTAAATCTTGTTGGAAGATATGATGACATGGTTTTCTTAGCATTGTTTATCGCAGCAAATTTGGTTTTATTTGGTGGAGTATATTGGTCAAAATTTGCTCATATGTTTTATAAACCTGGTGCAGCACTACAAAAAAATTTAGCAGAAGCTGATGGTTCTAGAGATAATCTACCACCAGAAGCAGATGCACCTGAGCAATTTGGCTTAGGTATAAAAAGAGAAGAGCCAAAACACTATTAATATGATAAAAATTAAAAAGGAGAAAAATTAAATTATGTCAACTTTTGTATACATGACTCGTTGCGATGGCTGTGGTCACTGCGTAGATATTTGTCCATCGGATATAATGCATATCGATGAAACAATAAGAAGAGCAAAGAATATTGAACCAAACTTTTGCTGGGAGTGCTATTCATGTGTTAAAGCATGCCCTAATCATGCAATCGATGTAAGAGGTTACGCAGATTTTGCACCAATGGGACACAGTGTCAGAGTTAGAAGGGAAGAAGAAAAAGGAACTATCTCATGGAAAATAAAATTTAGAAATGGAACTACAAAAGATTTTGTATCTCCAATTACAACTAAACCTTGGGGCAAATTTATTCCAAAACTTGCAGAAGGAGATAAACCAAATCAAGGAGAGATAAACTCTCAAAGATTATATACTGAGCCAGAAGGTTTAAATATTGATGGAGAACTACCATCAGTTCCAAAAGAAACTTTCAAAAAGGGAGTTTATTATTAATGGCCAAACATAAAACACATTACGAAGATTGTGACGTTCTAGTAGTTGGAGGCGGAATGGCTGGAACAGGTGCAGCATTTGAAGCAAGGCACTGGGGCAGAGATTTGAAAATTGTTTGTGTTGAAAAAGCAAATATAGATAGAAGCGGAGCTGTAGCCCAAGGATTGTATGCAATTAACTGCTACATGGGTATGCAATGGGGTGAAAACCAACCTGAAGATCACGTTAGATATGCTCGTAATGATTTAATGGGAATGGTAAGAGAAGATTTAGGTTATGATATGGCTCGTCATGTAGACTCAACTGTCCACATGTTTGATGAGTGGGGCCTGCCAATGATGAAAAATGAAAAAACTGGTCGTTACTTAAGAGAAGGTAAATGGCAAATCATGATTCATGGTGAAAGTTACAAACCAATAGTAGCTGAAGCTGCTAAAAAATCAGCTGACAAAATTTACAATAGAATAATGATCACTCATCTTTTAATGGATGAGGAAAAAGAAAATAGAGTAGGTGGAGCTGTAGGGTTTAATATGAGAACTGGAGATTTCCATGTTTTCAGAGCAAAGACAGTTATAGTTGCTGCAGGTGGAGCATCTCACATATTTAAACCAAGAGCTGTAGGAGAAGGTATGGGAAGAACTTGGTATGCTCCTTGGAGTAATGGTTCAGCATATGCACTTCCTATTGCAGCAGGAGCTAAAATGACTCAAATGGAGAACAGAATTGTATTATGTAGATTTAAAGACGGATACGGTCCTGTTGGCGCATATTTCCTACATTTAAAAACTTATACTCAAAATGCTAATGGGGAAAACTATGAAAAGAAATGGTATGAACAAACTAAAGAATTGGTTGGTGAATATATAGACCATCACCCAACCCCTACATGTTTAAGAAATCATGCATTTATTCAAGAAACTATGGCAGGTGGAGGCCCAATTCATATGGTCACTACAGAAGCTTTCCAAGATCCACATTTAGAAACTGTTGGTTGGGAAAACTTCTTAGGAATGACAGTTGGTCAAGCTGTTGTTTGGGCGTCACAAAATATTGATCCAAAATACACAAACCCAGAACTTACTACTTCCGAGCCTTATGTTATGGGATCTCATGCTACATGTTCAGGTGCATGGGTAAGTGGACCAGAAGATCTATCACCCCCAGAATATTTCTGGGGCTATAATAGAATGCTAACAATTGAGGGACTTTTTGGAGCTGGAGATACTGTTGGGGGAAGTGCACACAAATTTTCTTCAGGTTCATTTACAGAAGGTCGTTTAGCAGCAAAAGCAGCAGTTAAATATATTGAAGACCAAAAAGCTAATGGTATTAAAGTTAGCGATAAACAATGTGAAGACTTTAAAACAGCTGTTTATAAACCACTTGAAAATTATACTGTTGGAAGGAATGAGATAACTGGAGGAACTGTTTCACCTAGTTATATATCTCCAATTCAAGGTCTTCAAAGATTGCAAAGAATTATGGATGAGTATGTTGGAGGAATTGCAACAAACTACATGACTAACGCAAATATGCTTAAAAAAGGTCTAGAATTGCTTAAATGGCTTGAAGAGGATTTAGAAAATGTTGGAGCAGAGGACTACCATCAATTAATGAGAGCATGGGAGCTTAAGCATAGAGCTTTAACATCCCAGTGTGTAACAGAACATACAATGTTTAGAGAAGAAACTAGATGGCCCGGCTATTATTATAGAGGTGATCATATGAAGCTTGACGATGATAATTGGCACTGTCTGACAGTTTCTAGAAGAGATCCTAAAACTGGTAAGTTTACTTTAGAAAAAGTGCCTGTTTACCATATAGTAGATGAGAACGAGAAGAAAAAAGAAGCTTCTTAATTGAATTAAAACAGAAATGGCCCTTTTAGATAAATCCGACGAGGAAATTATTAAAATTGCTGAACCAATGTGGGCCAACCTAGTTAAGTCCTCTAATATCAAAGATTATGGTGGCTTTACGCGAGATTTGTCATCTCAGATGATGTATGGAGCTAATGAAGTCGAACTTGGAAAACAATGGGCAAATAATGAGTTGATTTCAAGTTTAGCTGAAGGATGTAAGGCAATCGGCTGTCTTAGAAGAGGTCTTTACATAACAGTCTTATATAAACAGACTAGCACAAAGATCCCTGGAGACTTTTTGGGAAGACTAGTTCTTGGAGAAGAGGGAGATGAAGTCAAAGTCTTCGGTGCAACAATTTTCTAAATATTTTTAAAAAATAATTGCATTTATTACAACTTGTGATATTCCGCGAGTATGTTTCAAATAATAAATGATAATTTAAAAAAACTTCCCTTATTCTTTGAAAATCAACTAATTAAAATAATTAAATCATTTTTATATCTTTTTATCTTCTTTGCTTGGGGCATAATTCTTCTTAGTACTGCACAGAATTTTATCTAAAAACATTCATATTTATTGACTTTGTATTCCTAGAGGAATAATTACTTTAAATGGAGTATTTTCTTCCAATTGCACAAGTCGAAATAAATATACTTTTTATATTTGGTCTAAGTTTAGTTGTAGGAATTTTATCTGGCTTGTTTGGAGTTGGTGGAGGATTTTTGATGACACCTTTTTTAATTTTTTTAGGTGTACCTCCTATTTATGCAGTTCCCAATGAAGCCAGTAATATTTTAGGAACCTCAGTCTCTGGATCTACAACTCATTATCTGAAAGGAACACTCGATTACAAAATGGGACTAATGATTGTCATAGGAGGAACTGTTGGAACAATACTTGGAATTATAACTTTTTCATATTTCAAAGATATTGGAAAAATCAATGTAGTTATCTCCTTAGCTTATATGTACATCCTTGCAATTTTAGGAACCTTTATGCTTATTCAAGGAGTGTCAGAAATTGATAAAGCAAGAAAAAAAGTAACTGAAAGAAAAAAGTTACATAAACATTATTGGATACATGGTCTTCCTTTAAGAATGCGTTTTAAAAAGTCACAACTTTATGAAAGCGCATTTACACCAATAATTATAGGTCTTATAGTCGGTTTCATCGCTGCAATTATGGGGATAGGTGGTGCTTTTATTTTAGTACCAGCTATGATTTACATTATTGGAATGCCTACCAGATTAATTCCTGGAACTTCACTTTTTGTGACTATATTTATTAGTGCGATAGTAACAATTTTGCATGCTTTAAACTATGGAACCATAGATTTAATTTTAGTTACAGTTTTAATTTTAGGTTCGATAATTGGCGTGCAGTTTGGACAAAAAATTGGAGAAAAAATTGATAGTTCAGAGTTTAAAACTATTTTAGCAATATTATTATTATTAGTTGGAATAGCAATTGCTTATGACACTTTTATTAAAGATGATAAAACTGTAAACACTATAGTCAGTGGTACAGACAATTTGGGTCCATTAAGTGAATTCATATTAAATTTTTCAAAAGATTTACCCATATTTTATGGATTAACCTCAGTACTTCTCGCAGTAGTACTTGGAGTTGGGGCTGCGATGATTAGAAGAATTTACTCTAATTGGGACGATAAAAGATTAGCTAAATTAAAAAAATAATTAAGCGCTTCTATATAATTTTGTCATCACAAATTCTTTATGGCCAAGAGCTTCAGCGCAAGTTAATCTTCCATTTGCAACTCTTAAAGTTGATTTAATTAACTCATCCCCAGCTTGACTTAAATTCATTTCTCTAGATAATATTTTTGAAACATCAACATCAATATGCTCGCTCATTGTTTTTGCTGTAAGAGGGTTTGCTGTCAATTTAATTACAGGTTCAATAGGATTTCCTATAATATTCCCTTGTCCGGTAGGGAATAAGTGAATATTAAAACCACCCGCAGCTTGTAAAGTAACACATTCTGCAGCAGCTGAAGAAGTATCCATGAAGTACAACCCAGCACCTTTTGTTGGTTCCTCGGCCGGCTCTAAAACATCAATAAATTGACATCCTCCAATTTTTTGAAAATTACCAAATGCTTTTTCTTCGATTGTAGTTAATCCACCAGCAATATTTCCTGCAGTTGGTTGACTTTCTGATAAGTCATCTGTAGCTTCTTTAAGAATGAAATCATTATAATCATTCCATGTTTTTTTAAACTTTGCTTGTGCTTCAGGTGTCTTACCTCTTTTTTCACAAACAGTTTCAGCACCTGTAAGCTCAGAAGTTTCACCAAAACATAAGTGAACACCTAAAGGTTCCAATTTGTCCATTAGATTTCCAACTGTTGGATTAGATGCTAATCCTGATGTTGTATCAGACTCTCCACATTTTACTGAAATCCATAAATCACTCATTGGACACTCTTCTCTTTGTTTTTCTGATGCCCACATCGAAAATTCTTGTGCTTTTTTTGAAACTTTTGCAATAGTATCTATATCTCCGACACCTTCGATACTAAAACCCTCAACTGGTTTACCAGTGGTAGCGATTGCATCTACAATTCTTTTTGTCCACTTAGGCTCAATACCAACAACAATAACAGCTGCTACGTTAGGATTTTTTCCTGTACCAATCATTGTTCTAAAATGAAGTTCTAAGTCTGCACCAAATTGTAATCGTCCGTAAGAATGGGGTAGAGCTATTGTGCCTTTTATATTATTTGCTACTGCTTCTGCGCATGCATTCGAAATATCGTCTACAGGAAGAATAATAACGTGATTACGTGTCCCAGCACGACCATTTTCTCTTTTGTATCCTAAAAAACTCTTTGGAATTTCCATTAATTACCACTTTTTTGTTTTTACGTTATGAACATGCACATGTTCACCTTTTTTAATATTTTTTACTACTTTACCAATATCATGACCATATTTCAAAATAGTGTCACCTTCATTTAGATCTGCCATTGCAATCTTATGACCCAATGGTATTTCGTCTTTTGATTGTATTGAAACAGACTTATCGTTTTCCATTATCCAACAATTACAATCTTGTTCTGGGTTTATTTTCTCAATAACAACTACGCCAACGTTGTCTTTTTCATCGTGTATTATTATATCAGTATTTGACATTGTGACGATTTCTTTATTTGAAATTCGCTCAATCTTATATATTAATCGGACACTTTGACAATTAAAAAAAAGAATTAGAAAGGCTGAACCATGACTAAAATGACAACTGAAGAAGCATTCATAAAAGTTCTTCAAATGCACGGAATAGAACACTCGTTTGGAATAATAGGATCAGCTTTTATGGCAATATCTGATTTATTTCCTAAAGCAGGAATTACTTTTTGGGATGTTGCTCATGAGACTAATGGTGGCTTAATTGCTGATGGCTACACTAGAGCAACTGGTAAAATGTCAATGGTTATTGCTCAAAATGGGCCAGGAATAACTGGATTAGTTACACCAATTAAAACAGCTTATTGGAACCATACACCATTATTGTTAGTAACTCCCCAAGCAGCAAATAAAACTATGGGTCAAGGAGGCTTTCAAGAAGTAGAGCAGATGAATTTATTTAAAGATATGGTTTGTTATCAAGAAGAGGTTAGAGATCCTTCAAGGATGGCAGAAGTATTAAATAGAGTTATTGAAAAAGCATTTAGAGGATCAGCACCAGCACAAATAAATGTACCAAGAGATTACTGGACACAAGTAATAGATATTGAGTTGCCACCTATTGTAAGATTTGAAAGACAAGGTGGAGGAAAAGAAGCCATCGAAAAAGCTGCTAAACTTTTATCAGATGCTAAATTCCCAGTTATATTATCTGGAGCAGGCGTAGTAATTGGTAATGCAGTTGATGAATGTAAAAATATAGCTGAGAAATTAGATGCTCCAGTGTGCAATGGATATCAACATAATGACAGTTTCCCAGGAAGTCATCCTTTGGCAGTTGGACCATTAGGATACAATGGATCTAAAGCTGGTATGGAATTAATTTCAAAAGCAGATGTAGTTTTAGCATTAGGAACAAGATTAAATCCTTTTTCAACTTTACCTGGATATGGAATTGATTATTGGCCAAAAGATGCAACTATTATTCAGGTAGACATGAATCCAGACAGAATTGGACTTACAAAAAAAGTAACAGTTGGTATTTGTGGAGATGCCAAGATGGTTTCTCAGCAGATTTTAGAAAAACTCTCATCGACAGCTGGAGATAATGGAAGAGATGAGAGAAAAAATTTAATTCATCAAACAAAATCAGCTTGGTTACAAACACTTACAAGTTTAGATCATGAAGATGATGATCCAGGGACAGTTTGGAATAAAGAAGCTAGAGAAAGAGACGCAGATAGGATGTCTCCAAGACAAGCTTGGAGAGCAATACAGGCTGGAATGCCAGATGATGTAATTATATCTAGTGATATTGGAAATAATTGTGCAATAGGTAATGCATATCCAACTTTTGAAAAACCCAGAAAATATTTAGCACCAGGTTTATTTGGTCCATGTGGTTATGGTTTTCCATCAATACTTGGAGCAAAAATAGGATGTCCAGACACACCAGTAATTGGTTTTGCAGGTGATGGTGCTTTTGGAATAAGTATGAATGAGATGAGTTCTTGTGCAAGGGAAGAATGGCCTGCAATTACAATGGTAATATTTAGAAATTACCAATGGGGAGCAGAAAAGAGGAATTCTATTTTATGGTTTGATGATAATTTTATTGGAACAGAACTAGATCCTGAATTAAGTTATGCTAAAGTTGCTAATGCTTGTGGTTTAAAAGGTGTTGCTGTTAAAACAATGGAAGAAACAACTAAAGCAATTAAGCAATCATGCGAAGATCAAAAAAAAGGAATTACAACATTTATAGAGGTTATTTTAAACCAAGAATTAGGTGAGCCATTCAGAAGAGACGCAATGAAAAAACCAGTAGAAGTAGCAGGAATTGAAAAAGGTGATATGAAACCTCAAAAATCATTGGTTAGTTAAATAAATATATGTATGATGTTTATTCATACTGTAATTTATGGACGTTAAACTAGATAAGTGGTTTAGACCTAATATTGATAAAGAAGTCTTAAGAGAACTTACAAAAAAATCTGACATAAAAGGATTGGTGCATGTTGGTATTTATTTTAGCTTACTAAGCATTGTTGGGTATTTAGCATATTTTAATTGGGGTTCCTGGTGGTCAATTTTTTGGTTATATATTTATGGAAATATCTTTTGTTTTTGTAATCCAATTTGGCACGAGACGGGTCACAAAACTGCATTCAAGACTAAATTTCTAAATGAAATATTTTACTATATTTCATGTTTCATGGCTTACTTTGAACCTACAAGATGGAGATTTACCCATTTCGTTCACCATGGAAATACTTATTCAACAAAAAACCCTTATGATCATGAAATCGAGTACGACAATAATTTAAAAGATACCCCTAAAAAATTAATAATGAATTTAATTCCCTTTGGTGAATTATTATTTTTCAAAAAAAGCATAGCTTTTGAAGTCATAAAACATGCGTTTAATATTAAAACTAAAGTAATGACCGATAGTATTCCTGATAATGCTAGACCAAGAGCTATTTTGATTTCAAGAATTTATGTTGGTATTTGGTTATCCATAATTATTTGGTCTATCTTAGTATCTTCATGGTTACCTGTATTGTATCTTTTGCTACCACATTATTATGGAAAGGGTTTACATAAACTAGTTGCCTTCACGCAACATGCAGGTTTAGCAAGAGATGTAAAAGATCACAGATTGTCCGCAAGGGATATGAAATTAAACCCTATACTTAGTTTTTTATATTGGAAAATGGAATATCATTGTGTACATCATATGTTTCCGACAGTTCCAGCTTATAATTTAGAAAAGTTACATTACCATTTGAAAGACCAATTACCTGAAATTAAAAACGGATTGATCGATACTTATAAAGAAATAATACCAGCTCTTAAAAAACAAAGAGATGAACCTGATTATCATCTGGATATATCCTTACCAAAACAGATAGCTTCTTAATGTATAAAAATTATAAATTACTTTTATTCTTAGGTGCAGCAGTTATTTTTCTTTATTTTAGTGTTGAAAAATATGAAGATTTTAGTCTTAAAAAATCAATATCAGCCTGCGTCATTGCAAAGAGCAAAATAAAAAAAGAATTAAATCCTCAAGAAGCTATGTTAATTTGTGAGAAAGAGATTAAAAAATAAAATGAAGTTATTTTTATTATTTTAAATTTTTATTAATTTCTGAGGAATTTTAAAAAGCTAAGAAGAAAATACTTAATTAAATAAATAATTTATAAACGTGAAAAAAAAAAATAAAAACTTAACACACTCATCAAGCACTTATGACGAAAAAACATTTGATTTATACAAAAAAAGATTAAATAATTCCAATTTAATTTGGTGTAATCAAGTATTAGATTTAGTTAAAAATTATAATATTAATTCAATTAAAGATATTGGATGTAATTATTTTCAATTTTATAAAGAGATGAAATTAAGAAAATGGAACGTAAATTATTTCGGATATGATATTGATAAGAAATTTATTAATTTGGGATTAACAAAGTTTCCAGAGTTAAATAAAAAATATAAAATAGGGAATTGTGAAAAAATAAAATTAAATAAAACAGATTGTTCAGTAATATCTGCGACGTTAGAACATGCAACACAACCAAAAAAACTATTAGATAATATTTTAAATTCTACCAAAAAAATAGTTATCGTAAGAACTTATCTTGGAAAAAAATCTCATAAACTAATTTCTATGCCAAATTTAAGACAAATAAGACCATATAATGTAAATCAATTTTCATTTAATGAGATTGAAGATCAATTAAAAAAATATAAGTTTAATACTATTTTTATTTTAGACAAAGCAACAAACAATTCTGAAAAATTTAAGTTATTTAATAATAAATTTAAACGTTTTATTTACATTGTTCTAGGAATTAGAAAATAACTTACATTAAACTAGGCAACCAGGTAGAAAACACAGGAAATAAAATCATCAATATTCCATATATAATCCCAATTATTGTAAATAGCGGAACTTCTTTAAAAGCATTAGCTGGATTTTCTTTTATTACTCCAGCTGCTGTGTAAATTCCTACACAAACTGGAGGTGTTATCATTCCTATTCCAGCAAAAGCAACAAATACTACATATAAATGAAGTAAGCTTTGATCAAAAGATAATGTTAAAGCTGCAAAAATTGGAACTGTTAAATAAAATACTGGAACTATTTCTATAAATGTTCCTAAAATTAAACATATAGCTCCCAACATTGTCCAGAATAAATTTACACTTACACCCATATCTGTAAAATAAGTTATAATTCTTTGAGGAGCTTGAGTATAAGTAAGCACTACACTTAAAAAAGTTGCAGTAGCGATAATTGAAAATATAACAGCAGTAATGATTGCAGTATCTTTCAAACAACT
>CACFXK010000003.1 GCA_902570125.1 uncultured Pelagibacteraceae bacterium
TTGAGTAAAATTTTAACAATTGTATTTGTTATTTTGTTTTTTATAACATCTAAATCCTATTCAATAGAAGAAATAACTGAATTAACTGATGCTATTAATGATGCTAGAGAAGAATTTAATAATGCTTCAGAAGCTTCGACAGAACAATCAAAAATAATTGATCAAGCTTTAAAAGAAATTGATAAAGCAACCGAGTATGTTCAGGAAGCTATAAATAACAACAATACTAAGGATGCGATAAAGACTTTAGAGTTTATAGAAAAATCTTTATCTGATGTCGAAAGTATAATTCCTCAAGAGTTTGGGACAGATATGTCTAATATGGATGTTTCTGCAATATCAAAAGACGATATGGATATTGTAAATGAAATAACATCACAAATGAATGTTGCTAAAGAGGAAAAGCTAAACAAATTTATGTCAGAACTAGTTGATCTAAATCAAAAAGGAATTGATACAGTTTCTATCTCTGAGAATTTAAACAGTATGGGAATTGATACTATAAAAATAGCTATCAATTTAAATAAAAACAAGCAAATAGAAACATGGACAAAAGAAGAATGGGCAGAGTCTTATAATGGTTCTATTTTAACATCTGCTGGCTCAGAAGTAGTTGTCGATAAAGAAATTTCTTCAAAAGTTGATGATTTAGAGCAAAAATTACAAGTAAATAATATTAAAATATTGGAAAAAAGAAATTCACTGACAGAACTACAAACAAAAATTGATCCTATATCAAATCAAATCACAGATCTTCAAACACAAAAATCTAATCTTTTAGCAAAATATAATGAAGAAATATTAAAACAATCTTCAACAGTTTTATCTAGCGATGAGATAAGTCAAAGCAAAGAGTTGGCTGACCAATTTAATAATCAAATGAATGAAATTTCAAATGAGATCAAATTTGCAGAAGAACAATCAAGTTCGCTTCAGCAACAAGTTCAAGGTTTAAATTTAGAGTTAACTAATGAAATTGCTAATAAAACACAACTTCAAAATAATATTAGAGATCTAAACAACCAACTTTCAGCAAATCAAGATATTTTATCTCAAAAAAATTTTGAGCTTGACCGTCTAAAAAATACAGATTTAAACACAAAGGTAAATTCATTAAATGAACAATTACAATATGCATCTCGTGAAAGAGATTTTATTGAAAGCAATTTTGAAAAATCAATAGATTTAGAAGTAGATGCACTTGCAAGGTATCATTCAGCGTTAGGAGACGTTGATAGTAAAGACTTTGATAAACAAATAGATTTTTCCATGAGAGAAGTTGGCGTAATAATGGATGCTGATCCTAGAAAACATAGAGCATTTGAAATAGAAAAATACGCAACTTATGCTGGTTTTTCAGAGGACTATATTCAAAAAAGCATTCAAGCAGTTAATAGTGATGATTGGGTAAGACAAAAAGAAATTTACAAAGAGGTTTCAAAAAAACTATCTAAAAATCCAGAATGGGTTGTTGATATACCATCTGATGCTGAACTCAATGTTATGATCGAAGAAGATAAGGCAATACAAGCTGCTGCTCTTGCATCTATGGAGGTAGAAGGGATTAAGTCTGCATGGAATAAAAAAATTAATGAGCAAGCAAAAGAATTCCAACCTTTAGCAGGATTAAATACAACGTGGATTAAATATTCAAGCCTTCAGTCAAATGTGGTTGAAACAGACTTGGTAGCTAAAGAACTAGATAAAATTTTAAATTCTGATTCTGAATTAAAAAATCTTACAGCAACATTAGAAGAAAAACAAAAACAATTGAAAGATATACAAGAGTTTCAAAGATTAAAAACTGAAGAAATAAATGAACAAATAAAACCACTTCAAGGTCAGCTATCTAGTGAATACGCTAAGATGAATGATTTTAATCAACAATATATGCAAAAATCATTAGAAAAAAATTCATTTATAAATTCAATTGGTGGATATGCTGCCCTGCAAAGAGATAAAGGCAACATTAATTATGGTGAGTGGACAAGAACTATTAATGATTTAGATCAGCAACTCTCAGATATAAATAACAAAGCTCAAAACCAAATGATGGAAGCACAAAAAATTTCAAGTGAAATTTATAAAATTCAGATTGATAAGAGCACATCAAATACTGAAATTAACAATTTGATAAATTTACAACGTGAAGTAGGGAATTTATCACTAGAACATAGTCGAAAACTTGGTGACGCTGCAGAACAAGCTAGATCAAATCTAATAGCACAAGTAGAAGAAGCTACAGCAAAGTATAATGAAATTATTTCACAAGAAAATCCAGATCTTAAAGCTGTTGAAGAAAAAGTTATAAAAATTTTAAAAGGTGTTCCAACTTTTGCAGATGACGCAGAAAATCTTGCAGGACTTGATCCAGCAACTTTAAGAGCAAAATTAATTGATATAACAGTAGGAACCAATAATGAGACAGCAGCCTTAAACGCAGCAAGGGATGCAGTTGCAAAAATAGGGAAGGATCCTGTAGGAAATTTGACAGGTCCTATATGGGAAATGACCAACATTAAAGCTGCCGCAATTGTAAGATCAAAAAAATATGATTATGTAGATGATTACGCCTACATAACAGCAACTTATGGCGATCCCCTTAGTTTGAATTCGTCACAAAGAGAAGAGATTGAAGGTGAATTAAAAAATTTATTAGGAAAAGATAATATCAAATTAAAAACACTAAATACTAAAGTTTCAGAACTATCTAATGAATTAAATTTAACTAAAGAACAAAGTCAGAATTTAACAATGGAGATATCAAAATTAGAAAGTGAGTTATCTTCTTTAAAAAACTCAGAAAGTGAAATTCAAGCTCAGATAAGTAATTTATCAAATCAATTTAATTCTAAGGAAAGTTTAATTGCAGAAAAGACTCAAAATTTAGCTTCTCTTCAAGAACAATTAAATCCTATCAGCAATAGAATGAATGTTTTACAAGAACAAAGAGCTGAATTAGATACTAAGCTCAATGATCAATTAAATACTATCGCTAACCAAATTGAAAGTCAGGGCCAAGGTACAGAGGAAGCAAATGCATTAAAAACTCAATTTGAAAACCAAATTGCTGAATTAGATAATCAACTAAAAGACTATGAAAATCAAACTGTTGAAATTAACAATCAATTAACTTCGCTTACAACTGAATTAAGTACTCTAGAAACTGAAAACCCAGAAATAGCAAGTCAAATTGAAAGCTTGAATCAGGATCTTAAAAATTTTGTAAACATAAAAGCTGACTTAGCTATGGCTACTGCAAAAAAAATGGGATTAGATGTTGATGAACAAGCATTAAAATCAGTTGAAATACTTGATGGCAAAGTAGTAGTTACAATTAAAGGAACAGAATTAGTCAGAGTTGTTGATGAAAAAATGTTAACAGATCAAGCTGCAAAATTTATTGATCCAATTTCTGAACTTTCTATCAATTCCAAAATATATTCCTCAAACGCTTTAAAACCAGAATTATTAACACAAGAATTAGTAACAGGTACATACGAAGTAGCTAAAGAGGCAAGGGAAAAAGCTACTAAACGTTTAAGTGATTTAGAAGCAACACCAGGAGCAAGCAAAGCAGAAATACAAGCTGCAAAAGCTGCAAGTGATGCAGCAAAATATGCAGAAATTGCTGCTGGTCAATCTTTAGTTTCTAATGCAAATATAGCCTCAGCATCAATATCATCTAAGCAACAAACTTTAGAAGCATTAAGAAAAGTAGCAAGCACACCAGGTATGAATAAATTTGATGTACGTCGAGCAAATGCAGCGGTAAAAGCAGCAGAGGCACAAATTGCAGGTGGAAATTATAATTATATTGATGCGATAAGCAAAATCGCAAATGATGAACAAGATTTCAATCAATTTCGAGCAGATTTATATAGAAAAGATATAGAAGCAGCAAAGATAGCAGGAAATTTTCGTGAAGCTAATGAACTTCAAAAAGATTTGACAAGATTTCAAGAAAGATTAGTTGATGAAAGGAAAGCATTTGAAGCAGCTACAGCTAGAACAGAATATTTTGATGCAATAAGTGAAATAATAGGAAATAATACTGTAGGTATTTCAAGCTCATCGGTTCAAGAGTCAGTTAAAGCTGCTTCCAAAGGAGTAAATCAAACAAACGAATTTACAACTGCGTACGACTCGGCAAAATCAGCAAGAGAAGAAATTGATAAAAATTTAGCTTCACTAAGACAAGCAAGTGGAGGAACAACAACAGAAGCGATAAAGGCTGCAGAGGCAGCAAGAAGTGCAGCTCTTCAAGCTGAAATTGCAGCCGCTAATGTTGTAGCCTCAAACAGTACAGCTGTTCATGAGGCCGCTCAAACGGCAGCTGCGGCAGCTCAAGAAGTAGCTCAAGAAGTAGCCCAAGCAGCTCAAACAGCTCAAGAGGCTGCTCAATCTGCAGCGGAGACAACCTTAGCAACATTAAAAGAAGTAGCGAGCACACCAGGAATGAATAAGTGGGATGTGCGTCGTGCAAATGCTGCAGTAAAGGCACAAGAGGCAAAAATGAGTGGATCAAGTTATGATTATCAGGGGGCGGTTGATAAAATTAACAACGACGAAAAAGCATGGAATGCAGCACGAGGAAATTAATATTTAGTTAAAACTCTTTTTAAAAAAATTTTAAGCACTATTGATTGTAAAATCTTTTAAATATTCTCGTATATTTTATAGGATAACCTGTACACAACATGTACATGGAGAGATAAAATAAAAAAATTTTACTTATTCCTCTTGTTCAATTATAAATATTAGCATAAATACTCATGAAATTCATTAATGCCCTCGTGGTGAAATTGGTAGACACAAAGGACTTAAAATCCTTGCCATTTATGGAGTGCCAGTTCGAGTCTGGCCGAGGGCACCACTAAATGTTAAAGCCACACATACTTTTTGATCATACAAAAACATCAAAAAAAATTAAAAATTTTCTAGATCATAAAATTAAAAATATATCATTAGCTAAATGCAATCTAATAATTGTTGTTGGAGGTGATGGTTTTATGCTTTCGTCATTGAAAAAGTATAATAAATACAAAAAACCTTTCTATGGAATAAATGCTGGCAGTTATGGTTTTTTAATGAATAAGTTTTCGTCAAAAAATACTATTAGAAATTTATCTAAAGCAAAACAAGTTTCGATTTCGCCTTTAGAAATGAGTGTAAGGAATAAGTTTAATAAAACCAAAAAGTCTATTGCTATCAATGAAGTCTCAATTTTAAGACAAAGTAGACAAACTGCATCACTTGAAATTTCTAACGGTTCGCAAAAAATTATTAAAAAACTAGTTTCTGATGGTGTATTGATATCAACACCCGCAGGGAGCACTGCATATAATATGTCAGTTTATGGACCAATATTAAACTTAGACTCTAAAAAACTTTCTATTAGACCTATTAGTGCTTTCAGACCCAGAAGATGGAAGGGAAGAATTGTGAGCGATAAATCAAAAATTACAATTAAAAATCTAAATATTAATAAAAGACCAATAAGTGCGGTTGCTGACAATTACGAAGTTAGAAATGCAAAGACAATATCTATCAAGATTAATAAAAAAGTTAAATTTAATCTTTTATATGATTCAAATAGAAGTCTTCAAAAAAAAATTAAAATAGAGCAAATTAGAAAAGAAACAAATTAATGAGTAATAAAAACTTTGGGTTTGGAACTCAAATAAGAAAATCTCCATATTTTGATGCAACAGTCAGGTGGGGTGCAACAGGTTTTTCTGTTTATAACCATATGTATATACCTCGTGATTTTGGTGATCCTGAACAAAACTTTTGGAACTTAATTGAAACAGCAATCTTATGTGACGTTGCTGTTGAAAGACAAGTTGAAATTACTGGACCAGATGCTTTTAAATTTATACAATTATTAACCCCAAGAGATTTATCAAAATTATCTGTTGGTCAATGTAAATATGTTTTAATTACAAACGTAGAAGGTGGGGTGCTAAATGACCCAGTTCTCTTACGCTTAGGAGAAAATCATTTTTGGTTATCTTTAGGTGATAGTGATATTTTATTATGGGCTCAAGGAGTTGCAATTAACTCTGGATTAGATGTGAAAATAACTGAGCCAGATGTTTCGCCATTACAATTACAAGGACCAAAGTCTGCTGAAATAATGATTAAATTATTTGGAGAAGACATTAAAGATTTAAAATATTATTGGTTTAGAGAATTATATTTAGACGGAATACCATTAATTGTTTCAAGAACTGGCTGGTCGAGTGAATTTGGTTATGAATTATTTTTAAGAGATGGTTCAAAAGGAAATGAACTATATGAAAAAATTATGTTAGCTGGGAAGGAATTTGGACTTAAACCAGGTCATACTTCTTCTATAAGAAGAATAGAAGGTGGGATGCTCTCTTACCATGCGGATGCTGATATAAATACAAATCCATTTGAATTAGGTTTAGATCGATTAATTAACTTAGATGGGAATATTAATTTTATAGGCAAAGATGCACTTAAAAAAATTAAAGCAGAAGGGGTTAAAAGATTACAAGTTGGTTTAGAAATTAAATGTGAAAAGTTAAGTGGACCCAATACTACATTTTGGCCCTTAATAGTTAATAATAATACTATAGGAAAGATTACATCAGCCGTTTATTCTCCACGCTTGAAAAAGAATATTGCTTTAGCTATGGTTGACATTCAATATTCTAAAATTGGTTTAGAAATTGAAGTTTCAATTCAGGAAAACAATTTTAAATGTGAAGTTATTGAAAAACCTTTTTTTGATCCAAAAAAACAAATTACATCTAAATCTTTAAAATAGAAGTGGTGCCCCCGCACGGATTCGAACCGCGGACCTATTGATTACAAATCAATTGCTCTACCAACTGAGCTACAAGGGCGTAAGAGGTTTTTTAATAGTATTTAATATATTATCAAGAAATTATTTTTGTTGATTTATATGATGAAAAACTATTGCTGCACTATTAGATATATTTAAACTTTCAACATTTTTGTTAATATTAATCTTTACTGAAAAATCTGTATACTTTTCTGTATGTTTATTTAAACCATGTCCTTCAGAACCAAAAAGTAAAATATTATTTCCATTCCAATTGACATCAGTAAAATTTTTGTCACTGTTTGCTGTAAATCCATAAACCCAAAAATTTTTATCTCTTAAATATTTTAACGTAGTATTTATATTTGATACTTGAAAAATATTTAAGTATTCAACACAGCCACTTGCAGATTTATACAATAATTTACTTTCACTTGGAAAATGTCTCTCTTTCACAATAAGTCCGTCAATATTAAATGAAGTTGCGCTCCTAATTAACGAGCCAATATTTCTGGGATCTGTCACTTCATCCAAACAAACAAAAGTTAAATTATTCTTGCCTCTAATGAACTCTTTCAGTTCTGGATTTTCTAAATGTTCTATTTCAGCAACATACCCCTGATGTAGTATATCTTCGCTTCTGCAGTATTTATCTAATTCTTTTTTTGTTTTAAAAAAAACTTTTATATCTTTTAATAAATTTTTATGAGGGCTTTGTTTGTGAATGTTTTTTTTACTTTCCTCTGTTAAAAATATTTTTATTATTCGTCGTTTAGGGTTTCTCAATGCCTCAATAACTGCATGACGTCCTGCTATAAAAAAGGATGATTTTTGAGTCATATTTTATGGATTTATAGGCTTTTTATACTATTTTTCATGAAATTCACGTATTGCATTTGTACAATAAAAATATATAAAACGCATGTTGTTTAAAGCTTTATTGAACAAGGGGACGCTTCCCCTGCTACTAGGGAGGGGTACCAAAGCGGTCAAATGGGGCGGGCTGTAAACCCGTTGACTTCGGTCTTCGAAGGTTCGAATCCTTCCCCCTCCACCATTCAATAAATATTTAAATAATTAAGGAGTGTACTTGGGTGATGCGGGTGTAGTTCAATGGTAGAACGCTAGCCTTCCAAGCTGGATGTAAGGGTTCGATTCCCTTTACCCGCTCCAAAATAAAAAAAAGAAAAAAAAGAAAAAGAGGTAAAAAAGTAATGTCAAAAGAAAAGTTTGTAAGAAATAAACCGCACTGTAATATTGGAACTATAGGTCATGTTGACCATGGTAAAACAACATTAACTGCTGCGATAACAAAAGTTTTAGCTGAGTCCGGTGGTGCACAATTTACTGCGTATGATCAAATTGATAAGGCTCCAGAGGAAAAAGAGAGAGGTATAACAATTTCAACGGCACACGTAGAATATGAAACTGCAAACAGACATTACGCACACGTTGACTGCCCAGGTCATGCTGACTATGTAAAAAATATGATTACGGGTGCTGCACAAATGGATGGTGCAATTTTAGTTGTGAATGCAGCAGATGGTCCAATGCCACAAACAAGAGAGCACATTCTTTTAGCTCGTCAAGTTGGAGTTCCAGCAATAGTTGTATATTTAAATAAAGTAGACCAAGTTGATGATAAAGAGATGATAGATTTGGTTGAAGAAGAAATTAAAGATTTATTAACATCTTATAAATTCCCAGGAGATAAAACTCCAATTGTAAAAGGTTCTGCCTTAGCTGCTGTTGAGGGTAAAGATGATGAAATTGGAAAAAATTCTATTATGGAGTTAATGAAAGCTGTTGATGAATTTATTCCACAACCAGATAGACCTAAGGATAAAGATTTCCTTATGCCAGTTGAAGATGTCTTTTCAATTTCCGGTAGAGGAACTGTTGTAACTGGAAGAGTAGAATCTGGTGTAATCAAAACTGGAGAAGAAATTGAAATAGTTGGTATCAGAGAAACAAAAAAATCTGTTTGTACTGGAGTAGAAATGTTTAGAAAACTTTTAGACTCAGGTGAAGCCGGAGACAATATTGGAGCGCTTCTAAGAGGAGTTGAGAGAACTGATGTTGAAAGAGGTCAGGTTTTATGTAAACCTGGATCTATTAAACCACATACTAAATTTGAAGCTCAAGCATATGTTTTGAAAAAAGAGGAAGGTGGCAGACATACACCATTTTTTACTAAATACAGACCTCAATTTTACTTTAGAACGACCGATGTTACTGGTGAAGTAGAATTACCATCTGGCACTGAAATGGTTATGCCAGGTGACGATGCAAAGTTTACGGTAAAATTAATTACACCGATTGCAATGGATGAAAAACTTAATTTTGCAATTAGAGAAGGTGGTAGAACAGTAGGAGCTGGAGTAGTAACTAAGATTATAGAGTAAACTCAATAATAGGAGTGTAGCTCAATTGGTAGAGCGCCGGTCTCCAAAACCGGAGGTTGGGGGTTCGATTCCCTTCGCTCCTGCCACATTGAGATTAAATTATGAAAAACCCTTTAAAATTTATTCAGGAAGTAAAACAAGAGGCTTTTAAAGTTACTTGGCCTACCGCAAAGGAGACAGTTCAAGGTGCTCTCATGGTTTTTGCGATGGCCGTATTAGCTTCTTTATTTTTTTTGTTATTAGATCAGATATTGAAATTTTTTTTAGAAATTATTCTAAAGGTAAGCATATAATGAAGAATTGGTATATTGTTCAATCTCACTCAAGTTTTGAAAATAAAGTAGCACAATTAATAAGAGAAGAGGCAGAGAAAGCAAAAATTGCTGATAAATTTGAGGAAATTATTGTTCCTACTCATGATATTACAGAAGTTAAAAGAGGTAAAAGAGTTCAAAGAAAAAAAAAGTATTTTCCTGGTTACATTTTAATTAAAAGCGAAATGGATAACGGGATATACCATATGATTAAAAACCTAAAAAAAGTAAGTGGGTTTCTTGGGTCCAAAGGTTCACCAATACCAGTTTCTGATAAAGAGATTGAAAAGATTTTAGGTGAAATAAAAGATGGTGTTGCCCAACCAAAGTCTGGAGTTGAATACAATATTGGTGAGAAGGTTCAAGTTATAGATGGACCTTTTGCATCGTTTAGTGGTTTAGTAGAAGATATAGATGAGGAAAAATTAAGATTAAAAGTATCTGTGTCAATATTTGGAAGACCAACACCGGTAGATTTAGAATACAACCAAGTAGAAAAGGCAAGTTAATGGCAAAAAAAGAGATAAGTGGATATGTTAAATTACAGATTAAAGGTGGACAAGCTAATCCCGCTCCACCAGTTGGACCTGCTCTTGGGCAAAGAGGAATAAACATTATGGAATTTTGCAAGGCATTTAATGATAAAACGAAAGCATTTGCTGGAAAGCCTGTACCTGTTATAATTACTGTTTACAAAGATAAAAAATTTGATTTTGTAATAAAATCTCCACCAGCATCGCACTTTATTAAAGAAGTAATGAAACTGAAAAGTGGTTCCAAAGAACCAGGAAGAAGTATTATTGGTTCGATCACAAAACAACAATTAAAAAATATCGCAGAAAAAAAGATGGAGGATCTAAATGCACATGATTTAGATGAAGCAGCTAAAATTATAGCCGGTTCTGCTAGATCTATGGGTATAGAGATAAAAGAATAATGAAATCAAAACGATACAAAAAATTGCCAGAGAAAACTAATGAATTACCTTCTGCCAAAATTGATAGTCTTATTAGCTTGATTAAGTCTAATTGCACAACAAAATTTGATGAGTCAGTCGACCTAAGTTTTAGAATCAATAATAAGCAAAAAAAAAATGAAGTTAACCTAAGAACAGTTGTAAATTTACCAGGAGGAACAGGTAAATCAATAAAAGTTGCTGTGGTATGCGAGGAAAGTAAAACAAATGAGGCTAAAGATGCAAATGCAGACATAATAGGAGGAGACGACTTAGTTGAAAAAATTAAAAATGGAATTATAAATTTTGAAAAACTCATATGTACACCATCGATGATGATTAAGCTTTCAAAGTTAGGGAAAGTTCTAGGACCCAAGGGATTAATGCCAAACCCTAAATTAGGTACTGTAACTAATGATATATCTAAAGCAGTAAAAGATGCTAAAGCTGGTCAAGTAGAAATCAGAAATGATAAGGATGGAAATATTGGTGTAAGTATTGGAAAAAAATCTTTTGAAGATGACAAACTAATTAAAAATTATACAGCAGTTATCGATTCTTTAGAAAAAGAAAAATCTAATTTAACTCTAAAGGGAGATTTAATTAAACAAGTATTTATAACTTCAAGTATGGGAGTATCCTATAAATTAAAGTTGGATAAGAGTATTTAATTATGATGAATAAAGAACAAAAAAAACAGTACATAAGTGATATGACAACCCAGTTTGATAAAACTGAAGCAGTTATTGTTACTCATTACCAAGGGTTAACTGTTAATCAATTAGATGATCTACGAAAAAAAATGCGAGAACATGGCATAAAGTTTAAAATTACAAATAATAGAATTACAAAACTTGCTTTGGAAAAAACAAAATGCAAGGAATTATCAGATTTATTTTCTGGCCCTACAGCAGTCGCTTTATCAGAAGATGCGATTGCATCTGCAAAAATTCTAACCAAATTTTCAAAAGAAAATGAAAACTTAAAAATTTTAGGTGGAATCATGGGTACAGACATTTTGGATGTAGCTGGAGTTAAAAATGTTGCAACATTACCTTCATTAGAAGAGGCAAGAGCCAAAATTGTAGGTATTTTAAGGTCTCCTGCTCAAAAAATAGCAAGTATTTTACTTGCACCCGCTTCAAAAATCGCTATTTTAGCGCTCGAAAAATCAAAAAAATAACCAGGGATAAAATAAATTATTATTATGGCTGACTTAAATAAAATTATAGAAGATTTATCAAGCTTAACTGTTGTTGAAGCAGCTGAGCTTTCAAAGCAATTGGAAGAAAAATGGGGAGTATCAGCGGCGGCAGCAGTTGCTGCAGCACCAGCTGCTGGAGCAGGAGATGCACCTGTAGAAGAAAAAGATGAATTTACGATCATGTTAACTGCCGCAGGAGATAAAAAAATTAACGTAATTAAGGAAGTTAGAGCTGTGACAGAACTAGGATTGAAAGAAGCAAAGGATTTAGTTGAAGGTGCACCTAAAGAAGTCAAATCAGGTGTTAATAAAAAAGATGCTGAAGAAATTAAAGCTAAATTAGAAGCAGCAGGCGCAACAGTAGAACTTAAGTAAAAACAAACTAGAAAGAATTTAATTACTGAAATAAAAATTCAGTAGTACTTGCATATGCAATTATCTTTTACTAAGAAAAAAAATATTAGAAAAAGTTTTGGTAAACTTAAAGAAAGTTTGTCAATTCCAAATTTAATTGAAGTTCAAAAAAACTCTTATAAAGAATTAACAGAATTTAAAGGTGATGTAGAACAACATTTAGTTAAAGGTTTTCATAGAGTATTTAAAAGTATTTTTCCAATTGAAGATTTAAATGACAAAGCAACACTTGAATATATATCTTATAGACTTGAGAAACCTAAATTTGATGTGGATGAATGTATCACAAGAGGTCTTACTTACTCTGCTGCATTAAAATGCACATTAAGATTAGTTGTTTATGAGATAGATCAAGAGAACAACACTAAAGATATATTATCCGCAAAAGAACAAGAGGTATATATGGGCGAAGTACCAATGATGACAAATAGCGGAACTTTTATAACAAACGGTGTCCAAAGAGTTGTAGTAAACCAAATGCACAGGAGTCCAGGAGTATTTTTTGATCATGACAAAGGTAAATCACACGCGAGTGGAAAACTTTTATTCAATTGCCGAGTCATTCCAAATAGAGGATCATGGTTAGATTTTGAATACGATGTAAAAGATTTTTTATATTTCAGAATTGATAGAAAGAAAAAAATATTTGTTTCAACATTACTTCAAGCATTGGGCTTTTCCAAATCCGATATTGTTAACGAGTTTTATAATAAAGAAACATATAGTTATGATCAAAATTCAAACATGTGGAAAACTGTATTTGATCCAGAAAATTATAAATCAAAAAATTTTTCTGAGGAGGTAATAAATGCAAAGAATGGAAAAATTTTAGTTAAAATTGGTGAAAAAATAAACTTTTTGTCAGCAAAAAAGCTTCAAAATGAGGGTTTAAAAGAAATTTTAGTTTCAAACGAGGCCCTATATGGAAAATTTTTACATGAAGACATTAAAATTGGTGATGATAACTTTAAAATTGGAACAGAGTTAAATGAGACAATAATCCAAAAAATTTTAGAAGAAAAAATTAAAACAATAAATATTTCAAAGACAAATTCGATATCTAAAGGTCCTTATTTACTTCAGACTATTTTAAATGATAAGAATGATAATAAAAATGATGCTATTACTGAAATCTACAAAATTTTAAGACCTGGTGAGCCACCAACAATTGAAATAGCTACTCAAATTTTCAATAATTTATTTTTTAGCTCTGACAGGTATGACCTTTCTGATGTGGGTAGAGTAAAAATGAATTCTAGATTAGAACTAAATTGTTCTGATAAGATAACAATTTTGAGAAATGATGATATTTTAGCAATTATAAAAAAAATGCTAGACCTAAGAGATGGTAAAGATGAAGTAGATGACATTGATCATCTAGGGAATAGGAGAGTAAGATCTGTAGGCGAACTTGTTGAAAACCAAGCTAGAATAGGTGTTTATAGAATGGAAAGAGCAATTAAGGAAAAAATGACTACACTAGACGTAGAGTCAGCCATGCCACAAGATTTAATTAACGCAAAACCATTAACCATTTCATTAAAAGATTTTTTTGCTACATCTCAATTATCTCAATTTATGGATCAAACAAATCCATTATCTGAAATAACTCATAAAAGAAGAGTTTCAGCACTAGGCCCAGGAGGATTAACGAGAGAAAGAGCAGGTTTTGAAGTGAGAGATGTTCACCCAACTCATTATGGTCGTATCTGTCCTATTGAAACACCCGAAGGACCTAATATCGGTTTAATCAATAGCCTATCAACTTATTCTAAAATAAATAAATATGGCTTTATAGAAAGCCCATATAAAAAAGTAGAAAACGGAGTTGTACAAGACAAAATAGAATATTTGTCAGCAATGGAAGAAACAAAATTTACAATTGCCCAAGCTAATTCGGTTCTGGATAAAAATGGAAAATTTGTTGAGGAATTAATATCTAGTAGAGCAAATTTGGACTTTATTTTATCAAAACCAGAGAATATTGATTATATAGATGTGTCTCCAAAACAATTAGTATCAGTTGCAGCATCATTAATTCCATTTTTAGAAAATGATGATGCTAACAGAGCATTAATGGGTTCCAATATGATGAGACAAGCCGTTCCACTTCTTAAGCCAGAGGCACCATTAGTAGGAACTGGGATAGAAAGTGATGTGGCTTTAGATTCAGGGGTAACAATTGTTGCTAAAAGGGACGGTATAGTTGATAAAATTGATGGAAAAAGAATTGTCATAAAAATATCAAATGAAAAAGATTATTCCCAGTCTGGAGTTGATATTTATAATTTACAAAAATTTAAAAGATCAAATCAAAATACATGTATAAATCAAAAACCATTAGTGAGAGTGGGAGATAAAGTAAAGTCAGGAGACATCATTGCTGATGGACCATCAACAAAAACTGGAGAATTGGCTTTAGGAAAAAATGTAACTGTAGCCTTTATGCCTTGGCAAGGGTACAATTTTGAGGACTCAATTTTAATTTCAGAGAGATGTGTGACAGATGATGTTTTCACCTCAATACATATAGAAGAATATGAAGTAATGGCTAGAGATACAAAACTTGGAGAGGAAGATATTACAAGAGATATACCAAATATTAATGAGGAGTCTTTAAAAAATCTTGATGAATCAGGAATAGTTTATATAGGAGCAGAGGTGAAACCTGGAGACATATTAGTTGGAAAAGTTACTCCTAAGGGAGATTCTGCATCAGGTCCAGAGGAAAAACTTTTAAGATCAATATTTGGTGAAAAAGCAATCGATGTTACAGATACTTCTTTAAAAATGCCAAGTGGTAGCGGAGGAATTGTTGTAGATGTTAGAGTATTTAACAGACATGGAATAGAAAAAGATGAAAGATCTATAACTATTGAGAGAGCTGAAATTGAGAGCGTTCAGCAAGACAAGAATGTTGAGGAAGATATTTTAGAAAGAAGCATTAAACAAAGAGCTTCATCTATTTTAACAAATAGCAAACTATTAAAAAAAGTAAAAGGTTATGATGCTGGATCTGATTTAGATGAAGAAATAATTTTTGATTTATCCGTATCAGACTTATTTAAAATTACAGTTGAAGATGTAAAAAAAAGTGAAACATTGTCTCAATTAAAATCTCAGTATGATAATGCAAAAAAAGATATCCAAGAAAGATTTGAAGATAAAGTTTTAAAAATTAGACAGGGTGATGATTTACTTCCAAGTGTAATGAAAATGGTAAAAGTTTTTGTAGCGATTAAAAGAAGATTAAGACCAGGAGATAAAATGTCAGGAAGACATGGAAACAAAGGTGTCGTTAGTAAAATAGTACCAGTTGAAGATATGCCGTATAGAGAAAATGGAAAACCAGTAGATATTGTTTTAAATCCATTAGGTGTTCCAAGTAGAATGAATGTAGGTCAAATACTAGAGACGCATTTAGGGTGGTCATGTAAAGAACTTGGTGAACAATTGACTGACATAATTAATAAAAACCAAAAAAAAATTGAAAAAGATGAAAAAACTTCAAAATTCTTAAAATCTGTCTATGGCAATGATGTATTTTCTGAAGATATAGATACTTTATCAAATACAGAATTTAAGGATTTATGCCAAAATATTCAAAATGGAGTGCCAATTTCAACTCCTGTTTTTGATGGTGCAAAAGAAAATGATGTAACAAAAATGTTAGATTTAGCAAATTTGCCAAATTCAGGTCAAACTACTTTATGGGATGGCAGAACAGGTGAAAAATTTGATAGACCAGTAACAGTTGGAATTATATACATGCTTAAACTGCATCATTTAGTTGAAGATAAAATCCATGCAAGATCCACAGGACCATACAGTTTAGTAACACAACAACCATTAGGTGGAAAAGCTCAATTAGGTGGCCAAAGATTTGGAGAAATGGAAGTATGGGCTCTAGAGGCCTATGGAGCTTCTTATACACTTCAAGAAATTTTAACTGTAAAATCAGATGATGTGGCGGGTAGAGTAAAAGTGTACGAGACGATTGTAAAAGGCGAAGAAAATTTTGAGTCAGGTATTCCAGAGTCCTTTAATGTTTTAGTTAAGGAAATTAAATCTTTGGCATTAAATGTGGAGTTAAATTAGTAAATGAGTAAAGAATTATCAGATTTATTCAAATCTTCAGAGATATCAGAAGCACAGAATTTTAATAGTATTAAAATTACATTAGCAAGTCCTGAAAAAATAAAATCATGGACGTATGGGGAAATTAAGAAACCTGAAACAATAAATTACAGAACGTTTAGACCAGAAAAAGATGGTCTTTTCTGCGCAAGAATTTTTGGTCCAATTAAAGATTACGAGTGCTTATGTGGAAAATACAAAAGAATGAAGTTTAGAGGAATTATATGCGAAAAGTGTGGCGTAGAGGTTACTAAATCAAACGTTAGAAGAGAAAGAATGGGTCATATAAATCTAGCAACACCAGTAGCACATATTTGGTTTCTTAAATCATTACCTAGTAGAATTTCTTTAGTTGTAGATATGAAATTAAAAGAAGTTGAGAGAGTTCTATACTTTGAAAACTTCATTGTAATTGAGCCAGGTTTAACAGGATTACAAAAAAATCAATTACTAGGTGAAGAGGAATTAATAAAATATCAGGATGATTATGGCGAGGAGGCATTTACAGCAGGAATTGGTGCTGAAGCTATATTAGAAATACTTAAATCTATTAACTTGGAAGAGGAAAGAGAATTATTAATCAAAAATATTAAGGAAACAAAATCAAAGGTAAATGAAGAACGATCTATAAAAAGATTAAAATTAATAGAGTCATTTATTGAAACAGGGAATAAACCAGAATGGATGATTTTAACAACAGTTCCAGTAATACCACCTGAGTTAAGGCCATTAGTACCACTTGATGGGGGTCGTTTTGCAACATCTGATTTGAATGATTTATATAGAAGAGTAATAAATAGAAATAATAGATTAAAGAGGTTAATAGATTTAAAGGCTCCAGATATTATTGTTAGAAATGAAAAACGAATGTTACAAGAGTCCGTTGATGCACTATTTGACAATGGCCGTAGAGGAAGAGTAATAACAGGAACAGGAAAAAGACCACTAAAATCCCTTGCCGAAATGTTGAAAGGAAAACAAGGAAGATTTAGACAAAATTTACTTGGAAAGAGAGTTGATTACTCTGGTAGGTCAGTAATTGTTGTAGGTCCAGACTTAAAGTTACATGAGTGTGGCTTACCAAAGAAAATGGCATTAGAGTTATTCAAACCGTTTTTATATGCTAGATTAAATAAATTAGGCTTAGCCTCAACTATTAAACAAGCAAAAAAATTAGTTGAAAGAGAAAGAACTGAAGTCTGGGATGCATTAGAATTAATTGTAAGAGAACATCCAGTAATATTGAATAGAGCTCCTACTTTGCACAGATTAGGTGTTCAAGCTTTTGAGCCAAAACTTATAGAAGGTAATGCAATAGAACTTCACCCACTAACCTGTGCAGCATTTAATGCTGACTTTGATGGAGACCAAATGGCTGTTCACGTGCCATTAAGTTTAGAAGCACAGCTAGAAGCAAGAGTTTTAATGATGTCTACCAACAATATTTTAAGTCCATCGAATGGTAAACCAATAATTGTACCAAGTCAGGATATGATCCTTGGAATTTATTATTTATCACAACCTCCAATTCAAACTGAAAAAGTTGATGGATATTTTGTAAATACTTCTGAAATAGAACATGCATTAGAAACAGGACAAATCAAAGTACACTCAAGAATAGTATCAAGATTTGAAACTTTAGATGACAAAGGAAATACTAAATTTGAAAAACATATTAGTACAGCAGGGAGATTTTTGTTATCTAATTTAATACCAAAAAATATAAATAATAAATTTTCACTAATAGATAGATTGCTACCCAAAAAAATAGTTTCTGAAGTTATAGATCATGTATTTAGGTTTTCTGGGCAAAAAAGTACTGTAATATTTTGTGACAAACTAAAAGATATTGGATTTAAGCACGCTTTCAAAGCTGGAATTTCATTTGGTAAAGATGATCTTTTGATACCAGATAATAAAGAACAATTAATTGATGAGACTAAAAAACTAATAGCAGATTATGAAGGACAATATGCAGAAGGTCTTATAACAAGAGGTGAAAAGTATAACAAAGTTATTGATGCTTGGTCTAAATGCACTGATAGAGTTGCGTCAGAAATGATGAAAAGAATTTCAGCTACAGATGTAACAGATCAGGGATTAAAAATTAATTCTGTATTTATGATGGCAGACAGTGGTGCCAGAGGTTCGGCAGCACAAATGAAACAATTAGCAGGAATGAGAGGTTTAATAGCCAAACCATCAGGTGAAATTATTGAAACACCAATTACATCTAATTTTAAAGAAGGTCTTACAGCACTAGAATATTTCAATTCAACCCACGGAGCCAGAAAAGGTTTAGCCGATACAGCGCTTAAGACAGCAAGCTCAGGATATTTGACTAGAAGATTATGTGATGTTGCCCAGGATTTAACAATTACCAAACCTAAATGTGATATGAAGTGTGGTTCAATAAAACTTACAGAAGTTCTAGAAGGTGGTAATATTATGGTAAGTCTATCTGAAAGAGCTTTAGGAAGAGTTGCTGCAAAAGAAATAAAAAATCCATTAACAGGTGATGTTTTAATAAAAAAAGATGAAATGATTGATGAAGCAGGATGTGAGAAAATTGATGCAGCTGGAGTTAAAAGTATAAATGTATATTCAGTAATGACATGTGGCGCAAAAGAAGGTGTGTGTGCAACTTCATATGGAAGAGATTTATCTAGAGGAAAAATGGTGCATGTAGGAGAAGCTATTGGAATGATATCTGCACAATCAATTGGAGAACCAGGTACCCAATTAACTATGAGAACTTTTCACGTTGGTGGTACAGCATCAGTAAAACAAGAGTCTCAAATTGTGTCAAATTCTGAAGGTACTCTTAAAATTGTTAACACTAACTTAATTAAAGATTCTAAAAATAACCAAATTGTAATGGGTAGAAATACTGAGATATCAATTGAGGATGATAATGGACTTCAAGTTGCTTCATACAAAGTTCCTTATGGATCAAAACTATTTTTTGAAAATGACCAAAAAGTTAAAAAAGGAGCAAAAATTTGCGAATGGGATCCATACACAACACCAGTTATTGCTGAAAAAGATGGTATAGCGAATTATGTTGACTTAATTGATGGTGTCTCAATTGCTGAAACTGTTGATGATGCAACAGGCATTTCTACTAAAGCTGTAGTCGATTGGAAAACTCAATCAAAAAATACTGACTTAAAACCAAGAATTACTTTAAGAGATGCAAAAGGTAACGTTATTAAAAAGGCTGATGACAATGAAGCTAGATACTATTTAGTTCCAGATTCAATTCTATCAGTTAAAGATGGAGCTAAAATTTCAGCAGGTGACGTTATCGCCAGATTGCCTAAGGAAACTACTAAAACAAAAGACATAACAGGTGGATTACCTAGAGTTGCAGAATTATTTGAAGCAAGAAAAGCCAAAGATAGTGCAATTATTGCTGAAAATGATGGAAGTGTTATTTTTGGCAAAGAAGTAAGAGGCAAACAAAGAGTTACAATCCAAGCTGAAAATGGTGATACATCAAGTTACTTAATTCCAAAGGGTAAACATATAAACTTTAACCAAGGTGAAAAAATTAAAAAAGGCGAATATTTATTAGATGGACAACCTTTGCCACATGATATTTTAAGAATATTAGGGATAGAAGAATTAACTGAGTATTTTGTTAACCAAGTTCAGGATGTTTATAGACTCCAGGGTGTTATTATTAATGACAAGCATATTGAAACTATCTTAAGGCAAATGTTGAAAAAAATTGAAGTAAAAGAAACTGGTGATAGTAAATTGTTACCTGGAGAAATAGTAGATAGAATTAAATTTGAAACTATGAATGAAGAATTAGTTGCGGATGGTAAAAAACCAGCTATTGGTGAAAGAGTGCTGATGGGAATAACGAAAGCTTCATTACAAACTGAGTCATTTATATCAGCTGCATCTTTTCAAGAAACGACTAGAGTTCTTACAGATGCAGCTATTAAAGGTAAAGTTGATAAACTTACAGGCTTAAAGGAAAATGTTATTGTCGGAAGACTTGTACCAGCTGGAACTGGATCAATTAAGAATTCTTGGAATAAAAAAGCTATTAATGATGATCAAAAATTCTTGTCTGAACAAGAAAGCTCTGAAGCTCCAGAAGCCCAAATAAATCAATAATTTTAGAAGCTTTTAAGTTTTTATTTAGTTTGACAAATAAAATTTCTAATGTATTTTGGCCATATTTTTGGTTGGAATGTAGTGACTAGATCACTAAACGCTGCCACAAATAACATGACAGTTATTTTCATCAAAAATATAAATATTAAATTTAATTTTATGCCAACTATAAACCAGTTAGTAAGAAAAAGTAGAGATAAACAGATAACAAGGAACAAAGTTCCAGCATTACAAAAACAACCTCTTAAAAGAGGTGTCTGCGTTAAAGTTTATACTACAACGCCAAAAAAACCAAACTCAGCATTAAGAAAAGTAGCACGTGTTCGTTTGTCAAATGGTTTTGAGGTGACAGCATATATACCTGGCGAAGGTCATAACCTACAAGAACACTCAGTAGTTTTAATAAGAGGTGGAAGAGTTAAAGATTTGCCAGGAGTTAGATATCATATTTTAAGAGGAAATTTAGATACCCAAGGCGTTGCAAATAGAAAACAAAGACGTTCGTTATATGGAACCAAAAAAGGTAAATAATAATGTCTAGAAAAAGAAAAGCTCCAAAGAAATTACCTGTAATAGATCCCAAATATAAATCTACAATAATTCCTAAATTAATAAATTCAATTATGTATGACGGAAAAAAAACAATTGCTGAAAAGATAATTTATGATGCAATTGATAAAATCAAAAGCAAATCAAAAGATGAACCATTAAACATTTTTAATGATGCTATTAACAATATCAGACCTACAGTTGAAGTAAGATCAAGGAGAGTAGGAGGTGCAACTTATCAAGTTCCTGTCGAAGTTAAATCTAAAAGATCACAAGCTTTAGCTTTAAGATGGTTAGTTGATGCTTCAAGAAAACGTAAAGATAAAAAAATGTCAGATAAAATATTTAACGAAATTTATGATGCGTATCAAAATAAAGGTTCGGCTATCAAAAAAAAGGAAGACACTCATAAAATGGCTGAGTCAAATAAAGCTTTCGCTCATTTTAGATGGTAATAATTTATGTCAAGAACTCATACTTTAGATAAATACAGAAACATTGGAATTATGGCTCATATAGATGCTGGCAAAACCACTACTACAGAAAGAATATTATATTACACAGGAAAAAGTCATAAAATTGGTGAGGTGCATGATGGTGCTGCAACTATGGATTGGATGGAACAAGAACAGGAAAGAGGTATTACAATTACATCTGCTGCAACTACTTGCTTTTGGAACGATCACAGAATTAATATTATAGATACACCAGGTCATGTTGACTTTACGATTGAAGTTGAAAGATCCCTAAAGGTTTTAGATGGTGCAGTTGCTGTTTTTGATGGTGTGGCAGGTGTCGAACCGCAATCAGAAACTGTTTGGAGACAGGCAGATAAGTACAAAGTACCAAGAATTTGTTTCGTAAACAAATTAGATAGAACTGGTGCAGATTTTTTTAGATGCGTAGGCATGATAAAAGATCGTCTTGGTGCTAAGCCTTTAGTAATGCAAGTACCAATTGGAGTAGAATCTTCTTTAAAGGGTGTTGTGGATTTAATTAAAATGAAAGCAATAGTATGGAAAAATGAGGACCTTGGTGCAGCCTGGGAACTAATAGACATACCTGAGGATTTAAAAGAAATTTCAAAAAAATATCGACAAGAATTAGTTGAAACAGCAGTTGAACAGGATGAAAAGCTAATGGAAGAATATCTTTCTGGTAATGATATATCAGAGGAGAATTTAATTAAATGTATTAGAAAAGGATGTTTAGGTTTTGATTTTGTTCCAGTCCTAACGGGTTCCGCATTTAAAAATAAAGGAGTTCAGCCACTCTTAGATGCAGTAGTAAATTACTTACCTAGTCCTGAAGATATTGGGTCAATAAAGGGAACAAAACAAGGTTCAGATGAAGAGATCGAAATGAAATTTGAAGACAGTGCCCCATTCTCAGCACTAGCTTTTAAAGTAGCTAACGATCCATTTGTGGGAAGTTTAACATTCATAAGAATTTATTCCGGTACAGTTAAATCAGGAACAGGTATCTATAATACATCAAAAGATAAAGAGGAAAGAGTTGGACGAATGTTATTGATGCATGCTAATTCTAGAGAAGATATTAAAGAAGCTAACACAGGAGATATAGTTGCTCTTGCAGGTTTAAAAAATACAATTACAGGACATACGCTTGCAGATAAAGAAACTCCAGTTTTACTTGAACCAATGGAATTTCCTGATCCTGTTATTGAAATTGCAGTTGAACCTAAAACAAAAGCTGATCAAGAAAAAATGGGAGAAGCATTAGGGCGATTGGCCAAGGAAGACCCATCCTTTAGGGTTACATCTGATGAGGAATCAGGTCAGACTATAATTAAGGGAATGGGTGAGTTGCATCTAGATATAATTGTAGATCGAATGAAAAGAGAATTTAAAGTTGAAGCAAATGTTGGCGCTCCTCAGGTTGCATACAGAGAAACAATTTTGTCACCTGCTGAAAATGATTATACTCACAAAAAGCAAAGTGGTGGCGCAGGTCAATTTGCTAGAGTAAAGTTAACGGTGGAACCACTTGAACCTGGCAAAGGAAGAGAAATAGAAAGTAAAATTAAGGGAGGCGCAATACCCAAGGAGTTTATTCCTGGAGTTGAAAAAGGTGTTGAGACAGTCGCAGATAGTGGAATTCTAGCAGGATTCCCATTAATTGATTACAAGGTTACCATAGTTGATGGACTTCATCATGATGTAGACTCTAGTGTTTTAGCTTTTGAATTAGCATCAAGGCAATGTTTTAAAGAAGCATGTACGAAAGCAACTCTAAAATTATTAGAACCAATAATGCGTGTTGAAGTAGTAACACCAGAAGATTATATGGGTGATGTTATTGGAGATTTAAATAGTAGAAGAGGTCAAATAAACACACAAGAACAAAGAGGAAATGCAACTGTTATTACTGCAATGGTTCCATTAGCAAATATGTTTGGTTATATAAATAATTTAAGATCAATGTCTCAAGGAAGAGCTCAATACTCAATGTTTTTTGATCATTATGATAAAGTTCCACAGAATGTTCAAGACGAAGTAACAAAAAAAACGGGATAGAAATGGAAAAACAAAACATTAGAATTAAATTACGAGCTTACGACAATAAGGTATTAGATCAATCAACTGAAGAAATTGTTAATACTGTAAAAAGAACCGGTGCAAACGTTAAAGGTCCAATACCTTTACCAACAAAGAAAGAAAGATATACTGTTTTAAGATCTCCTCATATAGATAAAAAAAGTAGAGAACAATTTGAAACAAGAACTCACAAAAGACTTATAGATATTATAGAGCCTACACCAGCAACAGTCGAGGCATTGATGAAGCTAGATTTAGCTTCAGGTGTGGATGTGGAGATAAAAATATAATGAGTGAAATAGGTTTAATAGGAAAAAAAATTGGAATGACCAGAGAGTTTTTTAAAACAGGCCAATCTGTTCCAGTTACTGTGTTAAGAGTTGAAAAAGGAAGAATTGTGCAATTAATTAATAAGGAACAAAGAGGTTATAATGCAATTCAACTTGGTTTTGGAAATATTAAAAACTCAAAACTTTCTAAGGCAATGAAAGGGTACTTCTCTAAACGGAATACAGAGGCAAGAAGAGTATTAAAAGAATTTAGAGTTAAAGATCTAAATCAATATAAAGAAGGTAATGAATTTGGAATAGAGATTTTTAAAGATACAAAATTCATAGATGTAAGATCAAAAACTATTGGAAAAGGATTCGCAGGCGCAATGAAAAGACATAATTTTGGTGGATTAAGAGCGTCTCACGGAGTATCAGTATCACACAGAGCACATGGCTCTACAGGACAGAATCAAGATCCTGGAAAAGTTTTTAAAGGAAAAAAAATGGCTGGTCATATGGGTGATAAAATGAGATCAATGCAAAATCTAGAAATAATTAAAGCAGATTTAAACAATAATTTATTATATCTAAAGGGTTCAATACCAGGATCAAAAAACTCTGAAGTGCTGCTAAAAAAAGCTATTAAAAATATCTCCAAATTAACTATTTCTGAAAAAATTGAAATATTAGAAAAATCAAAAAAAACAAAAGAGAAAAAAAAATAATTTATGAAAATTGATAAAATAAGTCTAGATGGTGTAAAAGATTCAATTGAAATCTCAGAAAAAATTATTGGAGCTAAGATTAATGAGAAATTGATAAGCAACGTGCTATACAAAACAAATGCTAATTACAAAGGCAGAAAAGGAAAAACAAAACAAAAAAATGAAATTACTGGTTCTACAGCAAAAATTTATGCACAAAAAGGAACAGGTAACGCAAGACACGCAAGTAAAAAAGCACCAATATTTGTTGGTGGAGGTATAGCACATGGTCCTAAAGGGGAGACTAGTTATAAAAAAAGAAAACTAAACAAAAGTGAAAAAAAATTGAGCATTGCATCGTTATTAACAAAAAAAAATAATTTAAAAGACTTAATGATTTTAAATGATTTTGAAAAAGAAATTTTAAAAACAAAAGATATGAATAGTATATTAATTAAATTTGAAGCTAAAAATTCTTTAATAATTGCAGATAAAAAATCAAAAGAAAATATTTTTAAATCAATAAAAAATATACCAAACGTGAAAATTACTGATGTAAATCATTTTAGTGCTTACGATTTGGCTAAATTTAAAAAAATTATATTTACCGAAACTTCAATAAAAGAACTAGAAAAAAGATATTAATATGGAAAAGCTGCATTTGTACGATAAAATCTTGTCTCCTTTGGTTACTGAAAAATCAACAAATCTATCCGAGCAGAATAAAATTATTTTTAAAGTTCATCAAAAAGCTAATAAAAAAAACTTGAAAAGCAACATAGAGAAGATTTTTAAAGTTAATGTAACTAAAGTTAATATAATAAATAAAAAAACAGGAATTAAGACTACTAGAGGAAAAAAGGTAAGAGTTAAAGGTTTCAAGAAAGCAATAATAACATTAAAAAAAGGTCAAAATATTGATCTGACAACAGGAATTTAAAATGGCATTAAAAACATTTAAACCCTACACAAAGAGTACTAGAGGCACTATCTTAGTAAGTAGAGAAGGTCTTTGGAAGGGAAAACCGTTTAAATCACTCACATCACCGAATAATTCATCTAAGGGAAGAAATAATTATGGAAGAATAACTTCTAGGAATCATGGTGGTGGCCATAAACACAAATATAGACAAATAGATTTTTACAGAAAAAAATTTGACATAAGTGCAGAAGTTGAGAGGATTGAATACGATCCAAATAGGTCTTGTCATATTATGCTTGTTAAATTTGAAGATGGTGAAAGATTTTATTATTTAGCTCCAAAGGATATAAAAGTAGGTGATAAAATCCAGAATGGCTCTAATTCAGAGATTAAAGTAGGTAATTGTTTACCAATAAAAGATATTCCTGTTGGAATAGATATTCATAATGTCGAAATTAATCCTGGTGGTGGTGGTAAAATTGCAAGATCAGCTGGAACATCAGTATCTATATCAGGTATAGATGGAAATTATTCGATTATCAAAATGACATCAGGAGAGGTTAGAAAAATAAACTCAAATGCAATGGCTACAATTGGCGTGTTATCTAATCCAGACCAAAAAAATATTAAAATTGGTAAAGCTGGAAGATCAAGGTGGTTAGGAATTAGACCACACACTAGGGGTGTAGTTAAAAATCCAGTTGATCACCCTCATGGAGGTGGAGAAGGTAAATCTGCAGGTGGTAGACACCCTGTTTCTCCCACAGGTCAATCAGCAAAAGGATTGAAAACAAGAGATAATAAAAGAACAGATAAATTTATAATTAGAAGAAGAAAGAAAAAAAGAGCATAAATTATGGCTAGATCAATTTGGAAAGGACCATTTGTAGAGGAAAGCTTGATAAAAAAAGTTGAGAAACTAAAGAACGACACTATAAAAAAACCAATTAAAACATGGTCTAGAAAATCTACTATACTCCCAGACTTTGTTGGCGTAAGTTTTTTAATTTATAACGGTAAAAAATTTATTCCAATAACTGTATCAGAAGACATGGTTGGACATAAATTAGGTGAATTTGCACCAACTAGACAATTTTTTGGTCACACACCAGCAGATAAAAAAGCAAAGGTAGAAGGTGGAGCTAAGAAATAATGTCAAAATTAAAAAAAATTGTAGACACAAAAATTGTAAAAGCAGTCAATAAAAATGTCAGATCAAGTACAAGAAAATTGAGTCCTATATTAAAGTCAATTGTTGGAAAAAAAGTTGATATTGCGATTAGAGATTTATCATTCTCAGATAAAAGAATATCAAAAGATATTCGAAAAACAATTTCATCAGCAATAGCTAATGCAGAAAATAATTATCAGTATGATATTGATAAATTAATAGTTAAAGAAGCATATTGTGGAAAACAAGTAGTTATGAAGAGATTTAGGGCTAGAGCTAAGGGGAGAGCTGCAGAAATAATGAAACCTTATTCAAATTTAACAATAACTTTAACTGAACAAGTAAAGAAAACGGAGAGTCATGGGACAAAAAGTTAATCCAGTTGGTTTAAGATTAGGCATTAATAGAGGATGGGATTCTGTTTGGTATGCTAAGAAAAAAGACTTTGGAAATAATTTAATCGAGGATTTTAAAATCAGAGAATATATAAAGAAAAACGTCGTTAATTCAGGGGTTTCAAAAGTAATGATAGAAAGAACAACAAAAAAGTGTTTTGTTACTATCTATACCTCAAGACCTGGTTTTGTGATCGGTAAAAAAGGATCAGATATTGAAAAAATCAAAGGAAACTTATCTAAATTAACTTCTAATGAGGTGGTTTTAAATATTAAGGAAGTAAAGAAACCAGAGACTAACAGTTACTTAGTAGCTGAGAATATAGCTCAGCAACTAGTCAAAAGGGTTTCTTATAGAAGAGCAATGAAAAGAGCAATGCAATCCGCTTTAAGACTAGGTGCTAAGGGTATAAAAGTTTCTATCAGTGGCAGATTAGGTGGAAATGAAATAGCAAGGACAGAATGGTTGAGAGAAGGCAGTATACCTTCGCATACTCTTAGAGCAGATATTGACTATTCTGAGGCAGAAGCATTAACAACATACGGAATAATAGGTATTAAAATTTGGATATATAAGGGTGAAATATTTACAAGAGAATTTAGTCAGGAAAGGAACAAAGCTTAAAAATGCTGCAGCCAACAAGAACAAAATTTAGAAAAGCTCATAAAGGAAGAATTCATGGCAGTGCATCCAGATGTAATGTTATGAATTATGGTTCTTTTGGATTAAAAGCAGTGCAACCAGAAAGAGTTATTTCAAGACAAATAGAAGCTGCAAGAGTAGCTTTAACTAGACACATGAAAAGACAAGGAAGGGTATGGACAAGAATGTTCCCCAATATTCCTGTTTCTAAAAAACCAACTGAGGTTAGGATGGGAAAAGGGAAGGGATCACCTGAATTTTGGGCATGTAGAGTTAAACCAGGAAGAATATTATTTGAGGTAGATGGAGTATCGGAAGAAATTGCAAAAGAAGCATTATATAAAGCATCAGCAAAATTACCTATCAAGTGTAAATTTATAAAAAGAATTTAAAATGAAAAAAAAAGATATTAAGAAATTAACTAAAAAACAGATGATAGAAAATCTAGAAAAATATAAAAAAGATTTATTTAATTTTAGATTTCAAAAGGTTAATGGTCAAATTAAAAGTCCATCAAAAATAACTGAAACTAAAAAAAATATTGCAAGATTAAAAACATTAATAGAGGTTAAAAATGCCTAAGAAAATACTAAATGGAATAGTAGTAAGCGATAAACCAAATAAAACTGTAACAGTTCTAGTTGAAAGAAAATATCAACATCCAGTTTTAAAAAAAGTAATGAAAGCAAGAAAAAAATATAATGCTCATGACGAAGAAAATAAGTTTAAGTTAGGTGATAAAGTATCTATTAGAGAGAGCAAACCGTATTCCAAAAATAAGAAATTTGAAGTTTTAGGAGATGCAAAATGATACAGGTCCAAACTGAATTAATGGTTGCAGATAATACTGGAGCAAAAAAAATAGAGTGTATTAAGGTCTTGGGTGGATCAAAAAGGAGATATGCTAGTATTGGAGATATAATAGTAGTTGCTGTAAAAGAAGCTATCCCAAAAGGTAAGGTTAAGAAAGGTTCAGTTCACAAAGCAGTTGTTGTAAGAGTTAAAAAAGGTATTCATAGAAATGATGGATCCAAAGTTAGATTTGATAACAATGCTGCAGTTTTGACAGATGAAAAAGGCGAACCTATAGGTACTAGAATTTTTGGTCCCGTCACTAGAGAACTTAGAAATAGAGGGCAAATGAAAATTATTTCATTAGCACCAGAGGTTTTGTGATGATTAAAAAAGGCATGAAAGTAAAAATTATGACAGGAAAAGATAAAAAAAAAGAAGGTGAAGTAATTGAAATTGATAGAAAAAATAATAGGGCTAAAATAAAGGGTATAAATATAGTTAAAAGACACGTGAAAACGACAAAAGAAAAAAAAGGTGGAATAGTTTCAAAGGAGAATTTTATTCATATTTCAAATCTAAAAAACATAGGAAAGGACAAAAAAGAAGAGGCTAAAAAATAATGGAACCAAGACTAAAAACAATAATAATCAACGAGATTAACCCAAGTCTAAAAGAAATGTTTGGATATAAAAATTTGTACATGGGCCCTAGAATTGAAAAAGTTGTACTTAATATGGGCTTAGGGCTAGACGGGAATGATTCTAAGATTGTAAACTCATGTCTTGAAGATTTAGCCAGTATTACTGGTCAAAAACCAATAATTACAAAATTTAGAAAATCTATAGCTAATTTTAAAACAAGAAAAAATACTAACTCAGGACTTAAAGTGACATTAAGAAAAAATAAAATGTATGAGTTTATTGATAGATTGGTAAATATAGCACTTCCTAGAATAAAAGATTTTAGAGGATTAAGTCCAAAAGGATTTGACAATTTTGGTAATTATACTTTTGGAATTAAAGAGCAAATTGTTTTTCCGGAAGTAAATTTCGATAAAGTAGACAAAATTAGAGGATTAGACATCACAATTGTTATCAAAGCGATGAATAAAAAACACAGTTATGAACTTTTAAAAAAATTAAATTTTCCATTCAAAGAAAGTAGGGACAACTAATGGCTAAACTAAGTGCGATTAACAAAAACAATAAAAGAATAAAATTGGCTGAAAAATTTATAAAGAAAAGAAGAAATCTAAAAATGATAATAATGAATAAGAAATTAACACTTGAAGAAAGATTTAAAGCACAACAAAAACTTTCAAAATTACCAAGAAATTCTGCAAAAATAAGAGTAAGAAATAGATGTCAAATAACAGGTAGACCTCACGGTGTTTATCGTAAATTAAAAATATCAAGAATTGCACTTAGACAGCTAGGATTAGAGGGCAAAATTCCTGGTATGGTAAAATCAAGTTGGTAGAAAGGATATTATGAGCTTAAGTGATCCAATAGGTGATATGTTAGCAAGATTAAAAAATTCTCAGATGAGAAATCATAAAAAAATTGAACTTCCATCTTCCAAATTTAAAGCTAAAATTGCGGAAATTTTAAAATCTGAGGGGTATATAATAGATTATAAAGTTACATCAGAAGAAAATAAGTCAAATTTGCATATTAGTTTAAAATATAGCTCTGGTAACCCAGTTATAAGTTCAATTGAGAGAGTTTCAAAACCAGGAAGAAGAATCTTTTCAAGTGCAGAAAGTTTGCCTAAAGTGAATAATGGTTTAGGCATTGCAATCATATCAACACCTAAAGGTGTTATGACTGACATAGACGCAAGAAAACAAAAGGTTGGTGGTGAAATAATTTGTAAGGTATTTTAATGTCAAAAATTGGTAAAATTAATATTTCTATTCCAGAAAAAGTAAAAGTCATATTAAATGATAGTATGTTAAATATTGAAGGACCACTTGGAAAAAAATCTCTTAGTATTGACCTAGATATTTTTGATTTAAATATAACTGAAGGAAAAGAAGTTTCTATTAAACCAAAAAAAAATAATCAAGACTCAAAAAGATTGTGGGGGATGAACAGAAGTTTGATAAATAATGCAATTATTGGTGCTAGTAAAGGATATGAAAAAATACTTGAACTATCGGGAGTCGGTTATAGAGCAGTATTAAAAGGTAATATTTTAAATCTACAATTGGGATTTAGTCACGATATAAATTTTGATATACCAGAAGGTGTTAAAATTCAGGTTGAAAAACAAAATATTCTTAAAATTTCTGGAACAGATAAGCAGCAGGTAGGAATGGTGACTGCCAAAATCAAAAGTATAAGACCTCCTGAACCTTACAAAGGAAAAGGAATTAAGGAACAGGGTCAGTATATATTAAGAAAAGAAGGTAAAAAGAAATAATGAACTTAACAAAATTAGAAAGAAAAAAATTTAGAGTTAGAAATAAAGTAAAAAAAGTATCTTCAATTGAAAGATTTAGATTAAGTGTTAGTAGATCTGCAAAAAATATTAGCGTACAGATAATTGATGATGTTAAAAATATAACATTGGTTTCAGCATCATCAAATACTAAAGAAATTAAATCGCAAAAAAAGAATAAAAAGGAGTTATCAACATTAGTAGCTGAAACGCTAGCAAGAAAAGCCAAAGATCTTAAAATTACAAAGGTTTATTTTGATAGAGGAGTATACAAATACCATGGCAGGGTAAAATTATTAGCTGAGGAACTTAGAAAGAACGGAATGGAATTTTAAATATGGAAAAAAATACAGAATTTGTTGAGAAATTAGTTCACATTAACAGAATTACAAAAGTTGTTAAAGGTGGAAGGAGATTTGGTTTCTCAGCACTAGTAGTTGTAGGCAATCAGAATGGAAAAATCGGTGTAGCTCATGCAAAAGCTAAACAGGTTCCAGATGCAATTAAAAAAGCCAATGATTTAGCAAGAAGAAATCTTGTACAAATACCATTAAGAGAAGGAAGAACTATACACCATGATATATTTGGAAAAGATGGTGCTGGAAAAATTAAACTTAGAGCAGCCCCTAAAGGAACAGGAATTATTGCAGGTGGAGCTGTGAGAGCAGTGTGTGAAGTATTAGGTATTAAGGATATAGTTGCAAAATCACTTGGGACAGCCAATCCACATAATGTGATAAGAGCCTGCATGAAAGCTTTATCAATGCAAAACTCACCAAAAAATATTTCATTATTAAGAAACAAAAAAATATCAGAAATTGTTGAGAAAAGAGGATAATGAACATTTTAAATAACACTTTAAAAGTAAAAACTTCAAAAAAAAGACTTGGAAGAGGAATTGGTTCTGGTAAGGGCAAGACCTCAGGTAGAGGAGTAAAAGGACAAAAATCAAGATCAGGTGTAGCAATTAAAAGTTTTGAGGGTGGACAAATGCCTCTTTATAGAAGACTACCGAAAAGAGGATTTAATCCTATAAATAAAGTTAAAATAGCTAAAATAAATTTAGAACAACTCCAGGGTTTTGTTGATAAAAAAAGAATAGATCCAGCAAATTTTATTAATTTAGAAAGCCTAAAAAAAAATAATATTATTAATAAATCTTATTTAAAATTTAAAATACTTGGGAATGGTAATCTAAAGTCAAAAATCGACATTGAAGCTGATTTTTCATCAATTTCTGCAAAAGAAAAAATTGAAAAACTTGGCGGTATATTAAAAATCAAAAAGACCAAATAATAATGAGTGAATCATCACAAACGAATGATTTGAGAAATAGAATTTTATTTACAGTTTTGATTCTAGCCATCTATAGACTAGGAACATTTGTTCCACTTCCAGGAATAGATCCAGAGCAACTTCAAGTAATGATGGATAGTAATCAAAAAGGTTTGCTAGGAATGTTTAATGTATTTGCAGGAGGTGCAGTAAGCAGAATGGCCATATTTGCTCTGGGTATAATGCCATATATTTCATCTTCAATTATTGTACAGTTGTTAACAGGGGTAACTGACTATTTTAAAAATTTGAAATCTCAAGGTGAAATTGGAAGACAAAAAATTACACAAATAACAAGATATGGAACTGTCTTATTAGCCACTGTGCAGGGATATGGTTTAGCTGTAGGCTTAGAGTCTTCAGCAGATTTAGTAATAAATCCAGGAGTTTTTTTTAAAATTTCGACAGTAACAACCATAGTAGCTGGGACTATATTTTTAATGTGGTTAGGCGAGCAAATAACTCAAAGAGGTATTGGAAATGGTATATCCCTTATAATTTTTTCAGGTATTGTTGCTGAAATTCCTCGTGCATTAGTCACAACATTTGAATTGGGTAGAACAGGAGCTATTTCAACATTAATGATAATTTTTATATTTCTACTTCTTATTTTAACAATTTTATTCATTGTATTTATGGAGAGAGCTTTAAGAAAAATATTAATAAATTATCCAAAAAGACAAATGGGTAACAAAATGTATGGTGGGGAGTCTTCACACTTGCCACTTAAAATAAATTCTGCTGGAGTAATCCCAGCGATATTTGCATCAGCTTTATTGTTATTACCAGTAACGTTTTCAAATTTTAATGTTTCACAAAATGAAACTTTTTTAAATATCTCTTCCTATTTCTCACAGGGTCAACCCTTATATATGATCTTATATGCCTCTGGTATTATATTTTTTACTTTTTTTTATACATCAATAACATTTAATCCAAACGAAACAGCTGAAAATTTAAGAAAATACGGTGGATTTATTCCAGGAATAAGACCTGGTGAAAGCACAGCTCTTTATATTGATACCATTTTAACAAGATTAACTACAATTGGAGCTATGTATCTTACACTTGTTTGTTTAATGCCAGAATTCTTAATTGCAAATTATCCTATACCATTTTATCTTGGTGGTGCTTCTGTATTGATTGTTGTTGTTGTAGCAATTGATACAGTGACACAAGTACAAACTAGATTAATGAGCTCGCAATATGAACAATTAATTAAGAAAACAAAATTTGGAAGATAATTTTTGTGAATGTTATTATATTTGGACCACCTGGTGCAGGTAAAGGAACGCAAGCTTTAAATATTGTTAAAAAATTTAATTTATTCCAAGTTTCTACAGGTGATTTATTGAGGGATGAAGTAAAAAATCAAACACAAGTGGGAAAAGATATTGAAAATATTATATCTAAAGGTGATTTTGCAACTGATGAAATTGTGAACGAGCTTATAAAAAATGTTATATTTGATAATAATAAAAAAAATAAATTAATTTTCGATGGATATCCAAGATCATTAAGTCAAGCCAAGAATCTAGATTATTTATTAAATAGCTCAAACCAAAAGATAGATTATATTTTTTTTCTTAATGTTAATAAAGATAAGATTATAAAACGAATTGAGAAAAGAAAAATTTTAGAAAAAAGATCAGATGATAATCTATCAACAATACTTAAGAGATATGAAACCTATATGGAAACAACTAAACCAGTATTAGATTACTATTCAAAAAATCCAAATTATTATGAAATTGATGGTGGAGGAAAAATCGATGAAATATCTAATAAAATAGAGCAAATTCTATCGGTTTAAGACATTGACTTTGAAATAACTTCTTATATAAAAGGCTAAATTTTTATCTCATTATTATGGCTCGTATAGCAGGTGTAAACATACCACAAAACAAGTTAGTTAGAATTGGTCTAACTTATATATTTGGCATTGGTGAAAAGAATTCAAATGATATTTGTAAATCACTAAAAATCCCTAACACTAAAAGAGTTAATGAGTTAACAGATGATGAAATCTTAAAAATAAGAGAATTTATAGATCAGAAATTTACAGTTGAGGGAGATCTTAGAAGAGATACCTCTTTAAACATTAAAAGGTTAATTGACCTTGCTTCCTACAGAGGATCTAGACATAGAAAAAAATTACCAGTCAGAGGTCAAAGAACAAGATGTAATGCTCGTACACGTAAAGGAAAAGCTATTGCGATTGCTGGTAAAAAATTAACACCACTAAAGAAATAATATGTCAAAAGATAACATTGATAATAAAGATCAAGTAAAAGAAAGTGCTACCAAGTCCAAAAAGAGTTCTTACTCAAAAAAAAAAAAGAATAAAAAAAATATTTTAAATGGAATTGCTTACGTACAGTCAACTTTTAATAATACTATTGTTTCAATAGCTGATACTAATGGAAATGTAATATCATGGGCTTCTGCAGGCCAAAAGGGATTTAAAGGCTCTAGAAAATCTACTCCATATGCTGCACAAGTAGCAGCAGACTCAGCAGCTGCAAAAGCATTAGAGGTTGGAATGAAAATATTGTCTGTTGAAGTAAAAGGACCAGGTTCTGGAAGAGAAACTGCTTTAAGAGCATTGCAAGCAAGAGGTTTTAAAATTATATCTATCAAAGACACAACACCAATGCCACATAATGGTTCTAGACCACCAAAAAAAAGGAGAGTATAAATGGAGACAACTGAAGTAAATATTAAAAATTGGAAATCGCTTATTAAACCACCAAAATTAGATATAAATCTTAGTGAAGATAAATCTTATGCAAAAATAGTAGCAGAACCATTAGAAAAAGGCTACGGTCTAACACTTGGAAATTCTTTAAGAAGAATACTTCTATCATCAATAAGAGGTACAGCAGTTACTGCTATTCAAATCGATGGTGTTTTGCATGAATTTACGTCAATTAAAGGAGTAAGAGAGGATGTAACTGATATTGTATTAAATGTGAAATCATTAGCTTTAAAAAGTAATTCTGAAACAACAAATAAATTAATTTTAGACGTAAAAGGACCTGGAGAGATAAAGGCCTCAAGTATAACTACCTCCTCTGATATCGAAATTTTAAATCCAGACCTAGTAATATGTAATCTAGATGAAAATACCAATTTTCATATGGAAATGACTGTAAGTAATGGAAAAGGCTATGTACCAGCAGACATGAATAAACCTGAGGAACCGCCATTAGGCCTGATAGCTATTGACTCTTTATTTAGTCCTGTAAAAAAAGTTTCTTATTCAATAAGTACAGCTCGAGAAGGAAAAGCTTTGGATTATGACAAATTAACTATGGAAGTCGAGACAAATGGATCAATATCGGCAGAAGACGCTGTAGCATATTCTGCAAGAATTTTTCAAGATCAACTTGGAATGTTTGTAAATTTCGACGAGCCACAAGAAGTGATTATAAGAGAACAGCCGGCAGAGCCTGAGTTTAATAAGAATTTACTTCGAAAAGTTGATGAATTAGAACTATCAGTTAGATCTATGAATTGCCTTAAAAATGATAATATAATTTATATTGGCGATTTAGTCCAGAAGTCTGAAGGTGAGATGTTAAGGACACCTAATTTTGGTAGAAAGTCTCTAAATGAAATAAAAGAAGTTTTAACCGGTATGTCATTATATTTAGGTATGGAGATACCAAACTGGCCTCCAGATAATATAGCTGAACTTTCTAAAAAGCTTGAGGAAGCAATCTAATGAGACATAAAATGGGTTATAAAAAGCTCAATAGAACATCTGAGCACAGAAAAGCATTAATTAAGAACATGCTAAATTCACTTGTTAAGTATGAACAAATAACAACAACACTACCAAAAGCAAAAGTATTAAAACCCCAAGCTGATAAATTAATTACATTAGGCAAAAAAGATACACTTCAAAATACTAGAACATTGATATCTAAACTTCAAGACGAGAGCTCAGCAAGCAAAATTAAAAAAACATTATCAAAAAGATATGAAAATAGAAAAGGTGGATATACAAGAATAATTAAGGCAGGTTTTAGATACGGAGATAATGCGCCTATGGCAGTAATAGAATTTGTAGATCGTGATATAGAAGCAAAAAAAGTAGATAAAAAGAAAACAGAAAAATCTACAGTAACTGATAAAAAAACAGAAACACCTAAAGAAGCTACAGCTTAGTCTTTAATTCATATTTTATTTAATTGATATTGTAAAACAATTATCTAATATTTTATATTAACAAAATGAAAAATATAATTTTTCAAATAATTATAATATTTTTTTTTACATCAAATATTTTAAAAGCAAATCCATCAAAAATAGACGGTATAAAATTTTATACGTTAGGTAATGATAACATGCCTTGGTTTAATTTAGACAATGAAAAAGATTTAATTGACTTGTCAAATATTGACTGCCAATGGAGTCATGGAAAAAAAACTAAATGCAGAATGCACCTGTCACCTTTATATAACTTTCCCAAAGATGGATTATTAATTCAAAATAAAATTGTTAGATCTGGCAAAATTGCTTGGAAATTTAAAAATGGTGATGGTGATTGTGGTCAACAAAGAAAATCAGATGAGTGCAATACCTTTAGAGAAAGATCTGAGGTTAGTATGTTAGGATTAAAGTCTAAAAATACATGGTTTAAATTTAGCATTTATATTCCCGAAAATAGTGAATTTACTATTCCTATAAGTAATACTATATGGCAAATACATTCTAAAGCGGGTCCAGTAAATTTTATGTTTAGAATTGCTCCAAATGGAGATTTACAATGGACAGATTTTGTAAATCATAGTTTTGGAGGATTTGATACTTATAAAATTTTAGAAGCAAATAATGTAAAAGGTAAATGGAATGATTTTGTTATTAATATTGAATTTGTTGATTGGCCAAATAAGAGTTTTATTAAGATTTGGGCTAATAACGAACTTGTAGTTAATTACAATGGATTAACTAATAATAATATAAGCAAACAGTCGTATATGAAGTTTGGAATATACAAAAGTAATATTAATAGGTTTAATATAATGCATAAAGGTAATCCTCCAAAAAGAGCAGATACAATTGTATATTATGACTCTATAGCTATAGGTAAAAAGTGCAAAGATCTTAAGTTAGATGAAGAAAATAATAGTTGCAAAAAATTAAAATAAAAATGAAAAAATCAATTAACGTAGACAAATCTTTTAATGACATGCGCATTGATAGATTTATTCGAAATCATTTAGGAAAAATTCCACAAGGACTTATTGAAAAAAACCTCAGAAATGGAAAATTAAAATTAAATCAAAAAAAAATAAAAAGCTCCCAAAAAGTTAAAACTGGTGACAAACTTAATATTTATAATTTAAATTTTGAGGAAAAAATTGAGCAAATCAAAAAAAAATACAATCCTAGTAATGAAATTATAAAAGAAAATGAAGATTTAATTATTGAAAATAACGACGATTTTGTTGTTATAAATAAACAATCAGGAATTTCAGTGCAGGGTGGTACAAAATCTAAAAAAAATATAATTGATATATTTGCAAAAAGTAATTTATTTAAAGACGAGAAACCTTATTCTGTTCACAGATTAGATAAGGATACTTCTGGTGTTTTTATAATTGCAAAGAGTAGGGAAACAGCCCAATTGCTCACTTCACTTTTTAGATTAAGAAAAGTTTACAAAACGTATTTAGCAATATGCAATGGTGAATTAATTTTAATCGATAAAGGAGTGATAAAAGATGATTTAATAAGATTTGAAAATAAAAAAAAAATTATTGAAAAAGCTGAAACAAAATATGAAATCTTAGATAAAAATAATAATGCGACCTTCATTCAGCTAAATCCAATTACAGGGAGAAAACACCAACTAAGAAAACAATTATTTAATTTAGGTAACTCCATTATTGGTGATAAAAAATATAATTCAACAAATAACTCAAAAATAAATAATAAAAACTTAATGTTACATTCTTATGAAATTAAATTTAAAATAAATGAGAAAAAATACACTTTTAGAGCCACTCCTCCAGATTATTTTAGAAATATGTTAAAAACTAAAAGACTTAATTTTTAATATTTGATAAAAAATTTTTTATCAAATTATTCTCAATATTTTTATAATTTTGTTTTTTAATCTTATTTAAATTTGAAACTCCTCTATCTCTGATTCCACAAGGAACTATCTTTTTATATACATTAAGATCATTAGAAATATTTAATGCAAAACCGTGATAAGCAATCCATTTCTTTACTTTTATCCCTATTGCAGCAATTTTATCTATTTTACCAGATTTGTGCTCTAACCAAATTCCAATATTTTTTCTATCAGCAAAACACTTTATATTGTAATTTTTTAAAGTATCTACAATTGTCTTTTCGATTGCAGTTATAATTTTTTTTATATTCTTACCTCTTTTGTTTAAGTCAATCACAAAATAAAAAACTAATTGACCAGGACCATGATATGTTATTTTTCCACCTCTATTTGTTTTGACTAAATTTATTGATTTATCTAATAATTCATTATCCTTATAACTGGTTCCAGCCGTGTAAACCTCTTGATGTTCTAAAATCCATATCAGCTCATTTCTTTTTTTTGTATGAATTTCATCCAATCTTTTTTCTAAAAATGTAATAGCATTTTCATATTTTACTGGTTTTATTGACTTTTTAATCTCTATTATCATTATAAATTTGTAATATTAATGTTTTGTATTAATAGTGCCACCTAAATTATAGATAAAATTATGACTTTAGTAAAAAAAATTAAAGATAAAAAAGTTAACTTTGAATTCAATAAAGAATTTATCAAAGTAGTGACAGACAAGATTTCTTCAAATGATGCAGAATTTATCACTAATTCATTTAATGATATGCACCCTGCGGATGCAGCGGATATTATTGAACATTTAAATGAAAACGATAGAGAAAGTTTAATAAAATTAAATAATTTTAAAGTTGATCCTGAAGTTTTTGTTGAACTGAATGAGTCAATACAATCTGAATTGATTGCATATTTATCATCAGAGTCTATTGTAAATATATTAAAAAATCTAGAATCTGATGATGCCATTAAAATTTTAGAAAATGTTGATGAAAAAGATAAGAATAGTATTTTAGGATCTCTTCCACCAAAAGACCGGTTCGCCTTATTAGAAAGTTTAAGCTACCCAGAAGACTCAGCTGCACGAATAATGCAAAGAGAATTTACTGCCATACCAAGCAATTGGTCGGTTGGTCAGACAATAGATTATTTAAGAGAAAATAAAGATTTACCTGAAGAGTTTCTAGAAATTTTTATTGTAGATGAGAACTTTAAGCCTATTGGAACTGTGCCATCTTCAAAAGTGCTTAGAACTCCAAGAGAAGCAAAGATGATGTCAATAATGTCTGAGTCTCAACTTTTAATACCTGTTGATATGGATAAAGAGGAAGTTGGAAATTTATTCGAAAATTATAATTTAAGCTCTGCTGCTGTAACTGATAAAAATGATAAATTGGTGGGCATGATAGCTTATGATGATGTTTTAACAGTACTTAAAGAAGAAGCTGAAGAAGACGCATTAAGACTTGCTGGAGTAGGAGATGAAGAAATAACTGATGGTGTAATTACAAAAACTAAGAGAAGATTCAATTGGCTTTTATTAAATTTATTCACAGCCTTTTTAGCCACTTATTGTATTAGTTTATTTGGTGCTACCATAGAACAGATGGTTGTTTTAGCTTTTTTAATGCCTATTGTTGCATCAATGGGAGGTAATGCTGGTATGCAAACACTAGCTGTAACTGTAAGATCTTTAGCTACACAAGATTTAACAAAAAATAATTTTACTAATAATATAATTAAAGAATTTAACATAGGTGTTTTAAATGGAATTATCTTTGCAATTATAAGTTCTTTAATTGTTTATTTCTGGTTTAATGACATTCAACTTGCATTAATAATATCAATATCAATGGTTTTAACAATGATAGTAGCTGGACTTTTTGGAATTTTAATACCAGTAACTCTAAATAAGATGAACATAGATCCTGCTATTTCCTCTAGTGTTTTTGTGACTACCATTACAGATGTAATAGGTTTTGTTTCTTTTTTAGGTGTTGGTGCTTATTTTTTATAACTAATAATTATCAATTAATCTAACATTGTCTATTTTATAAGCTACAAAAAGCCTATATTTATTTTTGAAATTATTAAGCTTTAAATTTTTTTCGTCTCTAAATTCTAGATAATCAATTTTAATTTTGTATATTTTTTCTAATTGTTTTTTGTAATCAGGTAAATTTAAAGCTAACTTAGAAGCTTTTGATTTTGATCTATACTTAATTTTTTTCAAAAATGATGCAATTTCTGAAGCTTTTTTAAAAGATCTCTTATTTAATAATTTGTTTCGAGTTGATAACGCAATTTTGTTATTTATTCTGACAGTTGGACATGAGTTAATACGTACCTTAAATTTTTTTGATAGGAATTTTTTTATTAGATATAACTGCTGATAATCTTTTTCACCCATATATAAATCTTTTGATTTTATAATGGTCAGCAATCTATTCATAACATTTAGAACACCCTCAAAATGACCAACCCTAAATTTCGCACACAAAATCTTGTCTTTTTTTTTTAAATTAAATTTTTTAGCTTTAAATTTGTACATATCTTTAGCATTAGGTGTGAATAAATATTCTACATTTAATTTTTTTAATATAGCAATATCATTCTCAATATTTCTTGGATATTTCTTAAAATCATCTTTTTTATTGAATTGAGTAGGATTTACAAAAATACTTACAATAGTCATTCTTTTTTTATTTTGTGAGGCTTTTATTAAGGATTTGTGACCCTCATGTATTCCACCCATAGTAGGTACAAATCCAATATTTTTATAGTTTTTAATCTCTTTATTTAAATCAAAAATGCTTGTAATTATTTTCATTTTTTTAATATATGTTTATAAATAAATTATCTTTATGATTAAACAAGCCATTATTCCACTAGCTGGATTAGGAACAAGACTTTTGCCTTTGACTAGTGTCTTTGCTAAAGAGTTACTACCTATAAATGGCAAACCTGGAATTGAATATATTCTTGATGAGTGCATAGATGCTGGAATTACAGAAATAATTTTCATTATTTCCAAAAAAAAAGAAATGATAAAAAAATATTTTTATAATGATAATTTTTATAAATCATTAATTAAAAAGAAAAAGGATCCAAGAATAATAAAAGAATATAAAAAAATTTTAAAGTATAAAAAAAAAATCAAATTTGTTTATCAAAATAAACCCTTAGGAACTGGTGATGCTGTCTTTAAAACCAAAAAATTTATTAAAAATAAATATTTTTTAATGCTCCTTCCAGATGACTTAATTATAAAAAAGAATTGCTCAAAAGATATGATCAAAATACATAAAAAATATAAAGCCTCTGTAATGGCCAGTATGACTGTTAGCAAAAATAACGTAAATCGTTGGGGAATATATTCTTCATCCAAAAAAATTAATAATCAGAATTTTATAATTTCAGATGTTATAGAAAAGCCAAGTACTAAAGAAGCCCCATCTAACAACGCTGTAATTGGAAGGTATATACTGAACAAGGGTATATTTAAAATTCTTAAAAATCAAAAAAAAGGCAAAGGTGGTGAGATTCATATCACTGACTCAATTAAAACAATGATTGATAATAAATCATTATTCATTGGTCATAAATTTTCAGGAAAATATTTAGATTGTGGTTCTATGACTGGTTATATCAATTCAACGTTAGAAATTGCAAAATTATGAAAATTTGTATGATTGGATCAGGTTATGTAGGGTTAGTCAGTGGTGCATGTTTTGCTGAACTCGGCAACAATGTCACTTGTGTAGACAGCAACTTAAATAAAATAACTAATCTAAAGAAGGGAATAATTCCAATTTACGAGCCAGGGTTAGAAGAATTAATTTTAAGAAATTTAAAGCAAAAAAGGCTTCAATTTTCGTCAAATATATCAGAGTCTATTAAAAAAGGAGATCTTATATTTATATGTGTTGGAACTCCCACTAAAACTAAATCTAACGAAGCGGATCTAAAATATGTATTTCAAGTTGTAAAAGATATAAAAAGGAATCTAAACAAATATAAAATAATCGTTACTAAATCTACAGTGCCAGTTACTACTGGTGACAGAATTGAAAAATTATTAACAACTAATAAAAATAAAAAATTATTCGATGTTGCTTCTAACCCTGAATTTCTAAGGGAAGGTGAGGCTATCAGAGATTTCATGTTTCCTGATCGAGTTGTAGTTGGTACAAATAGCAAAAAGGCTAATAATATTTTAAAAAATTTATATTCTCCAATTATTAAAAAGAAGGGTATATATTTCAACACATCAAGACGTGCAGCCGAAGTTATAAAATATGCATCCAATGCATTTCTAGCAACAAAAATTACATTTATAAATGAAATTGCAAATTTATGCGAAAAACTTAATGTTGACGTTACCGATGTTTCGTTAGGTATTGGAACTGATGAAAGAATAGGAGCAAGATTTTTAAGAGCAGGACCAGGTTATGGTGGTTCTTGTTTTCCAAAAGATACACGTGCTTTAATTTCTACTTCAAGAAAATTTAAAACAAATCTTTCTATAGTTAAATCAACAATTAACTCTAATGAAAATAGGCACAAATATTTATTATCTAAAATTAGAGAAATATTGAATAATAATCTAAAAAGTAAGAAAATTACTTTTTTAGGCGTTACTTTTAAGGCTGGTACTGATGATATGAGAGACTCAGCATCTTTAAAATTAATTCCGTATTTGATCAAAAAAGGATCCAAAGTTTCATATTATGAACCTACTGGAATCAAAAATGATTTTGATAAAAAAAAAGTAGCCTATTTTAATAATATTAAAGATGCATGTAAAAATAGTGAACTTCTGATTATACATACAGAATGGAATGAGTTTAAGCAGTTAAACTTTAAAAAGTTGAATAATAAAAAGAAATTTAAGATTTATGATTTAAGAAATTTATATTCACCCTCAAAAATGAAAAGTAAAAATATCAAATATTATAGTATAGGTAGATAACTATTAAATCTCGAATATTGCGTCAACTTCAACCGCTACACCTAAAGGCAAACTATTAGTACTTACAGCAGCACGTGTATGTGTACCCTTATCCCCAAAGAGATCTTTAATTAAATCTGATGCACCATTTATTACTTTTGGTTGTTCAATAAAGTCATCTGTAGAATTAACAAAACCTGTTAATTTAACGCATGATTTAATTTTTGATAAATCATCTGAACAGGCCTTTTTAGCCTGAGCAATTATATTTAAAGCACATCTTTGTGCAGCTTTGTAAGCCTCCTCTGTATTAAAGTCTTTTCCAACTTTCCCTCGAATTAATTGTCCATCTGCATCGATTGATATTTGTCCTGAAATATAAAGTAAATTGCCAGAAATTTTTGTGGCAACATATGAACCAACTGGATCAGTTGCTTTAGGTAAAACTAAACCCATTTCTTTTAACTTTGTATCAATAGACATTATTTACCTTTCTTTTTCTTTTTATTCTTATCGTACTCTTTTCTTTTCTCAATTAAAATAAGAGCTTCTTCCATTGTTAATTCAATTGGGTCTTTTTCCTCAGGTATAGTAGCGTTTAATGATTTGTATTTAATATAAGGCCCATATTGACCTTTCATTATTCTTACTGGTTTTTTATCCTCTGGATGTTCACCCAGATCTTTAATCAAAGATGATGAAATTCTTCCAGGTTTTGCCTCAGCTATTAGAGTTACGGCTCTATTAAGACCAATGCTAAATATTTCTTCAACATTTTCTAAACGTGCAGATTTATTTTCACACTTTAAATAAGGCCCAAAACGACCAACATTTACAGTAATATCTTTATCATTTTCTGGATTTTTACCTAAACTAATTGGAAGTGAACATAAATACTTAGCTCTATCTAAATCAATACTTTTAATATCAATTCCCTTGGGGATAGATACATTTTTCATATTATTATCTTCTTTTTTTATTTTTTTCTTTTTCTTTTTTTCTTCTTCAACATCATCAATTTCTTTTTCATATTGTAGATAGGGACCAAATCTTCCATTTTTTAAATATATGTCTTTACCTATATCATTTTGACCAATTAATTTTGGTTCTGCTAAAGTTAATTGTTGAGCTGCTTTTGACTTTGAAAGAGGTCGAGTAAATTTACAATCTGGATAATTTGAACATCCAATAAAAGCACCACCACGAAAACTATTTTTTAAACTTAATTGACCACTATCACATAATTTGCATTTTCTGTTAATTTTTCCATCTTTATCGACTTCAAATATTAATGAGCCTAAACTCTCATTAAGCATATCTAAGACTTCTCTAGTACGTTTCTCTTTAACTTCTGATACATTCAAGTTAAAATCTCTCCAAAATTCCTCCAAGACTTTAATCCAATTTTCTTTGCCAGCCGTAATATCGTCTAATTGATCTTCCAATTTTGCAGTAAAATCATAATCAACATATTTTGAAAATAATTTTTCAAGAAAAGCAGAAAGTAACTTACCTCTATCAGTTGGAAAAAATCTTTTGTTTTCTATATCCGCATAACCTCTATTTGAGATTACTGATATGATACTAGCATATGTTGAAGGTCGTCCAATTCCTAATTCTTCTAACTTTTTAACTAGACTTGCTTCTGAATATCTTGGTGGTGGCTGAGTGAAATGTTGTTCATCCGTAAAGTCATTAAACTTTACTTCACCTTTACCAACTTCTGGTAATATATTTTCATCATCTTTATTTTCATCTAATCTTGAAACCTTTAAAAAACCGTCAAATTTTAAAGTTGAACCACTAGCTTTACATATATTTTTATTATCTTCTGATGTTATTGTTATAGTTTTTCTATCAAATTTTGCTGATTCCATTTGTGAGGATAATGATCTTGACCATATTAAGTTGTAAAGTTTGTATTGATCTGTGCTTAGGTATTTTTTCATATCTTCAGGGACTCTACCAATTTCTGTTGGTCTGATAGCTTCATGAGCTTCTTGCGCATTTTTGGCCTTTTTGCCTGAATAATTTAAAGGGGCTGGTGGCAAATATGTTTCACCATAATTTTGAGTAATGAAATCTCTAAAAGTAGCTACAGCATCTTTTGATATATTAGTTCCATCTGTACGCATATACGTAATTAATCCAACAGTTTCTCCATCAATATCAATACCTTGATATAGTCTTTGAGCAATTTGCATTGTTCTAGAGGCTCCAAAACCCAGTTTACTTGATGAAGTTTGCTGTAATGTAGAAGTGGTAAAAGGACCAGATGGGTTTCGTGAATAAATTTTAGATATTATATCTGTAATATTATATTTTTTATTTTTAATTAAATCTAAAGCATTATTGATATCTTCTTTATTTCTAAATGAGAATTTTTCAATTTTTTTATCATCTAGTTGAGTAATAGATGTATTTATATTCAGATTTTCCTTTGTTAAGAAATTTAAGTTAAGTGTCCAAAACTCATCTGGTTTAAAAACTTCAATTTCATGTTCTCTTTCTGTTAATAATCTAAGAGCAACAGACTGAACTCTTCCGGCTGACTTAGATCCTGGTAATTTTGTCCACAAAATCGGTGATATATTAAAACCTACTAAATAGTCTAGCGCTCTTCTTGCCATATAGGCATCAACAAGTTCATTTTCAATATTCCTTGGATTGTCTATACCGTTTGTTACAGCTGTTTTTGTTATTTCATTAAAAACCACACGTTCTACTTTTTTATCTTTAAGAAGTTTTTTTTCATTTAAAAACTCTTTTACATGCCAAGCTATTGCCTCACCTTCTCGATCAGGGTCAGTAGCAAGGATAATTTTTTCTGAGTTTCTAGCAGTATCTGTGATTTCTTTTAAATATTTTTTTGAGAAACTGTCTATTTCCCAGATCATTTTAAAAGAATTTTCTGGATCAACTGAACCATTTTTTGAAGGTAGGTCTCTAATATGACCATAACTTGCCAAAACCGTGTAATCTGAACCTAGATATTTATTTATAGTTTTAGCTTTTGCGGGACTTTCAACAATTACAAGATTCATTATTAGTCAAACTACTTATAACTATTAATCTGTCAAATTAATAAATTTTACTCTTGGTTTCTTCTTTATTTATTAATCTTTTTATATTTTCTCTATGTGTATAAAAAATTAAAACAAACATAATGATGAAAAAAATTATGTTATTTTGATTAACGATTAGTAGATAGATTGGAATTGAAATTGAAGCAAATAATGATGATAGAGATGAATATCTTGATATTAAAAAAGTTAAAATCCAAATAGTTCCAAAAACTAGTGCATAATAAATATTTATAGAAATCAAAATCCCAACAAAAGTTGCTACACCTTTGCCACCTTTAAATTTTAGCCAAATTGGGAATAAATGTCCTAAAAATGCACAAAGTGCTGATATATATACTAGATCAGGATAATTGAACTTTATATAGATAACAGGCACAACAGCTTTTGCTATATCTAAAACAAGTGTTAAATATCCCAATGACTTATTGCCAGTTCTCAAAACATTTGTGGCACCAATATTTCCTGATCCTACATTTCTAATATCCGTTTTAAGTAAAATTTTTGTGAATAGATATCCAAAAGGTATAGAGCCAAATAGATAAGATACCAAAGCTGTTATTATATAATCCATTATTCAGATTTAAATAATTCTTCGCCACTAACAAATGTACTTATTACTTTGCCTTGAAGTTTTTTGTCTTCAATAGGGGTATTTTTTGATTTTGATATCAATTTCTCTTTTTTAACAACCCAAGGTTTATTTATATCTACAATACAAAAATCGGCATCATTTCCTGTTGATAAGCTACCTTTATTTATTTTAAGTATTTCTGCTGGTTTTGATGTTAAAGCTTTTATTATAGTTTCTAACTCAACCGATCCATTATGATATAATTCTAAACTTAAGGGCAATAAAGTTTCTATTCCAGATGCGCCAGTTTCAGCTTGAGCAAAAGTTAATCTTTTATTTTCTTCATCTTCGGGTTTATGATCAGAAACAATAACATCAATTGTTTCATCATTTAAACCCTGAACTAAAGCGTTTCTATCAGTTTCAGTTCTTAAAGGAGGTGATAATTTTAAAAAAGTTTTGAAATCTCCAATATCATTTTCATTTAATGATAAATTGTTTATTGAAACACCACAACTGAAGTTTACTTTATTTTTTCTTTCTCTGATTATATCTACAGATTTTGCAGATGAAATCTGAGAAATATGATACCTACAACTATTATATTCTAACAATGTTAAGTCTCTTTCTATAATTAACAATTCAGCGCTTATAGGAATTCCTTGTAGACCGAGTTTTGTTGCTATTATGCCATCATTAATCATTCCATCTTTTGATAATTCTGCATCTTCTGCATGTTGTATAATTAAGGATTTTAAATCTGATGCTGAATTCATAATCCTTTTCATAATTCTAGGATTTTGAATTGTTTTTACTCCATCTGTGAAACCAATTATTCCTTTATTCTGTAATAAACCAAATTCAGTCATATTTTCTCCCTCTGCTTTTACTGTTAATGCAGCTGTTGGATAAATATTAATTTTTGATTTATCTCTTCCTCTTCTTTTAAGAAAATCAACTATAGAAACATTATCAATTACAGGGTTTGTATTAGGCATTGTAACAACTGATGTTACACCACCTGATAAAGCAGCTTCACTAAGGGTTCTAAAATTCTCTTTATATTCATATCCTGGTTCACCAACAAAAACTCGCATATCTACAATGCCTGGAAATATATATTTTCCATTTAAATCTATTACTTTTTCTCTAGATGGAATGTTATTTGAATTTACTTTTTTTCCAACAGCTTCGATTTTTCCATTTTCTCCAATTATTATTCCTCCAATTTCATTTAAGGAATTATGAGGGTCAATTATATTTGCATTTATAAAGTATTTTTTTTTCATTTATTCACAAAAACCTTTAAGCAGGCCATCCTTACTGCTACGCCTAATTCAACTTGTTCTTTTATTACACTTTTGTTTATATCGTCCGCTAAGTTTGTATCAATTTCAATTCCTCTATTCATTGGTCCTGGATGCATTATTAAAGCATCCTCTTTAGCATATTGAATTTTATCAGGTGTTAAGCCATAATATTCATAGTATTCTCTGTTGGATGATAGAAACGAACTTGTCATTCTTTCATTCTGTAATCTTAACATCATTACTATGTCGCAATCTTTAACTCCTTTTTTCATATCAGAAAAAATATTTACACCAAATTTTTCAATTTCATTTGGCATCAAATTTGTAGGGGCCACGATATTCACTTCTGCACCTAACATGTTTAGAAGATAAATATTTGATCTTGCTACTCTTGAATGTAGTATATCTCCACATATCGCAATTTTAAGACCTTCTATTTTTTTTCTTCTATTTATAATTGTTAAAGCATCCAATAATGCTTGTGTTGGATGTTCTCTTCTACCATCACCTGCATTTAGTACTGCACAATTAACTTTTTGAGATAGGAGGTTACAAGCACCTGAGTCTTGATGTCTTATTACAATAATATCCGGGTGCATTGCATTTAAAGTCATGGCTGTATCAATTAACGTTTCTCCTTTTTTGATTGCAGAATTTGTAATATTCATTGACATTACATCTGCACCTAATCTTTTTCCTGCTAATTCGAATGAGCTCTGTGTCCTTGTTGATGGTTCAAAAAATAAGTTTATTTGAGTTTTCCCTTTTAAAATATCTATTTTTTTATTTTTACTTTTATTCAATTCTATGAATTTAGAGGCTTCATTTAGAATAGTGGTAACATCACTAACGGATAAATCCTGGATACCTAATAAATGTTTTTGAGATATTTTAATAGCTTTTTTTGATTTAGTTGCCATTAAAACTAACTCTATAACTATATAGTATTAACTATGCAACCATTAATTTTGAATAAAGTCTAAAGCTCCTTGTAAAATAAAAGCTGCTGCAAACTTATCAATATCTTTCTCTCTTTTACTTACATTTATATCTAATTCACTTGATAAATTGAAAGCACCAACAGTAGATAATCTCTCATCCCACAAAGACACAGGAATATCAATTTTATCTGAAATATTGATTGCTATATCTTTAGCTGATTGCGAAGATTTTCCGTAGGTACCATCCATATTTATTGGATTACCTATAATAATTCCTTTGATGTCATATTCTGTAATAATACTTTCTAGCTCATCAATTAATTTAACTTGTTTAGATTTATCTAAGGTTTGAAGGGGAGTGGCAATTTTTTGATTATAATCACTTATTGCAATCCCAATCCTTTTTGTGCCTAAATCTATACCTAATAATCTTGAACCACTTGATAATTTGTTTTTGAATTCATTAATTGTGATCATATTGTATATTTTTAACTTAAGTGGTACTTTGCGACATTATTTTTTACCATATGACAATAGATCTTAAAACTGTAAAACACATATCAAAATTAGCAAGGATCTCGCTTGAGGATAAAAAAGCTGAAAAATTGGCAGATGATATGAATTCTATTTTTGAATTTATTGAAAAATTAAACGAGCTAAAAACTGAGAATATTGAACCATTAACCTCTATAGCTGAAACTACTTTAAGATTCAGAGAAGATAAAATAACTAGCAATAATATAAGAGAAAAAATTCTTAAAAATTCTCCTGAAAAAAATGATGATTTTTTTATTGTGCCGAAAGTAGTTGAGTAATGACAGAAATAACATCTTTAAGCCTTTTTGAATTAATTAAAAATATTAAAGAAAAGAAAATATCATCAAATGAAGTTACAAAATCTTTTGTTGATAGATCTGAAAAGTCAAAAAAACTAAATGCTTATGTAACTGAAAATTTTGAAAATTGTCTTAAACTTTCAAAAGAGTTTGATAATAAACCCAATTTTGATTTAAAACTTCCAGGAATTCCAATTGCTGTAAAAGATCTATTTTGTACAAATGAAGTAAGAACAACAGCTGGAAGCAATATATTAAATAATTTTGTCCCAAGCTATGAGTCTACTGTAACACAAAACATATGGAATGAAGGTGGAATATTGCTTGGTAAACTTAATTGTGATGAATTTGCAATGGGCTCATCTAATGAAACAAGTTTTTTTGGTAATGTTCAAAATCCAATTGCAAAAGATTTAGTTCCAGGTGGATCGTCTGGTGGCTCGTCATCAGCCTTAGCAGCTAATTTAACACCTGTAACAATAGGTACTGACACTGGTGGATCTATTAGGCAGCCAGCCTCCTTTACTGGAACTGTAGGCCTAAAACCTACTTATGGAAGCTGTTCAAGATATGGAATTGTTGCCTTTGCATCGTCTCTAGATCAAGCTGGTCCGATGAGTAAAGATGTCAAAGATAGCTCCATTCTTTTAGAAGTGGTCTCATCATTTGATAAAAAAGATTCAACTTCAATAGATTTTAAAAGAAATAACTATTCATCAGAACTAACTAGAAATATCAAAGGTATAAAAATTGGAATCCCAAAAGAATACAGAGTTGATGGGATGCCAAACGAAATTGAGAATCTTTGGAAAAAAGGCATTGAATATGCAAAAGATTGTGGTGCTGAAATAATTGATATTTCTTTACCTCACACAAGTTATGCTTTGCCTACTTATTATATTGTAGCGCCAGCTGAAGCATCATCTAATTTAGCTAGATATGATGGTGTTAAATATGGTCTAAGATCTTCGGGAGAAAGTTTAATTGATATGTATGAAAAAACTAGATCAGAAGGTTTTGGTGAAGAAGTAAAGAGAAGGATAATGATAGGTACCTATGTTTTATCTTCTGGATACTATGATGCTTACTATCTCAAAGCTCAAAAGGTTAGACAATTAATTAAACAAGATTTTGATCAAGCTTATAATAAAGTTGATGCTATTTTGACACCTTCAACACCTAGTTCTGCATTTAAAATTGGAGAAAAATCTAATGATCCAGTTTCAATGTATTTAAATGATATATTTACTGTTCCAGTAAACCTTGCAGGTTTACCTGGAATTTCAATACCAGCAGGCACAGATAAAAATAATTATCCATTAGGTTTACAAATAATAGGTAAACCCTTTGATGAACAAACAGTTTTAAATATTGCCTATTCAATGGAGGAAAAAATCGGTTATAAAAATAATATAACTGATTGGTGGATGGAATAATGTCTAAAAATAATTCGGAATATTTAATAGAAAGAAATGATAATATCTATGAAGTTGTTATAGGACTTGAAGTTCATGCTCAAGTAACATCAAATTCAAAACTTTTTTCATCTTCTTCTACAAAATTTGGGGCTGAACCTAACACTCAAGTAAGTTTAGTTGATGCTGCATTTCCAGGAATGCTTCCAGTAATTAATGAATATTGTGTTAAACAAGCTATAAAAACTGGCATTGGTTTAAAAGCTAAGATTAATAATAAGTCTGTTTTTGATAGAAAGAATTATTTTTATGCTGATTTACCTCAGGGGTATCAAATTTCACAATATAAATACCCAATTGTGGGTGAGGGCAATGTTATTTTGGATATGCCTGAAGGTCAAAAACAAGTTGGAATAGAAAGATTGCACTTAGAGCAGGATGCAGGAAAAAGTATTCATGATGTTGATCCGAGTAATACGCTAGTTGATCTAAATAGATCAGGTGTAGCTTTAATGGAGATTGTTAGTAAGCCTGATCTAAGATCACCAGATGAAGTTAATGCTTATATAAAAAAACTTAGATCTATTATGAGATATTTAGGAACTTGCGATGGGAACATGCAAGAAGGATCATTGAGAGCAGATGTTAATGTGTCTGTAAGAATAAAAGGCTCAACAGAATTAGGAACAAGATGTGAAATAAAAAATGTTAATTCTATAAAGTTCATGCAAATGGCAATTATTTATGAAGCAAATAGACAGGTTGATTTAATAGAAGAAGGTGATGAAATAGATCAAGAGACAAGACTTTTTGATACAAAAAAAAATGAAACAAGGTCAATGAGATCAAAAGAAGATGCTCATGATTATAGATACTTTCCAGATCCAGATTTACTTCCACTAGAAATTACAGATGAATTTATTGATCAACTTAAATCCGAAATTCCTGAATTACCAGATGACAAAAAGAAAAGGTTTATTGATGAGTTTAAAATTTCTCCTTATGAAGCAACTATATTAGTCTCTGACATTGATACAGCTAAATATTTTGAAGAAGTTGTTGCTAAAATGGGCAAAAACCGTGATATGAAACTAGCTGTAAATTGGATTACAGGAGAATTATTTGCTGTTTTAAATAATAAAAATATTGAAATTGCTCAAAGTCCAATAAGTGCAAAAAATTTAGCAATTTTGATAAATTTAATTAAAAACGGAACTATTTCAGGTAAAATTGCTAAGACAATATTTGAATTAATGCTGGATGGTGACAAAGACCCTCAAATAATTGTTGAGGAAAAAGGGTTAAAGCAACAAAGTGATCCAAAAGCACTAGAGGCATTAATTGATAAAATAATTAATGATAACAGAGAAAAAGCCATTGAATATAAACAGGGAAAAGAAAAGTTATTTGGTTTTTTTGTGGGGCAAGCAATGAAAGCTTCTAGTGGAAAAGCCAACCCTCAATTAATTAATGAAATATTAAAGAAGAAACTTTAATTTTAACAAAACCTATAGTCATTATATAATTAAAACAGATGGGCAAGAATATTAAAATTTCTGAAAAAATTGAAAAATATATTAATAATCTAAGTTTAAAACTTAGGCCAGTTCAAAAAGAAATCATAGATTATAATAATACACTTGGAAATGAAAAGAGAATGCAATTAGCAATATCTCAATGTCATTTTCTTCATTTAATAATAAAAATTTCTAATATAAAAAATGTGCTGGAGATTGGAACTTTTACTGGTTTAAGTGCACTTTCTATTGCTCTTGCACTTCCAGAGGATGGAAAACTTACTACACTTGATAAAAATAAAGAGACAAGCAAGATTGCAGTAAGTTTTTTTAAGAAAGCTAAACAAGATAAAAAAATTCAAACGATTGTAAAACCTGCACTAGACAGTTTAGATGAATTAAAAAACCTAAAATATGATATGGTTTTAATTGATGCAGATAAGCTCAACTATAAAGAATATTATGAAAAATCAATTAAGATGATTAACAAAGGTGGTTTAATCATCATTGATAATGTTTTATGGCATGGTGAAGTCGTAGATGAAGATAAAATGGATAAATTTACATTAAAAATAAAAGAATTAAATGAGTATGTTTCAAGTGATGAAAGAGTAGAACAAATAATTATCCCATTGGGAGACGGAATGACCGTTTGTAGAGTTTTATAATGTTTAATATTTTTGGTTTTTATAAATTTAAAAAAATTAATAATCTAAAAAAATTAAAAAAAAAGTTAGAGAATAATCTAAAAGATTATGGAATTAGTGGATCAATAATAATTTCATCAGAGGGTGTAAATGGAACAATCTCAGCCAAAAATAATAACCTTTTAAAATTTAATAAACTTTTAAAAAAAATATTATCTATTAAAAAATATAATTCAGAAAATAATTCTAATAGTAAATTTAATCCTTTTCATAAACCAAAAGTTAAAATTAAAAAGGAAGTTGTTCCAATGGGTTTTAAAGTTAGAAACTACAAATTTCCCAAGAACAACCTTAATCCAAGAGAATGGAATAAAATAATTAAAAAAAAAGATACGGTTTTGATAGATGCACGGAAATCTTTTGAGTATGATGTGGGAACTTTTAAAAAATCTTTAAATCCAAATGTAGAAAACTTTCGTCAATTTCCTAAATATTTAAATCAATTTAAAAAAAATGAAAATATAGCAATGTTTTGCACTGGTGGTATCAGATGCGAAAAAGCAAATATTTATTTAAAAAAAAAAGGTTTTAAAAATGTATATGTTTTAAAAGGTGGAATTATTAATTATCTGAATAATATTGATAAAAAAAATAGTCAATGGAGTGGTGAATGTTTTGTTTTTGACAATAGAGTTTCAATAAAACATGGTTTAAAACAGGGCAGTTATTCAGTTTGTAGTGGATGCAGAAAACCTCTTTCTGTTAAAGAAAAAAAATCTTCTAAATATTTGGAAGGTATTCATTGTCCAAAATGTCACGATCACTTAACAGATGATCAAAAATCAAGATTTGCAATGAGACAAAAACAAATAATACTTGCAAAAAAAACTAGCAAGAGACATATCTTTAAAAAAGAATATTAATTAAATTATAACTCTATGGATTTGCTAAAAGAAAATATACCTTTACTTGTTAGAAAACTCGCAATACCAGCAAGTGTAGGTACACTTTTTCAAACCTTATACAATATTGTTGATACTTTTTATTCAGGATTAATCTCGCCAGAAGCACTTTCGGCTCTCAGTAAATCATTTCCAATCTATTTTATAATTGTAGCAACATCTATTGGAGTAACAGTTGGGGGAACCTCATTAATAGGTAATAGTATTGGAGAAAAAAATGAAAAAAATGTCTCTTATTATTTTACCCACATTATTATCTATGGACTGATCATATCAGTTTTTATTACAGGCATAGGTTTATATTTTGCTGAAAGAGTTTTTAACATAATGGGTTCGACTGAAGAAATTACAAATTTAGGGCTTCAATATACAAATATTATGTTTTATGGATCATTTCTTTTTTTCCTTGTTGTGTCACTTAACTCTTTATTACATGCAGAAGGAGATACTAAAACATACAGAAATGTTTTGGTTTTAAGTTTTCTTCTAAATATAATTTTAAATCCAGTACTAATATTTGGTTTTCTATTCATTCCTGCTTTTGGTATGATGGGGATAGGTCTATCAACAATTATAGCCCAATTTATAGCATTCACGATTATTCTATATAAAGTCTCACAAAATCCTAGAGTAAAAAAAATTACCAAGGAATTTTTTATAATTAAATTAATATTCTTAAAAAATATATTTTTTCAATCAATGCCAATATCAATTGCAATATGTGGATATGCAGTTGCTGCTACATTTATATTTACTTATGTTGGTCAAACTAGTGAATTGGCAGTAGCTGGTTATGGTGCTGCTACGAGAATAGAGCAAGTTGTTTTACTTCCTATATTAGGAATTAATACTGCAATTATCTCAATTATAGCTCAAAATTATGGTGCTAATCACTTCGAAAGAGTGAAAGAGACTTATTTTGTATCTGTTAAATATGGCCTTTTATTAATGATTTTTTCTGGAATATTAGTTTATTTCACAGCAGATATAATACCGAGGCTTTTCTCTAATGATGAAACTGTTTTAGAATATGGACGTAGATACTTAAAAATTGCATCATTTATTTTACCCGCATATCCAATTTTCTTTTTATCAAATGGTTTTTTTATGGGATTAAAAAAATCAAATTATGCAATGATAAATAATATGTTAAGAAATGTTCTTGTTCCAATATGTGTTTTTTATTTAGCCAAATATCTATCTGCAGATTTTGATAGTTTTTTTTGGTTGTGGTTTATTTTTCAATGGACGCTTTCGATACTATTATTTAGTTATGTAAGTTATTATATAAAAAAAAAATTAGATAAACCTAGCGCTATCCTTAATCCACAACCATAAATCTTCTGAGAATGATCTTCTCACAAAAAGATTTATTTCATTTATTTCAGTATGATGAATAATTACATCTGTATGATTTAGCAATGTTTGTGTTACAGAGTTTTTAGTATTTTTAAAATTATTGAAGTTAAAAGGAGACCCTGATGAAAGTAAATCAAAAGTCTTTTTGCCCTTTATATTAATACATATCCATTGATTAGAAACATCAACTATTGAGCCAAAATTTAATCTAGAAATTTCGTTAAAAAGATTATTGTAAACATTGTTATTCTCTTCATTAAAATATACTAACCATTCATCTGGACTTAGCCAAAGAGCATTAAATTGCTGATTTGATGAACTAGTATTTGGTTCAATTGGCAAGATGATTGATAAAATCTTTCCAACTTTTGTAAAAAATTCCTTTTTTTTTCCTCTAATATTTATTTTTTTAATTGGCTCAAATAATACTAAATCAAGATCATCTAATGTATTTTTTTCAAAGTTAGGATATTCTGGATTAAGCATTGATCCTCTTGTTTTCTTTATCTAAAAAAATAAAATCTGAAACTGTTACATTGATATTTTTGTTTTCCATAGGAACAAAAAGTTTTTGACCTTTCATCTTTTTTCCGCCTTTAACAACTGCTAGTGCAATCGATTTATTTAAATTAGGGCTAAAATAACTTGACGTTACATGTCCAATCATTTCGACAGGATTCTTGTCTAATTCAGAAACTATCTGAGCACCTTCTTCTAATATTTCATTGGGGTCATCTGTAAGCAATCCAACAAGCTGTTTTCTATCCTCTCTTATTGTATCACTTCTATAAAGTGATCTTTTTCCTATAAAGTCATATTTTTTTTTGCTAACTATCCAATCCATCTGAAGATCAATTGGTGTCATAGTTCCGTCTGTATCCTGACCAACTATAATAAATCCCTTTTCGGCCCGCAATAAATGCATTGTTTCTGTTCCATAAGGAGTAATTTTGTATTCCTCTCCTGCTTTGATGCAGCTTTCCCATAATGATCTACCATATTTTGATTCTATGTTAATTTCGTAACTAAGCTCTCCTGTGAAACTTATTCTCATTATTCTACATTCAATTTTGTCAATTAGTGCGTCTTGGTAAGACATATGAGGAAAGGCCTCATCACTAAAATCTTTATTAGGAAATAATTTTTTTAATATTTTTTTTGAATTTGGACCACAAATACTTGTTGTAGAATAGTGATCTGTAACAGAGGTTAAGTAGACATCTAACTCTGGCCATTCTGTTTGTAAATAGTCTTCAAGTTTAGAAAGTACATTAGCTGCTCCACCAGTTGTTGTGGTCATTAAAAAATGATTTTCACCCAACCTTGTAGTTACACCATCATCGTAAACCATACCATCTTCATTTAACATTAAACCATATCGGCATTTTCCAATCCCTAATTTTGACCAAGCATTAGTATAAACTCTGTTTAAAAATTCAGATGCATCAGATCCCTGAATATCTATTTTTCCTAATGTCGAAGCATCTAAAATTCCAGCACTATTTCTTGCAGCTTTACTTTCTCTTTGTACTGCTTCATAAAGATTTTCATTGTTAATAGGGTAGTACCATGGTCTTTTCCATTGTCCAACATTTTCAAACTTTGCATTATTTTGAATGTGCCATTCATGAATTGAAGTTTTTCTCACAACATCAAAAAATTTTCCAACACTTCTTCCAACTATTGCTCCAAAAGTTAAAGGTGTAAATGGGGGTCTAAAAGTAGTTGTACCTAAAGTACCCATTTTTACTCCAGCTGTGTCAGCAATAATCCCTAAAGCATGCATATTCGATAATTTACCTTGATCTGTAGCCATTCCAGTTGTTGTATATCTCTTTACATGTTCTATCGATTTAAAACCTTCTCTAAGTGCTAACTTTATATCTTTCGCTGTTGAATCGTTTTGAAAATCTATAAAAGATTTAGTTTTACTCTCTGAAATAGTATTTGGTAACAGCCATATGTTTTTCTTCTCTGACTCTTTTGAACATAAAACTGAAATTTTATCAAAACCACCTTCATTAATGTTTAAAAATGTTTTAACTTTATTATTTGTATTTTTAACTATTTCTTCTAATTCAAAATCACCGTTACATGATCCAACATTTATATGATTTTCATTTTTTTCACTTGGAACAAACACTTGATCTATTTCTCTAAAATCTAATTTTCCTCCTGATTGTGTATGCATGTGCACCATAGGTGTCCAGCCTCCACTTATTGCCAAACAATCGCACTGGATCTTATTTTTATTTCCAGTAACATTCGATCCATCTTCTGATAAATTCATAATTTCTATTGATTTTATCTTTTTGTAGCCAAAAGTATTTATCACTGTAGAGTTCCAGTATATTTCAATTCCTAGTTCTTCAGCATTTTTAATAATACTTGATGAAGATTTTTTTCTAATGTCGACAATCTTTACTGATATCCCTTTTTCAAATAATGACACTGCAGTTTCATAAGCGCTGTCATTGTTAGTAAAAATAATATTGTTTAATCCACTTGATACACCGTAAAAATCTAAATATTTTTTAACAGAGTGAGCAAGTATAATTCCTGGCCTATCATTGTTGTTAAATATAAGAGGTCTTTCTATTGCACCTGCGCCAACAATTACCTTATCTGCTCTTATTTTCCATAATCTCTGTCTTATGCTGCCATCCTTTTTATCCAAAGGTAGATGATCTGATATATTTTCTTTGGCCAAAAGGTAATTATAACTATGAAAAGCAGCCAAACTTGTTCTTGTTTTTATTGTTAAATTATCTAGTTTTTGTAATTCCGATATCTCATTCGTTAACCATTCATTTGATTTTTGGCCGTCTATGACAAAATTTTTGTTATTTTGATAAATTGTAGATCCACCAAGTATATTTTTATCTTCGATTAATATTGTCTTTAAATTATTTTTTGCGGCTATTTTAGCAGATATAATTCCAGAAATTCCACCCCCTATAACTAACACATCACAATGCTCGTGTTTATGGTCATATATTTCTGGGTCTGGTTTTGTAGGTGATTTACCTAAGCCAGCAGACATCCTTATTAAAGGTTCATAAATTTTTTTCCAGAAACTTTTAGGCCACATAAAAGTTTTATAATAAAAGCCCGCTGGTATTAACGGTGATATAAAATTATTAACTCCACCTATATCAAAGTTAAGACTTGGCCAACAATTTTGACTAGAAGCTTTCAAACCCTCATAAATTTCAATTTCAGTGGCTCTTACATTAGGTTCTGTATATTCTGTATTATTATTTATTTGACATATTGCATTTGGCTCTTCAGAGCCACATGACATTATTCCTCTTGGACGATGATACTTAAAACTTCTACCAACTAAATGAATGCCATTTGAAAGAAGTGCAGAGGCTAAGGTGTCTCCTTCAAATCCATGATATGTTTTACCGTCAAAAGTAAAAGAAACATTTTTGGTTTGATCAATAAATCTTGTTTTATTAATTCTATATTTTGTCATTTAAATTACCGGAGGTTTTTCGCCCATTTTATAAACCGCGTGTATTTTATCATTCGATGTATCCCTAACCAAATTAAACCATTTTCTACATCCATGAGCGTGGTTCCATCTTTCAAACTGCACACCTTTAATATTCTTTCTCATGAATAAATATTCTGCCCACTGATCATCATTTAGTTCTGTAGGTTGTTTAGGTCTTATAATGTGTGCTTCACCACCACATGAAAACTCACTTTGGTCTCTTTCTCCGCAATATGGGCAATTTATTATAAACATTAATGTGCCACTGCAGCTGCACCATGTTCATCAACTAGATCTCCACTTACGAATCTGTTTAGATTAAATGCTGCATTTAATTTATGTGGCTCATCATTAGCAATTGTGTGAGCAAATAAATCACCAGATCCAGGTGTTGCTTTAAAACCTCCTGTACCCCAACCACAGTTGAAGTAAAGCCCTTTTATATTAGTTTTGCTAATGATGGGACTTGCATCTGGGCAAATGTCAACAATACCACCCCATTGTCTTAACATCTTCATCCGACTAAAAATAGGGTATAGCTCCAATATAGCTTTTAACGTACCTTCTACTACATCATGACTTCCTCTTTGTGTATAAGATATATAAGCGTCCGTTCCAGCTCCAATGACTAATTCACCTTTATCAGATTGACTAACATAAGCGTGTACAGCATTAGACATTACAACTGTATCTATTATTGGTTTAACTGGTTCCGATACTAATGCTTGTAACGGTTTGCTTTCAAGTGGTAATTTTAAACCTGCCATATTTGCAATTACACTTGAATGACCCGCTGCCACAACACCAATTTTTTTTGTTTTAATAAATCCTTTTGTAGTTTCAAGACCTTCAACTTGGTCTCCATTTCTTTTTATTCCTTTAACTTCACAATTTTGAATTATATCCACACCCATTGCATCTGCACCTCTTGCATAACCCCATGCAACAGCATCATGTCTTGCAGTGCCAGCTCTTCTTTGTAATGTTCCACCAAGTACTGGATACCTTATGTCTTGAGAAGTATTTATTATTGGACAAAACTCCTTAACTTGTTTTGTGTCTAACCAAACAGCATCAATTCCATTTAATCTATTTGCATGAGTTCTTCTTTTTAAATCTCTAACGTCTTGAAGGTTATGTGCTAAATTCATAACCCCTCGTTGACTAAACATTATATTGTAATTTAACTCTTGAGATAAATTTTCCCAAATTTTTAATGCATGGTCATACAATCCAGCACTAGCATCCCATAAATAATTTGATCTTATGATTGTTGTATTTCTTCCAGTATTACCACCACCAATCCAACCCTTTTCCAAAACTGCAATATTTTTCATGTCGTGTTTTTTTGCAAGATAGTATGCTGTTGCTAGTCCATGTCCACCACCACCAACAATTACTGCATCATATTCTTTTTTAGGTTCAGGATTGCCCCAAGCTTGTTTCCAGTTTTCATGCTGCGAAAAAGCATTTTTTACTAGTGAAAAAATAGAGTATTTATTTTTCATATTTGCAAGAAATTACTTGATTAATATTGAATATTCAATGATTTCAAGTTACACATGTATCAACGGAAGAGTGGGTGAGTTGGCTTAAACCAGCAGTTTGCTAAATTGCCGAAGGAGCAATCCTTCCAAGGGTTCGAATCCCTTCTCTTCCGCCATTTAATACAGATTCTGATTTTTAAAGAAATCTTTTAGGTAAATTGGCTTTTGAGACAAAATGTACCTGTAAACGTTGTAATTTTCTAAAACTCTTTGTACGTAATTTCTGGTCTCTTTAAACTTAATAAGTTCAACCCAATCAACATAGTCAATCTGTTTTTTTTGAGGATCCTTATTTATTTTTTTCCAATACTTTACTCGCTTAGGCCCAGCATTATAAGCAGCTGTAGCAAAAGGATAAGATCCTTTATACTGATTAATCAAACCTGCAATATAGTGAGATCCTAAATTAATATTATATTCAGGATCAGTTGTTAATTTAGATTTAGAGTATCCTAACTTCGCTTGTTTTGACACTGTCTTAGCAGTATAAGGCATAAGTTGCATTAATCCTTGAGCTCCAACTCTACTCCTGGCCGAGGTATCAAATTCACTTTCTTGCCTGATAATGGATAATATCAAAGCTGGATCAGGAATTTTTCTTCCACCAACAAATTTTGGTACACTCATTATTGGATAATTAAATTGGTTGTGAAATCTTTTTTGATATGAAGCAATTTTAGAAACTTGTATAGCAAAATCAAAGCGTGATATATCTGTAGCTAATTTAGCTGCTAAAGCCTCACTACCTTTTTCAACATTATCATTTGCTAGAAATCTTAATATATGTTTTGTGTATTTATCTTTATTTAAATAATCAAGCAAATCAACAATTGCGACAAGTTTTTTTGAATAAAACTCTTGTTCATAATCATCATCTACAAACATTAATTTTTCTAGTTCAAATTTCTCTTGAGGTTTCACTTTCATATGTGAGAGTTGACCATAGTAGGTTGTTAAATATTTTGACCCTTCCAAGAACCATTTATATGAGCTTTCTGTATCCCCAATTTTTTCATATGTTTTCCCCAACCAATATGAACCTCTAGATAAGCTGATTGGATAGCTAACATTCCTATAAAAATTTAAAAAATGATTTTCTGCTTGTTGCGCATCCTTTAAAAAACTAAGTGCTATCCATCCACTCATCCATTCTGCTTCAGCATATTCTGCACCTTCTGTCATTGCGTGATTTGAGACAATTCTATAAGCGGTTTTATATTTTTTTTTATAAATTAAAGATCTTCCAATTATTGATCTTTCTATCCACCATTTATCTGGTCTTACTAAATATTCTTCAGAGTTTTTTATTTTGTTAAGAATTTCTAGAGAGCTGTCTACACGTCCTTTTTTCCTTCTCCATTTTAATCGATCATAATTTAAACCAGGATCATTCCTTAAATTTTTTGGAACTTTTTTAATCGCTTCATCAACTCCATATCCCCTGCTTATTAATATTTGCCTAGCTGTATAAAGTAATTGATGCTCACTAGGCAGGTATCTAATAACTCTTTTAAGATCCCAATGTTTACCCTCCCAAGCATAATAATCAGCCCTATTTATATAATCTGACGTATCTAGAATATTTTTAAATTTTTTTCTGAAATATTTTAAATTATTTGTATTTAGATCTGCATTTATAAATCCCTCTTTTATTAATCTTATCCCATCACCAGACTTTCCAGTCTTAATTAAACTTTCTCCTAACATCATTTTACCATATCCACTTAATGGCTTATAATTTTGAAACCAATTAATTATTTCTGTAGGAGAATGGTTTTGCAAATTTATTTTGTGTTCTGCAAGATATTTAATTCTATCAAATCTTGGATAATCTTTAACTCTTTCGATAAACTTTTTGTACTCAGAAAAGGTTGCTTTGTTTCCCGATGTTAGAAGATGCCTCCACTCGATAAAATTATATATTGATTGAGCTCTTGCTTTTTTTGCAGTATTTTTTGCATCTTTCCAATTAGATTTTTCCATAAATCTAATTGCTTGTTTTGCGAATTCAAAATCTCTTTCACTGTAATATCTTGTTTTTTTAACAGTTCTTAACAATTGTTTTTTTACTATAAGTGGTTTTTTGGGGGGTAGTAGAATTCCAAAGATCTCTTTAGGTAAATCTTTATCACCCTTTAAACTTTGTTTTTCATTAAATGTTCCAGGTTTAAGGGGAGGTACTACTACCTGACTTTTAAACGCAGGTTTTTTCTTAGGTATTATTATTTCATTCGAATATGATGATTGAAAAAAGCTTAAAAAAAATATAATTGTTAATAGTAATTTAGATTTTCTAAAAATCATTTTTAATAACTTATGATATAAATATTTATGTTTAAAGGTTCAAATGTAGCTTTAGTAACACCATTTAAAGGCGATAGCCTTGATGAGGAAACTTATTTAAAAATTATTAATTTTCATTTAGAAAATGGAACAAATGGACTCGTGCCAGCAGGTACAACTGGCGAGTCTCCAACTCTTTCACATAGAGAACATGAGAAAGTTATTGAGCTCTGTATACAAGAAGCTAAAGGAAAAATTCCTGTAATTGCAGGCACCGGATCAAATTCTACTACAGAAGCTATATCACTCACAGAGCACGCTGAAAAAGCTGGAGCAGACGGGGCCTTGATAGTGACACCTTATTATAATAAACCCACTCAGGAGGGCTTATATCAGCATTACAAGGCAATAAACGACAAATGTGGCATACCAATCATAATTTATAATATTCCTGGCAGATCAGTTATTGATATGACAGTAGATACTATGGCAAGATTATTTGAGCTTAAGAACATTGTTGGTGTTAAAGATGCAACTGGTGATTTGAACAGAGTAGATGAGACTTTCAAAAAAATTGGCAATGAATTTATCCAACTAACAGGCGAGGATGGTCTTGCTTATGAATATAATAAAAGAGGTGGCGTAGGGTGCATTTCTGTTACAGCCAACATAGCTCCTAAAATGTGTTCTGATATGCAAAAATTTTCAAAATCAGAGCATAATGATGAGCAAAAAATGGCTGAAGAGATAGATAAAAAACTTCAGCCTGTTCATAAATCTTTGTTTATTGAGAGCAATCCATCACCAGTTAAATACGCAGCTAAATTGATAGGTCTATGTGATGATAATGTGAGATTGCCTTTGGTAACAGTTTTAGATGAAACAAAAGCTGAGGTTAAAAAAGCTCTTATATCTGCCGAATTAATTAATGAATAAAAAAACCATTCCTGGTTTAAAAATCATTACAATTAATAGAAAAGCATCTTTTAATTATTTTTTTAAAGAGATATTTGAAGCAGGTATAGTTCTAAAAGGTTCTGAAATAAAATCAGTAAGATCAGGTAAAATTAATATAGCAGACTCATATGCTGTCGATAAAGATGGAGAAATTTTTTTGATTAATTCACATATACCTATTTATAAACAAGCTAGTTATTCAAATCATAACCCTTACTCTGAAAGAAAACTTTTATTAAATAAAAAAGAAATTAATAAAATTATCGGTAGAATTCATGAAGATGGTTTGACTATTGTACCAACAAAAATGTATTTCAAAAAAGGTAAGGCAAAATTAGAGATTGCAGTAGCCAAAGGTAAAAAACAATTTGATAAAAGACTGACAAAGAAAACAAGAGACTGGAACCGTGAAAAAGCAAGATATATTAGAAAATCAAGTTAATTTTGTATACCTGGCATTAGGTTCTAATCTTGGAGACAAGAAAAATAATTTAAATAAAAGTATAGATTTAATCCAAAAAGAGGGAATTTTTATAAAGAAAAGATCGAAATTTTATATCACAAAATCTTGGCCAAATGATAATTTTCCAAATTTTATTAATTCTATCATATTGATTGAGACAAAATTAAATATAATCGAATTATTTTTAAAAATTAAAAAAATTGAAAAAAAATTGGGAAGAATAAAGTCAAAAAGAAATCATCCAAGAATATGTGATATTGATATAATTGATTATAATGGTGAAATAATCCATAGAAAACTTGGAAATCATAAACTCAATACTCCACATAAAAGAATGCATAATAGAAATTTTGTTCTGTTTCCTTTATATGAATTAGATAAAGATTGGGTTCACCCTAAACTTAATAAAAATATAGTCATTTTAATGTCAAATTTAACCTCAGATCAGTTATTGGGTATTAAAATTGCTCAATAAAATGATATAAATAGTCATGCTTAAATCTGAAGAATTAATTAATAAGGTAAAAAATTATAACAAGTTTCTTAATCCAGAAACTTTATCAAAAGCCTATGATTTTGCTTTAAAAGCCCATGAAAAACAAAAAAGAGATGAGGGCTCACCTTATATTATTCATCCGATAGCAGTTGCAAATATTTTAACTGAGTTAAAGCTAGACAGTGCAACTATAGCTACTGGTTTACTTCATGATACAATAGAAGATACTCATGCAACTTATAATACAATACAAGCAGAATTTGGAAAAGAAGTTGCTGATTTAGTTGATGGTGTTACAAAAATTTCTGAGTTTGAAAATCAAGCAATATCAAACTCTAAAGCAGAAAATTTTAGAAAATTAATATTAGCAACATCAAAAGACATCCGTGTTTTACTGGTGAAACTCGCTGATAGACTACACAATATGCGTACCATTAAAGTTGTTGATAAAGAAAAGCAAATTAGAAAAGCAAAAGAAACAATGGAAATTTATGCGCCACTTGCAGATAGGATGGGCATGCATCGTATAAGAGATGAATTAGAAGACCTTTCTTTTGAAGTTTTAAATGAAGATGCAAGAAAATTGATAAAAGACAGATTAGATAAAATTAAAGAAAATAATCTTATTAACTTTAATAATATTTCTGATGAGTTCTTTGAAATACTTAAAAACAAAAATATAGAACCAAAAATAGTTGGAAGAGAGAAAACTCCTTTTTCAATTTGGAGAAAAATCCAAAAAAAAAGAACTTCTCTTGAACAAATAACAGACATTATTGGGTTTAGAATTATTTTAGATAATATTGACGATTGTTATAAAGCTTTAGGAATTTTCCATAGTAAATGGAATTGTATACCAGGTAAATTTAAAGATTATATTTCATCGCCAAAAATCAATAAATATCAATCATTACACACAGCTATTATTGGACCAAATAAAAGACCAATTGAAATCCAGTTAAGAACAAAACAAATGCATGAGTTTGCAGAAAGAGGTATTGCTTCTCACTGGAAATATAAGTCATCAGAAAAATTTAATTCTTTAACTTGGAAGGAGTATGATTGGTTAGCAGATTTAGTCGAAATTATTGATAAAAATGAGAATCCAGATGACTCTTATGAATATACAAAACTGCAAATGTTTCAAGAAAACGCTTTTTGTTTCACACCAAAAGGATCAATTATAAAACTACCTAAAAATGCTACACCAATAGATTTTGCTTATGCGGTCCATACTCAAATCGGAGATGCTGCAGTTGGTTGTGAAATAAATGGAAATGAAAGCGCATTGCAATCTATATTAAGAAATGGGGATGTAGTTAATATTATCACCTCTAAAAAAGCCTCTCCTTCATTACATTGGTTAACGAGCACCAAAACAGGGAAAGCTCGTGCCGCAATTAGACGTTATTGGCAGTACCGTGAAAACAGTAAACCGATTAAGGAAAAAAGATATAATACTACGCTTTGGATTTCTCTGCCTGACGAACCTGGAAAAATGGGTGATGTAACAACCATGATAGGTGAAAACTTTGTTAATATTTCAAGTGTAGAAATGGTAGAAAAACTCAATGGAAGGATTAATTTCAAATTTAATTTAATCATCCATGACCTTAAGAACTTTACAAAATTGATAAGTGAACTAAAACAAAAAGAATATAAATTTAAAATTATAAGACACAAAAATAAAAAATATGCTTTCTTTAAAAAACTCTTTAGCAGTTTTAAGAAAAACTAATGCTTTGTTAGATGGACATTTTGTATTGTCATCTGGACTACATTCACCTTCTTATGTGCAATGTGCAAAATTATTAAGCTTTCCAAACAAATCTGAAAAATTTACAAAATCTTTAGCAGGTAAAATAAAAAAAAAATTTAAAAAAATTGATTTAATTCTTTCACCAGCGATGGGTGGAATTGTAATTGGTTATGAAATCGGCAGAGTTTTAAAAAAAGAAACAATTTTTTGTGAACGTGTTGAGGGAAATTTTAAGTTAAGAAGAGGTTTTTATATTAAAAAAAAATCAAGAGTTTTAATTATTGAAGATGTTATAACTACTGGAAAATCAAGTTTAGAGTGTGCTAAATTAATAAAAAAATCTGGCGCAATTTTATTAGGATTTGCGTGTTTAATTGATAGATCTAATAACCAAACTTTAAAAATAAAAAGAAAAAATATAATTTCACAAGTAAAATTAAAAATACCAACTTTTAAAAAAAAAAATATTCCAGAAAGTCTAAAAAAAATTCCAATTACCAAACCTGGAAGTAGATTTTTAAAATGAAAAAGAGACTAGGGGTTAATATTGACCATGTTGCAACGTTGAGAAATGCTAGAGGTGAAAAACATCCTGATCCCTATACTGTAGCTTTAGATGTTTTAAAGGCTGGCGCAGACTCTATTACTGTTCATTTGAGAGAAGATAGGCGACACATTAATGATATGGATTTAAAAATTCTCTCATCAAATAAATCAATCCCTATTAATTTGGAAATAGCTTCAGATCCAAAAATGATTAATATTGCATTAAAAAATAAACCTTCTTTTATTTGTCTTGTTCCTGAAAAAAGAAATGAAGTTACGACAGAAGGAGGATTAAATTTGAAAAAGAATAAAAATAAAATCAAAAAAATATTAGAAATCTTTAATAGAAATAATATTAGAACAAGCTTATTTATAAACCCATCTCTGCAAGATATAAAATTATCAAAAATCTTAGGAAGTAAATGTATAGAAATACATACAGGTAAGATTTCCAACCAAATAAAACAAAAAAAAAATTATACTAAAGAGCTTAATAAAATTAAAAAATGTGCTTTTTATGGAAATAAAATAGGTTTAGAGGTTCATGCTGGACATGGTATGGATTATAAAACAACAAAAATACTAAATAAGATAAAACATATTGAGGAATTTAATATAGGCCATTTTATAATTGGAGAGTCTGTCTCACATAGTATTTCAAAAGTAGTTAAACAATTTATTAAAATATTAAAATAATGCATATAATTGGTAATGGTGTTGATATTATTAAAAACAGTAGAATAAATAATTCATTAAAAATTAAAGGTTTTTTAAATAGAATTTTTACAGAAAAAGAAATTCAACAAGGAAAAAAATTAAAAAACAAAATTAATTTTTATGCAAAAAGATTTGCTGCAAAAGAGGCATTTGTTAAAGCAATTGGAACCGGCTTTAGGTCAGATATAAATTTTATAGATATTGAAATTAAGAATTACAAGAATGGAAAACCATATATTTCACTATCAAAAAAATTAAACAATTTTTTGCAAAAAAAATTCAAAATACAAAAATATAAAGTCTTTTTATCACTTTCTGATGAAAAAGATTATTCAATAGCGTTTGTTGTTATAGATAAAAAAATATGAAAAAAGTAATTATTGAAAATATTAAAACTATAATTTATGCACTCATCATTGCAGTTTTAATTAGATCAATTTTGTTGCAACCTTTTTATATTCCTTCATCATCAATGGAACCAAATTTATTGGTTGGGGATAGACTTTTTGTAACTAAATTCACATATGGTTATAGCAAACATTCCTTCCCATTTAGTCCATCTATTTTTGAAAATCGTATTTTTAACGATAATCCTAAAAGAGGAGACGTTGCTGTATTTAAAACTCCAGCCGATAATAGAACTGATTATATAAAGCGTGTTATTGGTTTACCGGGTGATACAATTCAGTTTATTAATGGCAATCTTTACCTTAATGGAAATCAAATTTTAAAAACAATTAAATCAAAAAATATCACTAATTATTGCGGAAAATCAAAAATAAAAGTTAACACATTTGAGGAAAGGCTACCAAACGGTAAAGTTTATTTGGCATCATACAGAACTGATATTACTTTTGCTGAATCAGATAAATACCTTGTTCCAAAAGATCATTTATTTTTCTTAGGAGATAATAGGGATTGTTCAAAAGATAGTAGATTTTTATCTGAAGTTGGATATGTTCATAAAAATAATCTTGTGGGTAAAGCTCAAATATTATTTTTTTCGTCAGATCCATTTGTAGGAAGTATTGTTAAATTTTGGAAATGGAATGAAATATTAAGGTTAAATAGATTTTTCAAATTAATTGATTAATTATGAGCACTCTTAAAAACCTTCAAAAAAAGATTAAAATAAATTTCAAAAATGAAAAAATCCTCTTACAAGCCATCACTCACAAAAGTTATGATCCAAATAATAATTATGAAAATCTTGAATTTTTAGGTGATAGAGTACTAGGACTTGTTGTTTCAAAAAAATTGTATGAGCTTTATCCGAACGAAAAAGTAGGGTCTTTAGATAAAAAATTAGCCTCTTTAGTTAATAAAAATAAATGTTTAGAAATTGGAAATTCATTAAACCTTAAAAAATTTGTAATTACAGGTAATTCAAAAACAAGAAATAATATAGTTGAAAATAAGATTATATCTGATTGTTGTGAAGCATTAATTGGAGCTATTTATTTAGACAAAGGTTTTGAAGTTTCTAAAAGTTTTATCCTTAAACTATGGAAAAATTTAATAAACGATGCAGAAACTACCTTTATTGACGCTAAAACACAACTTCAAGAATATTCTTTGAAAAATTATAAAATATTGCCTATCTATAAATTAATCTCTAATACAGGTCCAAGACATAAACCAAATTTTAAAGTTGGTGTTAAACTTGAAAATAGTACATATGTTTACGCAATAGGATCTTCAAAAAAAAATGCAGAGCAATCTGCAGCTTCAGAACTCCTTAAAAAAATTAACCAAAAATGAATTGGCAAGATAAAGGTTACTTATTATCTTTAAATAAATATAATGAAAATTCATCAATAGCTGAATTCTACACTAAAAATAATGGAAAAATAGTTGGTGTTATTTTTGGCTCTACATCAAAAAAGATTAAGAGCTATTTATTAATAGGTAATAAATTTCATATCAATTCAAAACTAAGAGAAGATGGTAGGCTTGGATATCTAAAAGTTGAGATTGATGAAATTAAAACACCTGTTTATTTAGAAAATAAAAAAAAATTATTTTGTATTATTTATTGCATGAATTTAATTAAAATTCTTACAGTTGAAAATGAGAATAATGTTGAAATATATAATCTTTTAGAAAAATTATTCAAAATAATTGAACTTGATAGTTGGTTAGTTGAATTTTTGTATTTAGAGCTAAATATATTAAAGTCTGTAGGATACGATATTAATTTTAAAGATTACGTGGTTGATAAAAGCATAAATGGTCAAACCAAATATATTGTAGACTCAAGTCAAAAAATCATACCCAATTTTCTAATAGATAAAAATATTAGTCCTGAAAATTTAAATGATATATACAGTGGCTTTTCCATAGTCGGAGATTTTTTGGATAAAACAATTATCAAACCTAATAACAAGAATTATCCTTCTTCAAGAAATGATTTTGTTAATTTGTTGAAATAATTAAAGATCAATTTGATCGGCAAAATAAGTTACAATACCGTTTGCACCAGCTCTTTTAAACGAAATAAGAGTCTCTTTTATTGAGGTTTTATCTATTAATTTTTTATTAATTCCATTCATTATCAAACTGTATTCACCAGAAACTTGGTATGCAAATACTGGTATTTTGAAATTATCCTTTACTTTTTTTATTATATCAAGATAGGGCATACCAGGTTTAACCATGACCATATCAGCACCTTCTTTTATATCTAATGAAACTTCTCTCAAACACTCATCTGAGTTTCTAAAATCCATTTGGTATGTTTTTTTATCACCTTTAAGTAATTTTTTTGATCCAACAGCATCTCTAAATGGTCCATAAAAGCTAGATGAAAATTTAACTGCATATGATAATATTTGCACATCATTTAAATTATTTTTATCTAATGCTGATCGAATTTTACCAATTCTTCCATCCATCATATCTGAGGGTGCAATAACATCACATCCCATTTTGGCTTGCAGTACCGCTTGTTTGGTAAGTATTTCTATAGTTTTATCATTTAGAATATTATTTTTCTTTAATAATCCATCATGACCATGAGAAGTGTAAGGATCTAGGGCCACATCACACATAATACCAATTTTATTCTTAAATTTTTTTTTTATTAATTTTATCCCTCTACAAATTAAATTATCTGGATTTAATGCTTCAGAACCATTTTCATCTTTTTTTGTTTTGCTTATGTATGGAAATAAAGCAACCATAGGTATTCCTTTTTTAATTGCTTTACCTACAGCTACATTTAGTTTATCCATACTATACCTAAATACATTTGGCATAGATTTTATTGATTCTTTTTTATTTTTTCCTTCAATCAAGAAAATTGGTAGGATCAAATCACTATAAGATAAAGAACTTTCTTGGACTAGTTTCCTAGACCATGCATATTTTCTTGATCTTCTAAGCCTTAAATTTGGATATTTACCTGTAATCATATTGTATTTTATTATGCGACAAAATCTATTATACAAATATATATATAAATGAGTAGAAAACAATCTTCATGATGAACAATAAAGATAAAATCGTAAACCTTAACTTACATAATCAAACTGATAGAGTTTTAGACTTTAGTGATTTTCAAAAACAGACTATACAATTTGATATTGATAAGCTTCAAGATGCTTATAACCAAATTATACAAATTAAAAAATTTGATGATGGAGGTGGTGTAACTAACTTTGGTGCAATTTCTTTAACACAAATACCAGGAGACCCAGACTCAATAAAAGGTAGTAAAGCTCGAGGTGTTTATTGGACTAAACCGGATAAGTCTGGGAAAGAAGTTTCAAGGGATGTCGATATAGATGAGTTTAAGTACAGTGAATTTATAAAAGATTACGAAAATACTTATTTTAAAGAAGTTTATGATGTTCTTTCATCAAAATATAAATTAGGCAGAGTAAGAATTTTATTAAAAGAACCAAGATCGACATTAAGCTGGCATAGAGATCCAGAACCTAGATTGCATATACCAATTATAACAAATCCTGGATGCTTGATGGTTATTGACAATGTAGCTAAGCATATGCCTGCTGATGGATCAGTTTGGGTTACTAACAACACAAAATATCATAATGCATTTAATGGTGGAGAAGAAAATAGAATACACCTAGTTGCATGTGTTTTAGATTATAAATTTAATTAATTTGAAAAAAATTTATATCGCATCTGATCACGCTGGATTTAATTTAAAAGAAAGTATTAAAAATAAATTTTCTTCTAAATTTGAAGTTTTAGATTTAGGTCCAGAGCATTCAAAAAAATCAGTAAACTATCCAGATTATGCCCATAAATTATCAAAAAAGATAAAAAAAGAGAATATTGGTATTTTAGTATGTGGTTCGGGTATGGGTATGGCGATCACAGCTAATAAACATAAAAATATAAGAGCGGCATTATGTTATTCGGTAAAAAACGCTAAATTATCTAGATTGCATAATGATGCAAATGTTATTACATTAGGAGAAAGGTTGATTAGTAAAAATTTAGCCTTTAAATGTATAAATGCATTCTTAAATACTAAGTTTGAGGGTGGAAGACACTTAAAAAGAGTTAAAAAAATATAAAAATTATGTCAAGTGAAACAAAATATTTAAATAGTGAGTACAAAGACTTTTTTGAAAAAAGTTTATTACATAGTGATCCTGAAATTTACAAAGCCATTAATGATGAGTTGGTTCGTCAACAAAATCATATTGAATTAATTGCATCTGAAAATATTGTATCTCAAGCAGTCCTTGAAGCTCAAGGTTCAGTATTAACAAATAAGTATGCTGAAGGCTATCCAGGCAAAAGATACTATAATGGTTGTGAACATGTGGATGTAGCTGAGCAATTAGCTATAGATAGACTTAAAGAATTATTTAATTGTAAATTTGCCAACGCTCAACCTCATTCGGGAGCGCAGGCAAACGGAGCTGTGTTTTTAGCTTTGTTAAAACCCGGTGATACTTTTATGGGAATGAGCTTGAATTCAGGAGGGCATATTACTCATGGTTTAAAAATTTCTATGTCAGGAAAATGGTTTAATGCAATTGGATATGAAGTTGATAAAGAATCTGAACTTATTGATTATGATAATGTTGAAAAACTTGCACTTGAACACAAACCTAAACTTATAATTGCTGGTGGTAGTGCTTATTCAAGGGTGATTGACTTTAAAAGATTTAGAGAAATAGCTGATAAAGTTGGAGCATACTTAATGGTTGATATGGCTCATTTTTCTGGTTTGGTTGCTGGTAAGGGATATCCAAATCCATGCGACTATGCTCATGTGGTCACATCTACTACTCATAAAGTTTTTAGAAGTGCGAGGGGTGGCATCATATTAACTAATCATGAAGAGTTATCTAAAAAATTTAATACAGCAGTTTTTCCTGGATATCAAGGAGGGCCACTTATGCATATTATAGCAGCAAAAGCTGTTGGATTTAAAGAGGCATTAAAACCTGAATTTAAAGATTATATTAAAACTGTTTTAGCAAACGCAAAAATTTTAGCTGAGACTTTAAAAAATAATGGTTTTAAAATTTATTCAGGTGGGACAGATACACATCTAATGTTAGTTGACTTAAGACCTTTTAATGTAAAAGGTAACGTCGCTGCAGAAAGCCTTTCTAAAGCTAATATTACATGTAATAAAAATGGTATTCCGTTTGACAGTGAAAGCCCAATGATAACTTCTGGAATAAGACTTGGATCGCAAGCAGCCACAACAAGAGGATTTGGATTAAAAGAATTTCAAATAGTAGGTGATTTAATAACAAAAACTATAAAAGGGTTAGCCGAAAACCCTGAAGATAACTCTAAAACTGAAGCTGAAGTAAGAAAAGAAGTTGTAAACCTTTGTTCTAATTTCCCTATCTATAAACACTTAGGCTAAATTAATTTATGATTTGTCCATGCAGCAAAAAAGGTGACACTTCAGTTGTTGACTCAAGGCCCACAGAAGATGGAACGGCAATTAGAAGAAGAAGACTATGTAGCTGCGGTGAGAGGTTCACAACATTTGAAAGAGTTCAATTTAGAGAACTCACTGTAGTTAAAAAAAATGGAAGAAAATCATCTTTTGATAGGGAAAAACTTTCAAAATCAATTTATGTCGCTTTAAAGAAAAGACCTATTGATACTGAGACAGCAGAAAAATTTATCTCAAAAATAAGTAGATCATTAGAAGAATTAGGTCAAAGTGAAATTTCATCTAATACTATTGGAACAATGGTTATGGAGGGCTTAAAAGAACTTGATCCTGTAGCATATGTCCGATTTGCATCTGTCTATAGAAACTTCAGAGAAGAAAAAGACTTTGTTCAATTTGTGGATAGAATTGATGTCTTTAAAAAAAGATAATTATAAATCATCAGATAAAAAAATTATGAACTTTGCTATAAGATTAGCAGAGAATAAAAAGTATTTAACTGGCACAAATCCATCAGTTGGATGTGTAATTGTAAAAAACAATGAAATCTTATCTTTTGCAACTACTAATAATGGTGGTAGACCACATGCAGAAAGCATTGCTTTAAACAAAAATAGATATAATAAAGGAACATCGCTTTACTCGACACTTGAGCCTTGTTCTCATCACGGGGTAACACCTCCTTGCACAAATTTAATAATAAAAAATAAAGTTAAGAGAGTGTATTACTCAATTGAGGATAAAGATTTACGAACATTTAATAAAACTAAAAAAATTTTAAAGTCAAAAAAAATAGTTGCAATATCAGGCCTTCAAAAACTAAATGTTAAGAACCTTTATAAAGAATATAATTATATAAGATCTAACAAAGCCCCTTATGTAATTGGAAAAATTGCAAGTTCATCAAATTTAAATATTTTAAGAAACAATTCTTATATAACAAATGAACATTCAAGAAGAGTTTCACATATTTTAAGATTTCAAAATCAAGCAATATTAACCTCCTACAAAACAATAAATACAGATAACCCTAAACTTAATTGTAGATTAAATGGATTAGAGAAATTTTCACCTACCGTAGTTGTTATAGATAAAAATTTAAAAATAAAAATTAACTCTTATGTGATTAAAAATTCAACAAATAGTAAATTAATTATATTTCATTGTTCTCAAAATAACTCAAAGATTAAAATGCTAAAAAATTTGGGTGTCAAACTTATTTATCAAAAACTTGTAAATAATATTAATTTTAATCTTAGAAGTATCACTCAAAAACTTTATACATTAGGACTTCACAGGCTATTGGTGGAGTCAGGTAAGGATTTAATGACTAATTTTCTTAATGAAAATTTATTAAATGAATTTTACTTTTTTAAAAGCGACAAAATAATCTCTAATAGAGATAAAATTAACATATCATCATTAGTAAAAATGATTAATAAAAACTATAAAAATAAAAAAAAAATAAATACATATTTAGATAAAGATACACTTACCCACTATTATTAAAATGTTTAATGGAATTATATTTAATAAAGGCACAATTAATGAAATCAAAAAAAGACAAAAGGGCGTTAATTTATTTGTAAAATCTTCTTTAAAAGTTTCAAATAAAAACCTTGGTATTTCAATTTCTTGTGATGGAGTTTGTCTTACTTTAATTTCTTACAAGAATAAGATTTTAGAATTCTATCTTTCAAATGAAACCTTGGCTAAATCCAAATTTAGAACTATTAAAATTGGAGATGAAATTAATTTAGAAAAACCGTTAAAATTTGGTGATAATATTTCAGGACATATTTGCCAAGGTCATGTTGATACAGTTTGTTCTGTAAAAAGTATTAAGAAAGTTGATAAATCAAATATTTTTGAATTTAAATTAACAAAATCACTTAAGAAGCAATTAGTAGAAAAAGCTTCTATATTAATAAATGGAGTATCACTAACAATATCAAAAATTAAAAAGAATTCCTTTGAAATATGGATTATACCTCACACATTAAAATTAACTAACTTAATCACTCTTAAAAAAAATGATTTGGTCAATGTTGAGATTGATATTATGTCAAAATATGTAAAGAAATTTATCAATGAAAAAAAGTAATTTTAGCTCAATAGAAAGTATCATTAAGACAGTTAAAAAAAATGGAATGTTTATTCTTGTTGACGATGAGAGCAAACATGAAGAAATGGAAAATGAAGGTGATTTAGTAATTTCCACATCAGCTGTTAATCCTAATCATATTAATTTCATGGCAAAACATGCAAGAGGATTAATTTGTTTAGCAATGGATAATGCACAATCCAAAAAAATTGGATTAACTTTAGCTTCACCAATAAATCAATCCAGAAGCAAAACTGCTTTTACTTATTCTATAGAGGCTAAAAAAGGTGTTACAACGGGTATATCAGCCTATGATCGTGCGAGAACAATTAAAGCTGCTTCAAATAAAAACGCAAAAAAAAATGATATCGTATCCCCAGGACATGTTTTTCCAGTTATAGCAAGAGATGGAGGTGTACTTGTTAGAGCAGGGCATACAGAGGCTTCTGTTGATATATCAAAACTTGCAAAAAAAAATAACTCAGCTGTTATTTGTGAAATTATGGCAGACGATGGAAAAATGGCGACAGGCAAAACATTATTTAATTTTGCTAAAAAACACAAACTTAAAATTGGCAAGATTGAAGACTTAATTGCTTATAGGTTAAAAAGAGAGAAACTTGTTAAATTAAAAAAAACTTCTTCAATAATTGTTCAAAAACAAAAATTTAAAATAAAAGTATTTGAAAATGTATTAGATGGGTCAGAAAACTTTGCATTGATAAAAGGAACTTTAAAGAAAGGAGTTGTTCCTAGATTAAGAGTAATATCTTCTAATGTAGTTCAAAATTATTTAATTAATCAAAAACTGCCTAATTCATTTGATAAAACAATCTCATATTTCAAAAAATATAATAATTGTGTTCTTGTGTTTATAAGAGACCCTAATTTAAAATCTGTAACTCAAACACTTAAGCAATACAAAAGTAAAACTTTTTATAAAAAAGGTCATGATAAATTGATTAGAAACTATGGTATAGGAGCTCAAATTATTAAATCGTTAAATATTAAAAATATGATACTTGTTACTAGATCTAAAAAAAAAGTGATAGGTTTAGAAGGTTACGGAATAAAAATTAAAAAACAGGAAATTATAAAGTGAAAAAAAAAATTTTAATTGTTGTCGCAAATTATTATGAGAATATTGCTAAGTCTTTATTAAACAGTGCAAAAAATAAAATTAAAGACAAATATAGTGTACAGGTGATTTACGTGCCTGGTGCATTTGAAATACCTGTAACAATATCAAAAAACTTAAATAGATTTAATGGATTCATTGCTCTAGGATGTGTGATTAAAGGTCAAACGCCTCATTTTGATTTTATATCAAAAGTAACCACTGACGCATTGATGACATTATCTTTAACATCTAATAAACCTGTAGGTAACGGTGTAATTACCTGCTTGAACAAAAAACAAGCTATTGCTCGCGGAAAGAAAGGCTTAGAGGCTGCAGAAGCAGTTTTGTCAGTTCTTTCACAATAAATAATTATGACAGTTCAATTTTCTCCAAAAAGAAATCCTAGAGTAATAATTATACAAAAACTTTATGGAAAGCTCTTTAACAATGATGAAAATATAACTTTTCCAAAACATAGGTTTAAAAAGTTTATTAAAGACATTGTTAACGGAACTATCGAAAGAGAAGAGTTAATAAATGCAGAGATAAATAATCATTTAGATCAAGATCTTAAAATTAAAAATATGGATAAAGTTTTTCAAATAATTATCAAAAGTGCAATTTTTGAATTTTTATATAAACCAAATACATCAATTAAGATTATTATAAATGAGTATTTAAAAGCATCAAATTTTTTTATTGATGACGCGCAAACAAGATATCTAAATGCCTTATTAGATAAAATTTCAAAAAAAATTAGAATTAGAAATGAATGAATTTGCTCTAATTCAAAAGTACTTTAAAAAATTAACTAATAATAATCCCTCAGCATTAGAATTAAATGATGATGTCTTTTTTTGATAAAAAACAAAGAGTGGTTATATCTATTGATAATTATGTAGAAAATGTTCATTTTCTTAATTTTAGAAATCCTGATTTAGTAATTAAAAAAATTTTAAGATCTTCAATATCAGATTTGTATTGTAAGGGAGTAAAACCAAAATTTATTTTTATAGGTGCTAGTGGAAATAAAAAATCATTTTCAAGTAAAAATCTTAATCTAATATTTAAAAGCCTAAAAGAAGAGCAGAATAAATATGGTATAAAATTATCTGGGGGTGATACCACAAAGTCAAAAAAATTAAATTTTTCAATCACTACATTAGGCTATTCAAAAAAAATAATAAAAAGAAATAAGTGTAAAAATGGTGATGATATATATGTAACAGGTAATATTGGAGATAGCTATTTAGGACTACAGATTTTAAAAAAAAGGGTTTTCTTAAACTTAAAGACAAATAAGTATTTTATTAAAAAATATTATTTACCTAACTTACCAATTCAAATTAGCTCAAAACTTTTAGAAATAGCCAACTCTGCAATAGATGTATCGGATGGACTATTTGGAGATTTGAGCAAATTGATTAATAAAACTAAATTATTTTACAAAATTGATTTAAAAAAGATTCCAATTTCATCAAATTTAAAGAAGTACCTTAAAAAATCTAAAGAAAAGAAGATTAACTACATTTCAAAAGGTGATGATTACCAAATTATATTTACATCCCCAAAGTCAAAGAGAAATTATATAAAAAAATTATTCAAGAAGATGAATCAGAAAGTAACACTAATTGGCAATTTAACTAAATATGCAAATAAAAATGAAATTATTAATGGTGATAAACGAATAAAACATGCATTTAATGAAGGATATTCACATAATTTCTAACAAAGTTAAATATTGCGTTTTATATCATATTTTGTATTACATATTTTTCATAACTTTAATTAACAAAGGAACCAATGAACACATCAACTGAAACAATAATGTATTATATTATAGCGGCTGGAATACTATCCATCGTTTACGGTTTTATAACAGGAAGAAATATTTTAAATTCGAGCTCAGGTAATGCTAAAATGCTTGAAATCGCATCTGCAATTCAAGAGGGTGCTAGAGCATATTTGAACAGACAGTACAAAACTATTGCAATTGTTGGAGTAGTAGTCCTAATTGTTATTACAATTTTGTTCAGTCCTTTGGTTGGATTAGGTTATTTCATTGGAGCTGCATTATCAGGTATTGCAGGTTACGTAGGTATGATTGTATCTGTTCAAGCAAATGTTAGAACTGCCGAAGCATCAAGAAAAAGTTTAGCTAGTGGTTTATCAATCGCATTTAAATCAGGTGCCGTTACTGGTATGTTAGTTGCTGGATTAGCTTTGCTCGCAATAGCTGTATATTATTATTTTTTAGTAAAAAATGGAGTTGATGAAAGAGAAATAGTTAATGCTTTAGTTGCATTAGGCTTTGGTGCTTCATTAATCTCAATTTTTGCAAGACTGGGTGGAGGAATTTTTACAAAGGGAGCAGACGTTGGTGCCGATTTAGTAGGTAAGGTTGAAGCTGGTATACCTGAGGACGATCCAAGAAATCCAGCTGTCATAGCTGACAATGTTGGTGATAATGTTGGAGATTGTGCAGGTATGGCAGCAGATCTTTTTGAAACTTACGCAGTTACAATTGTTGCTACAATGGTACTTTCATCTATTTTCTTTGTAAATGATTTTAATATGATGATCTATCCTTTAGCAATTGGCGGTGCTTGTATATTAACGTCAATACTTGGAACTTTTTTCGTTACTCTTGGTAGTGATAAAAATATTATGAAGGCGATGTATAAAGGATTTGTGATAACAGCTATTAGTTCATTGGTAATTCTATTTCCAATAACTAAGCATGTTATAGGCTTTACAACTGAATATGTGGCTAATGGAAAGTCATTCAATGGGTTAAGTCTTTATTTTTGTGGAATAATTGGTTTAGTTATAACAGGATTAATAATTTGGATTACAGAATATTATACGGGAACTGATTACAGACCTGTTAAAAGTGTTGCTCAATCATCAACAACAGGACATGGTACAAATGTTATTCAAGGTTTAGCGGTTTCTATGGAGGCTACTGCTGTTCCGGCATTAATAATTGTTGGTGGTATTTTATGGACTAACCATATAGCAGGCCTTTATGGTATTGCTATTGCTGTAACTACAATGCTGGCACTAGCTGGTATGGTTGTTGCTTTAGATGCTTATGGGCCCGTTACAGATAATGCTGGTGGCATAGCCGAAATGTCAAATCTTCCTAAAAATGTTCGTAAAACGACAGATGCTCTCGATGCAGTTGGAAATACAACTAAAGCTGTAACTAAGGGTTATGCAATAGGTTCTGCAGGTCTTGGTGCATTGGTTCTTTTTGCGGCATACACTGAAGACATTAAACATTTTTCTAAAGTTGCTGGTTCAAATTTAGAGGGAATAGTTGTAACTTTTGATTTGTCTAATCCATACGTAGTTGTTGGACTTCTTATTGGTGGTATGCTTCCTTATTTGTTTGGATCCATGGGAATGCAAGCAGTTGGTAGAGCAGGGGGTGCAGTTGTAATTGAAGTAAGAAGACAATTTAAAAAAATACCCGGCATAATGAAAAGAAAAGCAAAGCCTGACTATGGTAAACTAGTTGACTTACTTACAAAGGCTGCAATTAAAGAGATGGTAATTCCATCTTTATTGCCAATATTATCACCAATAGTTTTATACATAGTGATTTATTTTATTGGAGGTCAAGTTGCTGCTTTGTCATCACTTGGTGCAATGCTTTTAGGTGTTATAATAACTGGCCTTTTTGTTGCTGTTTCAATGACTGCCGGTGGCGGAGCTTGGGATAATGCAAAAAAATATATTGAAGATGGTAAATTTGGTGGAAAAGGGTCAGAGGCACATAAAGCTGCTGTAACAGGTGATACGGTGGGCGATCCTTACAAAGATACGGCTGGTCCTGCAGTGAACCCAATGATAAAAATAACAAATATTGTTGCTTTATTATTATTAGCGGTAATAGCAGGTTAAAAATTATCTATTAATTTTAATATAGTTTTTTTTCCATAGATCTATCCAGTTTTCTGTGACAGCAGGAATATGTCTATTTATATGATATGATAAAGAGCCAATAGGCGATAAACATGGAAAATTTTTGTAGATTTCATGTAGTGGTTTTTCAAAAGGAGTATTCTCAAGCTCACCAACCAATCTTATTTTTTTTTTATTTTTATGAAATATGTATTTAGACATCATTATAGTTAATAAAGTTTCATTAACTATTCTCCATCTATAATCTTTTCCTATATATATTGAAGTATTGTAACTAGAGTCATAGTAGAATGGATAATCACTAGGACAAAGAATGATATCTTTTTTAAATAGAGTAGCTAATCTTGAATAGGAATATACCATTTCCTCAAGAGAATTTTCTTCAAATAAATAATCATCTTCAATAAAAAAAATTAAATCATCAGCTTTTTCTGCTAAATCACAACACTCAAGATATGTTCCTCTGTTTCCATTAATCTTTGATTGGTGAAACTCAATTTCTATTTTAATATCACTAAAAATTTTCGAAATCTCATTGTCAAATCTTTTATTTGAAATATCTGATATGAAATTTAATTTAATTTTTAATTTATTATTTTTTAAAAAATAAATAATACTTTTTTTTAAACTATTTAAACAAGCTAATATAAGTTCTTCCTTATTAATATTTGAAATTATTCTTTTCCATCTATTTGTTGAATTCCACAATTTATTATTTGGTGCATATCTAAAAAAAATATCTAATTTTTTTATTTTTCGATCTAAATATAAATATCCATTAGATAAAATTATTGATTTATCATTTAAAACAAAATGATTACTGCTTTGATTTTTATAAGATGGATTCACAATATTAAGTGTTTCTCTGTCAATTGCATAGACATTTAAAATTTTTAATAAAAATCTTTTGATTTTACTTAACTTTGTATATTTTCTAGGAAACATTAAAAAATTTTATTTAAATATTTAGTCATTAATTATATATAAATTATAATGATATATTATGTATATCTATTATTATCAAAAAGTTTAAATAATTATATATCTTATGTTGGGTATACAAATAATATAAGTAATAGATTGTTGCTCCATAATAGTTCCAAAGGTGCAAAGTTTACAAAAGGTAAAAAGTGGGAACTTATTTATTATGTAAAATACGATAGCAAAAGTGATGCAATGAAGGAAGAATATAAGCTAAAAAAAAATTATAAATTAAGAAAAAAAATCATAGCTGAATATATAAAAAAATGAAAATATCTATCTTATTACCTTATAAAGAAAATTTTTCACCTGATTATCCAGGAGCAGTCTCTATATTTATTAATTCTGTAACGAAATATAGCAAATTTAAAAATACAACTAAAATTTATGGAAATACAGATCAAAAAAAAAAATATTTGAAAAATTATCAGAATATACCCCTTAAAAAAAAATATTTTAAAAGCTCAACTAAAATATACTTAAATAATTTTTTAAAGTTAGAAAATAAAAGAAAATCAAATATAATTGAAATTCATAATCGACCAAATTATTTAAAATCTTTAAAGCATTTAAAAAAAAGAAAATTTGTTTTATATTTTCACAATGATCCTCTTTCATTATCTGGTTCTGAGAATGTTGATGAAAGAATATTCTTATTAAATAATTGTGATAAAATAGTTTTTAATAGCAATTGGACAAAAGATCAATTTACCTCAAATCTAAGTAAATTTTATCAAAACTCACCTAAGTTAATAGTAATACATCAGTCTACCAGTCAAAAGAAGATTAATATTAATAAAAAACAGAAAATAATTACATTTGTGGGAAAGCTTAATTCTTCAAAAGGCTATGATCTATTTGGTAAAGCATCACTTAAAATTTTGAATAAATTTAAAGATTGGAACGTATATGTTTTCGGAGATGAGCCCCGAGAAAAACTTGTTTTTAAACACCCAAGATTTATTAATTTTGGTTTTAAAAATCATTCGTACATTTTAAAAAAACTTGAAGAAGCATCTATCTCAGTTGCATGTTCTAGATGGAATGAACCGTTTGGAAGATCTAGTTTGGAAGCATCCAGTAGAGGATGTGCGGTTATCATTAGTGATAAAGGAGGACTAAAGGAAACCGTAACAGATGCAATAATCATTAAAAATTTAAGTGTGAATAATATATATAAAGCTATTAAATTATTAATTGAGAATCGAACTAAATTAAAATCCTTACAATTAAAAAGTATAAAGAATTTTTATTTGACAGATAAGTATATTTCAAAAATTATTGACAATTATAGATTTGAGTTAATGAATGATAAATTTAATTTTAATATCAAATATAAAAAAATAATTCATGTTACAAATTTTAATGTAAGACATAACGCAAGATTATTTTACAATACTGGAAGAAGAATAAATAATGGCCTAATAAGAAACCAAAATTCAGTCGTAAGTTTAAGCGATAGAGATGTAATAAGTTATGAAAAATCCATAAAAGACTACACAGGATCTAATGCATTAAATAACAAACTTTTAGATATCACTGCAAACTTTAAACCAGATTTAATTTTGATGGGACATGCAGATATGATTACAAATGAAACAATTCTTAAAATTAAAAAATTCTATCCAAATATTAGGTTTGCTCAATGGTTTCTTGATAAAATGGATAGTAATGAGTGGTTTCATAATAAGAAAAGGTTTTTACAAAAGTTTAATCTTATGGACTCAAATTTTTGCACAACATACCCCAGTGCAATTAAACTAGACAAAAAAAAATGTTATTATATTCCTAATCCTGTTGATGCTGCATTAGATAACATGCAAATATTTAAAAATAAAAACTTTATTTATGATATTTTTTTTGCAATGTCACATGGTGTACATAGAGGGGTTTTAAAAAAAGGGAAGATTGATATACGAGAATTTTTTATTAAAAAATTAATTAAGTATAATAACAATATTAAGTTTGATGTTTATGGTATGAATAATAAGCAACCTATTTGGGCAGATGAATTTAAAAATAAACTTAAACTATCTAAAATGGCCCTTAATTTAAGTCAAGGAAAACCATTAAAATTTTATAGTAGTGACCGTATTGCTCAACTTATAGGTAATGGAATATTAACGTTCGTTGAAAAAGATACAATGCTTAATAAAATTTTTAAAAATAATGAAGTTGTATTTTATTCAAATATTGATGACCTTAGCAAAAAAATTAATCTCTTAATAAATAATGATAAATTAAGAACTAAAATTGCTAAAGCAGGATACCTTAAATACCATAGATATATGAATTCAAATTTAGTAGCTGAATTTATGTTAAATAAAATTTTTGATATTAAGGTTAAAAAAAAATATTGTTGGGAGGTATAATTGATAATACCAGTCTTAATGTATCATTCTATATCTGACGATAAGTCCAATTTATCAATTAGTCCAAAAGAATTTGATAATCAGATTAAATATCTAAAAGAATCTGGATATAATACAATCAAATTCAATAAGATTAATGATGAAAATAAGCATCCAGTAATTATAACTTTTGATGATGGTTATAAAGACAATATAATTAATGCTTTACCAATTTTGAAAAAATATAACTTTTCATCAATATGCTTCATAGTATCAGATTATATTGGTGGTACCAACATATGGGACCAAAACCATAAGAAATATGTTAGAAAAGAGCTTTTAAATAAAAATGATTTAATTGAATGGATTAAATACGGTATGTCAATTGGATCTCATAGTAAAACGCACCAGTCGTTAGTTAAACTAAATGATAATGAGGTAAATGATGAAATATTTCAATCTAAGCATGATATTCAAAGTATAATTGGCTACGAGGTTGATTCATTTAGTTATCCATTTGGGAATATAAATAAATTATCTGCAGCCAAGGTAAAGAACGCTTATAAATTTGCAGTGTCAACAGTTAGGTCAAGATATAATACAAAGAAACATAAAAAATTTTACATACCTCGTATACATATGTCCAATGGCCTGTCTAGGCTTAAATTATTCTTTAAGATTAAAACTATGTACGAGGATATTAAATATAATGAAAAACAATTATATCTGTAATTGCTATCATCACGATTTTACCAATAAAAACTTCAAATATTGGGAAAATAGAAATGTTACTACTGATGAAAAGTTAATACTAGAATTTATAAAAAAAAAAAAATTCAATAAAAAAAAAAATATTCTACATATAGGTGTAGGAAATTCATATTTGTATGAGAAACTAAGCTCATTACACATAATAAATGGTATAACTATATCATTAGAGGAAATTAGAAAATCTAAAGAATATAATGACAGAAAATATAAGGTTTTTTATTGTGATAAAATGTCAAATGAAATTAATAAAATTTTCCTAAACTATAAATTTGATTTAATTGTTGATACTAACCTAAAATCATATTCATGTTGTCAAAAATCTTTTAATTTCATGTTTAAAAATTTCACAAATTTATTAACAATTAATGGTTCAATCATTACTACAACCAATGGTATGAATTGGGTAAAAAAAGTTGTACCAAAATTATCTTTTAATTTTAAAAATTTATTTTATTATAAATTAAAAGAAATAGATGGGAATCCAAGTAACAAATTTACAATTAAAGAGGCTAAAAATTTATCAATAAAATATAATCTCAATTTAATTACAAAAAATAATGTAGTTGTTTTTAAAAAAAAAAAATGAAAATAATTATATTTAGATGTGATAGGATAGGTGACTTCCTAATGTCATCAATTTTTTTAAATAATTTAAAAAAAATAAATAATAAAATAGAATTTACAGTTGTTTGCTCTGAAAAAAATATAAATTATGTCAGGAAATCATCTTTAGTAAAAGATGTAATGATCATACCAAAGAACACTATCAGAAGAATATTTTTTTTTTTTCATATATTTAGATTAAAATTTGATAAGTCAATAGTTTTAGATGGTAAAAAATTTTCTATAATTTCATCTATTTTAATTAATTGTACAGACAAGATATTGTTAACTAATAAAAATATATATAAAAAAATCTTTAACATTTTTTTCAATAAAATATTTTATTCAGAGAAAAATATAAACAAAATTGATGAGTTGATTTCTATTTCTTCCTATCTTGGTTATGATTTAAAACTTAGTTCATATAAATATAAAAATTTAATTAGTGAAATTAATCAAAATGTTCGTTTCTTACTAAACAACATTAAAAAATTTAATATATTACACTTCGATGAAAAATGGATATTTAATAATTACATAAAAACATATGTCAATATTGAGCCAAATAATTCTGAATTACTTAAATTTTCTATTGAACTCACTGAAGCAACATCACAAAATCTAATAATAACAACAGGTTTGAAAAATAATAATTCAATTTTATTTCTCAAATCAAAATTTAAAAAAATTGATAATAATATTTACCAATATAATAACGGTCTTCATTCTATTTTTTTAATAGATAGTCTCGATATATATAATCTCGAATACCTAATTTCAAAAGCAGAATATGTAATTACATGCCATGGTGCACCTTCACATTTAACAAATATGTATGATAAAAATTTAATCGATATTATTGACGGGTCTGAGTATGATTTATTTAAAAACTGGACTTATCATTTTACTAATCATACATTGTTAGAACGAGAGCCTTTTAAAATACTTAAATTAAAAATATTAGATATTTTTATTAAATAATATGTTAATTGATTTTCTTAAGTATTTATATAATTATAAACTATTTAAAAGAGTTGTTCCTTCTATTATAAGAAAAATTGGAGGCACTAAAATTGTTTCAATTTATAACTTTAAAATTTACTTATCTTTATCGGATTCTATTGAAAGAGAAATTTTTTTAACTAATTATTATGATAAAGATCGTTTTGAATATTTAAGCATATTTATTAATAAATATAAATTTGAATATTTTTTCGATATAGGTTCTTATATTGGTTTTTATTCATTATTTTATTCAAAGTATTCCTTAATTCCAAATGTTGTTGCTTTTGAAGCTAATAAATTAAATTTTAAAAAACTTAAAAAAAATATATTGCTAAATAATGCCAATATAGAAACTTATAATATAGCTTTATCAAATACTAAAGGGGAAGGTAAGATTTGGTATAACGATATTAAAAAAACTGGTGGATCATCTATTTATTCTTCTTCTGATAATGAAATTAAGAAATATGATAAATCTAAAATCTTATATGATACAGTAACATTAGATACATTAGACTCAAAATTTTCTAATTTAATCAATAAGATAATTCTTATTAAAATTGATGTTGAACGACATGAATTAAATGTCTTAGATGGTTCTCATAATTTTTTAAAGAACAACAAGGTACTTATTCAAATAGAGATTTTAGATTCTAAAAAGAATATTGTTTTTGATAAACTAATTGAGAACAATTTTAAATATATGCATTCAATCGATGACGATTATTATTTTTCAAATTTTATTAAATTTTAATTTTATTCAACGCATTATTTTTAAATAAATTAGCTTCCTGAATATATCTTCTTACCATTTGTGTTGTTTTATGACCTGTCATAGCCATAATATTTCGCTCTTCTGCACCAGCTTCAGCTGCTGAGGTAGCAAAACCTGATCTCAAACTATGGCCACCAAATTTATTTGGATCCAGGCCTGCTAATGATGCATATTTTTTTATTATTAAAGAAACGAGTTTGTCTGAAATATTAAAAACCTTACCATTTTTAATTTTTTTAGCATTAATCCAATCTTTTAGTTTTGATACAGGGCAATATTCCGAATTTTTAAAGTAGGGGATTGCTTTTATACTTCCCTCACCAGATTGATCTGTTTTTGATCTTTTGATGAATATCTTTAAACCTTCGTTAACAAACTCTAGATCCTCATAATCAATATTTACTAGTTCAGATCTTCTAAAGCCTCCTGAAAATCCTATAAGTAATAGTGATTTATTTCTTATTTTTTTTAATTCTATATTTTCATATTCATCTAATGCTTTAATTAACAGCTTTAAATCATTGATTAATAGTGGTTTTTTTGTTTTCTGATACGATCCTTTAATTCTTTTAATTCCTAATAGATTCTCCATTATGATTGGATGTTTGGCATCCAAATAATGACCTTTCATTTTATGAATAACTTTAATTGAGGCTATTCTTCTTTTTAATGTACTGAATTTACTAGTTTTAGATAAATGTGTTAAATATATTGAGAGAATTTTAGGCTCTGTGGGAAAATGTTGGAGACCATTTTTCAAACAAAATAAAGTAAAATCTTTAAAATCTGACTCATAAGCTTTAACAGTATTTTTTGCCTTGGAACTTTTTAGATTATTGATTGTTTCCAACTCAAGTTTTTTAAAGTCTGTAATTATATCATTCATTTTATTTCCGATAACCATTAATTATCGGAAATATAATATATCACATTTTACAAGTCAAGTATTTAATGTAAAAGAAACTTAATGCCTAAATATGTCTTAATTGGTTTAATTGTTGTTATTGGAACATTCCTTATTATGAATTATTGGCCGAAACTTAAAGAACAAACAAAAAATAGGATATTAATGGTTATTTTTGGCATTTTTTTATAAGCATATTTGTTCTACTATTTTTATTAATGTTTTGAGGTTATTTGATAGATATAGTTAGTATTTTAGTTGCTGGGATATTTTCATGCATAATTCTTGATATTTTAGGTTATTTACTCAAATTAATGGGTATTCCAGAACCATCGTGGGGAATTGTAGGAAGATGGACTTATTATATGCTTAAAAATGCTACTTTTTATAACCCAAATATTGCTCATATGCCTAATTTTAGGTATGAAGTTTTACTTGGTTGGATTTTTCACTATTATGTATCGATTTGTTGGGCTGTAATCTATTATTTTTGCTTTTTAATGATAGGTCTAAAAATGACATATTTTTCAGGCTTTATATTTGGAGCTCTCACAACACTTGCTCCATTACTGATATTTTTACCATTTACAGGACAGGGAGTGTTTGCAAATAAGACTGGAATACCCATTAAAACATCAATTATGTTTCTAATCAGACACTCAATTTATGGAATTGCTATGTATGAAGGCTTTAGATGGTTTAGTTAAAGCTTTAGATTAAGTTATCCCCATTATTCAACCCTGTGAAAAACCTAGTATATTCAACGAGAAAGTGATACATACAACCTACTCTATCTGATACTGTAAAAAATGAATTAAGAGGCAACTCTTAACTGACCATCTGGGGAAAAACCGAGAGGTTCAAGCCCAGAGGGCAGAAAGCCTTGCAGAGTAGCGCTAAAATTGTAAGGTGGAGGGCATGGCGGTAGCGCATACAACGACGTGCCAAAAACTACTGTTCTTTGTACCTAAAAAGGTGCAAGGAAACAGGGTTTTTATCTTTTATGATTCTTAAAGGCACAAAATTTCAATTGAGAGTATGGAAATACCTTAAATCTATTCCTAAAGGAGAATTAAGGACTTATTCTGAAGTAGCAATAGCAATCAAAAGGCCAAAAGCAGTACGAGCTGTAGCAAATGCCATAGGAAAAAATCCTTATGCTCCAAAAATACCTTGTCATCGGGTAATAAGATCAGATGGCTCTTTAGGTAGTTATTCAGGTAAAGGCGGGATAAATACCAAGAGAAAATTGCTAAAATTAGAAGGTATTTTGCTCTAAAAATGTTAAATACCAAGGTTTTTTTATAAATATACAATATTTAGTATTGATTTTATAATATCACCTATAAGTTGCACCATAAAATTACAAATGCTTAAAATAGACCCAATTTTGGGCTTTTAAACGGTATATTCGAATATTGCAGAGCTATTTCAAAATCAGCTTTTTTCCCCTAAAAAATTTAATTATGATTATTTAAAAAATTTAATAAAATGTCATTAAACATGTAATTATCGAAAATATTCCCATATTTGCTTATTTTTTAAGTTATTTATCACTAAGTTTTAATAATTCTAATTTTATTTATAAGCTGGTATTTATTCCCCACTCTATTCTCATCAGATATTGTCTAATTTGGAAAAAATTATGAATTAATTCATTAAAAATAAGACTTTTTTTACGATATTAATTATTAAGATAAATAAATGAAAATTTTTCTATAATTGCATTAATATAAAAAAACTTTAAATTTCGGTATTATATAACATTAACTTAAAGTAATACATTAATATATTAGTAAATATTACTTACCTAAATAAAGTCTTGATAAGTAATATTCTCTTCTTGAAATATAAATACCACAAAGGACTATTATAGAAAGACCTAAATATGTCAAATTATCTGGCAATTCTTTAAATATATAATAACTGAGCAAAATATTAGTAATAATTTCAGTATAGCCAAGGGGAGCTAATTTAGAAGCATCAGCGTATTTAAGAGACAAAATGATAAAAAGGTGGGCAATAGCTGCTATAAAGCCAATTAAAGCCATCATAATCCACTGACTATTTGATGGCTGTATCCAAACACCGGGCATAAATAAAGACATGACAATAGTCCCTACTGTGCCAGCAAATAATAAAGTTAATAGAGAATTATCAGAGGTACTTAATTTTCTTGTAATAATTAAATAAAAACCATAGCAAATACCATTACCCAAGGCTGCTAATGTAGCTAAATTAATCTCTATAAATCCAGGTCTAATAACAATTAAGGTACCAATAAATCCCATGGATACAGCTGTCCACCTTCTTAAGCCTACTTTTTCGTTTAAAAAAAAGGGGGAAAATGCGGTTACACAAATTGGGGCTACAAATGCTAGTGTTAAGGCCTTAGGTAAAGAAATCTCAGATATTGCAAAAAAAAATAAATATGTTGAAAATACAAAAATTAATCCTCTAATCAATTGAAGCATAGGTTTTTTACTCCAAACCATGGATTTTCTATCAAAAAAAAGCATTATTGAGAGTGCAAAAACAACTGTGAAAAAATATCTAGCCCAAGTAATTTGCAAAACATCCATAGATGAACTTAAATATTTTGCCAAAGCATCCATAAATGGAACAATCATCCAAGCTGATGCATTGAGAATAACAGCCTTCATATGAAAATCTTATCTCTTAATTAAAGTATTTTAAAGCAAAGAATACTGTTATAGGTACAGTTACAAGAGACATTAAAGTTGAAACAACTATTGTGCTAGATATGTTATCAACAATTTCCTTAGGCGAATACATTGAAGCAACAAGATAACAAAGTATTGCACTTGGCATAGATGACTGAATTAAAAGAACACCAGCAGCAAACCCAGATAGATTAAAAAAAGAGATCAGGGCAAAGCCAATTAATGGTCCTATAATTACTCTTCCAGTAGATGTGATTAAAGCATCCTTAAAAGAAAAAACTCTCATTTGTGTCAATGAAACACCTAAAGACATTAAAATCATTACAATCATTCCATAAGCTAGGAGCATGACAGTATTTAAAACAAAAATTGGCAAAGGTATTTCGTAATAAAGAAAAATAATCGTTGCAATTATTGCATAAAATGATGGACTTTTAATTATTACTTTTAAGTCGAACTCGCGTTTAGCTAAGAAAATATTAAGTGTAAAATGAAGAAGTACTACCAAAGAAGATATAGCTGCCGCAATACCCATACCCAATTTACCATATGCAAACAAACAAATTGGAATGCCCATGTTGCCTGTATTTGGTAAAAAAAATGTTGGTAATTCTCTTAAATAATCTTTTTTCATTAAAATTAAAAAAATCAGACCAACAATTAAAAAAGAGGATAATAGGATTACTGCATAGATAAAATACTCAGAAAACATTGCAAAAGTTACACCACTTGCAGATATAGAGAATATTACTATAGATGGTGTTCCAAAATTGGCAGAATAAGTGGTTATAAATGATGTATCGAAATTTGGATTTTTTTTACCTAAAAAATATCCAATGCCAACTATAAAAAAAACTGGAAAAAGAACTTCAAATAATTTTATATAAAGTTCCATTAAAATAATCGAATAAGAACAGGATTTTTAATAATATTTTTATTTGATTTAAATGATTTAATAGATCTTTTAGCGTCTAATTCATTTGCATTATGAGTAATAAGAACAATCGAGGCTGTCTTACTTTTGTGATCAGGTATTTGTATTAGTCTTTGAATAGAAATTTTATACTTCGCCAGAATGTTTGTTATAGAAGATAAAACGCCTGGTTTATCTTTAACTTCTAATCTTAAATATAGAGAATTTGATGATTGGTCTTTATTAAATATTATAGGTTTTAATCTTTTATTTTTAGATATACCAAAAGGATATTTTATATTTCCTCTCAATATAGATAATAAATCAGACATCAAAGCAGAGGATGTTGGTCCTGGACCAGCTCCCTCCCCTTGCAATACAGATTCTCCAATAGGTGAACCATTTAATATAACAGCATTCATTACACCATCTACATTTCCTATATAAGAATCTTTTTTAACTAAACATGGATGAACTCTTTCAAAAATACTATTATTTATAACCTCAGTTATACCTAATAATTTTATTCTAAAATCTAACTGATCAGCAATTTTAATATCTGAATAATCTATGTTTTCAATACCTTCCATTAAACATTCAGATTTTGAAATTTTCTTATTGAAAGCTAATGATGTCAAAATTTTTATTTTAGCTAACGCATCGTAACCGTTAAGATCTAATTTTGGATTTCCAGGTTCAGCATAACCAAGTTTCTGTGCCATCTTCAGAACATTTTTGAAACTATCTTTAGTTCTCTCCATTTCTGACATGATGTAGTTACAAGTACCGTTAAGTATGCCATAAACTTTTGTGATTTTATTTGTAGCCAAACCTTCCTTGATTGTTCTTACAATAGGAATACCGCCTGCAACAGATGCCTCAAATTCTAAATTAACTTTATTTTTTTCAGCTAATTCTCCCAATTTATCACCATGTTTTGAAATTAAAGCTTTATTTGGAGTTATAACATGAATTTTATTTTTAAGAGCTGTCTCAATAATTTTTTTTGATATACCATCTGATAAACCTATAGCTTCGATTACTATATCTAAGTTTTTAATCTTCAAAATATCTAGAGGATTTGAATAAAAAATTTTCTTATTAATTTTAAATTTTCTTTTCTTATTTTTATTTTTAGCCGATATAGCTATAACCTCAATTCTCTTTCCAGTTTTAGTTTCAATATCTTTCTTTTTTGTATTTAACTCATTTAAAATATATGATCCAATTTGACCAAGTCCAATAACAGCAATATTTATATTTTTATTCATTAAATTAATCTAATTTAGGAAAATCGCTGATTTTACCAAATTTAATAACATTTTTTTTAAATTCTTCAAAAGATGTTTCATTTTCAAAGTTTAATTTCGAAATATCTTTGTCAGCACTGTCTTTTTCAATATTCCACATAGAAACAGGATGATTTAGTGAACAATGTGATAATGAAAATATTAATAAAATTATAAAGATATATTTAAACATTTAGACCTTCGCTCTGATTAAAACCATAATAATTATTCATATTTTGTACAGCTTGACCTCCACCACCTTTAATCAAATTATCAATTGCAGACAATATTATTATTTTATCTTTATATTTGCTTTTACATACAGAAATAAAGCAATTATTAGTGTTGATAACATCATTAGTACTTAAGAAAGAATTTATTTTACAAATTTTTATAAATTTATGATTCTTATATTGGACATTTAGAACATTAATTATTTTGTTTACGTTAATGCCCTTTTTTAAATCAACATAAATAGTGCTTAAAATTCCTCTAAACATCGGTGTAAGATGAGGTGTAAAATGAAATTTATTTTTTTTGCCAGTTTTAAGATCAAGCTCTTGTTGAATTTCAGAATTATGTCTATGATTTGCTAACCCATAAGCACTCAAAGACTCATATAAATTTTTATCTTTATATTCTTTATGTACTCCTCTACCTGCTCCGGAATAACCAGATTTCGAGTCAATAATAATTGTTTGATTATTAATCATGTTTTTTTTTATTAACGGGATTAATGGAATTAATACAGATGTAGGATAGCATCCAGGACAAGATACTATTGAAAATTTTTTTATTAATTGTCCACTAATTTCGGGTATAGAATAAATACTTTTTTTTATTTGATTTATAGCTTTATGTTTAATTTTGTACCACTTTTCATAATCCTTTTTATGATTAAGTCTAAAATCAGCTGCTAGATCTATTAGTAAGTTATTTTTATTTAAAAATTTTGAAATAGATTGAGCCTCACCATTTGGCAATGCTGTAAATATTATATCCACATCTGATAAATATTCTTTTTTAAATTTTGAAATTTTTGGTAATTTATATTTTTTTAATTCTTGCTCAAAGGAATCTATTTTTTTTCCAACAGAAGTACTTCCACATAAATATTTAATATTTATTTTTTTATGTGTACATAGAAGTTTAGTTAATTGTAATCCTATATATCCAGTAGCACCACATATAAGAACGTTTTTCTTACCCATAATTTAATATAACAGTTGAAATTTAAAAAGAAATTATCTTTTAGAAAACTGGTAACTTTTTCTAGCTTTTGCTCTACCAGGTTTTTTTCTCTCTACAGATCTTGAATCTCTTGTCGTAAGTTTTTCTTTACGTAGCGTTGATTTTAATGTTTCATCAAATTTAAGTAAAGCTCTTGAAATACCATGTACTAAGGCTCCAGCTTGACCAGTTTGTCCTCCACCTACAACTTTAGATCTAACATCGTAATCAGTTGATTGATTAATTATTTCAAAAGGTCTTAAAATTTGCATTACATGATTAGCTCTTGGAAAATAGTCATTTAAAGATTTACCATTTACATAAAATTTACCCGAACCTTTTTTTAACCAGACTTTAGCTACAGATTTTTTCCTTCTACCTGTTGCGTATTTACTATCTTTAAAGTCTAATTTTATTTTTGGTGTAGATGTTTGGGGAGTTTCCATATTAATTTCTTACAACATTTTTTTGATTAAGCTTACCAATTTCAATTATTTTTGGATTTTGAGCAGTGTGAGGGTGTTCTTCTCCAGAATAAATCTTTAGTTTAGTTAATTGTTTTTTCCCTAAAGCACCTGAGGGCAACATTCTTTTAACAGCTAACTTTAATACCTCACCCGGTTTTTTTTCACTCAATTTTTCAGGTGTTATTTCTTTAATACCACCAGGGTATCCAGTGTGTCTGTAATATTTTTTATTTTGAAATTTATTTCCCGTAAATTTAATTTGGTCTACATTTTTGATTACAACAAAATCTCCATGGTCCATGTGAGGAGTATATGTTGTTTTGTTCTTCCCTCTTATAATTTTTGATACAACTGTTGCTAGTCTGCCTACAACGGCACCCGTGGCATCGATTTCAAACCACTCGCTATTTATCTCATCTTTTTTAACAAACTTTGTCATGAATGCGGGATTAATACTTATAATTACTTATATTGTCAAATTATTATATTTTAGTTGGACTGAATGGTTGATTGAATTATGGCCATTTATTAGTAATAATAACGTGATAAAAACGAATTCACAAAATTATAAATTAAAGGAGCCTAATGAGTGATAAAAAAAAAGAATTGAAACCAAATACGTATAAATTTGATACCCTTAGTTTACATGCTGGTTATCAGCCACACAAAAATGCTGGCTCAAGACAAGTGCCAATATATCAAACCACATCATACCTTTTTGATGATGTTGATCACGCAGCTGCTCTTTTTAATTTAGAAAGAGGCGGACATATTTATAGTAGAATTTCAAATCCAACTGTTGGTGTTTTAGAAGAAAGAGTTGCATCACTTGAGGGTGGTACAGCAGCATTAGCTACATCTTCAGGAATGAGTGCAATATTTTTGACAGTTATGACATTATGTGAAGCAGGAGACCATTTAGTTGTATCATCTCAACTTTATGGAGGCACTGTAAACTTATTTAGATTAACTTTACCTAAATTTGGAATTAAATGTACATTTGTTAAACCGAGAGATACTGAAGGATTTAAAAAAGCAATTCAAAAGAATACAAAAGGTATTTTTGGAGAACTTGTTGGAAATCCAGGCAATGAAATAATGAACATGCCTGAAATTGCAAAAATTGCTCATGACGCTGGAATTCCATTGATGGTTGATGCAACTTATCAAACTCCTTATTTATGTAAACCGTTTGAGCATGGCGCTGATATAGTAATTCATTCACTAACAAAATGGATGGCAGGTCATGGATCTTCTATGGCGGGAATATTAGTTGAAGGTGGAAAATTTGATTGGATGCAAAATGATAAATTTCCAACAATGACAAAACCTTATGAGGGATATCATGGATTATCTTTTGCAGAGGAATTTGGCCCAACTGCTTTTACAATGAAAGCTAGAGCTGAGGGTATGAGAGATTTTGGTCCTTGTTTAAGTCCTCAAAATGCATGGAATGTTTTACAAGGCATAGAAACTTTGTCAGTAAGAATGAAAAAACATTGTTCAAATGCAGAAGAAATGGTTAAATATTTATCAAACCATGAAAGTGTTGCTTGGGTATCACATCCAAGTGCACCTAATCATCCAGATGCAGAGCTTGCTAATAAGTTACTTCCAAATGGCAAAGGTTCTATGATAGCATTTGGTATTAAAGGCGGAAAAGATGCTGGTGTTGCATTTATTAATAACGTAAAATTAGCATCACATTTGGCAAATGTAGGCGATACAAGGACTTTAGTTATCCATCCTGCATCTGGAACCCATTCACAAATGGATGAGGCAACTTTGAAGTTTGCTGGTTTATCCCACGACATGATTAGATTATCAGTAGGTATAGAAGACATTGATGATATAAAAAACGATTTCGAGATTGGTTTTAGAGCAGCTAGAAAACCAAGGCTTGTTTCAAATCAATGAAATTCAAAGTAAACGGGCATGAGGTTTTCGCCTCTACTGGTGGAAGACCATTTGATAAAAAAAAACCATTAATTATATTTGTTCATGGAAGTGGTTTAACCCATATGACCTGGGTACTTCAAACAAGGTACTTTGCTTTTCATGGATATAACTCTTTAGCGGTTGATCTGCCCGGTCATGGCTTATCTAGCGGTAAAAGTCTTAAATCAATTGAGGAAATGGCAGATTGGGTAAATAATGTAATTGATGCCGTTGGTCATAAAGAAGCATCCTTGGTAGGTCATTCGCAAGGTTGTTTAGTTACAGTAGAGTGCACATCAAGATATCCAGATAAAATCAAAACTCTGAGTTTGATGGGTGGAGCTGGTGCTATACCAATGAATCCTGAACTACTATCATTAGCAGAAAATAATGATCCTAAAGCAGTAGATTTGATGATGGATTGGGCGCATGGTCCAGCTGGTCACTTTGGTGGTCATCCAGTACCTGGTCTTTACCATATTAACACAGGAACTATGCTTGCAAAATCTAGAACAATACAAAATACATTAGGTGTAGATTTTAGAGCTTGTGACAATTACAAGAATGGATTTGAGGCAGCTAAAAAAATTAAATGTCCTACCCTATCAATTTTAGCAACTGATGACAAAATGTGCCCGGTTAAAGAGGGAAAAAAACTTGCTTCATTAATTGATGGTAGTCAAGTTGATATAATTGATAACTGTGGTCACATGATGTTATTAGAAGAAGCAGATAGAGTTTTAACTGTGCTTAAAAAATTTATAACCACAAATTACCCTCCATTATCAAGTTAAATTAAAGCTTGATTGTATTTTTTCATTTTAGTTTAATACGTTTTTAAACAGAAGGGGAAATATGAGTAAAAATAAACATCCAGAAACAATTGCATTACATGGTGGAGATTACAGAAGTGATCCAGCTACAACAGCAGTAGCAGTACCACTATATAGAACAACATCTTATCAATTTAATGATACTGATCACGCTGCAAATTTATTTGCACTAAAAGAATTTGGAAACATATACACAAGAATTATGAATCCAACAAATGACGTACTTGAAAAAAGAGTTGCGGCTCTTGAGGGTGGGCTTGCAGCTGTAACCGTTGGTTCAGGACAAGCAGCATCAACATTTGCTATAATGAATGTTTGTCAATCAGGCGATAACTTTATTAGTTCAACTGATTTATATGGCGGAACAGTAAACTTATTTACACATACATTAAAAAAATTAGGTATTGAATGCAGATATGCAGATCCATCAGATCCAAGTAATTTTGAAAAATTAATTGATGATAGAACAAGATGTTTTTATGCAGAAACTTTGCCTAATCCATATTTAAGAGTATTTCCAATAAAAGAGGTATCTGACATAGGTAGAAAGCACAGTATTCCATTAATTATGGATAATACTGCAGCACCAGTAATTTGTAAGCCTTTAGAACATGGAGCTGCTGTAGTAGTTCATTCACTTACTAAATTTATTGGTGGTCATGGTACGGTAATAGGAGGATGTCTTGTTGATGGAGGTAATTTTGACTGGACAAAAGATCCAAAAAGACAGCCTTTATTTAACGAGCCAGATGCTAGTTATGGTGGCGCGCAATGGGGTGTTGTTGTTCCACAATTGACAGGAGCAAATGTCTCATACGCAGTAAGAGCACGTGTTGTACTATTAAGAGATCTAGGAGCACCATTAGCACCTGATAATGCATGGGGAATAATTCAAGGTTTAGAAACTGTTCCCTTAAGAATGAAACAACATTGTTCTAATGCCGAGAAAGCTGTTGCATTTTTACAAAAACATAAAAATGTAGACAGAGTTATCTACCCTACTTTGCACAAAGGAGAAATTGGCGAAAGATCCAAAAAATATATGAAGGGTGGAAATGGAGCACTTATAGGTATCGAAGTCAAAGGTGGTGTTGAAGCAGGTAAAAAATTCATAGAGTCATTAAAGATGTTTTACCATGTTGCAAATATTGGAGATGCTAGAAGTTTAGCTATTCATCCTGCAACTACTACTCACAGCCAATTAACTGAAGAGGAACTTTTAGCTGCCGGTGTAACACCTGGATATGTAAGATTGTCTATAGGCATTGAACATCCAGACGATATTATAGCTGATCTAGATCAAGCTTTAGGAGCTTCTGGAAAACCTAGCTTGAAAGCTGTAAGTTAGATTTTGTGTTTATAAAGAGAAAATAGATACAAGATGCAACTAAAAAAATAGAACTTATTTGGTGCATAGATGCAATTAATATCTGTGCACCATATAATAAAGTGAATATTCCTAAAACAATCTGTAAAATAATAAAAAATCCCAAAATGTTGACTGATTTATACAAATCAGTTTTTTTATTCCTGTAAATATAAAATAATAGATATAGATAAAATAATCCTATTAAGTAAGCTAATTTTCTATGTATAAATTGTACCAAGGAAGGATCGCTGAAAGCAGATAATTTAAATAAATTAAATATACTATTATCATCAGGAAAAATTGAGTTACCCATTAAGGGCCAGGAATTATAAATTTTACCTGCATCCATTCCCGAAACGAACGCACCAATAGAAATTTGTAAAAAAACTAATAAAAGAAAACTAAATGGGAATATTATATTTATAGTATTCAGAAAGTTGTTTTTAAATTTTATTTTTAAATAATTCCAAAAAATTAATGATAAAATAATAAAAGCTACTAATAAATGTATAGATAATCTAAAATGACTAACATCTACTCTATCGATTAGACCACTACTAACCATATACCATCCTATAAACCCTTGAAAACATATTAAAATAAAGATGAAATAAAGACTTATTAATTTTTTAAATTTAATTTTAAATGTAAAATATATTAGTGGTATTAGAAAAGCTATACCAATTAACCTTCCCATAAATCTATGAGCCCATTCCCACCAAAAGATAACTTTAAACTCTTGCATAGTCATATCATAGTTTTGTAATTTAAATTCTGGGATCTCCTTGTATAAATCAAAATACATGATCCATTCTGAATTATTTAGCGGTGGTAAAAAACCAGAGAATAATTGCCATTGAGTAATTGATAAACCAGAATCAGTTAATCTAGTCAAACCTCCAACAACAATCATTGCTGAAATAATCCAAAACATGCTTATAAGCCATATCGATATTTGATCATTGATTTTTGGATTTTCGCTATACATAGGTGGATAAATATAATAATTTTTCAATTATCCAAATATATAAATGTCGCCTTTAAAAAAAGAAAAACTCAACAAAATAAGAAAAGAATTGGATAAATTAGACGATTCATTAATAAAAATAATTAAGAAAAGAACTAATCTAGTTAAAAGAGTTCTGGCTTTGAAAGAAAAAAAAAATCAAATTGTTGATCAAAAAAGAATTAATTTAATTTTAAAAAATATTAAAAAAAAATCATTAAATAATAATATTGATCCAAAAATTACTAATAAAATTTGGAAGAATATGATTTATGCGTATATAGATTTCGAACGTAGAAATTTTAATAAAAAAAAGTAATTTACTTACTATGTGGTGGAAGTTTTTTTTCTACAAAGACTTCATGTTTTCTTGTGGCTGGGTTATATTTTTTTGCTTTTAATTTAACCTTAGCTTTTTCTCCGCCAGCTGGTTTTTTTACATAATAAAAAAATGGACTATCTGGTTTTGTCTCGGGAACTAATCTAACTTTAACGTGAGTTTTTTTTGCCATTTTAGTTTTTGAACTTTGATAATATATTTTTTATTTTTAATATTTTTGATTTAATAATTTTTTTCTGTTTTATAGAGGTATTGTATAATTCGTCAATATCTGAATTATCAGAGTTTAGAACCTTTTTAACTCCATTTAAAGTCATACCTTTATCTTTTAGTAAAAATTTAATTTTTTTCAAAATTTTAATAGAATTTTCGTCATAATATCGCCTATTACCTGTAAAAATTTTTGGCTTTAATTGTTTAAATTCTTTTTCCCAGAAACGAATAGTATGTGTCGAAAATGAACCTTTTTTTTGATTTACTAGATTTAATATTCTCGCAACTTCTCCAATAGTTTTATATTTTTTATTTTCTTTAGAATTATCCATTATTGTTAATATATTTTTTAAAATCTTTAGATGCTTTAAATAGTATGACATTTCTTTCAGAGATAATTTTATTCTCTTTAGTTTTTGGATTTCTTCCAATGCGCTGAGCTTTTCTTCTTAATGTAAAAGTTCCAAATTTAGAAATTTTAACTTTTTTATGTTTAATAATATTTTTTAAAATAATTTCAAAAATGTCATCTAACAATGTCTCACTTATCTTTTTAGAAAATCCTATCTGCATATAGATAGAATTAATTATCTCTTTTTTAGTCAAATTTATTCTAACCATTTAATTTATATTATCTTTTATTTGATTTATTAATTTTCCTCTAATAATTTGCTCACACACCTTAAGTGAGTTTGCAAACCCAATTGAATCTGTAGAACCATGACTTTTAATAACTGGCTTGTCTAAACCGAGTAATATAGCACCATTGTATAGTCTTGGATCAAGTTTATCTTTAAACTTTTTTAAATTATTATAATTTAATAAAGAAGAAAGTTTACCAATAAAAGATGATGTAAAAGCTTTTTTCAACTCACTTGTTATAAAGTTTGACGTACCTTCAGCTGTTTTTAAAGCTATATTTCCAGTGAAGCCATCTGAGACTATAACATTAACATCTCCATCCATTATGTTGTTTCCTTCTATAAAACCCATAAAATCAAACAATTTATTCTTATTTTCATTAAGAACTTGATATGTTTCTTTAATAACAGCGTTACCTTTTAATTCTTCAGACCCGATGTTTAGTAGTGCTACTTTTGGTTTTTCATTTACAAACAATGCTTTTAGTAAAGCTGAACCCATGATTGAAAAATCGATTAAATTTTTTGAATTACATTCAATATTTGCACCCAAATCCAAAACAACATTCATATTCTTTTTGCTAGGCCAAAGTGCTGACAATGCTGGCTTATCAATCTTTTCAATCATTTTGAGATTTAATTTACTTATTAAAAAAAGAGCGCCCGTATTACCGGCTGAAACTATTGCATCAGCTTTATCATTTTTTAAGGACTCAATTGAAAGCCACAAGCTTGTATTTTTTCCTCTTTTAGCAGCAGTTAGTGCACTATCCTCAGCTTCAACATAGTTGTCCGTATGTATCAACTCGTATTTATTATTTGAAATATTATATTTGTTTAAAAGAGGTAAAATTAAATCTTGCTTTCCAAAAATTATATACGATACATTGCTTGATTTAGACAAATGTAAGCTAATGCCTTGAATAACTTTATTAGGAGAATTATCACCACCCATTGCGTCAACAGCAATAGTAATAGGGTTATTCATAAAAATTATTCTTTTGGATCTAAAACTTGTCTACCTTTATAGTAACCAGTTTTTAAGTCTAGATGATGAGATAATCTAAATTCACCAGATTTTTTATCTTCAATAATATTTTTTGAAGATACCCTCAAATGAGAACGTCTTTTACCAGCTCTTGATTTAGTTGTTTTTCGTTTTGGTACAGCCATAATTAAAATTTAAATTCTATTATATCTTTTGTAAAGTTTTTTAAAGGATTATTTGCTAAAAAAAAGCTATATTTGTCAAAATAAATTGATAATAATTCACTATCTTCTCTAATATTGATAAAATTGCTTATCAAAAGAATTTTTTTAGTTTTTTCTAATTTGTCCCAGATTTCAATTTTTTCTA
>CACFXK010000004.1 GCA_902570125.1 uncultured Pelagibacteraceae bacterium
ATCAACGCTATTAACAAATTCTGTTATAATTTTTGTATCATGATACTTTCCATATATGAACTTATTTGTAAAATTTTTGGCTGGCGCATCTGGATCATCACTAAGTAATACAGTTTTTATATCTACTTTTTTAGCAGCTTCAGAAAGCATACTACCAAGTTGACCACCTCCAATTATTCCTAAAACTGGCTGGTTCATTTAATTTGGTTTTTTTTTAACAGATTTTGATTGTTTAGATCGCCACTTATTCAGATTATTTTTAACACTCTTATCAAAAGTAGAAATAATCGATGCGGCATACAAAGCTGCATTTATTGCTCCATCTTTACCAATTGCTACTGTTCCAACAGGTATACCTTTTGGCATTTGAGCTATTGATAGTAAACTATCTAGACCTTTTAATTTTTTACTTTCGATGGGCACTCCTATTACTGGAATTCTTGTTAGAGATGCAATCATTCCTGGTAAATGGGCTGACCCTCCAGCTCCAGCAATTATCACAGAAATATTATTGTTTTCTGCAGATTTTGCATACTTAAACATACGTTCTGGAGTCCTATGAGCTGAAACTATATTTGTTTCGTAATTAATTTTAAGTAATTTAAGAATTTTTTCACAAAATTTCATGGTTGAGTAATCAGAATTACTTCCCATAACAATTGATACCTTGTGACTATATTTTTTATTTTTCACGATACGAATTTGAATTAATATAGATTAACATATTCTTTAAATTTAAACTAGTCGACAAATTATATTATACTTATATTGTCTTTAAATATGAACTATCGAATAGATAATCTTCAATATTGTAACTGGTCTAGAGATATTTTTCTCATCAATAGGGAAGCTGGATTAAATGCAGTACACGTTACTCTAGTATATCACGAAGATTATGATGAATTCTTGCAAAGAGTTAAAGAGTGGGATAGATTTTTTGAAGAAAATTCAGATTTAATTTTTTTGGGAAAAACATTCGAAGATATTACAAAAGCACAATCTGATAACAAAACAGCAATTTTTTTTGGTTTTCAAAATTGTTCCCCAATCGAGGATGATATAAACTTAATAGAGAAAGTCCATGAGCATGGTTGTAGATTTATGCAACTTACTTATAATAATCAATCTCTTCTAGCCACAGGATGTTATGAAAAAAATGATTCTGGAGTCACAAATTTTGGAAGGGAAGCAATTAAAGAGATGAATAGGGTCGGTATAGTTGTGGACATGTCTCATTCAGCAGAAAAAAGCACTTTAGATGCGATCGAAATAAGTGAAAAACCAATTGCAATTACCCATGCTAATCCTTCTTTCTGGCATCAAGCTTTAAGAAATAAATCAGATTTCTTGTTAAAGAAACTTTCTGAAAGTGGAGGTATCTTAGGTTTATCATTATATTCTCATCATTTAAAAGATGGAACAAATTGTAAATTAGAAAGCTTTTGTGAAATGGTTGCTAAAACTGCAGAAATCATGGAAGTAAAAAATATTGGTATTGGGTCAGATCTATGTTTGAACCAACCTGACAGTGTTGTTGAATGGATGAGAAACGGAACTTGGTCTAAAAGTACAAATTATGGAGAGGGAAGTAAAAAAAAACCTGGATTTCCAAAACAACCTGACTGGTTTTTGGATGCTAGAGGGTTTGATAATTTAGAAAGTGGATTAAAAAAAGTTGGTTTTAATAACCAAGAAGTAGAAGGAATTTTAGGAAATAATTGGTTTAATTTTTATAAAGGAATTAATTAATGGAAATAAGATTAAGAGATCCAAAATTTTTGATGAAACTATCTAAATTGGGATCTTTTCATCAATCAAAATTATCATTTTTAAGATCTTTTTTAAGTGAATTTAAAGATTGGAAATATAGTCGTGATTTGTTCCAGCTTAATGACAAAGGACATGGTAGAGCAGTCTATTCTTTTACAAAAAATAAAAGAACATATTCTCTCATTTGCTTTGCTAATGAAATTAAAGATGACGAAAGATCAGATAGAGTAATAGCCACAAAGTGGGATGCTGCTTTTACCTTATTTGATGGAATTCCATCAAAAGAAGACATAGATAGACTTAACAATAATGTTCCAAAACAAGAGGTTGGAAGACTTTCGTACAAGGAATTAACGTTATCAAGAGCTAACAAGTCAGTTCGAGTTTTCGACCATGTGGTTGACAGTCTATCAAATGGAGAGCAACCTAATAAAGAAATTTTATCGAAGGTTGGATATTTATATAGAACAACAGCAGTTTATGGATCAGGAAAATTTGGTTTAGCTGACAGGTTTAGAATTAAAAATAGAGAGGAAATCAGAGGACCTTTTAGATTAGAGATGATGCTAGTTTATCTCGTTAGACAATTTACATTTGATCAAGTTAATCATATTGCAAAAAATAAAAATCCAAAACTAGCAGTAGAATTAGATCCCGCAATTAGTAGGAACTTAGGTATAGGAAATTCCACTGGCCTTGGTATGGCTCCTTTTATTGTTAATCATCCTACTTTGTTGAATAATTGGATATATGCAAGAGAAACTGCTTTGAAACAAATAAGAGAAATAGAGCAAGTTTCGAAAAATGAGATTGATATTTTTTATAATTGCCTAATTAAATCTTTAAAGAATATAACCAGTTGGCACACTGATAGTGAATTTCAAAAAGAAAAAATCAAAGGTTTAATTGAAGATTTAAAAAAGTTTATAAAATTTATGAAAGAAGATTTTAAATTTCAAAATTCATATCAATTTAATCAAATTTATAACTGGTCAGAGGAAAATTTGAATGATGAATGTATAGAATATATTGTATCTATGATGATGGAACCATATGATAACATAGTTAATCCATTGATTACACAAATGAGTTCTGATGAGGAAGAGCATTTTAACATTCCCGTTGATAGAACTATTGAAGATTTAAGAAACATATTAGAAAATAAATATTCTGAAATACTTAAAATTGATTTTTTAAAAGACGAAAATAATCAAAACTTTTGGTTTATATCGAAAAATAAAGAAGAACCTAGAATAGGAGACAGATATATTGATGAGGGATCTGATTTAGAACAACCTTTGGCAATAGCAAGAGACATAAATAAACTTTATGAAGCTGTATTTACAAAAAAAAATAGTTCTAAAATTGGCAAATTTTTAAAAGATAATAATCATTTAAGACACGTTGTCAGAAGAGCATTTATTGCAGAAAAGTTTCCTTATTCAGAAATCCAAGACAATACAATTGGGTCCAAACTAGTTCCAATTGATATGTTAAGATTAAAATTATCTTTTTTTGGAGCTATAAAATTTGATCCTAGATCTGATAAATGGTTGCGTATTTGCATGTTCCAAGGAGCACCTTTGCCTTCAGAATTGGGAAATTTTGATGATAAATGGATTTATAAATCATAATAAATGAGAAGCTTTAGTGAAATAGAAGTAACTACAAAAAAAGCAACAAAAGCTATTGGTTTTTCTTGGGGAATATCAGAGGAGGTTGGAAAAAATATTCGATTACTAGAAATGTTTGGACTACCAGGTCTTAAAAATTTAAACCAATACTACAAAATTTATAAAATCAGTAATTTTGAAAATATAGATGAAATATCGGCCTCTAATACTCCAAAGACTTTTTATTGTCCTATATTATCTGGATTAAATTTTTTTGATCAATCTTCATCAATATCTAAATTCAACGAAATTGAAATAAATAAGATTGCTTTTCCGCTTATATTTTTATCATTTGTAAGCAGAACGTCTGAAATTATTGGTAAGAGAATTTTCTTAAAGATGGATGATAAAGAATTTTTATTTAATTTTAACGAGTCTATTTATTCAAACTATCTAACAGGAGACGTATTGGAAAAATCAGATAAAATTTATTTAAAATTTTTAGATAATAAGAACAGTTTTACTGAAGATGATTGGTCTGAAATTTACAATTTATCGCTAAAAACTTATGTCGATGAAAGTGATAAATCGAGGGAACGAACAGCAGGAGCTGGATTAACAGATAATGACTAAAGAATATGATGCAGAATTAAATGAGAATTTAGAAGCAGATTTAAATGATATTTGTGAAGAGTGTAAAAAAGAAGACGAAAGTGTAACTCAAAATTTATTCCTGACTGGTTTTAAAATATGCAAATCTTGCAGAACATCTAAAACTGTTTTTCCTTTTTAGCTAATATTACTAATTGGAATTGAATTCATTCTATTAATTATAAATGTTATAGATAGAAAAGCTATTATTAGAAAAGATAAAAAAACTATTCCAAATGATTTCAAGTTAGATTTTAAATTCAAAATTTGTTTGGTTGAAATTATAAGAGATGCAAAAATCCAAAATTGAGTAAGGAAAATAATTGGCAGAACTAAGTCAGGTGTTACTGCAAAAAACCTAATTAAACCTGGCGCATGAGCATAACCCACAGCTATTAAAATCTTTTTAAAAGGAACCTTACTCCCTTTATCTGGAAAAATTTTTACTCCAATTACAAAAATAAAAATTGCCCAAACAAACCACGTTAAAAGAGCTGTCAAGCCTGAGATGCCAATTGATGTTCTCACAATTGAATTTGCCGCTACTGCGCCCGCAACACCATCAAGTATCATTACAAGACCAGCAAAATAGATTGCAGCCTCACCAAAGTATTTATTATCTTTGTATAAGCTCTTATCTAATTTTAATGATTTAAAAAAAATTTCTAAAAATTGTGCAAACATTATAATTAGGGAGGAGCTAAACTCCTCCCTTAAAGTTATTTAACCTTTTACAACTTCTCTTGTATTTGCGTTGTAAGATTCTTTAAATGGTATATCTACTATTACTGCATCAACAGGTTTACCAGGAGTTTCAGAGTATTTCTCTGGTAAATGTACCTTGAACTTAGATCCTACTTTTCCTTTTGGAAATCCATTTGCGTTCAATGTTCCATCAAATGGTACATAACCCATAGCAATGTTCTGTTTTTTTTCAGGATGATACCAAGGAGAAGTAACAAAACCTATAGGTTCTCCACCGCCCTCATCTGAAATTAGCCAAAAGTCAGGAGCGTATTCCTCAATTGGTTTTCCACCTAATTCAAGACCAACCAATTGAAGTTTATATGGTTTATGTCCTGCTTTTAAATCAGCTTTCATTTTTTCAAGAGCTTTCTTACCAACGTAATCTGCTTTCTTGTTCCATTCTCCTTTTCCAGATAACGATACTTGATAACCTAAATTACATTGAAAAGGATTATGTTGATTGTCCATGTCTTGACCCCAAGAAAGAATTCCAGCTTGAATTCTTCTATGGTGTGCAGGCGCAATAACCATTAGGCTATGTTTTTTTCCTGCTTCAAGGACAGCATTCCACATATCTTCTGCGTATAACGTACATTCTCTTAAATAAATTTCATAACCAGCTTCACCAGAAAACCCTGATTGTGATATCACGCAACTTCTTCCACCAATTTTTGCTTCAGCTAAACCGTAGAATGGCATATTGTCAAAATCAACTTGATCTCCACATAAATCTTTCATTAATGCTTTAGATTTTGGTCCTTGTATCTGAACTGGGCTTACATCTATCTCATCAATTTCTACGTTAAATCTTTCGTCAGCATTTACGCCTTGTAAATAAAGACCTATGTCACTATCAGATAAACTAAACCAAAACTCATCTTTAGATATTCTTAAGAGAATAGGATCATTTAATACTCCACCATAAGCATTACAAAGAATTACATATCTTGCTCTCATTGGAGAAATTTTTGTAGCATCTCTTGTTATTACATAGTCAACAAATTTTTCTGCATCTGGACCCTTTACTCTAATTTGTCTTTCAACAGCAACGTTCCACATTGTTACATGATTTACTATTGCATCATACTCTACCATTGCACCACCATCCTCAGGTTTTACATATCCTCTTGGGTGATAAATACGATTATATACAGTTGCTCTCCAACAACCTTCTTTCATTGATAAATGCCAGTAGGGTGATTTTCTTACACGTGTTGAAATTAACATTTCAACTTTTGTTGGTCCGCTTTGTCTTAAATTATAAGGCACTTTTCTATCAGATTGATCTACTGATGTTACGTGTCTTAGTTTACTATAGTCAAATTCATTAGACATAGTTATTCTCCTTCAACCACTTGTTTGTTTCCTTCAAGCCGCCGAATGTATAAATGTGAAAATAATCAGTATGCGATTTAACTTTCCCAATTAGATCATTAGGGTCTTTAGGTTTCAATAAATCCAATGCCTTACTAAAATTAGATTTAAGAAAATTAATGGAATTTTTTGCTCCAACAATATTTGCAAACTTAATTAAGCTTGAAATTTTCATGGGCCCAGTTATTCCAACATGAACTGGTATCGTTTGTTTAGAAATGAAATCAACGATAGGCTGAGAATCTAATAACCATTGGGTTACTATATAATCAGCATAAGGCTTTTTATCTATCATTGCTTTTTCTAATTCAGAATCGGATATATCAGGACTACCCTCTGGATGTCCAGCAATTCCAATCTTAATTCCATCAAATAATCCTGTCTCTAATATTTGATACGAGCTGTCAAATTTTCCAACTGGGTCTCTACTTCCACCTATAGCCAATATCTGTTTCACACCTAAATCTTTACATCTCGAAATGTAGTCTTTAAGTTCTTCTTCATTATTTATTGATCTAGCTGGGAAGTGGGGTACTGGATTAAATCCTTTCTTAACCAAGTCACCAGATTTATCCGCAGTTTCTTTATAATCTCCTCCAGGTAGCATAGTCACATAAACATCTTTAACTTCAGGTAAAGTATCAAGATCTGTGTGAGGTCCAATTTCTAATGAAAAATTCATTTTTGAATAATTATTTATTTTAAAATGTCTGTCTAGAAAAATCGTAAGCTAAAATGTCAGAGCTATTTTTTCTGGCCTCTGTGCTTTTGAATTCTCTCACCATATTTCTGAGTTACCCTATCAAAGATAATTGCTAAAGCAACTATGGCTAGCCCATTCATCATTCCAAGTGCTAAATACTGATTTGAAATTGCTTGTAAAATAGGTACTCCAAGACCTTTTACCCCAATCATAGATGCAATAACTACCATGGCTAAAGCCATCATAATTGTTTGGTTAATACCTGCAAAAATAGTTGGTAGAGAAAGAGGTATTTGAACTGATTTTAACTTCTGCATAGGTGTTGCACCAAATGCTTCACTTGCCTCAAGTGTTTCTTTATCTACTTCTCTAATCCCAAGATTTGTTAGCCTGACTACTGGAGGTAAAGCATAAATACAAACTGCCAATAAACCAGGGACTTTTCCGATACCCAAAAGCATAATTATTGGAATTAGATACACAAAACTTGGAATCGTTTGCATCATGTCCAATACGGGTAGAATAGTTTTTTCTGCTCTACTTGATTTTGACATTAATACTCCAATAGGTATTCCAACAACAATACAGACAAGTGTAGAAACAGAAATTATAGCAACAGTTGCCATACAATTTTTCCACATCCCAAAATAACCTATAATTAGAAAACAAATTACAGTTCCTATAACCAGCTTAATACTTCTTGAACCAATCCAAGCCAACAGAGCAAATGCTCCTATGACTAAAGGCCAAGGACTATTTACTAATAACTTTTCTAACCAAATTAAAAAATATAGTAGTGGATCAAAAAAACTTTCTATTCCATCTCCATAAGCTCTTGAAAAATCTTTAAAACTTAAATCAATACCCTTTTTCAGCTCCCTAAGAGCTGTTCTATCCATTACAGGTATCGAATTTAAGAAATCCATTTTTTTAACTGAACCCGTTATAAACGGGTTCAGTAATATTTACACTAATTATAGTGCTTTTTTTATTTTTGCAGCAGCTTCACTTGAAACCCACTTAGACCAAACATCTTCTTGGTTTGTTAGGAATTCAATTGCAGCATCAGCACCCTCTGCTTGGTTTTCACCCATCCAAACTAACATACTGTTCATTACTGGACCTGGATAAGTTCTTTTTTTGAAATAATCCATACCAGCACTTCCAGCTGTATTTTTGAAATTGTCAGTTACGATTGTGTAAACTTCAGATTTTGTCCATGAAGTTGCTTTAGGGTCACCACATTCTTGTTCTGGTAAAACTATACATTTATCCCAGTTATCTTTTCCACCCCAAGCTCCCATGTCCACAGCTCTCATATCATATTTACCAATGATAGCTGTTGGTGACCAATAGTAACCAAACCAGTTTTCACCTCTTTCAGCAGCTTTAGCAATTGATCCATCTAATCCTGCAGCAGAACCTGTTTCAACAATAGCCCAACCTTTTGCTTCCATGTCAAAAGCTTTGTAAAGATTTCTATTACTTAGTTCACAGTTCCATCCTGGAGGACAAATATGAAACCCACCTTTTGATGGATCCTCTGGATGAGGAAATAGATCCGGTCTTGCCAAAATTGCTTCAGCAGTTGTAAGTTCAGGATGTTTTTCTAAAGTAGCAGGTAACACCCACCATCCTTCACCTAAACCAGTAATAGGTGCTTTATTAAGTGAGTGCATTCTTCCTTCATCAACTGCTTTATTTAAAGCAATGATTGCAGCGTTAGCCCAAAATTCTGGGGCTACATCTGGTTCACCTTTTTCTTGCATAGATGCAAAAGTTGGCTGAGTTGCACCAGGCACAAGCTCAACATTACATCCATAACCTTCTTCTAATATGATTTTGTCAACTTCAGCCATGAAGTTTGCAGAAGCCCAGTTCATATTAGCAATACTAATGTCTCCACATTTTGCATTAGCAACATTACCGAAAGATGTAACGCCTAAAACAAATAATGCAGAAAGTAAGATTCTTTTTAATTTCATTATTTCTCCTAATTAATTAATTATAAATCATCAGAACATATAGATGGAAAAATTGCAAACTAGTTTCAACTTTGAGTTGTGTTAAAATTGTCTTTAAACTCTCTTTATTTAGAAATAAATTATTAAATAAATATGAATAAAAATTTATTATCAAGATTAGATGAGGGTCCCGTTATATTCGCAGAGGGATATTTATTTGCGATGGAAAGGAGAGGATATCTTTCTGCAGGTCCATTTGTGCCAGAAGTAGTGCTAGAACATCCTGATGTAGTTACACAATTACATAGAGAATTTATTAGAGCTGGTTCAGATATTGTTCAAGCTTTCACCTATTATGGACATAGAGAGAAATTAAGAATTATTGGAAAAGAACATTTGCTAGAGCCGATGCAAAAAAATGCACTTAAAATTGCAAAGGATGCTGCGAAAGAATTTAAAGATTTAGATTTAATGGTTTGTGGAGATGTTGCTAATACAAATATTTTTGATCCAAAAGACAAAAACTCATTCAAAGAATGTCAAAAGATGTACGAAGAGCAAGTGCTTTGGGCAAAAGAGGCAGGAGTTGACTTTGTAGTCGCAGAAACAATTAATTGGGTAGATGAAATGAAGATAGCTTTAAAAGCAATTAAGGATGAAGGTTTGATTGCAGTTGCCAATTATGCAATACCTCGTGGTGATTTGACAAGAGATGGCCACACTGCTGAAGATGCATGTAAAATAATTGAAGATCTTGGTGCTGATGTTGTTGGTTTGAATTGTTACAGAGGTCCAGAAATGACCATGAAACTTTTAAAAAAAATAAGAAAAAAAGTTTCCTGTCATGTTGCAGGTCTTCCTGTTCCATATAGAACAACAGAGGAAGAACCAGGATTTTTGAATCAAACAGATCACGGATGTGACTGCATTCCTGGAGGAAATGCATTCCCTGTTGCTCTAGATAATTTATATTGTAACAGATTTGAAATGGCTGAATTTGCAAAAGAATGTCTTAAAGAAAAAATTAATTTAATCGGTATTTGTTGTGGTGCTGAAGCTCATCATGTTAGAGAAATGGCTGTTGCAGTTGGTAAAAAACCAATTGCCATGAAGTACATGCCAGATATGACTAAACATTTTCACCATGGGACAGACAAGACATTGAAAGACGTCAATAAAAAAATAAAATACTAACATGCAAAATCATGCAAAAGTAGTCATCATAGGTGGCGGCGTAGTAGGCTGTTCCATTCTTTATCATTTATCAAAGTTTGGTTTAAAAGATTGTATTCTTCTTGAAAGAAATGAACTCACATCTGGATCCTCTTGGCATGCAGCTGGAAATGTACATGTGATTTCATCTGACCCAAATATTTCTAGAATGATGGCTTATACAATCGGATTGTACAAAGAAATTGAAAAAGAGTCTGGCCATTCAGTTGGATTCAAATCAAGTGGGGGATTTTATTTGGCTTCAAATGATGTTTGGGCTGATTATTTAAAAAGAGAGAGGTCTAAAGCAAGATATATGGGTCTTGACCAAGAGTTTGTTTCTTTAGAGGAAGTAAAAAAGAAAAATCCTTTAATTGATCCATCAAGATACCTTCTAGCATTGTGGGATCCAATTGATGGGGAAGTAGACCCATCAGGTGTGACTTATGCTTTTGCTAAAGCAGCAAAAGTTCATGGTGGAAAATATTATACACATACAGTTGTAAAAGACACAAAACAAAAAGAGGATGGAAGTTGGGATGTGATAACTGACAAGGGCAATATAAAAACTGAAATAGTTATTAACGCTGGAGGTTTATGGGCAAGAGAAGTTGGACAGCTTGCAGGAATTAATCTACCAGTTCAACCAATGGAGCATCATTACTTAATCACTGAAGCTATTCCAGAAATTGAAGCAATGGGTGATCAAAGAATTCCTATTGGAACTGATTTTGAAGGTAACATTTATTTTAGACAAGAAGGAAAGGGAATGCTTCTTGGAACTTATGAACCAAAATCAACACCATGGAAGGTTGAAGGAACACCTATGAATTTTGGTCATGAGTTATTAGAACCAAAACTAGATAATATTCAAGATAGATTAGCAATAGGTTTTGAAAGAATGCCAGCGTTAGAAAAGGCAGGAATTAAAAATATTGTAAATGGGCCTTTTACTTTTGGACCTGATGGATCACCATTAATTGGTCCTGTTCCCGGAATGAAAAATTATTGGGTAGCAGTGGGTGTAATGGCTGGTTTTTGTCAAGGAGGAGGAGTTGGAAAATGTATTGCTGAATGGATAATTGACGGAGAACCATCAATAGATGTTTGGGCAATGGATGTTGCAAGATTTGGAGATTATGCATCACCTCAATACGGAACAATTAAATCTTCTGAAAATTATGAACGAAGATTTATTATGACATTTCCAAATGAAACTTTACCAAAAGGAAGAAAACAAAAAACAACAGCTCTTTATGATCGGTTTGTAGAACAAGGAGCGGTTATGGGAGACAGCTTTGGTTTAGAAAATGTTTTGTGGTTTGCAAATGATAAAAAAGATGCATACGAAGAGCCAACTATAAAAAGATCTAGATCGCATAATTATGTCTCCAAAGAAGTTATTAATGTAAGAGAAAATGTTGGTTTTATTGAAGTTGCTAATTTTTCAAAACATCAATTTAAAGGAAAAGATGCAAGAAAATTTTTAGATCATATTATGGCAGGTAAGCTTCCAAATCCTGGAAGAATATCGTTATCTCCAATGTTATCTTATAGAGGAAAATTATGTGGCGATCTTACAGTTTCATGCCTTGATGAAAACGAATTTATGGTTTTTGGTTCAGGTGCAGCTCAAGAAATGCATAGACGTTGGTTTGAAAGCCATTTAGATAAATTTAATGTTGAATATAAAAATAGATCAGATGAATTTCATGGAATATCTATAGCAGGACCTAATTCGAGAAAAGTTTTAGAAAAAATAGTTAGAGACGATGTATCTAATGAAAAATTTAGATTTAGAGACTCAAGAAGAATGTTTGTTGGAGGTGTTCCAGCAATTATAAACCGAATTTCATTCACGGGTGAACTTGGTTATGAAATATATGTTGCACCACATTTCCAAATAAAACTTTATGAAGAGTTAATAGAGGCTGGAAAAGAATTTGATATTAAACCTTTTGGTGGAAGAGCTTTAATGTCTATGAGATTAGAGAAAAACTGGGGTGCATGGACTTTAGATTATCGACCTGATTTTACTGCCAAAGAAGCTGGATTAGATAATTTTATTAATTGGAATAAAGAATTTATAGGCAAAGAAAAAGCTAAAATTGATAACAGTTCAAATAGATTGGTTCCTTTAATTATTCAAACAAACGATATTGATGTCACAAACAATGAAGCTGTGATGAAAGGCGATAATAGCATTGGATATATAACCTCAGGTGGATTTGCTCATTTTGTAAATAAGAGTGTTGCTTTTTCATATATAGATCAAAAACATTTGTCATCCGAAGATGGAATACAAGTTGAAATTAACGGAGATTTATTCAATTGCTCAATCATCAAAGAACCGCTTTATGATCCAAGTGGAGAAAAAATGAGAGGGTAATGGCCCAAAAAGATGTAGGTAACAAAGTTCCAATTTATAAACTAAAAGAAACAAAAGAGGTGATGGATTTTTATGACGAATGGGGTTTGGATAATAAATATGATAAAGATATGGTTGAATGGAATTATACTGGCCCAAAGGAAACAGCAGAAGTTTTCAATAAACATCAAAAAGAAAAAGATATTAATATTTATGATGCTGGATGTGGAACTGGATTGGTTGGTGTAGAATTGAAAAAGTATGGTTTCACTAATTTTTTTGGTGCCGATCTATCCCAAAAACTTTTAGATTTGGTTCCAAATAACCTTTATAAAAAATTAGATAAAGTAGATTTAAATAAACCAATCAAGGAAAAGGATGATCAATATGATGCTTTAATGTGTGTGGGCACATTTACTTTTGGACATGTAAAACCACCTGCATTAGATGAGTTTATTAGAATTACTAAAAATAAAGGTCTAATTTGTTTCACTATTAACGAGGGAATATATGAGGAATATGGATTTGATAAAAAAATCAGACAATTAAAAAATGAAAATAAATGGAAAGAAATAGAGTTTTTTAAATCTGATTATATTGCTAGTAAAGATGTAAATGCATGGCTTGGTCTATATGAAGTGACAAAATAAAATGTCAGCAATTTATAAAATTATAGATAAAAAAAAATTAGATATAGTTAAGAAACCAATTTCAAAAGCACATGGACTCCCCAACGAATGTTATACAAGTAAAGATTATACTTTAATAGAAAGAGAGAAAATATTTGAAAATAAATGGACTGTAATAGGAGTAGCAAGTTCTTTGCCAAATATCGGCGATGTAAAACCATTTAACTTGTTAGGACTGCCATTATTTTTAGTAAGGAATAAAAAAGATCAGATAAAAGTTTTTCATAACGTCTGTAGTCATAGAGGAGTAAAGCTAGTAAACAAAAAAGGCAATATTAGAAATGTTATCAGATGTCCTTATCATTCATGGTCATACACATCAGATGGAAAGCTAATTGCAACACCTCATATAGGTGGGATGAACCAACATAGTAGCCCAAAATTTAAAAAAAATAAAAACAATTTAAAAGAAATAAGATCATGTGTTTGGTTAGATTTAATTTTTATTAATATTAGTAACAACGAAATTCCATTTGAAAAATATATTAAACCCTTAAGTGATAGGTGGGCTAAATTTTGGAAAAAAAAAGATAGAAAATTAATTAATCATGCAAATGATTTTGGTTATTTTAAAATAAATGCAAAATGTAATTGGAAATTTGCAATTGAAAATTATTGTGAAAGTTATCATTTGCCATGGGTTCATCCAGGTTTAAATTCTTATTCAAAAATTGAAGATCACTATCATATTCAAGGATTACCAAACCGCTTTGCAGGCCAAGGCACAGTTGTTTACAATCCAAAATTTAAAGGTAAGAAAAAATTTCCTTGCTTTCCTAACTGGCCCAAAGAAAAAGAAAATATTGCAGAGTATGTAGCTTTGTTTCCCAATGTTATGTTAGGTATACATAAAGATCATTTCTACGCATATTGGTTAGAACCCATTAGTCATAAAAAAACTTTAGAGCACATGGAAATATATTATGTAGGTGAAAAAGCTGCAAAATCATTAGAATTTAAATCATTAAGAAAACAAAATCATAAATTGTGGGAAGATATTCAAAAAGAAGATGTTGGTATAATTCAAAGAATGCAATTAGGCCGCAACTCACATGCATATAATGGTGGAAATTTTTCTCCTGATATGGATAATCCAACACATCAATTTCACAAGTGGGTGGCAACTCACATTGTGTAGAAAGTGCGAAATATATGTACAGACCTTTACCAGATGCATTAACAATAAAAAGTTCACCAATCGAAGGTTTGGGATTATTCGCAACCAAAGAAATTAAAGCTAATACTTTTATCGGAATTACTCACATAAGAGATGAGCAGTTTGAAAATAAATATATAAGAACTCCATTAGGTGGTTTTTATAATCATTCTGACAATCCTACAGTTCAAAGAATGGTATCAAATATTTTACCTACATTAAGATTTGGTGATCCAATTGATCCTACCGCAAAAGCAAAAAAATTTAACGAAAATGATGATAATTTAGAAAACATGTATTATAATTTAAGAGAGAAACCAGACGCAAAATATTTTTTTATGGTTTCAATAAAAGATTTGAAACCAGGAGATGAGCTTTGTGCAAATTATAATTTATACACCTATCCAAAAACAGGAGTTGGTGTACAGATGTTATAGAGATGAAGTTTAACAGAAAAATTCTTTCAGAAAACCAACCAATTAAGAAATATATTTCAAAAAAAAGATTAAGAGAAGATGAAATAGATTTTGACGAACTTAGATCTTATAGACTTGACAGATTAAGAAATGAATTAAAGAAAAATAATATAGAGGCATGTATTTTATTTGATCCAGTAAATGTAAGGTATGCATTAGATACTGTGAATATGAGTGTTTATAATATGCATAATCTTACAAGATATTGTTTTATCTCTGTTGATGGTCCAACAATATTATATGAATATTTTAACTGTGAAATATTATCTAAAGGTCTCAATTTAATAGATGAAATAAGACCAGCAATTACTTGGGATTATTTTAGCAATGGTGACCAATCAGAGTTGCAACTTAAAAAATGGGTCAATGAAGTAAATGATTTATCTAACTCTTATTTTAAAAGTAAAAAAATCGCAATTGATGTAATCAATGGTCCAGCCGTAAATGAGCTTAATAAAAAAGGAATTCAAGTTTTAGAAGCGAAAAAAATACTTGAACAGGCTAGAGTTATTAAATCGTCTGAAGAAATTAAATGCATGCGAGCAGCTTTAGATGTTGCTGATATTGGAATAATTAAAATGAGAGATTATTTGAAATCAGGAATTACTGAAGATGAGTTATGGTCGATTTTACATAAAACGAACATTGAAAATGGTGGAGAGTGGATAGAGTGTAGAATATTATCTTCAGGCTCTAGAACCAATCCTTGGATGCAAGAAAGTAGTAATAAGATTATTCAAGATGGTGAGATCGTATCCTTTGATACAGATATGGTAGGCCCTTATGGATATTGTGCAGATATTTCTAGAGCTTTTGTTTGTGGAAATAAATTTAATGAACATCAAAAAAAAATTTATTCAACAGCAGTTGAGCAGATTGACTATAATTCAAGATTAATTAAAGATGGAGTATCATTTAGAGAATTTACTGAAAAGGCATGGATACTTCCTGAAAAATATTACGGAAATAGATATTCAGTCATGCTTCATGGAATAGGTTTATGTGATGAGTGGCCAGCAATTAGATATCCGACTGATGGTGGAGAAAGAAGCGGTATATTTCAAAAAAATATGACAATTACCCTAGAAAGTTATATCGGCGAAGTTGGAGGTCATGAGGGAGTGAAATTAGAACAACAATATTTAGTTGGCGAAAATGGATTAGAATTAATGTCTCATCATCCTTTAGAACAAATTTAATGAAAATAGTTTTAATTATGGGTTTGCCTGGGGCTGGCAAAACAACATTGGCAGAAGAACTTGCTCCAAAACTGAGTGCAAAAAGATTAAATGCTGACGAAGTTAGAAAAGAAGCAAATGATTGGGATTTTTCTGAGGAGGGTAGAAAAAGACAAGCTAAAAGAATGGCAGACTTTGCTTTAAAGCTGAAAAATCAAGGAAATTATGTTGTGGCAGATTTTATTTGCCCAACTCCAGAAGCAAGAAGTTTATTCCCTGCAGATTTTGTTATTTGGGTAGACACGATTAAAGAAGGAAGGTTTGACGATACTAATCAAGTGTTTGTCAAACCAGAAAAATATGATTTTCATGTAACTACTCAAGATGCTAAGTTTTGGGCGGATAAAATAATAAAGGAGATATCATAATGAGTTATGAATGGGATAATAAAAAACCAACAGCACAAATGCTTGGAAGATGGCAGCCATTTCATGAGGGTCACTATACTTTATTTAAAGAGATCATCAAAAAGACCGGTCAAGTGTGTATTCAAATAAGAGACGTCCAAGGAGTTGATGACAATCCATTCGACTTTGAAACGGTAAAAAAAAATATTGAAAATAAATTAAATCCTGAATTTGAAGGAAGATTTAAAATAATGATGGTGCCAAATATTACAAATATTTGTTATGGGAGAGGAGTTGGTTACAAAATTGAGGAGATAGTGTTGTCTGAAGAAATACAAAAAATTTCTGCCACAAAAATTAGAGCTAAAATGCGTGAAGATGGTGAGTTAAAATAATTACAATATGAATGTAAAAACAAAAAAATTAGGAAACGGAATTACAAATGTAATAATTAATGATCCTAAAACTTATAATTCACTTTCATTTAAAACTTTAAGGGATCTTTTGAATACTTTTACTCGATTAGATAAGGATGATAATACAAGAGTAATAATATTAGAGGGATCAGGTAAAGGATTCAGCGCCGGCCATAATCTTAAAGAGGTTGGTGGAATTAAAAATAGATTAAATCACTTAAAATTATTTAATCTTTGCTCAAAATTAATGATGAAAATTGTTGAAGGAAAGAAGCCTGTTATTGCAAAAGTACATGGTGCAGCTTATGCAGCTGGATGTCAGTTAGCCGCAAGTTGTGACCTTGCTTACAGTACAACAAATGCCACCTTTGCAACACCAGGAGTAAATATAGGACTTTTCTGCAGTACTCCGATGGTTGCTGTGAGTAGAAAAGTAACTCGTAAAATCATGATGAAGATGCTTTTAACTGGAGAGCCAATAAATGCTAAATATGCAAAAGATATTGGTTTAATTAATGATTGTTTTTCAAGCAAAAAACTTAATTCAGAAGTTTTAAAAATTGCAAAAACCATTTCTTCAAAATCAAATTTAACAATTAAAATTGGTAAACAAGCTTTCTACAAACAATTAGAAATGCCATTAGGAGATGCATACAAATTTACGAGTAAAATGATGACTTTAAATATGGCCTCAAAAGATGCAAAAGAGGGAATATCAGCTTTTTTACAAAAAAGAAAACCTAACTGGAAAAATAAATAATAATTATTTTAAATTTTAATTATGAACGACGATCAAATTAAATCTATTTTAAGAAAATCAAAAGTCATAGCAATGATTGGTGTTAGTTCGGAGAAAAAAGGAGAAGATAAAAAAAATCTTAAAAGAAAGCCAGCAAATGTAGTCATGAAGTATATGCAAAACTTTGGTTATAAAGTGATACCCATAAACCCTTTTGCAGTAGGTGAAGTTGTAAATGGTGAGCCAATGGTTGAAAGCTTGGATAAAATCAAAGAAGATATAGATATAGTTGATGTTTTTAGACCTTCAAACGAAGCAGAAGGCATTGCAAAAGAAGCAATTAAAAAAGGAACTAAAGTATTATGGTTACAATATGGAATTCATAGTGATGAAGCTCAAGCGATTGCTGAAAATGAAAAAATTGAATTTATTTCTAACAGATGCATAAAGCAGGAATACCAAAAACTTTTTCAAAAATCTAATCCAGTTTTTCCAGTACTGAAAGATTAATGAAAAAAGTATTTTTGGTTTATGGTCATTATAATGAAAAATCTTTCAATTCAGCAATCAAAGATGCTTTTATAAAATCAGCAGAAGAAAAAGGTCATTCAGTAGAATGTATAGATTTATATAAAGAAAAGTTTAACCCAGTATATGCTGGTGAAAAAGCTGACGAAGTAGTTTTAGATCACAGAAAAAAAATAGATGAATCTGATTTAATTGTCCTTGTAGCACCTATTTGGAACTATAGAATGCCAGCAATATTAGAGGGATGGATAGATAAAGTATTAGCACCACCTTGGGCTTTTTCTTTTAAGAAACTTATCGGTAACCATGGATATGCTGTAGGAAAACTAAAAAGTAAAAAAGCTATAATTTTCTGCACATATGGCTCTCCAAGATTTTCAATTACAGATTTTTTTTTAAATTTACCCCTCAGAAGAATTAAAAAAGGTATTTTTAATAAGTGTGGTATTTATGACATTGCCTATAAACGATATTTTGCTGTACCATTTGTTTCGAATGAAAAAAGAATTGAATTTTTGGAAGATGTTAAAAATACAGCCAGCAATCTATAGTATCTTTTTTCTATTTATTTTTTCATTTAATGAATTATCTGCTGAGATAAGAAAACCAAATCCAGAGATAAAGCCAAGAGAAGTTATTGAGATACAACTCAATGCTTTAATGAAGAATGATAGTCCTGAAAAAGACAGCGGTATAATTCAAACCTGGTTTTTTGCTCACCCAAACAATCAAAGAGTTACAGGACCTATTGAGAGATTTAAAAACATGATTAAGACCGATTCTTATTCGATGCTTTTAAATCATGAAAATTATGAAATTGTAGAAGTTTATAAGTCAAAAGGTGTTTCGACATTTGAAGTGACCATAATGGATAAAGATAAAAAATATTACAAATTCAAATGGCAAGTTGAAAAATATGAAATTGACGGATTTTTAAAAAATTGTTGGCTAACTACCGCTGTATCTCAACCAATGCCAATGGGCTCTTCTATTTAATGAAAAAACCTAGTTTTCCAGTACGAATTGCAATACTTATGGCAATTCTTTGTATCCCACCGATTGGTGCCACCCAGATAGGTTGGTATTATTTTGGACAAACTATGGGAGTAAATTTTGGTATGGCTGCAGGAGTGGTGAGTGTAATAACTGCCGCATATTTAATGTACCAAATGGGTTGGAGAGATGACGATGATGATGATTATCACTATTAGAATTATGTTTAGTTTATAAAAAAAATTTAGTAAAAATCACATGATGAAATCTAAAGCAAAAGTTGTAGTAGTAGGTGGTGGAGTTGTTGGTGTTAGTGCTCTTTATCACTTAGCTAAAAAGGGCTGGTCTGATGTTGTTTTGATTGAAAGAAAGGAATTAACCTCAGGTTCAACATGGCATGCAGCCGGGTTACTTCCATTATTTAATATGAGCTACTCAGTTGGCCAGTTACATAAATATGCAGTTAATCTTTATAAAAGTTTAGAGGAAGAAACAGGCAAGAATGTCGGATTTAGCGTTGTGTCAAATATTAGATTAGCAGACAACAAAGATAGAATGGATGAGTATCATCAATACGCTGGAGTTGCAAAAACTATCGGAGTAGATGTAAAATTTCTAACACCAGATCAAGTAAAAGAAATTTGGCCTTTGTGTAATACAAAGGATTTAATTGGAGCAATTCAACATCCTGAAGATGGATATATTCAACCTGCAGATTTAACACAAGCATTAGCAACGGGCGCAAGAAATAGAGGTGCCGAGATTTATAGAAATACAACAGTCCTGGCAATGAAACAAAATAAAGATGGATGGGTAGTTGAAACAGATAAGGGATCTATAGAATGTGAACACGTAATTTCATGTTCAGGAAATTTTGCTAGACAAACTGGTAAGATGGTTGGTTTAGATATTCCAGTAATACCAGTTGAACATCAATATATTGTAACAGAGCCACATCCGGAAATTCAAAAAAGAAAAAAAGAAGGTCTTCCTGAAATGGGAGTTTTAAGAGATAGTGATAGCAGATGGTACATGAGAGAAGAAGCAGGTGGTTTAATTTTAGGACCATATGAAGATGGGGCACCTGCTTGTTATGTAAATGGTCCTTCAAAGGAATCTGAGTATGAACTTTTCCAAGAAGATCTAGATAGACTTGCTCCTCATATTGAAGGAGCTATTCATAGAGTTCCTGCATTTGGAGAAGTGGGTGTAAAAAAAGTTTATAACGGTGCTATTTGCTATACTCCAGATGGAAATCCGATAGTTGGTCCTGCATGGGGTTTAAAGAACTTTTGGATTAACGAAGGTCATAGTTTTGGTATTACAGCAGCCGGTGGAGCCGGATGGCAACTAGCTGAATGGATTGTTGATGGTGAACCTACCATTGATATGCTTGGAGTAGAACCAAGAAGATATGGAGATTATTGCTCAAAATCATATCTTAAAGAAAAAAATGAAGAAGCTTATAGCCATGTATTTATAACTCACTTTCCAGACGAGGAAAGACCAGCCGCAAGACCTTTAAGAACAGCGCCATGTTATGACAGAATGAAAAATCTTGGTGCAGTTTTTGGTCAAAAATTTGGATGGGAAAGACCAAACTTTTTTGCAACTGATGGTATGGAACAAAAAGATGATTGGTCATTTAGAAGATCTAATTGGTTCAAAGCAGTTGAAAAAGAATGCAAAAATGTAAAAGAAAATGTGGGTCTATTAGACATGACAGCTTTTGCTAAATGTAGAATTAAAGGACCTGGAGCTGAAGAATTTTTAGATAAGTTGGTAGCTAATAAATTACCAAAAAAAGTTGGTAGAATTAACTTATGTCATGCATTGAATACAAAGGGAGGTGTTCACTCAGAATTTACAATAATGAGAGAGTCAGAAAATAGTTTTTATCTTGTTTCTGCCGGGGCTTACCAAAGATTGGATCACGATTGGATATTTGGTTGGATGCCAAAAGATGGATCAGTTCAATTTGAGAACTTAACAAATAGTAAAGGTGTTCTTGTAGTATCAGGACCGAAAGCAAGAGAATTAATGCAAAGAGTATCAAAAGATGACTTTTCAAATGAAAATTTCAAATGGTTAAGTGCAAAACAAGTTGACGTTGGCTTTGCACCCGTTAACGCTATGAGGGTTAACTTTGTTGGAGAGCTTGGATGGGAACTTCATCATCCTATTGAATATCAAAATCATATTTTCGATAAACTTATGAATGCAGGTCAAGACTTAGGTTTAAAACCTTACGGCATTAGAGCTATGAATAGTTTAAGAGTTGAAAAATCATATAAACTAGTTGGAACTGAATTATCAATTGAGTATTCACCTTACGAAAGTGGATTAGATAGATTTATTCATCCAAACAAAGGAAGTTTTATTGGACTAGATGCTTTAAATAAATGGAGAGAAAAAGGCTTTGACAATAAGCTTGTTACTCTAGAGGTACACGAAACTAGTGATGCGGATGTGTTAGGAAACAACCCAATTTATGAAAATGGTAGTGTTGTAGGACGTGCAACTGGCGGTGACTTTGGATTTAGACTAGGAAAATCTATCGCACTTGGAATGGTTAAACCTGAATTAGCAAATGTTGGACAAAAACTAAGGATTGATATACTAGGTAAAATGCATGAGGCAACAATTTTAGAAGAAAGTCCTTACGATGCAGAAAATAAATTATTGAGAGCTTAATGAAAATTTTAGTCGCTGTAAAAAGAGTTATTGATTATAACGTTCAAATTAGAGTTAAAGAAGACGGTAGTGGAGTTGTTACTGATAACGTTAAAATGTCAACAAACCCACCGGATGACAATGCTATTGAAGAAGCTGTAAAAATTAAAGAGTCAGGTAAAGCAACAGAAATAATAGCAGTTACTGTTGGTGAAGAAAAAGCTCAAGAGACAGTTAGAAAAGCTTTAGCGGTAGGGGCGGATAGAGGAATTCATGTAAAAATTGATGGAACCGTTGAGCCTCTTGCTGTTTCTAAAATTTTAAAAAAAATTGTTGAAAAAGAAAATCCAGACTTAGTTTTTATGGGTAAACAAGCAATTGATGATGACTGTAATCAAACAGGTCAAATGTTAGCAGCACATTTAAATTGGCCACAAGCAACTTTTGCCTCAAAAATAGAAGTGAACGATAAATCATTACAGGTCACTAGAGAAGTGGATGAAGGTTTGGAAACTATTGAAGTTAATACACCAGCTATTGTTACATGTGATTTAAGATTGAATGAGCCAAGATATGCGTCACTGCCAAATATTATGAAAGCTAAGAAAAAACCTATTGAACAGATTAATGCGTCAGATCTAGGAGTTGATACAAATCCTAGAATAGAACATATTAAGATTGAAGAACCTCCGAAAAGAAAAGCGGGTATTAAAGTTGCGAGTGTTGAAGAATTAGTACAAAAATTAAAAAATGAGGCTAAAGTAATTTAATGTCAGTTTTATTAATAGCAGAGCATAACAACAAAGAAGTAAAACCATTTACTTTAAATGCAATTACCGCTGCATCACAAATTGATCAAGATCTTCATGTATTATTAATTGGAAGTAAGGCAGATGATGTTGCAAAATCTTTATCTGAAGTTCCTTTGGTAAAAAAAGTTCTGCATATAGACCACGAAATTTATGAAAATTATATTGCTGAGAATTATACTGCAGCAATTTTAAAACACGCTGATAAATATTCGCATATTATTTGCTCAGCAAATACATTTGGAAAAAACCTTATGCCAAGAGTAGCAGCATTATTAGATATTTCACAAGTGAGTGATATTATAAAAGTAATATCTCCTGATACTTTTTTAAGACCAATTTATGCTGGGAATGCATTTGCTACAGTTAAAAGCAATGATGAAAAAAAATGTGTTACTATTAGACCAACGTCATTTGAAGCAGCAGAAACAACTGGCGGATCTGCTGAAATAGAAAAAATCGACGCAGCAGATCAAAGTGAAAATACGAAATTTATAAATAGAGAAGAAATTAAATCAGATAGACCTGAATTAGGCACAGCCAGAATAGTAATTTCAGGTGGAAGAGGCTTACAAAGTGGTGAAAACTTTAAACTAATAACTGATGTAGCGGACAAATTAAACGCAGCAATTGGAGCTTCAAGAGCTGCAGTTGATGCTGGATATATCACAAACGAACATCAAGTGGGACAAACAGGAAAAGTTGTTGTGCCTGATTTATATATAGCAGTTGGAATTTCTGGAGCCATTCAACATTTAGCAGGAATGAAAGAAAGTAAAGTTATTGTTGCTATAAATAAAGATGGTGAAGCACCTATTTTTAGTGTCGCAGATTATGGTCTGGAAGCTGATTTATTCGAAGCACTTCCTCAATTCTTAGAGGAACTGAACAAATTAAACACTATACAAAAATAACAAATACTGTAAGAAATTAGTATGTCCAGAGAAGTGATGGAATACGATGTTGTAATCGTAGGTGGCGGGCCATCGGGACTTTCAACTGCAATAAAATTAAAGCAGTTAAACCCAGATATTAATGTCTGCCTTTTAGAAAAAGCATCTGAAATAGGTGCACATATTTTATCCGGGAACGTGTTTGAAACACGAGCCTTAGACGAACTATTGCCAAATTGGAAAGATCTTAACCCGCCAATTAAAACAAAAGTTAATAAAGAAAAATTTCTATTTCTAGGAAAGACAAAAAAAATAAGTTGGCCAACTTGGTTATTACCAAAAGTGCAACAAAATCATAATAATTATATTATTAGTCTTGCTAATTTATGTAGATGGTTAGCAGAGCAAGCTGAAAGTCTTGGAATTGAAATATTCCCAGGTTTTCCGGCAAGTGAAGTTTTATATAATGAAGATGGTTCTGTTAAGGGTGTAGCAACCCAAGATATGGGTTTAGATAAAGAGGGTAATAAAAAAGATGGTTATGAACCAGGAATGGAACTTCATGCGAAAGTTACAGTTTTTGCAGAAGGGTGCAGAGGACATTTGGGTAAAGAATTAATCAAAAAATTTGATTTAGATAAAGGAAAAGATCCACAACAGTATGGAATAGGATTTAAAGAAATTTGGGAATTAAAAGAAGAAAATCACGACGAAGGCTTAGTGATGCATACGGCAGGCTGGCCATTAGATAATAGTACATATGGTGGAAGTTTTGTTTATCATGCTGAAAATAAACAGATATTTTTAGGATATGTCATTGGTCTTGATTATAAAAATCCTCACCTTTCACCGTTTGATGAATTTCAAAAATTTAAGACTCATCCTGCGATTAGATCAATATTAGAAGGTGGTAAAAGAATATCATACGGAGCAAGAGCACTTATAGAGGGAGGTTTTCAAAGTCTACCTAAGATGTTTATGCCAGGTGCATTATTAGTTGGTTGTGATGCTGGTACATTAAATATGCCAAAAATTAAAGGATCACATACTGCAATGAAAAGTGGAATGATTGCAGCAGAAACTATTATTGATCACATAAAATCAAGCAAAGAATTATCTAATTATGAGGAAAAATTTAAAAAAAGTTGGGTTTATAAAGAGTTATATGAGGCTAGAAATGTTAAACCTAGCTTTAGTTGGGGTTTAATTCTTGGTATAATATTTACAGGGATTGATCAAATTTTATTTAAAGGAAGATTGCCATTCACACTTAAACACAAACATGCCGATCACGAAACTTTAAAACCAGCAAGTGAAATGCCAAAAATAGATTATCCAAAACCAGATAATGTTATTACATTTGATAAAACTAGTTCAGTTTATCTAACGGGAACTAATCATGCTGAAAATCAACCAGTACACCTTCAACTTAAAGACAAAGATTTACCAATAAAATATACTTTAGGTAAATACGATGAACCTGCACAAAGATATTGTCCAGTTGGAGTTTATGAAATTCAAAAAGAAAATGATGTTGAGAAATTTGTGATTAATTCTCAAAATTGCATTCATTGTAAAACTTGCGATATAAAAGAGCCATCACAAAATATTACCTGGGTCACGCCAGAAGGTGGGGGTGGACCTAAGTACGGAAATATGTAGTTAAGAAAGATCTATTGCAAATTTTTTTAAAGTTTCAATTGGTACCAACTTTAAAGTATTAACGTGGGTTTTTTTCAAATATATAGAACATCCAATTCCTGCTTCTAAAGCTCTTGCAACCCAACTAGCACATACACACCAGTTATCTCCATCAACCAATCCAGGAAAACCAAATTCAGGGTGAGGTGTTATCAAATCGTTACCAGCCTCCTTACACCATTCTAAAAATTCGTTGTTAACTTTTACACAAACTGTGTGTAAACCACGGTCGTTTTCATCTGTGTTACAACAACCGTCTCTGAACCAACCAGTTAATGGATTTTTTGAACATTCTTCAAGATCCTCACCAAGAACGTTTTTTTGAGCCTCACTCATTAAATTTTAGTAGGATTAGGTTGTCCTTTATAAACAACTTCTGGATCAAATTTTTTCTTTTTTTCTTCAAATTTCATTTCTACTTTACGTCCATTTTCAATTTTCCCTGTAGGTACTGATCGATAAAAACATGATCTGTAACCAACATGACAACTTGCACCATCACCAATATCTACAGTTATCCAAACTGCATCTTGATCATCGTCAATTCTTATTTCTTTTACTTTTTGAGTGAAGCCACTAGTTTTTCCTTTATGCCAAATCTCTTTTCTAGACCTGCTCCAGTAGTGAGCTTCTTTTGTTTCTATTGTTAATTTTAAAGCTTCAACATTCATATAACCGTGCATTAGAATCTCTTTGGTTTCTGCACATGTTGTAATTACAGGGATTAAACCATCATTATCGAATTTTGGAGATAATAGGTTACCTTCCTCTATATCAGCGACATTTTCTCTTTTTTTAAACATATATAAGTCGCAATATCTAACATATTACTAAATATATTAAATATTTTAAATTTAAGGATTTATATATATAAAAACCCATCATGAAATTAGTAAAAAACGAAAATAACAAAAATACTGAGATTGTAACAGACGAAGAGGCACGTGAAGCCTTTGTTAAAATCTTAAAATGGATAGGTGAAGATCCATCTAGAGAAGGTTTATTAGAAACTCCAAAAAGGGTTACGAAAGCATTCAAAGAGTACTTTAAAGGTTACAAAGAGGATCCTAAAGAAATTTTAAGTAAAACTTTTGGGGATGTTGAAGGTTACAGCGATATGGTAGTTCAAAAAAATATTTCTGTACAAAGTCACTGTGAACATCATATGGCACCTATTATTGGAATCGCACATGTTGCTTATATTCCAAATGAGAGAGTTGTTGGACTAAGCAAAATCGCAAGAGTTGTGGAAGTTTTTTCAAAAAGGCTTCAAACACAGGAAAGATTAACAGTTCAAATCGCAAATACATTAATGGAGTCACTTGATGCAAAAGGCGTTGCAGTAACAATTGACTCAACTCACCAGTGTATGACTATGCGAGGTATTAAAAAGGAACAAGCTACAACTGTTACTAATTTTTATTTAGGTCAATTTAAAGACGATCTTAGTTATCAGAATAGATATTTGCGATTTATTGCAAAATAGAGTTTAATTATACATGTCTGAAACTTTCAAAGCTCTGGTTATAAACCAAGAGGGTGAAAATTTTTCTCAAGAGGTAAAAGAATTAAATTTTGATTTTTTAAACGAAGGTGAAGTTTTAGTTAAAATACAATACTCTGATTTAAATTATAAAGATGCTTTGATTTTAAAAGATGGAGCAAAATTAGTTAAAGAGTTTCCAAGAATTCCTGGAATTGATTTTTCAGGCACAGTTACAGAAAGTAAGTCAGATGAATTTAAAGAAGGTGATGAGGTAATACTTACAGGTTGCAGAGTTGGAGAATTATTTCATGGAGGTTTTTCTCAATATGCAAGAGTCAAAAAAGAATTTCTTATAAAGAAACCTTCGAGTATTGATTTAAAGCAAGCAATGATGATGGGTACTGCAGGTTTTACAGCTATGTTGTGCGCATTTGCCGTTAAAGCAAAAGAAGAATTATTGCTACAAAGTAAAGTGAACGATGTCCTTGTAACAGGTTCAACAGGTGGTGTAGGGATGGTTGCTGTAAATATTTTATCTAAAATGGGATGTAATGTAACTGCAATCACCGGAAAACCAGAAAAAGCTGAATATTTAAAGGAATTAGGGGCAAAAACTGTTTTAGATCGCAAAGAATTTGAAGGTGAACCAAGATTAATTGGCAAAGGTACTTGGGATGGCGTTGTTGACACTGTCGGTGGAAATATTTTAGCAAATGCAATATCACAAACAAGATTAAAAGGAATTGTAGCTGTCTGTGGTAATGCAAGTGGAACTAACAAATTAAATACTTCTGTAGTTCCTTTTTATATCAGAGCTGTAAAACTATGGGGCGTAGATTCAGTTAATGTAAGTAACAAAAGAAAAGAATTTGTATGGGGTGAAGTACCAAGTTTAGTAGATTTTAGTATTATAGAAAAATCAATTAAAATAGTTGGGCTTGAGGAATTATTGACTATATTTCCAGAAATGCTTGAAGGAAAATTGAAAAATAGAATTCTAGTGGACGTAAATAAATAATGGATTGGGATAAATTAAAAATTTTTCATGCGGTGGCTGAAGCTGGTAGTTTTACAAGCGCAACTGTAATTTTAAATCTAAGCCAATCCGCAATTAGTAGACAAATTCAATCTTTAGAAGAAGATTTAAAAGTAAAGTTATTTGAAAGACATGCAAGAGGATTGACACTTACAGAAAATGGTGAATACGTTTATAAAACTGCACATGAAGTTATCAGTAAACTTAAAGAGGTAGAAACAACTTTAGGAGATCAAAAACATAAACCAACTGGAAAACTAACAATTACAACTGTTAGAAGTTTTGGTACTCACTGGTTAACCCCGAGAATTCAAGAGTTTATGCAATTAAATCCAGAAATTGAAATAGAATTAATTTTTGACGATAAAGAGTTAGATTTAAGCACAAGACAAGCCGATATAGGAATATTTATGAGAAGACCAAAGCAACTTAATTATATTCAAAGAAAACTAATGGACATAAATTACCATATATATGGCTCAAATAAGTATCTAGAAAAACATGGTATGCCTAAATCTATAAATGATTTAAGCAAGCATAACTTTATATCATTTGGTAGAGGAGCCCCATCACCAGTGTTTAACCCAGATTGGGCATTAAAACTTGGTATAAAAGATAATAAAAAAAGAAAACCTGTTATGAAGGTAAATAGCGTTATGGGTTTACTGTTAGCAGTCGAAAGTGGTGTAGGCCTTGCGGCTCTTCCAGATTATTTAGTATCTTTATCTCGAAATGTAATTAAAGTTCTACCCAGTGTTGAGGGTCCGATTACAGAGGCTCACTTTGTCTTTCCAGAATCTTTGAAAAATGTAGCTAGAGTGACAACCTTCAGAAACTTTCTTTATAGTAAAATCTCAGAATTTAAGTCTTAAAATATCAATAATATCAACGTTAAGTGCGTCATTAATGCGATTGATAATCATTATCATTGCGAATAGTTATCAAAATCATTATAACTAATAAAAACTAAAAGAGAGATATATGAAAAAAATGACAATTTCCGCATTAATCTTATCCTTATTTGCATCGTCCTTTGCGATAGCAAATGAGGTAAATATTTTTAATGCAAGACATTATAAAGCTGATGCAGAACTTTATAGTAAATTTACAACGGCAACAGGAATTAAAGTAAACTTAATCAATGGTAAAGCTGGTGCTTTAGAAAAAAGAATGATCGAAGAAGGAGCCGATTCTGCTGCTGATCTTTATATAACAGCTGACGCTGGAAGATGTGGAGCTTTTAAAGCAAAAGGAATGACTCAATCAGGATTAGTTTCATCTACAATTAAATCATCTGTACCAAAAAGTTTTAGAACTACACACTGGGTTGGAGTAGCAAAAAGAGCAAGAATTGTTTACTACTCACCAGAAAGAGTAAGTGGTGCTGAGTTATCAGGGTTAACTTATGAAAGTTTAGCTGATCCAAAATGGAAAGGCAGAATTGCAATTAGAGCCTCTAGCAACATTTATAATAAATCTCTTGTAGCTTCATTAGTTAAAAATAATGGAAAAAAAGCTGCAGGTGAGTGGGCTAAAGGAGTTGTTGCAAACATGGCAAGAGATCCAAAAGGAAATGATAGAGCACAAATTATGGCTGTAGCAGCAGGAGAAGCTGATATTGCTGTTGCAAATACTTATTACTTAGCTTTGATGTTATCTGGTAATAAAGGACCTGAACAACAAGAAGCTGCAAAAAAAGTTAAAGCTTTTTTCCCTAATCAGAATGATAGAGGAACACACATGAATATAAGTTGTGCAGCTTTAGTTAAAGGAGCGCCCAATAAAACTAATGCAATTGCACTTGTTGATTTCTTATTATCACCAGAAGCTCAAGAACACTTTACAAATAATACGTTTGAGTTTCCAATGATAGCTGGAGTTTCACCAAGTCCATTGGTAGTAAACAGCTTAGGTTTAGATTTTAAACAAGATCTAACAACAAGTGTTGCTAGTTATGGAGCAAAGCAAGCTGATGCCCTAGAGGTAATGACAGCTGCTGGTTGGAAGTAACATTGAAAGTTAAAAAAAAATTTATGTCTGAAGTTAATTTAAATAAATCAGCCAATGCATGCGTACCATGTGCTGAGGAGTGTAAAAAAATTAACAAAAGAATAAATAAAAGGAAATTATCAGAGATAAGTACTAAAGATTTTCTGCACATTTCAAAGGTATTCAATATCTGACTTTTCTTAATTAAAGAGACTATATGGGTCATTTAAACTACAATTATCTCTATGTTTTCAAACAAATTTAATATCTGGTTTTTAAGTTCTCTGCTTATTTCCTTACTTGTTATAATCCCTATTTTGACAGTTTCTTTAAGCTTTTTTGAGGATACTTCTCGATATTTTGACATACTTAAAAAAACTTTTTTGTTTGAATATATTTTTAATTCTTTATCACTTTTAGTTGGTGTCTTAATACTAACTTTTTTTCTAGGTGTTGGATCTGCTTACGTAGTCTCTTTTTACAAATTCCCAGGTGTTAACTTCTTTAAATGGGCATTAATTTTATCTTTTGCTATACCACCCTATATTTATGCATATTCATTATTTGCATTTTTTGACAATTATGGCACTGCATTTACAATATTAAAGACTTTATTTGGTGATGGTGAGTACAATAAAAGTATACCAAAGTTTGATGGAATGTTTGGTTTAATATTATCTATTTCATTTTCTCTTTATGCCTATGTTTATATTCTTGCAAGATCTTCTTTTTTATATCAATCACAAAATTTAATAGACCTTGGAAGAAATTTAGGTTTTTCAAAATTTAAATCTTTTTATTCAATAATATTACCAGCCGCTAGACCTGCAATAGTTGCTGGCCTCTCTTTAGTTGCAATGGAAACATTAGCAGAGTTTGGGGCAGTAGACTTTTTTTCAGTTAATACACTAACAACAGGTATATATAATGCTTGGATAACTTTTGATGATCTAGCTTTTGCTAATAGAATTTCATTTTTTCTATTGTTATTTATATTTATTCTTTTTCTGACTGAAAATCTATCTAGAAAAAAAGCGAAATATCACTTGGATACAAGAGGCGGTTTTAAACAAAAAGAAAAAATAAAACTTTCTGGAACAAATTCTTTTTTTGCATTTTTGTTTTGTTTTTTATTGTTCTTTCTAAGTTTTCTATTTCCATTAGGGCAAATGCTTTATTGGACAATAAAATTTCCTGAAAATTTCTTTGACATAAATGTAATAAATCTTTTATTAAATACACTTTATTTAGTAGGATTATCAAGCTTGGTTCTAATAATGTTTGCTTTAATTTCTAATTATGGAAATCGAGTTTCGAGAAATAAAACATTAAATTTTTTATCCACATTGTCGATTTCAGGTTATGCTATACCAGGTGTTATTTTAGCCGTTGCTTTTATAACTTTTATTGCCTGGTTTGATGAAAATATAATTAAATCATTAGGCTTTTTATCAATTAAAAAATTATTTATTGGATCTATTTTAGGTTTAGTTATTGTTTATTTTGTTCGTTTTTACTCACTTGCTTTTAATGGAATAAAATCAGGATATGAAAAAATAAATGTTTCAGTTGATGAGAGTGCATACCTCCTTGGCTATTCAAAAAGAAAAACGTTTATGAATATTCATGTACCATATTTAAGAAATTCATTGTTATTTGTAGTTATTTTAATATCTCTTGAAATAATTAGAGAATTACCAATTACCTTGGTTCTACGCCCGTTTAATTTTGAAACATTCGCAACTACCGCTTATATCTCAGCCTCAGAGGATATGCTTGAAGCAGCAGCAGTACCATCATTATTTTTAATTTTAATTGCTGCTTTTTTTATTACAATAACTTCAAATTATATTTTAAAAGAGAATAATGGCTAATAACTTTTTAGAAATAAATAATGTTGATTTCAAAGCAGGTGGAAAAACAAAAGTAAAAAATGTATCTTTTTCAGTTCAAAACGAAGGAGACATTATTTGTCTTCTAGGACCTTCAGGAATAGGAAAAACTACAATTTTAAGAACAATCGCTGGATTAGAAAAGATTAATAATGGTTCTATAATTATCAATAATAAAACTATATCTTCAAAAAAAATTCACATTGAGCCAGAGGATCGAAATATTTCACTTGCCTTTCAAGACAATAGTTTATTTCCACATTACAATGTCGAAAAAAATATATTAATTGGAACAGAAAAAAAAAATAAAAAAAAAACTAAAATAAATGCAAAAGAAATAGTAGAATTTTTAAATCTAAAAAAAATATTAAATAAATATCCACATGAGATAAGTGCCGGTGAAGCGCAAAGATCGTCACTAGCAAGAGCTTTAGTTTCGAATCCAGACTTATTATTATTAGACGAGCCTTTATCCAATGTTGACCAAAGCTTTAAAGAAGAAATTCAAGTCGAATTAAAACAATTATTAAGTAAATCTAAAATAACAACTATAATTGTAACACACGACTCTTACGAAGCGTTTTACCTAGGAAGTAAATGTGGAATAATATTAAATAAACAACTTAAACAATTTGATGATCCTTATAATGTTTATCATTTTCCTAATTCAGTAGAAGTTGTAAATTTTTTAAATAGAGGAATTTTAATTCCTGCAAAAGTTACAAGCGAAAATAGTTTAGAAAATAATGATCTTGGAACAATTAAAGGTAATTTTGTTAAACACTATCCAAATGGGTCAGAGGTAAAACTTTTATTACAGCCAGAAGATTTAGAACATGATGATAAAAGTAATTTAAAATTAGAAGTCGTTGATCGTAAATTTAGAGGAACAAATTTTATTTATACTTTAAAAACACCAAGCGAGTTACAAATTCCTGTATTTGTTCATTCACACCATATTCACCAGCATGAAATAGACGAAAAATTTGGTATTAAACGACCAATTCACATTGACCACATTGTTTGTTTTTAAGTATTATTATACTTTAAAAATATATTCATGGATAAAGATTTACCCAGAAGCACTAAAGTTGTTGTTATTGGAGGCGGCGTAGCTGGAACCTCGTGTGCATATCATCTAGCTAAGTTTGGCTGGAAAGATGTAGTTCTATTAGAGAGAGACCAATTAACATCTGGAACTACATGGCATGCAGCTGGTTTAATGGGTCAATTAGGAGCTTCATCTACCATTACAAAGTTAAGAAAATATACTTTGGATCTTTATCAGGAATTAGAAAAGAAAACTGAATTATCTATAGGGTTAAAACAGAATGGTGCAATTACAGTAGCTACCACAAAAGAGAGAATGCAAGAGTTATTGAGACAAGCAACTACCGCTCAACTATCTGATGTTGAAGTGCATGTTTTGGATAAAAAACAAACAAAGGATTTATATCCTGTTGTAAATAATGAGGATATTATTGGAAGTGTGTTTATGCCAAAAGATGGTCAAGCTGATCCAGTAGGCGTAACCAATGTTTTAGCAAAAGCTGCTAGAATGGAGGGAGCACAAATTTTTGAAAAAACACCTGTAACAAAAATTCTTGTTAAAAATAATTCTATAGTTGGAGTTGAGACCGATAAAGGAAAAATTGATTGTGAATATGTTGTTTTAGCAACAGGTATGTGGTCTAGACAAATAGGTGAAAAAATGAATGTTAGTATTCCATTGTATCCAAATGAACATTTTTACGTGATCACAGAACCAATGAAAGATTTACCAAAAAACTTACCGGTTTTAAGAGATTATAATAATTGTCTCTATCTTAAAGAAGACGCAGGAAAAATGTTAGTTGGAATTTTTGAACCAAATGCAAAACCTGCCTTTAAAAATACTGGTGTTGTACCAGATGATTTTTCTTTTGGTGAATTACCAGATGATTTTGATCATTTCGAACCTTATTTACAAAAATCATTTCACAGGTTGCCTATGTTGGAAAATGCAGGAATTAGAAAATTTTTCTCTGGCCCAGAATCATTTACTCCTGATACTCAATATCTTTTAGGTGAAACTCCTGAGATTAAAAAACTTTTTACATGTTGTGGTTTTAATAGTATTGGAATTGCAAGTTCAGGAGGTGCTGGAAGAGTTACTGCAGAATGGATGATTAATGGACACATTAATGAAGATTTATTTTCATTAGATATTAAAAGATTTCAAAAATTTCATTCATCAAAAAAATTTATAATGGAAAGAGTGACAGAAACACTTGGTGACTTATATGGAATGCATTGGCCATTTAAACAACATAAAACATCAAGAAACCAAATTGTATTACCCTACCAAGAGGAGCTAAAAAAATTAGGTGCTTGTTTTGGAACTTCGGGTGGTTTTGAGAGACCTATGTGGTATGCGTTAAAAGGTGAAAAGGCTGATTACAATTATAGTTTTGGTTATCAAAATTGGTATCCATCAGCTGAGCATGAGACTAAAAATGCTAGAGAAAATGTTGGATTATTTGAGTTATCTCCTTTTTCAAAATTTGACCTTGAAGGGCAAAATGTTCACGAAGAATTACAAAAAATTTGTACAGCAAACATACAAGATGTTGAGGGTAGAGCAACTTATACCCAGATGTTAAATGAAGATGGAGGAATAGAGACCGATGTTACTGTTACTTGTCTTGAAAAAAACCATTTTAGAGTGATAGGTCCAGCAGCAACAAGAGAACATGATAAATTTCATATAAAAAAACATATTTCAGAAGAGATCAATTTTAAAGATGTAACAGAAAATATAACATGCCTAGGATTATACGGACCCAACTCAAGAAAATTACTATCTAATATCAGTAATGACGATTTTACAAATGAAGGTATAAAGTTTAGTCATGGAAAATTCGTTACTATTGACGGAGTTAAAGTTTGGGCTCAAAGATTATCTTATGTAGGTGAAATAGGATTCGAATTATATACAAACATAGATGAAAGCAAAAAATTATTTTTAGCCATAATTAAAGAGGGTAAAAATCATGGCTTATCACTTTGTGGTGCGCATGCTATGGACATTATGAGAATGGAAAGTGGTTTCTTACATTGGGGACATGATATATCACCTGAAGAAAATCAATATCAAGCAGGACTTAATTTTGCAATCAGTTATAAAAAAAATATAAATTTTGTTGGAAAAGAAGCATTATTAAAAATTAAAGATAAAAACCCTACAAAATCATTAGCCATGATGGTATTGAAAGATAACATACCTGGAGAACCTTTGTTACTTCATGAAGAGCCAATTTACTTAGATGATAAAATAATTGGCAGAACAACATCAGGAAATTATTCATTTAATTTTAAAAAAAATATTTCATTTGGTTATGTCAACTCTGGAAATTCTATTGAAGACTTGATTAATAAAAATTTATCTATTGAAGTTGAAAAGAAAAAATACCCTGTAACAATAATCAAAAAACCTTTAAATCAAAAAAATATAAAAAATATTTAATGTTAAAGATAATTTCAAAAAAAAATAGGGCTGCAGAAATTATTTGTAACCTTAATAAAATTGATAATAAGCAATTAAAAGAAATCAAATCAACACTTGATAAGTATGGAATGATTTATTTTCCAAAACAAAAACTTACTTCTAAGAATTATCTTAATTTTGCAAAAAAATTTGGTAAACCAGCTAATTATCCAAGATTGAAAGGTTTAAATAAAAAATATCCTCAAATAACTGTTGTACAACGTAAATCTACTGACAAAGGGCCTAGCTTTGGCGAACAATTTCACACAGACTCCTCTTATACAAAAAAACCTCCTAGATACACGATGTTACTTTCAAAACTGGTACCTAAAAAAGGTGTTGCTAATACTGACTTTTCTTCGCAGTACTTAGCTTATGAAAAATTGTCAAAAAATTATAAAAATAAGCTTAAAAAATTAAAAGGCATCTATTCTTCTCATGGACCAATATCAATTACAACAGTTGAGAGAGAAAAAGAAAAAGGAAAAATATCTAAAGAACTGATTTCCAGACATAAAATAATAAGAACTATTAAAAATAAAAAAACTATATACTGTAGCCCTGGGCACTTTTTAAAATTTAATACGCATATGACTAAACAAAAAAAAGAACTAAAGAAATTCTTATTCAATCATCAGACAAAAAAAACTTTTCAATATTCATTAGAATGGGAAAAAGATCAACTTGCTATTTGGGATAATAGAGCCATGCTCCATCAGGCTACACCATTTAAAGGTAATAGAATACTTCATAGAATAACAATACTTTAATAAAATGTATTCAATAATTCTTGGGTTAACACCTTTTATCTTTATCACACTATTTGGTTTTGTTTTTGGAAAACTTAAAATATTTGATTTAGGTCATGCAAAAGTTTTAAATTTGTTTTTATTCTATGTAGCGGTCCCTGCCTTAATAATTAAATTTGTTGCTCAAAGTGAAATCGGTCAAGTTGATATAAAACAGATAGTTTCATATTTTCTAATGCAAGGAAGTCTTGGGTTTTTAACATTTTTATTAACATCAAAGTTTTTTAAAAGACCTATTCCAGAATCTATTATATGGGCATTGATGGTAGCACTATCAAATCATGTAACATTATTATTACCTATTACAAAAATCTATTTTGGAACTGAAGTAATTACTCAAGTAACAAGTATAATATTAATGGATGGGGTTATTTTATTATCTGTAATTGCTTTTTTTTTAGAACTTACTACTAAAAAAAATATTCGATTAACCATATTTATAAAGAACATAGTTCTTAATCCAATGATATTTTCAATCTTAATTGGTCTTTTACTATTTGTATTTAAGATAAATATCGACGATACGCCAATAGACTACGTACTTTCTGTTTTGGCAGCTTGTGTTTCGCCTATAGGACTTTTTGCAATTGGTATCACCTTATCTTTTTACACACATAAAGTTATTAATAAATTAACTGCTTCTATATCTATATTAAAATTAGTTGTTTCACCAATCATCCTCTTGATAATTGGCTTTATCATATTTGATGCTGGACAACCTGAAAAAATTCCTGGTGCTTTTTTTGTTAGTGTTGCACCATGTGGTCATACAGCTGTAGTATTATGCTCTGCTTATAATGTAAGTCCTGAAAATATAATAAAAGCTTTATTTATCTCAACTTTTGCATCATTTGTTACCATATTTTTTGCTATTCAATATTTAACAACCTAAGTTAATTAATATTATCTAAGATTTTATTAGCACATTCTTTTGTATTGCTATCACCATCTAGATCTTGGGTTCTATTTTGCTTTTCTAGCAAAGTTTTTTCGATTGAACCTACTATTCGTGTGGCAGCTTCTTTTTCGCCTAAATAATCTAACATCATAGCGCCAGACCAGATTTGACCTATTGGATTTGCAATACCTTTTCCAGCAATATCAGGTGCTGATCCATGAACAGGCTCGAATAAAGAAGGATGTTTATTTGTTGGGTTAATATTTCCTGATGGAGCTATACCAATTGTTCCCGTACATGCTGGACCCAAATCGGATAAAATATCTCCAAATAAATTTGATGCTACAACAACATCAAACCACTCTGGTGTTAAAACAAATCTTGCAGCTAAAATATCGATATGAAATTGATCTGTTTTAATCTCAGGGAAATCTTTTTTATTTTCATAAAATCTTTGGTCCCAGTATGGCATGGTTATAGAAATACCATTTGATTTTGTGGCATTAGTTAATTTTTTTCGATCTCTTGTTTTTGCTAATTCAAATGCAAATTTTTGAACTCTATCTATTCCATGTTTTGACATTATAGTTTCTTGTATAACAATTTCTCTTTCAGTATTTTGATACATTTTTCCACCTACCGAAGAATATTCGCCCTCAGTGTTTTCACGCACTATCATCATATCTATGTCACCAGGTTTTTTATTTGCTAAGGGTGCATTTACTCCTTTAAATAATTTTACTGGCCTTAAATTGATAAATTGATCAAATTCTCGTCTAAACTGTAGTAGGGAACCCCATAAAGTAATATGATCTGGGTATTTATCTGGCATACCTACTGCACCAAAAAATATTGCATCATGATTACCAATTTGTTGTTTCCAATCATCAGGTAGCATTTTTCCATGCTTTTCATAATAATCACATGATGAAAAATCAAATTCATCTATCTTTAATTTAAATTGATGTTGATTTGCTACTTCTTTAAGTATTTTTAAAGCTTCTGGAACAACCTCTTTTCCAATACCATCTCCAGCAATTGAGGCGATTTTGTATTCTTTCATCCTTACTTAGTAAAGGTATCGTTAAATTGTTTAGCTACTCTTACAAAAGTAGTACATTTACTAAGTTGTTTAAGAGAAGGGGCTCCCACATAAGTACAGCTACTTCTGACACCACCAAGAATATTATTTATCGTATCTTTAATTTTTCCACGATATTTAATTCTCACTGTTCTACCCTCACTACTTCTATAGTCAGACAAACCCCCGTAATGTTTCTTATTTGCTATGTCAGAACTTGATCCATAAAATTCTATAAATTTATGACCATTTGATTTTATTAGCTTACCTTCACCTTCATCGTGACCAGCAAACATTCCTCCAAGCATCACAAAATCTGCACCACCACCGAAAGCTTTTGCGACATCACCCGGGCAAGTACAACCCCCATCAGCAATAATATGTGCCCCTAAACCATGGGCAGCATCAGCACATTCAATGACAGCACTTAACTGAGGATAACCAACACCTGTTTGAATTCTTGTAGTGCAAACACTACCTGGTCCAATTCCAACTTTTACAATATCTGCTCCTGATAATACTAATTCTTGTGCCATATCTGCCGTTACCACGTTACCAGCAATAATAGTTTTAGTAGGATATTTATCTCTCACGGATTTTAAAAATTTACTAAAGTGTTCAGAATAACCATTAGCAACATCAATGCAGATAAATTTTATGAAACTATATTCTTTTAAAATTTTATCTAAATTTTCAAAATCTTCTTTTTTTATTCCTATACTTAAAGCAATATTTGGATGAATAGATTTTATTTTTTTGAATTTTTTTATTTTTTGAATGTTATGCTGTTTAGTTAAACATGTGATCATTCCGTATTCAGAAAGCTTTTCAGCTACACCAAGTTCACCAACACCGTCCATATTTGAGGCCATGATAGGAATTCCAGACCATTCATTATTACTATACTTAAATCTATAAGTTCTTTTTAGATTTACATCTTTACGACTTTGAAGAGTACTTCTCTTAGGTCTAAAAAGTACATCTGAGTAGTCTAATTTTAGTTCTTCTTCAATTCTCACGAATCCGAATTTATACAGGGGCTCAAAGCAAATTCAAATTAATTATTAATATTGATGCAGCGTTTTCATTGGCTTTAATTTAAAAAATACATATTATTAGGCATGTTTAATGGTTTTAAGTCAAAGTACGTAAAGGTAAAAAAGGGCAAGGTTTTTTGTAGAGTTGGTGGTGAAGGTCCACCATTACTTTTACTACACGGATATCCACAAACACATTTAATGTGGCACAAAACAGCCCCTGAGTTATCTAAAAAATTTACAGTGGTTGCTGCAGATTTAAGAGGATATGGAAATAGTCTTGCTCCAGCATCAGATAGCAAACATTACAACTACTCAAAAAGAGAAATGGCAAGTGACATGAAACAGATGATGATAAAATTAGGGTTTAACAAATTTTTTGTTGCGGGACATGATAGAGGTGGAAGAGTTGCTCACAGGTTAGCAAGAGACCATAGAAAAAATATAATAGCTCTTAGTGTTTTAGATATTTGTCCAACATTAGATATGTACGAACTAACGACGAAAGATTTCGCAAAAGCTTACTTTCATTGGTTTTTTTTAATACAACCAAAATGGTTACCTGAGAAAATGATAATGAGCGATCCACGTAAATGGATGAAAAGTTGTTTAGATAAATGGTCAGGGAATCACAAATTTGGAAAAGTTGAAGAAAATTATTTAAAATGTTTCAAGCAACCAAAAAGAATTCATGGATCTTGTGAAGATTATAGGGCGTCTGCGACTATTGATTTGGATCATGACAAACAAGATAGAAAGAAAAAACTAAATATTCCAGTCCAAGTGTTATGGGGAAGTAAGGGAGTAATTGGAAAGCAGTTCAAACCATTAAAAATTTGGCAAAGATATACTAAGAAAAAAGTTATAGGTTATCCTATAAACTCAGGTCACTTCATTCCAGAGCAAAACCCAAAGGCAACTATTAAACATTTAACTAATTTTTTTTTGAAGAAAATTAAGTAATTAGCCTTACTTGATGTGATCAATAATCGCGCATATCATTCTTGATAATATTAAATTCACCTTTAAATATAGCTAATGTCCTCTTTACTTAAAAATTCAGAATTAACTTCAGAAAAAGCAGATAGCATTGTTTCTGAAACTCTAAATAATTGTGATGATGGTGAGCTTTATATAGAGGATACAAAATCTGAGACAATTGTATTAGATGATAACAAGATTAAAAGTTCAAATTATACATCTGACTTAGGTTATGGTTTTAGAGCTGTAACAGGTGATACAGTAGCTTATTCTCATTCAAACGAAATTTCAGAAAAATCATTAAAAAATTCTAGCGAAAATCTTAAGTCAACTTTAAAAAATAATAGCGGAACATATAATTCAGAAATTAAAAAAACTAATCAGAAGCTTTATAAAGACGTTGATCCAATTGAGAGCAAGTCAATGAAATCAAAAATAGAATTGCTGAACAATATGAATGAGTATGCCAGATCAAAAGATAGTTCAGTTAAACAAGTAACAGCAAGCCTTCTAGCAGAGAAGAAAAATGTTGAGATCATTAGATCTGGAGGAGAATTATTATCAGATAACAGACCTTTAGTTAGAATAAATATGTCAGTAATGGTTGAAAAGAATGGTAGAAAAGAAACTGGTGTTTTTGGTATTGGTGGAAGACAAGATTATGATGAATATCTTAAAAATGATAATTGGAAAAAAGTTTGTGATGAAGCTTTTAGAATTGCAAGTACGAATATAGAAAGTAAACCTTCTCTTGCAGGAGAAATGAAAGTTGTTTTAGGACCTGGTTGGCCTGCAATTTTAATTCATGAAGCTGTAGGTCATGGACTAGAAGGAGATTTTAATAGAAAAAAAACTTCAGCTTTTCATGATTTAGTTGGTAAAAAAGTTGCGAGCGATGGAGTTACAATAATCGACGACGGAACATTAGATAATAGAAGAGGTAGTTTAAATATTGATGATGAAGGAACGCCAACAGAAAGAACAGTTTTAATTGAAAATGGTATCTTAAAAAATTTCATGCAAGATAGACTTAATGCAAGACTTATGAATACAAAATCAACAGGAAATGGAAGAAGAGAGAGCTATAAACATGTAGTGATGCCTAGAATGAGAAATACGATAATGTTAGGTGGATCAAACACTCAAGAAGAAATGATTAAATCAGTAGATAAAGGTATTTTTGCTGTAAGTTTTGGAGGTGGTCAAGTTGACATTACCTCTGGTAAATTCGTTTTTAACTGTACAGAAGCTTATGAGATTATAAATGGAAAAATTGGATCTCCAATTAAAGGAGCTACTTTAATTGGTGATGGACCATCTTCTTTAAAAGAAATTTTAATGATTGGAAATGATATGATGTTAGATCCTGGAATTGGAACGTGTGGTAAAGCTGGACAAGGTGTACCAGTTGGTGTTGGACAACCATCTTTGCTTATCAATAATATGACTGTTGGCGGAACCCAACTATAGTAAGATGATTAAAGATCAACAGTATTTAAAAAAAATTGCTGATATATGCCTTAGTAAATCAAAAAAATTAGGTTCATCTGATGCAAACATATTAGTGCAAAGTTCTGTTTCTGAAAATGTAAATGTAAGGAATAAAAAACTTGATGGATCTGAAAGGTCTGAAAATCTTGGAGTAGTCCTTACAACTTATTTAGGTAAAAAAAAGTCCTCAATAGCTTCATCGAATCTAAAAGAAAGTAATTTAGATGAGTTAGTAAATAGATGTATTGAAACAATGAAAATTACTCCTGAGGATGAATATAATTCATTACCAGATAAAGACCTTCATTTTAAAGGATTAAAAGACTTAGACTTGTATGATGAAACTCATTTAAGCAATGAAGACAAGATTAATTATATAAAAGAGGCAGAAGAGGAAGCTTTTTCAAATGATAAAATAATAAATACTAATGGATCTGGATTTGGTGAGAACAAATCAAATTTTTTATTAGCTAATTCAAATGGATTTGCTGATGGATATAAAACTTCACAATTTACTGCATATTGTGAAGTTGTTTCAAAAAGCAACGGAAGCATGGAAAGAGATTATGAATATACAAGTAAAAGGTTTTACAGTGATATTTTAAAACCTAAACAACTTGGATCTATTGCAGCAGAGCATGCAGTAAAGAAATTAAATCCACAAAAGATAAAAAGTGAAAAAATTAGTCTGATATTTGATAAAAGAATTTCAAAAAATTTTCTATCTATATTTGCAAGTGCAATATCATCAAGTGCAATTGCAAAAGGTACTACATTTTTAAAAGATAAATTAAATCAACAAGTTTTTAACCCTGAAATAAATATACAAGATCATGGTAATATAAGAAAAGCCAATGGATCTCGTTACTTTGATAGCGAAGGCATAGCAGTAGTTAACCTTGATTTGATAAAGAACGGTATTCTTCAAGACTATTTAATTGATACTTATAATGGGAAAAAAATAAATAGAAAGTCTAATGGTAGGGCAAGTGGTACAACAAATTTGTATTTTCAAAATGGATCAAAAACATTTGAAGATCTAATCAAATCAGAAAATAAAATCTTGTATATTAAAGAAACTATCGGCCATGGTACAAATATTATTAACGGTGATTATTCTGTAGGAGCATCTGGCATGATGATTGAGAATGGAGAGTTTTCATATCCAGTAAGTGAAATTACAATTGCTGGAAACCTAAATAATATTTTTAAAAATATAACTTTAGCCGACGATTTAGAATTTAACTATGCAACGAATTCACCGACAATGATGGTTGAAGGTATGGTTGTTGGTGGAAAATAATTTCTAAATGAAAAAAATAATTACCATTTTTCTTGCTATTTTTTTTATTAGTACCTCATCAAACTCTAATGAAAATGAAATAAGATTAAATAGCTTATTTGAAAAATTAAAAATTCAAAACCACTCAATTGCAATTGATACAGAGATGAAAATTTGGGATATTTGGACAAAACATCCCACTAATCAAAATTTAACTTCTTTGCTATCAAGAGGAACAAAATTTATGAATCAAGAGCAATATTCAGTTGCTGTAGATATATTCACAACAGTAATTAAAAAAGATCCTGCTTGGGCAGAAGCTTGGAATAAAAGAGCAACTGTCTTTTATTTAATGGGCAAATATCAAGATTCTCAAAATGATATAGACAAGGTATTAAAACTAGAGAAAAGACATTTTGGAGCATTATCAGGACAGGGTCTCGTTCAAATTAAGTTAAAAAATTATGAAAAGGCTTTAAAGAGTTATGAAAAAGTAAAAGAGATTTATCCGTCCATGAGGTCACCACAAATAATGATACCACAGATTAAAGAGTTGATTAAAAACCAATCTGTGTAAATGAAAAAACTACTAATAATATTTTTTATTAATATTTTTGTAGTTAATTCTGCTTATTCTGCAGAAGAAGTCCTTAATTCTTTAAAAGAGGGAGGAAAAATAATTTTTATTAGACATGCGCTTGCACCAGGGAATGGAGATCCAGAAAATTTTGATTTAAATGATTGTTCTACCCAAAGAAATTTAAATCAAAGAGGAATTGAACAGTCAAAATTTATTGGAAGTATATTTAATAAAAACCAGATTAAAATTGAAAATGTCTATTCAAGTGAATGGTGCAGATGTATAGATACAGCTAAATTTGCTTTTAAAAATTATCAAACATTTAGTGCACTAAATTCTTTTTATGATATTAGATTTGAAGCAAATGAAGAGAGGCAAATAACTCAACTAAAAGAGTTTATTAATCAATGGAATGGTAAAGAAAATATAATTTTTGTTACTCATTTTGTTGTTATATCCTCAATGCTAAATATAGGGACTTCTTCAGGAGAAATAGTAATAACCGATAAGAATTTAAATATTATTGGATCAATTGATACTTTGTAATATATTAACTTAATATTTATGAAAACAATATTTATTATAGGATCAAAAAAGCATACTTTAAAATACACTAGAAAAATGCCTGAAGGCGAAGTAAAAAAAATGAAATCTTTTGTAACTAATAAAGGTCAAAAGTTAGAAAAAACATCCAAGTTTAAAATTCTAAATATTTCAGACGAAAAAACAGCAAGAGTATTTAAGATCAGTTTATAATATTTAATCCAGAAATAGAAACTAAATGAAGAAATCTAAAAGAAGTAATGTAGACCCATTTATTGTAATGGATGTAATGGAGTCTGCTAGAAAAGCAGAAGCTAATGGCAAGCATGTAATTCATATGGAAGTAGGTCAACCAGGAACACCGGCACCAAAGCGTGCCAAACAATTTATTTCACATGAAATTTCTAATAATGATCTTGGCTATACAGTTACTTTAGGTTTGCCAGAATTACGAAATAGAATTTCTAAATTGTATGGAGATTGGTACAATATTGATTTAAACCCAGACAGAATAATTATAACAACTGGATCTTCAGGAGCATTTATACTTTCTTTTGCAGCATTATTTGATGTTGGAGATAGAGTAGGCATTGCCGCTCCAGGCTATCCTAGCTATAGACAAATTTTAAAGTCTCAAGATTTAATTCCAATTGATATTTTTACAGAGTTCCAAAATAAATTTCAGCCTATACCGAAAGATATTAAAGAAAATAATTTAAATGGTTTATTAGTTGCTTCTCCTGCAAATCCAACTGGTTCAATGCTTGATAAAAAAAAACTAGAAGAACTTATTAATACTGCGCATGAAAATAAAGTGAGTTTTATTAGCGATGAGATTTATCATGGAATTCAATATGAAAATAATCCTACATCTGCATTAGAAATTTCAAATGAGTGTTATGTTATAAATTCATTTTCTAAATATTTTTCTATGACAGGTTGGAGAGTAGGCTGGATGATTGTTCCTGAAGACCATGTGAGACAAGTAGAAAGATTATCTCAAAATCTTTTTATTTGTCCTCCTCATGTAAGTCAATTAACTGCTCTATCAGCAATGGATGCAAAAGAGGAATTAAATACAAATGTAGAGGTTTATAAAAAAAATAGATCAATTTTGTTAGAAGAGTTACCTAAGGCTGGTTTAAATAAATTTTCTCCTCCAGATGGTGCTTTTTATATCTACATTGATATTTCAGAGTATTCGAAAGATAGCCTTAACTTTTGTAAAGAAGTGCTTGATAAAGCAGGAGTAGCAATAACTCCTGGACTTGATTTCGATCAAAAAAGAGGAAATTCTACAATAAGGTTTTCATACGCTAGAAGCACTGAGGATATAATTGAAGGAGCAAATAGAATAAAAAAATTTATGAAAGAAGAGTATTTAAAATAATAATGAAAACCGCTATTTTATTTGGCTCATCTGGGTTAATTGGATCTAATTTACTAGATAATTTAATCAATAATAATACTTACAACAAAATAAAAATATTTGTCAGAAAATTACCTTCTATTGATAATCCAAAAGTTGAAGTGATCAATACAGATTTTTTAGATTTAGACACTTTAAAAGAAAAATTAACAGGTGATGATTGTTTTTTTTGCATTGGTACAACTCACAAAGACACACCCGATAAAAACGAATATAGAAGAATAGAATATGACTTGCCTGTACAATTAGCAAAAATTGCAAAATTTAATTCAATTAGTAATTTTATTTATGTCTCCTCAATTGGAGCAAACCCGAAAGCCTCAAGTACATATTTAAAAAATAAAGGTCAAGTAGAGGAGGAGCTAAAAAAGATTGGGTTTTCTAACCTAAGCATTATTCAACCCTCATTTTTAGTTGGTAACAGAAAAGACTTTAGAATTGTTGAGGTTTTAGGAATTCCAGTGATGAAATTTCTATCCTTATTCTTTTTTGGTGGATTTAAAAAATATACTCCAATAAAAGTTGAGATAGTTGTGAATGCAATGATCAAACTTGCCTCAGGAAATAATAGTGAGCAAACTTATTTATCTGATAGGTTGCAAGAGTTAGGATCTAACTAAATGAGAAAATCAATAATATCGATATCTTTTTTGATTTATATATTCTGTATTTTACCTTACTCTACTTCAATGGCTTATGAGGAATCTCAATATGATGTAGTATATAAATCTGAGATATACGAAGTGAGACATTATAAAGACCGTCTAGTTGTCGAAGTTGTAAGTAGAAACGATGACAGTAGTTTTAGAAAACTTTTTAAATATATCTCGGGTCAGAATAATAAATCCCAAGAAATCAAAATGACTGTACCTGTAACACAGGGTGAGAAGGATAATGGATACTATATGCAATTTTATCTTCCATCAAAATTTACAAAAGAGAATGCGCCTATACCCACAAATTCAGATGTTAAAATCTCAACAATAGAAGAAGGTTTTTTTGCTGTAATAGAATATTCTGGAAGAGCCTCAGATAATAATTTCTTCAAACATAAGGAAATTCTTAATAAAAAACTCTTAGAGGATAAAGTAATCATTAAAGGACCTCCAATAAGAGCAACTTATAATGGGCCTTTTACGCTTCCTATGATGAGACGCAACGAAGCTATGTTTAAAGTTGAGTGGAGTAAATAGATTACATTTTGCCATATATATTAATTTCTATCGCCTGATAGTTTACCTTCATTAATCAGAAAGGTATTTTATGAAAAAATTATTTCTAATTTTATTTGTATCGTTTGGTTTAAACAGCTCTGTTTTTGCTGATGGTCATGTAAAAAGAATTTTATCAACTAGTCAGACTGGTATGGGTAACGATATTGTTTATCCATCCGGAAAAGCAAAGATCACAGCTTTTGAATTTACTGTGCCCGTAGGAGGCCCTGTAGTTCCACATACTCACTCGTTCCCTGTTTTAATAATGATACAACAAGGAGAAATTGAACTTACCCAAGGTGGCAAAAGCTATGTTTATAAAGCTGGAGATGCATTTATTGAAGATGTAGGTGTGGCTCATGAATCTAAAAATATTGGAGATGTTCCTGTAAAAGCAATTGTTGTTGCTATGGGAGTTGAAGGTCAAAAAATTATGACCCCAGTAAAATAGAAAGAAAAAATATGGGGCAGTTATTTTTTTAATGCCCCATATCTCATTCTTTAAGCTATATTTTTTTACTCTCTTTTCTTAAGTGTCCTAATGTTTCCCCAGAATTTTTTCCTGATTTGATAACGTATCCACTTGTACCGTTGGCATTAGTTTCTACAGTTTTCAAATTTCGAAACATTAATTGATTTAGCCTAGCGTTCTTTGAGCCTCGGCTAAACGAACTTAAAACTCTGTGCATTCTTTTCATACACTCTCCTTGTTTGTTTTTCCAAAACTCGCTTTTAACCGATGCGATATCGGCCTCTTTTTCACCATGAGATATGGTATTAATAAATTATCTTTTACAAATAATATTTTCAATTAGATAACTTATTATTATGACCAAACTGGGTTTTAAAATTGTTTATTACTTAGAGAATAACTAAGTCTGTCTTTTGATTGCCTATTCTTTCATTTCCTTTTTCAGTAACAATGTAAGTCTCACCTAGATTCATAGCTAACTCATTTTTACTATCCATTAGAATCATGTGCATAAAGAAAACATTTCCTGGTTGGATTACATAAGGATTGCCTGTGTAAAGCATTGGCCAATCCATCCAATTAGGGGAAAATGTTGCACCTAATGAATATCCACATGCATTCATCCGACAATCTTTATAACCTAAATTATCAAATATTTTTGCATGCATATCAAAAACCTCTCCAATTTTATTACCAGGTTTTAATGTATTTTCACAATTTTTTAGTGCTTCTTCACAAGCCTCATGCATTTCATAATGTTTGGGATTTGCTTTTCCAATCGGTATAGTTCTGAACATTGCAGAATGATAATGTCTATACGTACCTGCCCATTCAATAGTTAGTTGATCTACATCATTAAGTATTTGTTTTTCTGATTGATATCTACATAGTAGTGCGTTTTTACCAGAACCTATTATAAATTCATTTGCAGGATAGTCCCCACCTCCTTCAAAAATTACTCTATTCATTTCAGCAAGAATTTTACTTTCACTCACTCCCTTTTTAGCAAATTTCCAAACTTCATCTAAAGCTTTGTCGGCTAGGGTTGCTGCTTTCTTAACATAAACTATTTCTTCAGGAGATTTAATTACTCTGAGTTTTGTTATTAATTCAGATTTATCATCTAAAGAGCAAAAATTTTTTAATGATTTATTTAAATTAATTGCATTACGTCCAGTAAGTCCATAAGCTTCATACTCAATACCGATCTTTTTATCTTTTAAGTTGAGTTCGTTTAAGATTTGCTTTAGATCCTCTGTGGGATTAGAATCATCTTTATCAACCCAAATTTTTATATTTTCTATATTTGAAGTATTTTGTGCTTGTCTTAAATCAGGAGCTCGAGTTAATAATATTAAATTGCCTTTTTGGTCTAATATTAAGGACTGAAAAAAAACATAACCAAATGTATCGTAACCAGTCAGCCAATACATAGACTCTTGTCTAAACATGACCAAGGCATCTATTTTTTCCTCTTTTAATTTAGTAATAACTTTATTTTTTCTATTTTTGAATTCTTCTGAGGAAAAATGAAGACCCATTAATTGATAGTGGTTCTAACTGATCCGATTTTATCAACTTTGCCTATATATTCGCCCTTATTTTTTATTGGAACAACTCCTACCGTTGAGCCTGTGAACACGTAGAAATCTTTCTCTAATTTTACTTTTTCTTTCCTAATTTTATTTAAGACAAATTTTAGAGAATTAAGAGGGTTTATATAAACAGTATTTGTATTACCTTTGATATTTAAACCCTTATTATTTTTTAAATTTGTTTTTAAATTATTTAAATTTAATTTTTTAAACTTCTTTTTTGGTCCCGTAATAAATTTAATATTTACTCCAAAATCACTACATAAATCACCTAAAAACTTAATACCTTTTTTTTTCTGTCTAAAACCTACTACCTCAATACAAGGACCCATATGGGTTATAAATTTTGTGACATTTTTTGGATTTAGCCTACCTTTGAAACCAAAAAAGGATTTTTTAATTATGTAATAAACTTCTACTTCAATACCTAGAGCATATTTATTTACCTTAACTTTACCTCCTGATTTAATAAGGTTTTTTTGAAATACTGTTGAATGGAAAGGTTCTTTTTCTTTTAACTTTTTTAAGAGAGCAAAAATAGTTCCACCTGCTTTAAATCCTATTTTGCTATCATTAATTTTACTTTCACATAACATTCTTAATTTATGTGCAAGTTTAATATTTTTGCAAAACTTCTCTGGTATTGGATTGATTAATTTATTTTTGTTGTAGGCATTAACTAGTCTTTTTGAAACTGATTGGATATCATTTTTCATAGTAATAGATTATTGAATAACTGTCATTGGATCAAGTCTAGTTTGAAACCAATTAACTCTAAAGTCTAGATGAGGACCTGTTGATCTGCCAGTAGAACCTACTGTACCTATTATATCACCTTGTTTTATTAAGTCTCCAACGTCAACCATTACATTTTCTAAGTGTGAATAGATTGTTGATATGCCATGACCGTGATCCATTATGATTGTTCCACCAGTATAATAAAGATCATTTTCAGCCATTGTAACAACTCCAGTTCCAGATGACTTTATTGGCGTTCCTTTTTTTGCAGCAATATCTATTCCATAGTGAGGCCATCTTGGTTTACCATTTAGAATTCTTTGACTTCCATAAACTCCACTAATTATTCCTTTAACAGGCATAATGAATTTATTGCTAAAATAATTTAAATCTGAATTTATGGCTCTTGCTTCACCTATTTTTCCATTCTCTTTTTTTATTCTTTTGTATACAGACTCTGGAGGTGTTACTTTATTTTCAGGTAATCCATCTATTCTTTGAATATTGTATTTTCTTTTAAATACACGTTTAGTGATTTTTTTAGTTTTACCATTCGAAATTTTTGTAATTAATATATCGTATTTTCTATCTCTATCTATACCAAATACAAAGAAACCATTTTTGGATACTTTTATTTTTTTTTTATCAATTATAATTTTTGAACTTGGATCAGTTTTACCTAAAATATAATGTCCTTGAATAAACTTACCAGTAAATTCAATCGCCAGAATGTTTGTTGGAAATAAAATTGCTATGATAAGCAATATTTTTTTCATTATTTTGCGGTCCACCCACCGTCTATTTTTATAGATGTTCCTGTTATCATTGCTGCAGCATCTGAAGCTAAAAAACAAACTGCAGTTGCAACGTCACTCTCTTTTGCGGCTTTACCCATAGGAATATTTCCTAGTGCTAATTTTTTAAAATTTTTGTTTTTAAAAAATTGTTTCACCATTGGTGTTTCAACAAAGGTTGGCGCTACGGTATTTACTCTTATATTTTTTGTGGCGAGCTCTACACCCATACCTTTAGTCAGTCCTTCAATACCAAATTTAGTCATATTATAAACGTTTCTACCAGACATACCTACATGACCAAGTTGCGATGACATGTTAATAATGGATCCACCTCTTTTCTTATTTTTTATCATCTTTTTTACAACTATTTGAGCAACATTAAATGCAGCTCTTAAATTTAAATCTATCAAATAATTTAAGCTTTCTTGTTTTACTTTATCAAACGGTTCTGGAATATTAGTCCCAGCATTGTTTACTAAAATATCTATTATTTTTATTTTTTTTAATTTTTTACTTAAATCTTTGTAATCCATTACATCACAGTTTATTTTTATCAATTTACTTTTCACTTTTTTTATATCTTTTTCTAGTTTATCTAAATCCGAGGAAGTTCTGCTTAGTCCTATTATTGTTGCACCAGCCTCAGCCATTGCAATAGAACAAGCTCTTCCTAAGCCTTTACCAGCCCCTGTTACAAGAGCATACTTATTTTTAAGATTAATTTTTTTTAAATACATTTAAATAAAAAGTTTTAAATCTGTGTAAATTAGTTCAACTGCCACAAACAATATAGCAAATAAACCAACCCATGCTATCCATTTATAATCTTTTATCCATTTGGAAATTAATGTTGCAGCTGTAGCCATCAAAATAATAGATAAAACAAGACCAAATATTAATAGATAATAATGATCTTTGGCAGCACCAGCAACACCGAGCACATTGTCTAAACTCATCGTAAAGTCAGCTAGCAAAACGGTCCAAATTGCTTTCAACATTGATGAGTTATCAACTTTAATATTTTCCTCACTACCACCTGAATTTTTAATTACATCGACATAAAGTTTATAAACTATGTAAAGAAGCAACAGACCACCTATAAGTCTTAAACCTGTGATTTGTAAAAGATAAGCGGTTAAAAGTGTTAATAAAATTCTTAGTATTACTGCTCCACCAATGCCCCAAAAAATAATTTTTTTTCTTTGTTCTGGTGGAAACTTAGAGGCAACCATTCCAATGATAATGGCATTATCTCCAGCTAAAATTAAATCTATAAATATTATTTGAAAAAAAATTGTTATTTCTTCGGTCATCTAGCATCTTCTATTATCATATCTGCTGCTTTTTCAGCAATCATAATAGTAGGTGCATTGGTATTTCCTGAGGTTATTGATGGCATGACAGATGCATCAACAATTCTTAAATTTTCTAAGCCATGAGCGACTAATCGGTCAGATACAACTGCATTTTCGTCAGTCCCCATTCTACATGTGCTCACAGGATGAAAAATAGTACTACAAAATTTTCCAGCCTCTTTAGCCAATTCCTCATTATCCGTAATATGAATTCCAGGCCTATATTCTTCAGGCTCATACTCTTTATAAGCTTTTGAATTCATAACAATATTTCTTGTGATTTTTAATGCTTTACCTGCAATTTCTCTGTCTTCGTCTGTAGATAAGTAATTCATCTTAATTTCTGGAGATACTCTTGTATCGGATGATTTTAATTTAATAGAACCTCTGCTGGTTGGTCTTACATTTGTGATGCTAGGAGTAAATGCTGTAAATTTATGAAGGGAGCCTTTGCCTAAGACATCTGTGCTAGCTGGAGATACATGGAATTGCAAATTAGGAGTTGCTAAATGATCATCACTTTTTACAAAGCCACATAAATAACTAGCCCCGACCGTTAGTGGTCCTTTTCTAAATAAGAAATATTTTAGTCCAGTCATAAGCTTTTTAGTCATACTATAATAGATATCATTTAAGCTTTCTAAATTTTTAACTTTATAAACTGGTCTTAACATTAAATGATCTGTTAAATTCATACCTACTCCAGGATGATCTTTAACTACATTTACATTATTTTTTTTTAAAAGTTCACCTGGACCAATACCTGAAGCTTGAAGAATATGAGGTGAGCCTATCGTCCCAGAACTTAAAATTACCTCTTTATTTGCTTTAACAGTAATTACATTCTCACCAATCCAATAATTCACTTTGTCTGCTTTTTTATTATCAAACTCAATGTTCTTAACATGAGCATTCGTAACAACTTTTAAATTTTTTCTTTTTTTAACTGGATTGAGATACCCTACGGCAGTACTACATCTTAGACCATTTCTTACGGTAAAAGGAAAATAACCCATTCCTTCATTGTCACCATTATTAAAATCATCAGTTCTTTTGTGACCAAATTCTTCTGCTGCATCCATAAATAGATCGCACACTTTAAAGGTTCCTCTTATTTGCTGAACTGCCAAAGGACCACCAGATCCATGAAATTCATTTTCACCAAATTGAAAATCTTCAGATTTTTTAAAATAGGGAAGCACATCTTCCCATGACCAACCAACGTTACCAAGCTGTCTCCAATAATCAAAATCGTTCGATTGACCTCTAATATAAAGCATTCCATTTATTGAGGAACTTCCACCTAAAGTTTTACCTCTTGGGTAAACCATTTCTCTATTATCACAAAACTCTTCTTTTTCCGTCTGAAAACACCAATCCGTTTTTGGGTTCAACATTGTTTTAAAATATCCACCTGGAATATGGATCCAAGGGTTTGTGTCTCTACTTCCAGCCTCGATCAATAAAACTTTATGATTTGGATTAGCGCTTAATCTATTTGCTAGTACACATCCAGCAGATCCAGCACCTAAAATAACATAATCAAAGTTTTCCATAATATTTTTATAATTAAATTTTTTTAAAAATCTTTTAACATATACTTTATAAATTAAATAATAACATTGAGTAGTTATATATGAAATATTTAGACGCATTAATTATAGGTGCTGGATTTTCAGGACTATATCAACTTCATTGTTTGAGAGATAAATTAAAATTAAACACATTGGTCCTAGAAGAAGGAGATGATCTAGGAGGTACATGGTACTGGAATAGATACCCAGGGGCGAGATGTGACTCAGAGAGTTTTACCTATGGTTTTACTTTTTCAAAAAAAATTTTTAAAAACTGGACTTGGAAAGAAAGATATCCTAAACAAAAAGTAATTTTAAAATATCTCAAATATTTTTCGAAAGAATATAATCTTAAAAAAAACATAGTTTTTAAACAAAAGGTAATATCTACACAATATTTTGAAAAAGAAAACTTATGGAAAGTAAAAACGAACAATAAGAAAATTTATTTTGCAAAATATTTAATTTGTGCAGTTGGGTCCCTTTCCTCAATTAATTTACCTGCAATAAAAGGAATAAACCAATTTAAAGGTCAACTACACCACAGTGGTAGATGGCCCAAAAAAAATATTAATTTTAAAAATAAAATTGTTGGACAGGTAGGAACAGGTTCTACTGGGATACAGATCGCACCTGAAATTGCCAAAAAAGCAAAAAAATTAGTTTTATTCCAAAGATCTCCGAATTTTAGTATTCCAGCAAGAAATAGAAAATTATCAAATACAAACATTAAAAACTATAAAAAAAATTTTAATAAATTAAGAAGTTTTTTAAAAAGAACACCAGGTGGCCATCCTTTTGAATTTCCAAAAAAATCTGCATTTGATTTTAACGAAGCTAGAAGAAATCAGATGTATGAAAAATCTTGGCATTATGGAACTTTATCCTTTAGAGCAACTTTTAATGACATAGTAAAAACCATCAAAGCAAATAAAACAGCAGTTAAATTTATTGAAAATAAAATATACTCAACAGTTAAAAATAAAGAGTATGCAAAGATCCTTACTAATTTTGACCACCCATTTACTGCTAAAAGACCAACCTTAAATACAAATTATTATGAGATGTTTAATAAAAAAAATGTGGAATTAGTTGATTTAAAAGAAAACCCAATAATAAAAATTACCAAAAGAGGAATAAAGACAAAAAAAAATGAATACACACTAGATAAAATTATATTTGCAACAGGATTTGATGCTCTGACAGGTTCAATTGAAAAATTAAATATAACTGGGAAAAAGGGAATTAAATTGACTAAATATTGGAAAAGTGGACCTAAAAGTTTTTTAGGACTTCTTGTTCCTAACTTTCCAAATATGTTTATAGTTAGTGGTCCAGGAAGTCCCTCAGTATTAACAAATGTACCGGTACAAATAGAACAGCATGTTGAATGGATTACTAAATGTATTAAGTTTTTGGAAAATAATAAAAGACAAAGTATAGAAAGTACAAATGAAGCAGCAAAAAAATGGCAAAAAGAAATTACGAGCTCAGTTAAAAAAACATTATTTATGAAAGCAAAAAGCTCGTGGTATAAAGGCGACAATATACCTGGCAAGTCGAAGTCTTTTTTACCTTATCCTGGTGGAATGCCAAAATATAGAAAAGCTTGTTTAAAAGTTGAGAAGACTAATTATAAAGAATTAAAAATAATCTAAATGAATAAAATTAAATTTCTAATAATATATTTTTTTTTAATTTGTAATGTTTTTGCCGCAGAAATAAAAATTATTCTTGATAAGCCAGGCGAAGGAAAAAAAATTATTAATCACTCATGGGTTCAAATTGAATACACAGGTTCTTTTGTTGATGGAAAAGTTTTCGATACCAACGTTGGAAAAGATAGACCTTTAGTTGTTCAAATAGGTATGAAAGAAGTTATACCTGGATTTGAAATGGGTATTGTTGGAGCCAATAAAGGAACTGTCAGAAAAATTAAAATACCTGCTGAACTAGCATATGGAGCAACAGGTGCTGGAAATATAATACCGCCAAACTCCGATCTTATTTTTGAGTTCAAGATTATTGATGTTCTAGATCCAAATTATAATTTAATAACATCTGATGAATTAAACAATTTATTGAAAAAAAATGCAGTAGTTTTAGATATTAGAACAGAAGACCAATGGATTAAAACTGGTGTAATTAAAGAGTCGTTTCAAGAAACAGCTTTTGATAAAAATGGAAAATTTAATGTTTACCTTATGGATAGAGTAAGAGCTTTAGCTGGAGCAGAGTCTCAAAATATTGAAATTATTTTTGTTAGTCATGATGGTGAAACAGCATCAATTTTAGGCAATGCTTTTGCAGAAGATCTTGGTTTTAAAAATGTTTATGTTCTTGATGGAGGAATTAAAGCTTGGATTAGTGAGAAAAAAGCATTAGTTTCCTTCTTAAAATAACGTCAATCATTTGGGAAATGAAACTTAAGGATAGGGTAGCAATAGTTACAGGCGGAGGAAAAGGAATAGGACAAGAAATTTGTCTTGGTCTTGTAAAAGAAGGTGCAAAGATAGTTATCGCAGAAATAGATATTGAAAATTCAGAAAAAGCTAAAAAAAAAATTATAGAGGCAGGCAGTGAAGCAATAATTATAAAAACTGACGTTTCAAATCAAAAGAGCATCAACGAGATGGTGGATCAAACTATCAAACACTACGGTAAAATTGATATTCTAATAAACAATGCAGGAATTAGACATGTTAAGAAACTTTTAGATCATACAAAACAAGATTGGGATGATATGATTTCTGTAAATCTAACAGCACCTTTCCTTGCTAGTCAGGCTGTAATTCCTCATATGATTAAAAATGGAAAAGGTAAAATTATTAACTTTGGGTCGATAGCAAGTTTTATGGGAAGACCAGATAGGGTAGGATATGTAGCTGCAAAGAGCGGTGTCTTAGGCTTAACAAGAGCATTATCTGTTGATCTAACTGGAAAAAATATTAATGTAAATACTATTTGTCCAGGTTTAATATCTACCTCATTTAATCAAAAATATGCTGAAGATCCAAAACATGGTGAAGCCTGGGGGAAAGAAACTGTAGTAGGTAGATGGGGAGAACCAAAAGATATAGTTGGAGCAGCAGTATTTTTATCAAGCGATGATTCTGATTTCATAAATGGCTCTGAAATAAAAATAGATGGTGGATGGCTCTCTTCTAAAGTTAGAAGAGGAGAATTAGATAATGAGTAACTTTGAAAAAAATCTTGAGCAAGCAATTAATAATGCAAAAAGATTAACTGATAAAATTTTAATTGATGGCAAACTAATATCTGCTCAAACAAATAATAAGATACTAGTATTAAATCCAAGCACAGGAGACAATATCGGTTCTGCTCCTCAATGTAATAAAGATGATGTTAATATTGCTGTTGAGTCAGCACACAAAGCTTTTCAAAAATGGAAAAAAATACCAGCAAGGGAAAGAGGAAAAATGGTTGCTGCTGGAGCAAAAAGATTAGAGGAAAGAAAGTCAGAAATTGAAACTTTATTATCATTAGATACAGGTAATGCTTTAAGGACACAGGCTATACCAGAAACAGGTGCTTCCATTGAACTTACAAATATGTTTGCTGGTTTGTCTGGAGAGTTAAAAGGAGAAAATTATCCAACCAATATTCCAAATAGTATTCATTATACCACCAGAGATCCAATTGGGGTTGTTTGTGCAATCGTACCTTGGAATGCGCCATTATTTTTAACAGTAGCAAAAATCGCTCCAGCTATTGTAGCAGGAAATAGTGTTGTTTTAAAAACAGCTGAACAAGCTCCATTTTGTGCTCTTCTACTATCGGAGATATTTCAACAAGAACTTCCTCCGGGTGTTTTAAATGTAATTTCAGGCTATGGAGAAGAGTGTGGCGAACCTCTGGTAACTCATGAAAAAGTAAGAAAAGTAACGTTTACTGGATCTTTTACTGTAGGAAAGATTATAGCGCAAAAAGCAGCTCCTAAATTATGTCCAGTTACTTTAGAGCTTGGAGGAAAAAATCCAAATATAATAATGAGTGATGCAGATTTAGATATTGCAATTCAAGGGGTTATTGATGGAATGAGATATACTCGACAAGGACAAGCATGTACTGCTGGTTCAAGAGTTTATATTCAAGAAAAAATTTATGATCAAGTACTGGGTGGAGCTGTTGAAAAATTAAGTAAATTAAAAATGGGTAATGCTCTAGATGAAAGTTCTGATATAGGAGCTATTATTTCCGAAGAACAACTGAAAAGAACTTTATATTATATGGATATTGCCAAAAAAAACTCTACAACCAACGTTGTGCATGGCGGCAATCAACTAACAGGTGGTGATTATAAAAATGGTTTCTTTTATGAACCTACATTGATGTCAGGTGTTCCAGTAAGCTCTCCAGTTTGTCAAGAAGAAATATTTGGTCCTGTTGCTTGTGCAATACCATTTAAAACATTTGATGAAGTAATGAACAGTGCAAATGATACACCATTTGGATTGTCAGCGGTATTGTGGACACAAAATTTATCTAGAGCTTTACAGTTTGTTGAAGAAATTGAAGCAGGTTTCGTTCAAGTGAATCAATGTGTAGCGCCTAGAGCTAATGTTTCATATGGAGGATTAAAAATGAGTGGCCTAGGAAAAGAGTATGCATTTGATAGTATGGTTAATCATTTTACTCAAAGTAAAACAGTTTTGATTAATAGAGGAAAATCAAATATAGATAATTAAAAATGACAGATCAAATAGCATTTATCGGTGTAGGTAATATGGGTAACCCAATGGCAGATCAATTAGTTAAGGCTGGTAAAAAAGTTAAAGCCTACGATGTTTCTCCAGAAATGATAAAAAAAGCTAAGGATGCGAATTTAGATGTGGTTGATACATTAGATGAGGTCCTTAAAGGTGCAAATTTTGTAATCTCAATGTTGCCTGAAGGCAAACATGTAAAATCTCTTTTTTTAGGAGACAAAGGTATTATTGATAAAATTTCAAAGGATGCTCTCATAATTGACTGTTCAACAATTGATATTGAAACTTCTTTGTTACTAGGCAAGGAAGCAAAGAATAGAGGAATTAAAATGATTGATGCGCCTGTTACAGGAGGTGTTATGGGAGCAAGAGTAGGTAAATTAAATTTTTTAGTCGGTGGAGATGATGAAGCTGTAAATTTAGCTAAACCATTAATGGATATAATGGGGCAAAAAATTTTACATGCTGGACCACAAGGAAGTGGAGTTGGAGTTAAGATTTGTAATAATATGTCTTTAGGAATTTCAATGATAGCAGCATCAGAGGCACTAATGTTAGCGAAAAGACTAAAGATGGATTTAAAAAAAGTTCATGAAATTATGAAAAATGCCTCTGGAAATAATTGGGCTTTATCAACATATACACCGCTGCCAAATTTAACAGACGGCGTTCCCTCTAATAACAAATATAGACCAGGCTTTTCTGCAGCCATGATGACTAAAGATTTAAAGTTAGCTAATGATGCCGCAAAATCTGTAAATGCTTCTACACCTCTAGGAAAACATGCCTTAGATATATTTAACGAATTTTGTGAAGGTGGTGATAGCGAAACAGATTATTCAGGTATATCTAAAAAAATTGGCGGAGATGCTTGGGATTATCCCTTTGATCCTAAGGGTAAGAAATAGCTACTATTAAACCTCTGGTTGTATAAAAAATGCAACAATTAATCGTTTTACATTTGTCATCCAATGAGTTTTACTTCGCTCATTATTAAGACTTAATAACAATAAAGAGAGGGATAAATAATGAAAAAAATCACTTCAATGATTTTAGCTTTAGTATTTGCAGTTTCAGTAATTGGATCTGCTTCTGCTAAAACATTAAAAATCCAACTTACTTTTCCTAAAACATCATACGATGGACAAATCGTAAAAATGTGGACTGACAGAGTAACAAAACTAACTCGTGGAGAGTTAAAATTTGAGCTTCTTTCAAAAGGTGAAGTTGTTGGTATGAAAGAAACACTAGAAGCTGTTGACAAAGGTCTAGTAGATGGTGGTGCAGCATGGACTCACTACTGGTCAAACTATCACCCAGCTGCGATGTTATTTGGATCGCCAGTTGCTGGTGGAGGAATTGGTTTAAGCACTAAATCTTGGTTAGCTTGGTATTTCGATAATGGTGGTAAAGAATTATACGACCAATTATGGAGCGAAATGGGAATGAATGTTAAAGGTTTCGTGATGGCATCATCAGGACCTGAAGCATTAGGTTGGTTTAAAGAGCCAATTAAAAACATGGATGATTTCAGAAAATACAGATTCAGAACTCCTCCAGGAATTCCAGGACAAACATACAAAGATATCGGAATTGCATCAGTATCTTTATCAGGTGGTGATATTTTACCAGCACTTGAAAAAGGAACTATTGATGCTGCTGAATGGTGTTGTCCAAAACCAGACTCAGTTTTTGGTTTTCAAAAAGTTCTTAAAAACTACTATCTACAAGGATTACACCAAAACGTAGTAAATGGTGATATCTATATTAATGGAGATGTTTACAATTCTTTAACTGACCATCAAAAATATGCAATGGAAGTTGCGTCTGAAGCGATGATCACTAGAAACATCACTAATAGAGCTGTAGAAAATGGTAAAGCGTTAATCGATCTTACTGAAAATCACGGTGTAAAACTTTGGGATACACCAGCTGATTATTTCACTGAGTACATGAACGCTGCTCAAGCAACTCTTAAAAAGAATGCTGCATCAAATGCTTTCTTTAAAGAAGTTTATGAGCACATGACTGCACATGCAAAAATTGTAGTACCTTTTATTGCACAAATGGAAACATCTGATGCATCAATTGGAACTGCTTTCGCATCACAACAGTAGTTAAAAATATTAAAACGGGGATTGTTTAAAAAATCCCCGTTTTTTTTACAAATTTAATTTAAATAACTATACTTGTTAAATGGTTGATAAAGACTCAGAGCCTAAAGTTAAAGAAAATCTTGATATTACTGACGAGCTTATAGCCGAAAGAAGAACAAGTTTAAAAATGCCTGAGGATATGACTCCTTGGATGGCAAAAACAATAGAATTCATAGACTCAAAAATGTTAATTACCGGCAAAGTATTTGCCTGGTTAACTGTATTTCTAATTTATGCAATGATCCATGAGGTTATTGGAAGACATTTTTTCAACAGACCTACTTTATGGTCATTTGACATCAGCAGAATGTTGGCTGGTGCTTTATTTATGTTAGGTGCAGCCTATACATTATCAAAAGGAATACATATAAGAGCAGATTTTCTTTATCGAAATTGGTCAGTAAAAAATCAGGCTAGAGTAGATTTATTTTTATATTTATTATTTTTTATACCAGGGTTTCTTGTATTTTTCCTTGTAAGTTTTGATTACGCCTATACTTCAATTTGTGGAAGATCAAATTTAGAGGAATGCTTAGGTGGTAAAGTTAGAATTCAAAGAGCCATGGATACAACATGGATGCCAATTATGTGGCCTTTAAAAAGTTGTATGCCTATTGGTGCATTTTTACTTTTAGTACAAGGTATATCTGAAATTTTAAAAACTTATTATGCTTTTGTTAAGGGGAGATGGCCCTAATGGATTTCTTTAGCCCAGAAATAATTGGAGCAATAATGATTGGTTGCATGTTATTTGCAATCTTTGTTGGTTTCCCAATTTCATTTACTTTAATATTTTTAGGCCTTGTTTTTGGATATTGGGGTTTTGGCAAATTAGTTTTTTATTTAATGACCCTTCAGTTCAATATGATTATGACAGAGAATACACTCGCCGCCGTGCCACTCTTTATTTTTATGGGAATTTTAATGGAGCAAGCAGGTCTAATGGAAAGATTGTTTAATGCAGTTCAATTAATGCTCTCTAAGACAAGAGGAGCTTTGTTTTATGCGGTAATGTTTGTCTCAACAATTTTTGCAGCTGCAACTGGAATAGTTGGTGCATCAGTTACAATTTTAGGAATTATGGCAGGTAAAACTATGATTAGAACTGGTTATGATACTAGACTGTCTGCTGGGTTAATCTGTGCTGGCGGAACTCTTGGAATTTTAATTCCTCCAAGTATTATGTTAGTTGTGATGGGACCTGTTTTAGAAATTCCTGTCACAGATTTATTTGCTGCTGCCATAATGCCAGGTATTTTATTAGCATGTCTGTACGCAGCTTACACAACATTAAGATGTTATCTAAATCCAAAACTTGGCCCTGTTTTACCAGCAAACGAACAACCTACTAATATGACTAAGGTTTGGTATGAATTTATTATGGGACTAATTCCTCCTGCAGGATTAGTTTTTTTTGCACTAGGAAGTATTCTATTTGGTCTTGCTACTCCAACTGAAGGAGCTGGTATGGGAGCTTTTGGTGCTATCTTACTTGCACTAACATATAAAAAATTAACTCTCCCAGGTTTAAAAGATGCTCTTTTAAAAACTTTAGAGATTACAGCACTAATAATGTTTTTAGTTGCTGCATCAAATTTTTTTGGAGCAGTATTCTCAAAATTAGGAACTCCATCTCTGTTAACTGATTTTCTTTTAAATTTAGAGGTTAATAGGTACGTAATATTAGCAATTATAATGGCTGCTATTTTTTTATTAGGATGGCCTTTAGAGTGGGTACCAATAGTATTAATAGTATTGCCAATTGTATTACCTTTAGTAATAGAGTTAGGATTTAATCTTACATGGTTTGCAATATTAGTAGCCGTTAATCTCCAAACCGCCTGGCTCTCACCTCCTGTTGCATTATCTGCTTATTTCTTAAAAGGTGTGGTTCCAGAATGGGATTTAAAAGATATCTATCTTGGCATGATGCAATTTATGGTTATCCAAGTCATTGGTTTAGTATTAATTATAATATTTCCAAAAATAGCATTGTGGTTGCCTGGGGTAATGTACCCATCACCTTAGTTAGACTTATTTATTTGAGGTATAATAGTTCCAACTAGAATTATTGCTAAAGATATAAAAACCTTGGTTGAAATTGGAGAGTCAATTATTAACCAAGACATTGTTGCACCAATAGGGCCTGTTAAAGGATACATTAAACTAATTCTACCTACTGGAACTCTTCTAAGAGCAAAATTATAAAACAAATATGCTCCAAACGTTATACAAGATAAAGTTATAGCCGCTAAAACTGGTGGTGAAAAATTTAAATAATTTTTATATTCAAAACTTGAATTTGGCCAAATTAAAAAAAGAACTAATAAAGATAGTATAGCACCAATAAAATATTGATAAGTATTAACGCCCAATTGATCAACTTTAGTTTGCATAAATCTTCTTCCTAAAACCTCATTTACGGAAACACAAATCATTCCTAAAAAGATTATTAAATCACCAATATAATTTCCTTGTCCTGATTTTGTTTGACTTGTAAGTAAAATTAAAGTTCCAATAATTGTTATAAAGGCTCCAATAATTACTTTTATTTCAATTTTTTCTTTTAAAAAAAGTCTTGCAACAAATGGTTGCCATATTGGTAAAGTGCTAATTAAAGCAACTCCATTTACAGGTGAGGTAAGTAGAAGACCAATATGAAAACTTAGAGTAACAAGAAAAGGATTTAATAAACCCATTAAAAAAGGAGTAAATCCAATTTTTTTAATTTTTAAATCTGCTCTCATGATTAAAGCAAAAATTAACATCAAAATAAATGCTAAGGAGAATCGTACTGCCATTAAATCCATTACATAAAATTCCTGTAATGCTAATTTCACAAATGGTGGACCTGACCCGAAACCTATTACTGCCACAAACATAGAAACGTAGCCAATATTATTTTTTAGAAAATTCATTAAATTACAAAATTATGGATATCACTATTATAGACATATAAATATTTTAGTTTAAGGTTACATTAGTGAGTCAGAATATAGAATTAAAAAATTTTGAATTAGCCACAGTTAACCCAAGTAATAAAACATGGACATCAATTGATTTATTTTGCTTTTGGGCTAATAGTATCCAGACCATTACAGGTTTTGCGTTAATAGCCTCTTTATATTTAATATATAATCTTAGTACTGTACTGGTCTTATCTTCTTCATTAGCCGCCTCTATATTAATTTATTTTTTTACATCATTGATTGGCAAACCATCACAAAAGCATGGATTACCTTTTCCTGTTATGCTCAGAATTTCCATGGGCTTAAGTGGAGCCAAATACTTAAGTCTTTTAAGATCTGTCATTGGAGTAATTATGTTTGGTATTCAAACATTTTTTATATCAAAATCAATTACATATCTAATTAGAATTTTTATTTATTATAACCTAGATAGTCAAATTTTAGATGATCAAGTGTTTTTAGCTTTTTTTCTTGGATTAAATATTATTGATTGGATTTCATTAGTATTAACTTTTGTTGTTCAGTATTTTTTATTTACAAATGGACAAAGGTTTAATCAAAGATTTTTAAAGTTTTCAGCCATCTTTGTTTATTTAGGTTTGTTAGTCTTTTTCTTAATTTTAACTTCTGAAAATCACACACAAATTTTTCAGTCTCTTAAATCAAATACAACAGATGGAAATTTTTTTTCAAAATCTAACGTTTTACCTTTTGTAGTTTTAACAGGTACAATTTTCTCTTACTTCTCAATTGTGTTGTTAAATTTTGGAGATTTTTCTAGATATGTCAAAACAGATAAAGATCTAAAATTGGGAAACCTTAGTCTTTTTCTAAATATGATTTTGTTTTCATTTTTAGTGACATCTATAGTTGTTGGAGTAGATGTTGTTTTAAATCAAAAGCTTATTGTTGTTGATCAAATATTAACTAAGCCAATGGATATTATTGGAAAATTAGACAATACTGGCTTAACTGTGTTTGTTCTAATTTTTATAATTTTTTCGTCCCTATCTACTAATTTAATTTCTAATTATGTACCTACGCAAAATAGTATAATAAATTTTATTCCTAATAATCTAGATCTCAAAACCTCTGGAGTATTAATTTTAATAATTGGTTTTATTGCTGGAGGTTTGTGGCCATCTATTTTAAGTCAAATAGGTGTAATAAATATTATCGACAGCCTTGCAGCATTTTTTGGTCCAATCTTTGCAATAATAATTGCTGACTACTATCTAGTGAAAAAAGGTAAAGTAAATCACAAAGATCTGTTTTTTTTGAGGGATGGAAATGAATATATGTATACAAATGGTTGGAACTATAAAGCTGTGTATTCACTTATTATAGGTTTTATATTCTCATTTTCATTATTATGGAATATCAATTTCTCAGATATAAAATCATTTTCTTGGATATTAGGATTTGTCGTATCGTTTTTTATATATTATCTTCTAGCTGAAAAATAATTATGAAAGCTTTAGTTTATACCGGTGTTGAAGAATTGGTTTACAGAGAAGAAAAAGATCCTGTAGAGACCAGTGGAGAAAGTATATTAAAAGTTCATGCCTCAGGTATATGTGGATCAGATATGCACGCGTATCACGGAAAAGATGAACGAAGAATTGCTCCACTAATAATTGGACATGAAGTAAGTGGTGTAATACAAAATGGTAAATTTCAAGGAAAAAATGCTGTTTTAAATCCATTAATTACATGTGGAAAATGTGAATATTGCACAAGTGGGCGAGAGCATTTGTGTCCAAATAGAGTTCTCTTAGGAATGAACAGACCATACGAAAGACAAGGAGTTTTTGCAGAGTTAGTTTCTTCTCCTAATCAAAATATTTATGAGGTACCCGACCATTTAAATCTTAATGAAGCAGCTATAGCAGAACCAACAGCAGTTGCTTTGCATGCAGTCTTAATGGGAGAGAATTCTCTTAAAAAACCTCTATCTGAATGTAGAACTTTAGTTCAAGGAGCTGGAGCGATTGGATTATTGTGCTCGCTAATATTATCTAAAATTAAGGGTAATAAAAATATCATTATGTCTGACCCCAATAACCTTAGACTAAGTGAATGTGCAAAATATTTTGATGGTAAGTTTGTTAACCCTTCAGACAAAGAAATACAAAATGATAGTTTTGATATTGTCTTTGATACAGTAGGCTTAGAAGTTTCAAGACAACAATCGATCTCGGTTATTAAACCTGGTGGCACCATAATACATATTGGATTAACCCAACCTTCAGGTCAGTTTAATTTTAGAAAAGCAACTCTTCAAGAAGTAACTTTTATTGGTACATATTGTTATACTAACAAAGATTTTGAAAATACAATCAAAATTTTAGCTGACAGAAAAATTGGCAAATTAGATTGGATAGAATATAGGGAATTAAAGAAAGGCGCAGAGGCCTTTAAACAAATTCATGACGGAGCCTGTTCTTCACCAAAAATTGTTCTTTTACCTTAAACGTAAATTTTAAATTATAGTTGATAATTAAAAATTTTTAATTATATGAAACGTGTGCTTACAAAATTTATCAAAATAATAGCAATGTATCTTTTAATCATGTCCTCGGTTTGTGCCGAAAAACTGATGGTTTTTGATTTTACTGAGGAGGAATTAGATTCATTAGAAGTTAGAAAAGTAAGAGGCGCTGATGCAAAAACATCCTATTCTATTGGAAATAATGAGCAAGGAAATTTTTTAAAAGCAGTAGCAGAAAATGCAGCATCAGGAGTAGGCAAAGAAATAGAAATTAATTTAGACAAAACCCCTTTTATAAATATTACTTGGAAGATTGAAAAAGATCTTAAAGGCATAAAAGAGAATACAAAAAAAGGACATGATTTTGCAGCTAGAGTTTTTGTAATCAAAAAAACTGGTGCAACCCCACTATCAAATAGAGCTATTAATTACGTTTTTTCAAGCAATTCAAATGTAGGAGAGACATGGCCAAGCCCTTATACAAAGAAATCTATCGATAGTGTTTTGGCTTCAACAAAGTCAAATTTAAATGAATGGGTGACAGTAAAAGCAAATGTGAAGGAAGATTTTAAAAAATTTCATGATTTAGACGTTGAAGAGCTTTCAGGAATTGCAATTATGGCAGATACCGATAATTCAAAACTAACCGCAGTTAGTTATTACCAAAATATTTTTTTTTCCTCTGAGTAAAAGTTTAATTAAGATACTTTTTAAAACCAAAACTTAATAAAGATAGTATTATTGCAGCCAAAACATCAAGGATTGGAGCAGCTTCAGGATATCCAAAGTTCCATAATATTACACCAATTAACCAAATTATATATATTTTCATATCGTATTAATCATTAGTATAAAAAATATTTTCACTTTGATATTATTATTTTTATGAAAAAATTTAAATCAAGTTTTAAAGTCTACTATGAAGACACAGATGCTGGTGGAGTAGTTTATTATGCAAATTATTTAAAATTCATAGAGCGCGCTAGAACTGATGCCATTGCCTCTGTAAACTTTACAAATTCTAATCTGAAAGAAAATTATGGAATATATATAATTGTTAAATCTTGTAATCTTAATTTTATAAAACCTTCGAGGTTAGAAGATAAACTTGATATTTTTTCTGAAATTGTAGAAGTAAAGAATGTGTCAATTAAAATGAAGCAAAATATATTTGTAAAAGATAATTTAATTTTAACTGCAGATGTTCATTTAGCTACAATTAATAAAGAGGGCAAACCAACCAAAATGCCTGAAAAACTCAAAGAACAATTAACTAAATAGTATTTTTTACTTGAATAAATAAATTAGTCATTTTATTTACGTTAATTCTTCCTGTATTTACATTTCTTGGACTTGGATGATAAGAACCTACCAATAAAATATTATTTGGGAGTTTAAAGAATTTACCATGCCCAAATTTAATATTTGAGTCAATTCTGTAATTTTTTTTGTAAAATTGTATACAAGCATCAAATGCTATTTTCCCAAGTGCAACAACAATCTTTAAATTTTCTAAGTATTCAATTTCTTTATTAAAATATTTAAAGCAAGTGTTTAGCTCTTTTTTTGCTGGTTTATCTCCAGGCGGAACACATTTTAAAGCAGTAGTTATAAATATATCTCTCAATTTAAGTCCGTCATTTCTGTGGTCCGAATTTGGCTGGTTAGATAACTTTGCTTTATAAAGACACTTATATAAAAAATCAGATGATCTATCTCCTGTAAAAACTCTTCCTGTTCTATTGCCACCATGTGCTGCTGGCGCTAAACCAACAAACAAAATTCTGGCTTTTGGGTCACCAAAGCCTGTTATTGGTTTTCCCCAATATTTTTCATTTAAGTATTGTTTTCGTTTTTTTTTAGCTATCTTTTTTCTAAAATTGACCAACCTAGTGCATTTTTTGCAGCCTACTATCAAATTTTCAAGTTTTTCAAAATCATTAGTCATAAATATTAATTTTTAATCTCTATGTCTTATACTATAATTATTATCGATTATGAATGTAGGTTTTATTGGTGTTGGCTATATGGGTTATGGGATAGCCAAAAATATTTTAAAAAAAGGAAATAACTTATTTGTTATTGCAAACAAAAAAAGGGCACCAATAGATAAGATTGTAAGTGATGGTGCTATTGAGGTAAAATCTTATAATGAACTTTGTGAAAAGAATTTAGATGCATTATTTCTTTGTGTGACTAATACACCTATCGCTTTAAGTATTGCTCAAAAAGTTTCAACTTTGCTAAAAGATAATACATTAATTATTGATGTTACAACACATAACCAAAATGGATCTATTCAAATGGAACAGATTTTTTCAAAACAAAAAATTAACTATATTGAATGCCCTGTTATGGGCGGTCCCGTTCAAGCAGAAGAAGGTGTTTGTGGAGGTATTGTTGGAGCATCGGAGAAAAATTTTAAAAAATCTGAAGTTTTTTTAAAAACTTTTTGTAAAGATTATTTCCATTTTGGAGAAGTGGGCAAAGGAGCAAAGTCAAAACTACTAAATAATTTTTTGTCACTCGGTACTGCAACAAATGTTATAGAATTTATAAAGAGTGCAAAAAAATTAGATATTGATTTAGAAAAACTTTTTGCAGTAGCAAAATTAGGATCTGGAAACTCAACAGCTTTAAATAGAATTTTTGATAATGTGCTTAAAGATGATTATACTGGATTTAAATTTTCAACTTCCAATACTTTAAAAGATCTTACTTACATCCATGAAATGCTAAAAGATTTAGGTAATGCAGAAAAATTAGCTGATTTAAAAAAATCTTTTTACAAAAAAGCAGTAGAAGATGGTAATGGAGATTTGTTTATAAGTGAACTAATACAAAAAGATTAATTATTCCTTTTTTTTATCAGCAAATACAATAGCTATAAGCAACAATGCTGTCCAAAACATCGCCGCTAAACTTTTGATAGCACTCGTTTCAGCACCCCACAAATCAAAAACAAATGCTCCAATAAGAATTCCAATTATATAAATTATTACTATTAATCTAGTTTGAGTCATTTAGTTGCTTCTTTTTAAATAATGATATTCCATTATTTTTTTTATGTTCATAAGATTCTTTGAAACTTTCTAGCTGCCATCCTTGCATTCTCTTCTGAATATCTTCTAAATTTTGTTTTTTCCACTCATCTTTGGTAATCTGGTCTTTCCAAATCTTCTTTTCATCATTATTTCTTCCACATCCATAACAATATCCAGTTACAGGATCCATTTTGCAAATACTTATACAGGGTGAAACTATCATTTTTTTATATATTTATATCCTTTTACACTATTATTCTGATTGGACAAATTAGATCAATACTATATAAAACACCATAAATTTGGGCGAGTGGCGGAATTGGTAGACGCGTTGGTCTTAGGAACCAATAGTGCAAGCTGTGAAGGTTCGAGTCCTTTCTCGCCTACCATAAATAAATTATGAAAGTAACAATAGAAAATAAAAAAGGTTTAGAAAAAGATCTTAAAGTATTCATAGATAAAAAAACAATCTCAGGCTTCATGGATGAAAAATATGAAGAAATAAGAAAAGATGTTGTAATAAAAGGTTTCAGACCTGGAAAGGTACCTACCGAAATATTAAAAAGACAATTTGGTAAAGCTGTTTACGGTGAAGTAATTGATAAGTTGCTAAAAGACACAACAACAAAAGCTCTAGAAGAAAATAAAATCAAACCGGCCGGACAACCTAAAATAGATTTAAAGTCTTTTGGTGAAGGTAAAGATTTAGAATACATTATTTCAGTTACTGAACTACCCGAGGTTTCTGCCAAAGGACTAAGGTCAATTAAAATAGATGAGTATGTAGTAAAAATTGATCCAAATGAAACAGATAAAAGAATTAGTGAAATAGCAAAAAATCAAAACAATTTTAAAGATGCAGAAGCAAATTATAGCTCAAAAATGAATGATCTTGTAATTTTTGACTATAAAGGAACTATTGACGGCAAAGAATTTAAAGGTAACGAGGGTAAAAATACCCAATTAGTTCTAGGAAAAGATTTATTTATAAAAGGTTTTGATAAACAATTAGAAGACGTTAAATCAGGTGATACAAAAAATGTAGAAGTAAATCTTCCTGAAAATTTTCCTGAGAAAGATCTTGTTAATAAAAGTGCTGTGTTTGAATGTAAGATTACAGCAGTAAGAATTCCAGAAGAGGTAAAAATTAATGATGACTTCGCCAAAAATATGGGTGCCAAAGATTTAGCAAATTTAAAAGAACTTATTTCAAAACAAATTAATGATGAATATACAAATTCATTAGCCATGATTACAAAGAAAAGTATTCTTGAGCAAATAGAGAAAGAAAAACTAGACCAATTACCTGGTAATTTAATTGAACAGGAGGTTAAAATATTATCTCAAGGAATGAAGGAAGATGAAGTTAAAAAGAACCAAAAATCATTAGAGGATCAAGCTAAAAAAAGAATTAAAACTGGATTAATCTTAAATGCTTTTGGTGAAGAAAATAAAATTAATGTGTCCCAGGAAGAAATTAATGTAGAAATACAAAAACAATTTAGAATGATGCCAGGTCAAGAAAAGATTGTTAAAGATTATTACGAACAAAACCCTGCAGCCATAGAAAGTTTAAGGGGACAAATTTACGAAGAAAAAATAATTGAAGAAATTAAGAAAAAAGCAAAAATTACTAAAAAAGAAATTACCAAAGAAGAAGCTGAGAAAATTCTAAAACAAGAAAATGAAAACAATATTAAAGAGCAAGCTAAACTTGTTAAAAAAGATGGAGATGAAAAAAATAAGAAAAAAACTGATCCTAAAAAAAAAGAGGTAAAAACAAAATCTAAAGAAACTAAAATAAATAAAACTCCCGCATCAAAACCTAAAAAAGCAAAAAAGGTTAGCAAAAAGTAATCACAAGTTGTATAAGATTAATCGAATCGATTATGACTATTAAAATTCCAGAACAATTAAACACTCTAATCCCTATGGTTGTCGAACAATCTAGTAGAGGAGAAAGGGCATATGACATTTATTCGAGACTCCTTAAAGAGAGAATCGTATTCGTGGTTGGTCCAATACATGATGCGGTTGCATCGTTAGTAACTGCGCAATTATTATTTTTAGAATCTGAAGATCCCAAGAAAGAAATTTCTTTATATATAAATAGTCCTGGTGGACTTGTAACAGCTGGACTTGGTATTTATGATACAATGCAATACATCAAACCAGAAATAAGTACTTTGTGTATAGGTCAAGCAGCAAGCATGGGTTCATTTTTACTAGCAGCAGGTGCTAAAGGAAAAAGATTTTCATTACCAAATTCTAGAATAATGGTACATCAACCGTCAGCTGGTTTTCAAGGACAAGCGACAGATATTGAAATTCATGCTAATGAAGTTTTATCTTTAAAGAAAAGATTAAATGAAATTTATTCAAAACATACAGGAAAATCAGTTGATGAAATTAAATCAGCATTAGAGAGAGATAATTTTATGACTCCTGATAATGCAAAAAGTTTTGGCCTTATAGACAAAGTGGTAGAAAAGAGAGAATAAGTCACAATATATAGTTTGTCCACAACCTATACTTGATTACTTTGTACCATATGTATTAAAGTATTAAAAATGATTCGAATTTAAAATTATGAGCAACAATAAAAATATTCTTTACTGTTCTTTTTGTGGCAAGAGCCAACACGAAGTTAGAAAGCTAATTGCGGGTCCAACTGTATTCATTTGTGATGAGTGCGTAGAGCTTTGTATGGATATCATCAAAGAGGAAAGCAAAGATAATTTTGTAAAACATCAAGATGGATTGCCCTTACCAAAAGAGATATGTAAGGTTCTTGACGACTATGTGATTGGACAATCTCATGCAAAAAAAGTTTTATCAGTTGCGGTTCATAATCATTACAAAAGATTAAACTACGAAAATAAAACAAGCAAAACGGTTGAACTATCTAAATCTAATATTATGCTGGTAGGTCCAACAGGATGTGGAAAAACACTATTAGCCCAAACTCTTGCAAGAATACTTGATGTACCTTTTACAATGGCTGATGCAACAACATTAACTGAAGCGGGCTACGTAGGTGAAGACGTTGAGAATATAATTTTGAAGTTATTACAAGCTGCTGATTATAATGTAGAAAAAGCTCAAAGAGGAATTGTTTATATAGATGAGGTTGACAAGATAAGTAGAAAATCTGAAAATCCATCTATAACAAGAGATGTATCAGGAGAAGGTGTTCAACAAGCCTTACTAAAAATTATGGAAGGAACAGTGGCAAGCGTTCCTCCTCAGGGAGGGAGAAAACACCCTCAACAAGAATTTTTACAAGTAGATACAACTAATATTTTATTTATTTGTGGAGGAGCTTTTGCAGGTCTTGATAAAATAATATCTCAAAGAGATAAAGGATCTTCTATTGGATTTGGAGCAGAGGTGAAAACATTAGAGGACAAGAAAACTGGAGAGTGGATGAAGAATTTAGAGCCTGAAGACTTATTAAGATACGGACTTATCCCTGAATTCATAGGTCGTCTACCAATTACAGCTACATTGGAAGACTTAGATGAAAAATCTTTAGTTAAAATTTTATTAGAGCCAAAAAATTCTTTAATAAAACAATACCAAGAATTATTTAGATTAGAAGGTGTAAAATTAACTTTCAAAGACCAAGCCGTTAAAGATATTGCTAATAAAGCAATAAGCAAGAAAACTGGAGCCAGAGGGTTAAGATCAATTTTAGAAAATTTATTACTTAAGACAATGTTTGATTTACCAGGCCAAGAGAATATAGAAGAAGTCATCATAGACGGTGGAGCTACCAAAGGCACATCTCAACCAATAATCGTGCATACAAAGAACAAATCAAAAACAGAAAAGACGTCTGCGGCTTAATAAAAGTTAATAAATATAGATTTCCTATTGCATTATAAAATATAATATCCATATTTATATTTATGGAAGTAAAATTAACACAACCGCTATTACCCTTAAGAGATATAGTTGTATTTCCTAGTATGGTAATCCCACTATTTGTTGGAAGAGACAAATCTATTACTGCTCTAAACGAGGTAATGAAAAGTGACAAAAAAATAATTCTTGTAACACAAAAAAATTCTGAGGTTGATGATCCAAAAAAAAATGATGTATTTTCTTATGGATGTGAGAGTAACATACTGCAACTTTTAAAACTTCCAGATGGAACTGTTAAAGTTTTAGTTGAAGGGATAAAAAGAGTAAAAATTGTTGATTTTAAGGATGATGAAAAATTTATTACTTGTACATACGAACATCAAAAAGATATTTTGATTAAAGATGAAGATCTATTACCTCTTGCACTAACAGCTGTAAGAAGATTGGAAAAACTAACATCAGTAAATAAAAAAATTTCATCAGAAACTATCAGCAACATTAAACAATTAAAGGACCCATCTAAAATTGTAGATAATATAGTTTCTAATTTGAATGCATCAATATCAGAAAAACAACAAATATTCGAAACACTTGATGTTAAGAAAAGATTAAATGCTGCCATTAAAATGATGGAGAGCGAAACCAGTATTATCGGAGTAGAAAAAAGAATTAGAGGAAGAGTTAAAACTCAAATGGAAAAAACTCAAAGAGAGTATTATCTAAATGAACAATTAAAGGCTATTCAAAAAGAATTAGGTGAAATTGAAGATGGCAAAGATGAAACAACCAATCTAAAAAAAACAATTCAAAAAGCCAAAATGCCAAAAGAAGTAGAAAAGAAATGCATGTCAGAGCTTAAGAAATTAAAAAATATGAGCCCAATGTCTGCCGAAGCAACAGTTGTTAGAAACTATTTAGATTGGATGATAGACCTTCCATGGTTTAAAAAAGATAATGTAGATATTGATTTAAAAAATGCCCTTAAGATTTTAGATGAAGATCATTTTGGTTTAGAAAAAGTAAAAGAGAGAATTATTGAATTCCTAGCCGTTCAAAAGAGAATGGAAAAAATTAAAGGACCAATTTTGTGTTTGGTGGGACCCCCAGGAGTTGGAAAAACATCGCTGGGAAAATCTATAGCCAAAGCTACAAATAGACAATTTATAAGAATGTCATTGGGTGGTGTTAGAGATGAAGCTGAAATAAGAGGTCACAGAAGAACATATATAGGGTCGCTACCTGGAAAGATTATCCAAATGATGAAGAAAGCTGGCACAAAAAACCCATTATTTTTATTAGATGAAGTTGATAAAATAGGAAATGATTATAGAGGAGACCCATCTTCTGCCTTATTAGAAGCTTTAGATCCAGAACAAAATACTGCATTCAATGACCATTATTTAGAAGTTGATTATGATCTTTCAGATGTAATGTTTGTAACCACAGCAAATACTTTAAATATATTGCCACCATTACTCGATAGGATGGAAGTTATTAGAATTCCTGGTTACACTGAGGATGAGAAAATTAACATTGCAAACAAATACTTGTTACCAAAACAAATCAAAGAAAATGGCGTAAAAGAGGGTGAACTAAATTTAGAAGATGGAACAATTAAAGAGATTATTAGAAGTTATACAAGAGAATCTGGTGTTAGAAATTTAGAAAGAGAAATTTCAAAAGTTACGAGAAAAGTTGTTAAAAAAGTTGTTGGTGGTGAAGCAGAAAAAGTGCAAGTAAATAATAAAAATATTCCTGATTTTTTAGGAGTCAAAAAATTCAAATTTGGTGAGGTAGAAAATAAAAATAAAACAGGAATAGTAATAGGTTTAGCATGGACTGAAGTAGGGGGAGAAATTCTTAAAATTGAAACTGTGAATATGCCAGGAAAGGGTAGAATGCAAATCACTGGTAAGCTTGGTGATGTGATGCAAGAGTCAGTAAAAGCAGCCAAATCATTTGTAAGATCTAAAAGTTTAGAATATGGGATAATACCACCATTTTTTGAAAAAAAAGATTTTCATATTCATGTCCCTGAAGGAGCAACGCCTAAAGATGGACCATCAGCTGGTATAGCTATGGTCACTTCAATAGTCTCATCAATTACAAATATTCCAGTTAACAGAGAAATTGCAATGACAGGAGAAGTTACAATTACAGGACAAGTTTTGCAAATAGGTGGATTAAAAGAAAAGTTATTAGCAGCTCATAGAGCAGGAGTAAAAAAGGTATTAATTCCAAAAGAAAATGAAAAGGATTTGGCAGATATTCCAAAAAAAGTAAGGGAGGATATTAAAATAATACCAGTTGAAACCGCGGATGAAGTTCTTAAAATAGCTTTAACAAAAGAGCTAAAACCAGTTGAATGGACTGAAGTTGAAAAGATTTCTGAGAGTAAAAAGGACGATAAATCACAAGCTAGCATTCAGTAATAAACAATTTACTTTATTAATTCGTTGATGTATGAGTACCAAGATTTTGGGCGGTTAGCTCAGTTGGTAGAGCATCTCGTTTACACCGAGGGGGTCAAAGGTTCGAGTCCTTTACCGCCCACCATTTATATAAAAATACTTAACTATTTCTGCACTTTTTCTGTAAATTGGAATTGACGCAACATCCTCATTAATTAAGGTTTTAGGACTCCACCCAAAAGAAAATAAAATAAACAAAAAAATTATTGTAAATTTATTTTTTAAAATCGGTATTTCAAATTTTGTAATAGAAAAAATAATAAAATTATTTTTTAAACAGTAAATATAAGTAAGAAATGATAAAATATATGATGCACTTATCCACCTTCCCCAGTCTTGAGCTATATAGTAAAAAATAAAAGAGGGTATAAAAATTATTATGAAAAATAGTGGAAAATAATTTTTACTTTTTGATTTGTGTTTTTTATTAAACTTAGAATTTAGGATTAACAGAAATAATGGAAAAAAACCTACCAATAATATAATCACATATCTAATCAGATATATAATTTCAAATTTAGATGATACTTCTCCAATATTACTAGATAAACTTCTATTTAAATATGTAATTGCCCCATAGCATTCATTAATACTATCACACATTATTCTAAGCTCATATTCATCTAATCTTTTAAATATTACAAAATAAGAAGTAATAATAAATGGTATAAGGTATAATAATATCTTAATAAAAGAATATTGCTTATTTAAAAAATGATTTTTTAACAATATTATAAATATGAAAAAAGAAATATAAATTATTATTCCTTCCCAGATTAAACAAGAAACTACTAAAATCAGTGAGACATAAACATAATGTTTATTATGAATCTCCTTTGATGAAAAAATATTTGCTACCAATAAAAATGCAATGTAAGTAAATATTTCTTTTCTACCAAGAACCTCTACCTCGGCGATTGGATAAACAATAAATAAAGGTGAATATAGAGCAAAAACTAAAATTATATTTTTGTTAGAATTTTTCAAAAATTTGTAAATTAAATAAAAATATAATAGGTAGGTGATAATTTGACTTATTAGTATGACTTCTCTAATAGAATATGATGTAAAAGTGCTAATATGGAATATTATCTCCCCTAATAAACCTCTTCTTGTGAAACCTCCTTGGTAATTAATAAGCCATTCAGATATAGTCCATTCACTGTAATTATTATATTTCTGAAAAAAAAAGAAAACTGCAAAAAAAAATAATGTGCCGAGGTAAATCTGTAAAGATGAATTAAATATTCTATTTGAATTCATAATCTTTAATATTTTTATTTAGTATTATCCTTTATTATTATTGATTATTGGTCAATTTTATAAATCCTTATCGTACATTTAAAGCAATAAATACTTGATTAAACTATATATAAGATTACTAATAGCGATAATATTTTTAAATGTGGTGGCAGCGCATAAATAAGCTTAATCCATATCTAAAATAAAATAATTACTCTTTGGGGGTGTAGCTCAGTTGGTTAGAGCACCTGCCTGTCACGCAGGGGGCCGAGGGTTCGAGTCCCTTCACTCCCGCCAAATTTCGAGTAAAAATAGGCTTAAAAATGTGACATATCTTCACTTTTAGTTGATATAATAGTTGTTACATAGGATTCAAATGCTTGCGGAATTTTTAAAAGATTATCTACCGATAATATTATTTTTGATAATAGCTTTAGGCTTGAGTCTTGCTTTTGTAGCAATTAATTATATTGCTTCTCCAAGCAAACCTGATCCTGAAAAACTTTCAGCTTATGAGTGTGGCTTTGAACCTTTCAACGACTCTAGAATGGAATTTGATGTGCGTTTTTATTTGGTTGCAATATTATTTATAATATTTGATTTAGAAATTGCATTTTTATTTCCATGGGCAATTTCACTCGGAGAAATCGGTTTATATGGTTTCTGCTCCATGATGTTATTTTTATTTATTTTAACCGTAGGATTTATTTATGAGTGGAAAAAAGGAGCTTTAGATTGGGAATAAAATGAATTTAGAAAATAGAAAAAAAGATATTCCTGAAGAGTTTAAACAGTTGGCTCAAGATTTTAGTGATAATGGTTTCATAACGACTTCATTAGATAATCTTGTTAATTGGGCAAGAACTGGTTCATTACATTGGATGACGTTTGGATTAGCATGTTGTGCAGTTGAAATGATGCAAACATCTATGCCAAGATATGATCTTGAAAGATTTGGAGCAGCTCCTAGAGCATCACCACGACAATCTGATGTAATGATAGTGGCGGGTACTTTAACAAACAAAATGGCTCCTGCATTAAGAAAAGTTTATGACCAGATGCCAGAACCTAGATATGTAATATCAATGGGAAGTTGCGCAAATGGCGGAGGTTATTATCATTACTCCTATTCAGTAGTCAGAGGTTGTGATAGAGTTGTGCCAGTTGATGTATATGTCCCTGGATGCCCTCCATCAGCTGAAGCGTTACTCTATGGGATTTTGCAATTACAGAAAAAAATTAGAAACAAAGGTTCTTTAGAGAGATAATAATGAAAAATCTTGAGGACTTGGAAAAGTTTGTAAATTCTGAATTAACATCTAAAATAAATAATTCATATATAAAGCATGATAACGTTTATATAAACATAGATCATGATGAATTATTTGATGTTATTTCATTTTTGAAGACTAATAAAGAAACTAAATTCAGGCAATTAATCGAAATTACAGCTGTAGATTATCCAGAAAGAGAAAATAGATTCAAGATGGTTTATTTACTATTAAGTCATGAATATAATCAGAGAATTATTATTGATTATTCAATAAAAGAAAATGACATAATTTCCTCATTAACTTCTATATTTCCAGCTGCGAATTGGATGGAAAGAGAAGTATTTGATATGTATGGGTTAAACTTTAAAAATCATCCTGATTTAAGAAGAATCTTAACTGATTATGGCTTTGAGGGGCATCCTTTAAGAAAAGATTTTCCTCTGACTGGCCATAATGAGGTTCGTTATAGCGAAGAACAAAAAAAAGTGATCTATGAACCTGTAAAATTGGAGCAAAATTACAGAAATTTTGATTATGAAAGTCCTTGGGAAGGAACCAAATACATTAAAGAAATTAAAAAAAGCTAATGGCAAAAGAAAAAAAAACACTAAATTTAAATTTTGGACCACAACATCCTGCAGCGCATGGAGTATTAAGATTAATACTTCAATTAGATGGAGAAGTTGTTGAAAAAGCTGATCCTCATATAGGATTATTACACCGAGGTACTGAGAAATTAATAGAAAATAAAACTTATATTCAAGCAGTTCCTTATTTTGATCGTCTTGATTATGTAGCACCAATGAATCAGGAACATGCATTTGCTTTAGCTATAGAAAAAATTCTTAAAATTAAAGTTCCTTCTAGAGCGAAATATATAAGAGTAATTTTCTGTGAAATAGGACGCATATTAAGCCACATATTAAATGTAACTACTCAAGCAATGGATGTTGGGGCACTAACACCAACTCTATGGGGATTTGAGGAACGAGAAAAATTAATGGGATTTTATGAGAGAGTGTCTGGATCAAGGTTGCATGCTAATTATTTTAGAGCAGGTGGAGTACATAAAGATCTCCCTACAGGACTTGATAGCGATATCGGTGAATTTTGCGAAAAATTCCCAAAAATTATTGATGATTTAGAAACTTTACTTACTGATAACAGAATATTTAAACAGAGAAATGTAGATATAGGAATTGTATCCAAACAAGATGCGCTAGATTATTCTTTTTCAGGAGTAATGTTAAGAGGCTCTGGTGTAGCTTGGGATTTAAGAAGAAGTCAACCTTATGATTGTTATGACGATTTAGAATTTAAAATTCCTGTTGGAAAAAATGGAGATTGTTATGACAGATATCTTTGCAGAATTGAAGAAATGAGAGAAAGTGTAAAAATTATTAAACAATGTTTAACAAATATTCCAAAAGGACCAATTAAAACAGAAGATGGAAAGATTTCTCCTCCACCAAAAAAGGAACTTAAACAGTCTATGGAGGCTTTAATCCATCATTTTAAGTTATTTACAGAAGGATATAGGGTCGAAAAAGATGAAATATATACAGCAGTTGAGGCACCAAAAGGAGAATTTGGTGTCTATCTAATTTCAGATGGCTCAAGCAAACCATACAAATGCAAAATCAGAGCTCCTGGATTTACCCATCTTCAAGCTATGGATTATCTAATAAAAGGACATATGCTTGCTGATGTACCTGCTGTATTGGGTTCAATGGATATTGTTTTTGGAGAGGTTGATAGATGAGTGTAAAAAAAATTTACAAAGAACAGCCTAAAACTTTTAAATTTAATGATAAAAGTATGGAGGCTGCAAATAAAATAGTCTCTAATTATCCAGATGGGAAACAACAGAGCGCGGTCATGGCTTTATTATATATAGCTCAAAGGCAAAATGATAATTGGATACCATTACAAGCAATGAAATATATAGCTAAATTTTTAGATATGCCTTATATAAAGGTTTATGAAGTAGCAACTTTTTATTCAATGTATAATTTATCTCCAGTTGGTAAATATTTTTTTCAAGTTTGTACTACAACACCTTGTATGCTTAGAGGTGCGTATGATTTAGTAAAAGTTTGCAAAAACAAAATATCTGAAAAAGAAAATGTGTTATCTGACGATGGGAAAATTTCTTGGATGGAGGTTGAATGTTTAGGTGCATGTGTTAACGCTCCAATGATGCAAGTAAATGAAGACTATTATGAGGATTTGAGTGATAAAAAACTCGAAGAAATAATTGAAACGATATATCAAAACAAAACCCCAAAACCAGGATCTTATTCAGGAAGAATAAATGCAGAACCAGTTAATAATCGAAAAACTTTATTAGGTAATAAAAATGCTTAAAGACGAAGATAGAATATTTCAAAATTTATACAATGACAGTGGTGCTGATATTGAGTCTGCTAAATTAAGAAATGATTGGAATGGAACAAAAGAAATTTTAGAAAAAGGAAGAGAGTGGATAATCAATGAAGTCAAATCTTCAGAGCTTAGAGGACGTGGTGGAGCTGGTTTTCCAACTGGTCTAAAATGGTCATTTGCACCTAAAGAAGTAGGGTCTAGACCACATTACCTAGTTATCAATGCTGATGAATCAGAACCTGGAACATGCAAAGATAGAGATATATTAAGATTTGAACCTCACAAATTAATTGAGGGATGTTTAATTGCTTCTTATGCAGTGAACGCCCATAAGTGTTATATTTATATTAGAGGTGAATATTTTAATGAAGGACAAAAACTTCAAACTGCAATCGATGAAGCTTATAAAAACAATTTAATTGGTAAAAATGCTTTAAATTCAGGATGGGATTTAGATATTTATATTCATTATGGTGCAGGTGCCTATATTTGTGGTGAAGAGACTGCGCTACTTGAGAGTTTAGAAGGAAAAAAGGGTCAACCAAGATTAAAGCCACCATTTCCTGCATTAATTGGATTATATGGATGTCCTACTATCATAAATAATGTTGAGACTGTTGCAGCTGTTCCTACAATTCTAAGAAGAGGAGCAAAATGGTTTAGTTCACTTGGAAGAGCTAAAAACACTGGAACAAAAATTTATTGTATTTCTGGAAATGTCAATAACCCATGTAACGTTGAGGAAGAAATGGGAGTTCCACTTAAGGAATTAATTGAAACCCACGCTGGAGGTGTAGTTGGTGGATGGGACAATCTCAAAGCAGTAATACCCGGTGGTTCTTCAATGCCAATGTTACCTAAAGAAATTTGTGACAATATGAAAATGGATTTTGATGCATGTGTTGAAAATAAAACAGGACTAGGAACAGCTGGTATTGTTGTGATCAATAATGACCAAGATATTATTAAGTGTATGGCAAGAATAGCTAGATTTTATAAGCATGAAAGTTGTGGTCAGTGTACTCCATGTAGGGAAGGATCTGGATGGATGTGGAGAATGTTAGAAAGAATGGCAGCAGGTGAGGCAACTCCAGATGAAGTAGATATGCTTTTTGATGTAACAAAACAAATAGAAGGTCATACAATTTGTGCTTTCGGTGAAGGATCATCTTGGCCGGTTCAAGGATTAATTAGACATTTTAAAGATGAAATACTTGAAAGAAATAAATTTGATCCTGTTGTGAAAAAAAACAAAAATATTCCATACCTTGTTGATCAACATTTATTAGAAAAGGAAAATGCCTAAAATAAAAGTAAACGATATTGATATTGAAGTTGAAGATGGTCTTACTGTACTCCAAGCTTGTGAACAAGCTGGAGCTGAAATACCAAGATTTTGTTATCATGAAAAACTTTCTATAGCTGGAAATTGTCGTATGTGTTTGGTCGAAATGGAAAAATCACCAAAACCTATAGCTTCATGCGCAATGCCTGCAGCTGAGGGGATGGTTATTAAAACAAATACGGAAAAAGTTGAAAAAGCAAGAAAAGGTGTGATGGAGTTTTTACTGGCTAACCATCCTTTAGATTGTCCTGTTTGTGATCAAGGTGGTGAGTGTGATTTACAGGATCAATCTATGTTTTATGGAATTGATAAATCAAGATTCAAAGAGAATAAAAGATATGTACCTGAAAAATACATGGGTCCATTAATAAAAACTCAAATGACTAGATGTATTCATTGTACTAGATGTATTAGATTTGCTACTGAAGTAGCGGGAGTGCCAGAATTAGGAGCGATCGGACGTGGAGAAAATATGGAAATTACTACATATTTAGAGAAATCCATGGAATCTGAAATGTCAGCAAATGTAATTGATTTATGTCCGGTTGGTGCATTAACTTCAAAACCTTATGTGTTCGAGGCAAGACCTTGGGAACTAAAAAAGACTGAAACAATTGATGTTATGGATGCTGTTGGGTCAAATATTAGAGTGGATACTTACGATTGGGAAGTAAAAAGGGTTTTACCAAGAATTAATGAGGAAATTAATGAGGAGTGGATTTCTGATAAAACAAGATATGCATGCGATGGTTTAAAAAATCAAAGATTAGACACACCATTTTTAAAAAATAATGGAAACTTTGAAGAAATAAGTTGGCAAGATGCATACAAAAAAATCAAAGAAAAAATTTCAACAACATCACCAGACAAAATAGTTGGTTTAACTGGTGACATGACAAACATGGAAACTATGTTTGCTGTTAAAAACCTATTTCAAAAAACATTAAAATCTAGTTATTTAGATTCTAGAGCTAAACATACTTACATAAATTTTGAAAATAGAAGTAATTATTTGTTTAACTCTAGCATAGAAGGAATTGAAGAAAGTGATCTTATATTACTAATTGGCACAAACCCAAGATTTGAGGCAACTATATTAAACTCAAGAATAAGAAAAACTTATTTAAAAAATAAAACTGAAATATTTTCTTTAGAGGATGTGGGTGATTTAACTTATCCTTATAAAGTTTTAGAAAATAATTCAAAAGTAATTGATAAAATAATCAAAAATGAGCACAATCTTTCAAAAAAAATTGCCAGTGCAGAAAAACCTATAATTATCTTAGGTGAATCAATATTAAACAGTAACAACGGCGCATATATATTTGAAGAGTTAAAAAGGTATTTAACTGGTATTAATAAAATTGAAGATAGTTGGAATGCACTAAATATTTTATCATCTGATGCATCAGCTGTTGGTTCTTATGATTTAGGCATTTTTTCCTCAAATGATGGAAGTAATAAAACTCTTAAAAAAATTGAGGATAGTGACGTAGAAGTTATTTTTTTATTAGGTCAAGATAACCTCAAAATTAAAAAAAATAATGAATTTATAATTTATATTGGAAGTCATGGCGATAATGGTGCAGAAATGGCAGATCTTATATTGCCTGGTGCTGCATATACTGAACAAGATGGTTATTTCACTAACTTAGAAGGAAAGCTTCAAAAAGCATATAAAGCTTCATATCCTCCAGGAGAAGCTAAAGAAGATTGGCAAATAATTAATGAAATATCTTCTACTATCCTTGGAAATCCTCTATTTAAAAATAAAGATGAACTACTAAAATCTATGCAGAACCATTTAAATAATCAAATTATTAAAAATTTTGAAGTTCCTACATATAATTTAAATGATGAAAAAATATTAGTTGAAGATATTGATTATTACTACTCTAATACAATTGCCCGTGCATCCAAAACAATGTCAGAGTGTAGATACGCAAGAGCTAATTTGAAAAAAACTGGAACTGAGGGTTAATGGACTCTTATTTTTCTATATTATTTACTGAAGTTTATAAAATTTTATTTTTAGTAGTGCCTGTTTTAGTTTCTGTAGCAATGATAGTTTGGCTTGATAGAAGAGTTTGGGCCTTTGTACAAAAACGGAGAGGACCCAATGTTGTTGGTCCATTTGGTTTATTCCAATCATTAGCTGATGCATTAAAATATATCTTTAAAGAAATAATAATACCTGCAAGCTCAAACAAACTTGTATTTGTATTAGCTCCAGTTGTGACTATGACATTAGCATTAATATCATGGGCTGTAATACCATTTGGCGAAGATTTTGTTCTAGCTGACATCAATGTTGGTATTTTATATCTTTTTGCAGTTTCATCATTAGGTGTATATGGAATAATTATGGGAGGATGGGCCTCCAATTCTAAATACCCTTTTTTAGGTGCAATCAGATCTGCTGCACAAATGGTATCATATGAAGTTTCAATAGGAGTTATAATTATCAACGTTCTATTATGTGTTGGATCTTTAAATTTAAGTGACATAGTTATGGCACAACAAAATTTATGGTTTGTAATTCCTTTGTTTCCTATGTTTGTAATTTTTTTTATTTCTGCACTAGCAGAAACAAATCGTCCTCCATTTGACTTGCCAGAAGCAGAAGCAGAATTAGTGGCAGGATATCAAACTGAATATTCAGGAATGATGTATGCTATGTTTTGGTTAGGAGAGTATGCAAATATTTTGTTAATGTGTGCAATGGGAGCAGTTTTATTTTTGGGTGGCTGGTTATCTCCAATAGATATCTTCCCATTTAATGCTATTCCAGGTCCATTTTGGTTAATCTTTAAAATATTATTTTTATTTATTTTATTTGCGTTAGTTAAAGCAACTGTTCCAAGATACAGATATGACCAATTAATGAAGCTTGGTTGGAAGATATTTCTCCCATTTTCACTGTTTTATGTTGTTTTAACTTCAAGTTTTTTAATATATTTTGATTTATTACCGGGAAAATAAATGAAAATTTCACGATTATTAAAAACTATATTCATGATTGATTTTGTGACTGGTTTATTAATTGCAATAAAAGAGACTTTTAAGGCAAAAAAGACAATCAATTATCCTTTTGAAAAGGGGTCTTTAGGAACAAGGTCCAGAGGGGAGCATGCTCTTAGAAGATATCCTAACGGTGAAGAAAGATGCATAGCATGTAAGCTTTGTGAAGCTGTATGTCCAGCCCAAGCTATTACAATTGAGTCTAAGGAAAGAGATGATGGTAGTAGAAAAACTGTAAGATATGACATTGATATGCTTAAGTGTATATACTGCGGACTTTGTGAGGAGTCTTGTCCTGTAGATGCAATTGTTCAAGGTCCTAATTTTGAATTTGCAACAGAAACTAGAGAAGAGCTTTATTATACAAAAGAAAAACTTTTGGAAAATGGTGACAGGTGGGAAAATATTTTAGCTGCCAATATAAAGGCTGATAGTTCTCACAGGTAGTCTTATGATTGCACACTCAGTTTTCTTCTATATTTTCTCATTAATAGCCATTGTTTCTGCAGTCATGGTAACAGTCTCAAAAAATACAGTTCACTCCGTATTTTTTTTAATCCTAGATTTTATTAGTATTTCCTGTTTATTTATTATGATAGGTGCTGAATTTTTAGGCATGATAATGCTTATTGTTTATGTTGGAGCTGTTGCAGTCCTATTTTTATTCGTTGTGATGATGTTAAACGTGGCTGAACAAAAAGGACAATGGTTTAGCTCAAGGTGGGATGGTGGAACCCATATACCAGTTGGTTTATTAGTTAGCTTAATTATTTTTTTTGAACTCATAATTGTAATTGGAGGATGGAAATATAAACCTGATTTATTAAATAGCCTTTCTATAAACATATCTACTGAGGTCACTAATACTAGATCTATTGGAAATGTTTTATATACGGATTATATACTTCTATTTCAAATTTCAGGAATGATTTTGTTAGTTGCTATGATAGGAGCAATTGTTTTAACTTATAGAGAAAGAGCCGGAGTTAAAAGACAGAGTTATGTTAAGCAAATTTCTAGAGAAAGAGATGAAGGTGTTGATTTAGTTGAGGCTGAAAGAAATAAAGGAGTTAAAATAGATGCTTAGCATAGGTTTAGGACATTATTTAACATTAGCTGCAATTATATTTACTATTGGTGTTGTAGGGATTTTCCTTAATAGAAAAAATGTAATAGTTATTTTAATGAGTATTGAGCTAATTTTACTAGCAGTAAACATAAACCTTGTTGCCTTTTCAATATTTATAAATGATCTAAGTGGACAAATATTTACTCTATTTATTTTAACAGTTGCTGCTGCTGAGGCCGCTATCGGATTAGCCATAATTGTAGTTTATTTTAGAAATTCAGACACAATAAGAGTTGAAGAAATTAAAAATTTAAAAGGATAAAATGGAATACCTAATTTTATTTCTACCTCTAATAGGAGCAGTAATTAGTGGTTTTTTTGGAAAGAAAATAGGAGTCAGAAATTCTCAAATTTTGACAAGTTCGTTTGTGAGTATTTCAGCAATACTCTCTTTACTTGTTTTATATAAAGTTATTAGTTCAGATTATTCAAACAATCTTGTTATAGCTACTTGGATTAACTCTGGAACATTAAATGTTAATTGGTCGATAAAAATTGATGCCTTATCTGCAGTTATGTTTGTTGTGGTAAACTTTGTTTCAGCTTTAGTTCATATTTACTCAATTGGTTACATGTCACACGATCCTTATAAAACAAGATTTATGGCATATTTGTCCTTATTTACTTTTGCAATGTTAACTTTAGTAAGCTCGGACAACTTTATTCAACTATTTTTTGGATGGGAAGGTGTAGGCTTATGCTCATATTTTTTAATTGGATTTTGGTTTAAAAAAGAGAGTGCAAACAAGGCTGCAATAAAAGCCTTTGTAGTTAATAGAGTTGGTGACTTTGGTTTAGCACTTGGAATTTTTCTAATTTTTTATATTTTTGGTACAGTCAATTATGACGAAGTTTTTGAACAAATCCCAAACGTATTAGATAAAAAAATAAATTTTATTAGTATTAATATAGAAATTGTTGATTTGATTTGTTTGCTTCTATTAATTGGAGCAATGGGTAAATCGGCTCAATTTTTATTACATACCTGGTTGCCAGATGCTATGGAGGGCCCAACACCAGTATCCGCATTAATTCATGCAGCAACAATGGTAACAGCTGGGGTGTTTCTGATTGTTAGATGCTCACCTATATATGAATACTCTCCACTAGCTCTCACAGTTATAACCATAATTGGAATGACTACTGCTTTCTTTGCAGCAACTGTCGCACTTGTTCAAAATGATATAAAAAAAATTATTGCTTATTCTACTTGTAGTCAGTTAGGCTATATGTTTTTTGCTGCTGGAGTAGGTGCTTACAATGTTGCTATGTTTCATCTATTTACACATGCCTTTTTTAAAGCTTTACTATTTCTAGGAGCTGGTGCTGTAATTCATTCATTTCATGAGGAACAAGATATAAATAAAATGGGTGGAGTTATAAAGAAACTCCCATACACATATGTATTAATGCTCATAGGAACTCTTGCATTAACAGGTTTTCCTTTTTTATCAGGTTTTTATTCTAAAGATGCAATAATAGAATTTGCTTACCTAAGAGGAAATGGAGTTGGAATACTTGCAGCTTTTGTGGGTATTGTTACAGCTTTATTAACATCAATTTACTCTTGGAGACTTATTTTTAAAACGTTCCATGGTAATTTTAATAATAAAGAACTTAGTGTTGATAAAATACACGAGTCTCCTTTTGTAATGATTGCCCCGTTAGTAATCTTGGCAATAGGAGCTATTTTTGCAGGTATGTCCTTTAAAGGTTTGTTTATAGGTCATGAGATAGCATATGAATTTTGGGGTAAATCTATAAAATTTTTAGAACCACTCAGTACAGATCATCCACCAACATGGTTTTTATTTTTAACACCTATGCTGGTTACCTCTGCAATTCCATTTTCTTATTATTTATATCTAAAAAACACAAACATAGTAAATGGATTGAAAGAAATGAATGAACCAATTTATCAGTTTTTAGTCAAGAAATGGTACTTTGATGAAATGTACGATTATTTGTTTGTTAATCCTTCAAAAAAAATTGGAAAGTTTTTATGGAAAAAAGTTGATGGATCAATAATAGATAAATTTGGTCCTGATGGGATTTCAAGTGTAATTAAAAATTTATCAATTAAAGCAGTCAAATTTCAATCTGGATTTATTTATCAATATGCATTTGTTATGTTGATTGGATTTTCGGTTTTACTAACAATACTGATATTAAACTGATGAACTTTCCAATTTTATCGTCCTTAATTTTGCTACCTACAATAGGTGCTTTATTTATATTATTTACAAAATCATCAAGTGGAAAATATCAAAGTTCCAAATATGTGGCTTTATTTATTTCTTTAGCAAATTTTTTATTATCTTTATATCTTTGGTATGTTTTTGATAAAAATTCAGTAGACTTTCAGTTTGTAGAAAATAGAGAATGGCTGTCAGGATTTATAAATTATAAAGTTGGAATAGATGGTATTTCAATTTTATTTATAATATTAACAACTTTCATAACTCCAATTTGCATTATTTCGGTTAATGCTACAATAAAAAATAGACTTAAGGATTTCTTAATTGCAATATTAATAATGGAAACATTTATGATTGGTGTTTTCTGCTCACTAGATTTAGTAGTATTTTATTTATTTTTTGAGGCAGGTCTTATACCAATGTTTTTAATAATTGGTATTTGGGGTGGAGAAAGAAGAGTCTATTCGGCTTTTAAATTTTTTCTGTACACTTTATTAGGATCAGTTCTTATGTTGGTTGCTATTATTTCAATTTATTGGATAACAGGAACCACTGATGTTGAAAAACTTTATGAACTTGGCATAAAGGCTGAATATCAAAATTTATTATGGTTAGCATTTTTCAGTTCTTTTGCAGTTAAAACTCCTATGTGGCCAGTACATACGTGGCTGCCAGATGCTCATGTAGAAGCTCCAACTGTTGGATCTGTATTGCTAGCAGCAATATTACTTAAAATGGCTGGATATGGATTTATTAGATTTTCGATAGGATTATTTCCTATAGCTTCTGAAAATTTCACAATGTTAGTTTATATCTTAAGTTTAATTGCGATTATTTATACATCTCTTGTTGCTTTGATGCAGGAAGATATGAAAAAACTTATAGCATACTCCTCAGTTGCTCATATGGGATTTGTAACACTAGGTATCTTCACAATGACTCAACAAGGCATTGAGGGAAGTATCTTCCAAATGATTAGTCATGGACTTGTATCTGCAGCACTCTTCTTAAGTGTTGGGGTTGTTTATGAAAGGCATCATACTAGACTAATAAATAAATATGGTGGTTTAGTCTCCATAATGCCAAGATATGCAATTGTTTTTATGGTATTCACACTAGGAGCTTTAGGACTACCTGGAACAACAGGTTTTATTGGAGAATTTTTAATTTTAATGGGTGCATTTGAGAAAAATATCCTAGTAGCGATGATTGCGAGTTTGGGAGTAATTTTAGGAGCAGCATACATGCTGTGGCTATTTAAAAGGGTTGTTTTCGGCGAAATTAATAATCAAGAACTTAAAAGTATGAAAGATTTAAAAACTTTTGAAATCATCACCTTATCAGCTTTAGTAATACCAATTTTATTTTTTGGTTTTTATCCAGAGCCTTTAATGAATTCAATTGAAGCATCAGTCGAGAATACTTTAAACATGTACAACTTTGACTTAATTAACAACCTTGCATCAAAAGACTAATGGAAAATTTTCAATATATATTACCTGAAATCTTTATATCGGTATCTATAATGCTGTTTTTACTTGTTGGAGTTTTCAAAAAAAATAGCGCAAGTTTAATTTATAATTTATCTAATATATCGCTAGTTATTTTACTGGCACTAATAATAAATCTCAGCTCATTAGATACAGTTTACTTATTTAATAATTCATATTTAATAGACAATTTATCTAATTATATGAAGATTATACTTGTTGGATCTGGAATTTTTGTAATGTTAACTGGATCTAAATATATTCAAGTTATCAATTTAAATAAAATTGAATACCCGATCCTCATCCTAAGCAGCATTTTGGGAATGATGATAATGATAAGTTCAAATGATTTAATTGTTTTTTACATGGGTCTTGAACTACAATCATTAGCTTTGTATGTTCTTGCATCTTTTAATAGAGACAATTTACTTTCTACAGAATCTGGACTAAAATATTTTGTTCTTAGTGCATTATCATCTGGTTTGCTATTATATGGGTGTTCATTAACTTATGGATTTTCTGAAAGTACAAATTTTGATCAAATACTTATTAACTCTACTGAATTTAATTATGGTACCACGTTTGGTATAGTCTTTATTTTAGTTGGTCTTGCATTTAAAATATCAGCAGTACCTTTTCATATGTGGGCTCCAGATGTTTATCAAGGCTCCCCTACATCTGTAACATTATTCTTTGCTATACTTCCAAAAATAGCCGCACTCTGTGTATTCATCAAGTTTTTGTACACACCTTTTGCTAATATGAATGATCAGTGGCAAACTATTATTGTATTTATTTCAATAGCTTCAATGATATTTGGTGCTGTGGCAGCAATAGGTCAAAAAAACTTAAAAAGATTAATTGCTTATAGTTCAATCAGTCATATGGGTTATGCGTTGGCTGGATTAGCAACAGTTAGCAACCAAGGAATACAAAGTTCTATTACTTATATATCTATTTATTTGGTAATGAATTTAGCCTTTTTTAGCTGCTTATTTATGCTTAAGAGAAATGATAAATATTATGAGAATATAGAGGATTTATCTGGGCTTTCTAAAAAACATCCAATTTTATCTTTCTCATTATTAATAGTTTTATTTTCTTTAGCTGGAATACCTCCACTAGCAGGCTTCTTTGCAAAATTTTATGTTTTTTTAGCTGTAATAGAACAGTCAATGTATTTTTTAGCAATTGTGGGATTATTAGCAACTGTGGTTGCAGCTTTTTATTATCTAAGAATTATAAAAATTATATATTTTGATCCAGAAAAAGAAGAATACGAAACATCTCATAATCTAGGATTAAAAATTACTTTGGCTATTTCAACAATATTTATTTTAGCATACTTTATATATCCGAGCGGCATAACAGAAATAGTATCTAAAATTACCATGATCTAATGAAATTAAAAAAATATTTATATAAAAAAGTTGAAAGCACTAATAATGTAGCCCTAAGATTAATCAAGCAGGGTAATCAAAGAGGAATAATTTTAACAGATCAACAAATAAAAGGTAAAGGACAAAGAAAAAATAAATGGATATCTATAAAAGGTAATTTATTTTTATCAGTCTTCTTTGAAATTAGTAAAAAAATATCTTTATCAAAAATAATAAACTTAAATTTAAAAATAGTTAAAAAAATAATCTATAAAAAAATAAATTCTTTAATTTTTATAAAAAAACCTAATGATATATTTATAAACAAAAAAAAGGTCTGTGGAATTTTACAAGAAACAATTTTTAGAGAAGATAGAAAATACTTGATTGTAGGCATTGGAATTAATGTTTCTAAAAGTCCGAAAATCAATAATTATCCAACTACATTTTTGAATAATTATACAAATAAAAAATTAAATAGACTTGAATTATTTAAAGAAATTAAATTGCTGTATGAAAAAAACTTACACTTATTTAGAGTTTAACATATGTATTTAATTGGAGATATTGGGAATACTGTAATTAAAATTTGTTTATTTAATAACAAATTAAAATTACTCAAAAATATTAAAATTCATAAGAAAAATTTAAACAAAAAATATATCAACAAAAAATTATTATTTTTAAGAAAATATAATTCTAAACTTAGAAAAGTACTCTTTAGTTCGGTTGTCCCTAACTCTTATAAAATAATAAATAAAACTATTAAAGAAATTACTAAATTGAACTGTGTTGAATTAAAAACATGTAATTTAAAAAAATTTATAAATATAAAAGTTAATAGAAAACAAATTGGTTCTGATCGTTTAGCCAATGCGATTGCAGTTATTGATAGTAAGTTTAATTATATTATAGTTGATTTTGGAACGGCTACCAATTTTGATATTGTTATTAAAAAAGATTATATTGGTGGTGTTTTAGCGCCGGGTGTAGAACTTTCCTTGAAAAATTTAATAGATAAAGCCTCTTTAATACCTAAAATTAAGCTAGAAAAGACAGTAAATGTCATTGGCAAAAACACTAAAAGTGCCGTAAGAGCTGGCTTTTATCATGGTTATACTGGTCTAATTGAAAATATAATTAAACTTATTTTAAAACAAACTAGAAAGAAGTTTAAAATTATACTTACAGGTGGATTTGCACACTTATTTAAATCATCAATTAAAGGTATTAAAACAGTTGATAAAAATTTAACAATTAAAGGTATCTTAAGAGTAGCTATAAATTAAAAAAAAATATGAAAGATGAATTATTATTTTGTCCTCTAGGAGGATCTGGTGAAATAGGAATGAACATGAACCTATTTGCATATGGTAAGCCGGAAAATCAAAAATGGATTATTGTTGACGTTGGTGTTACATTTGCAGATGATACAGTACCTGGTGTTGATATCATATATCCAGATCCAGGATTTATAATAGATAAAAAAGATGACTTGTTAGGCATAGTCCTAACACATGCTCATGAAGATCATATTGGAGCTATTGCTCATGTTTGGCCAAAATTAAAATGTAAAATTTATGCTACTCCTTTTACATCAGTATTAATTACTGAAAAATTTAAAGAAAAAAAAATTGATATAACTGGTTATTTAAAAATAGTAGAACTTAATAGTACAATTAATCTAGATCCCTTTAAAATAGAGTTTGTTACACTTACTCATTCAATATTAGAACCTAATGGTCTTAGAATACAAACACCAGCTGGAAATATACTACATACTGGAGATTGGAAATGTGATCCAGATCCTTTGATAGGTGGAAACATAAACTCTAAAAGATTAAAGGAAATAGGTGACGAAGGTGTATTAGCCATGATTTGTGACTCTACAAATGTATTTAGTGCAGGTAGAGCAGGATCTGAACTTGATGTGCGTAAAAATTTACTTAAAGTTTTTGAAAGATTAAAAAAAAGAATAATCGTTACTTCATTTGCATCTAACGTAGCTAGGATGGAAACTGTTTTTTATTGTTCAGAGCAAACAGGAAGACATATTTCACTAGTTGGAAGATCTATGCACAGAATATTTAAAGCAGCAAGACAATGTGGTTATCTTAAAAATGTTATTGATCCTATAGATTCAAGAGACGCAAAAAATATGTCTAGAGAAAAAATTGTTTATTTATGCACTGGAAGTCAAGGTGAACCAATGGGAGCTATGAATAGGATAGTTAAATATACTCACCCGGATGTCTATATAGAAAGAAATGATGCTGTAGTTTTTTCTTCAAAAATTATACCGGGTAACGAGAAAAAATTGTATAAGTTACATAATAATTTAGTCAAAGAAGGTATTGAAGTTATATCTGAAGACAACGAATATATTCACGTTTCTGGCCATCCTAACCGTGAAGACCTTAGAGATATGTATAATTGGATTAAACCAAAAGCTGTTATCCCAGTTCATGGAGAACATAGACACATGATAGAGCACATTGAATTTGCAAAAGAAATGCAAGTTAAATACCCAGTTCAAGTGGAGAACGGTGATATTGTTAAGCTGTATCCTGGAGAAAAACCAGAAGTCTATGACAAAGCACCAAGTGGGAGAGTTTATTTAGATGGAAATGTTCCAGTAGAGGAAGACTCTAGATCAATAAAAGAAAGAAGAAATATTTCATCAAATGGATTTTTAGAAGCTACAATTATGATTACACCAAAAGGCAACATTCACAACAAACCTTTGGTAACTTTTAGAGGTCTACCAGTATATGAGAATGATGAGTTTATTTATGGATTAGAGGAAGAAATAGAAAGAACTGTTAAAACATTTTCATTAAACAACACAAAACAACAAGATAATCTCATAGATGCTCTTAAAATAACTTGTCGTAAATTTTCAAAAGAAAAAACTGGGAAAAAACCACTAACAAATATAAACTTGGTAAGAATTTAAATTATAAAATGTATTTTTCAAAATCATTTGTACCAATTCTTAAAAATAATCCTACAGAAGCCAAAATTAAATCTCATCAGCTTATGTTAAGAGTTGGAATGATAAAACAATCATCAGCTGGAATCTATTCATGGTTACCACTCGGTTTCAAAGTTATGAAAAAAATAGAGCAAATTGTTAGAGAAGAGCAGGATAGAATTGGCGTTCAGGAAATTCTAATGCCAACAATTCAATCATCGGAAATTTGGAAAGAAAGTGGAAGATATGATGATTATGGAGAAGAGATGTTGCGTATTAAAGATCGTCAAAATAGAGAAATGTTATATGGGCCGACTAATGAAGAATTAGTGACAGAAATATTTAGATCAAGTATTAAATCTTATAAATCACTCCCACAGCTATTATATCATATTCAGTGGAAATTTAGAGATGAATTAAGACCAAGGTTTGGGATTATGAGATGTAGGGAATTTTATATGAAAGACGCTTACTCTTTTGATTTAAATGATGATGAAGCTCTTTTTTCGTATAATAAATTTTTTCTCTCATACTTAAGGACTTTTAAAAGATTAAATTTATCAGCAATACCAATGGCAGCAGATACGGGACCTATTGGTGGAAATCTTTCCCATGAGTTTATCATCCTTGCCGATACTGGGGAAAGTAAAATATACACAGACAAAAGGATATTTGATGTAAATAGCTCATCTACTTTATTAGAAAAAAATTCACTTATTAATTTAAGACAACAATATGAAAAATTTTATTCTGTTACAGACGAGAAGTTTGACCAGAAAGAATTTGAAAAATTAGTTCCGGAAGAATTTAGAGTAAATACAAAAGGAATAGAGGTAGGTCATATATTCTATTTTGGAGATAAATATTCAAAACCAATGAATGCAGCAGTAGATTTTAATGGAAAAAAAGAATTTGTTAAAATGGGATCTTATGGAATAGGTGTATCAAGATTGGTAGGTGCCATAATTGAGGCTAAATACAACGATAAAGATGAAATAATGAAATGGCCAATATCAGTTGCTCCTTATCATTGTGCAATAATTCCAATGATTAAAAAAAATGACACAACAAACTTGGAAAAATCGAATAAAATATTTGAATATTTAAAGTCTAAAAACATAGATACTATAATTGATGATACTGAAGAAAATATTTCTGCAAAAATAAGAAAATTTAATTTAATCGGTATCCCTTATCAGTTGATTTTGGGAAATAATACTGATGGAGATTCATTTGAGTTTAAAGAAATTAATAGAGAAACTCAAAAATTAAAAATCGAAGAAGTTGCATCACAAATTTTAAAAGCTAAATCAAATTGATCTCACAGTTAGAAAGAGAAGTTACATTAAGATTTTTAAGAACCAAAAAACAAGATGGTTTTTTAAACATTATCTCAATTTTTTCTTTTATAGGTATTTCATTAGGGGTTGCGGTTCTTATCGTTGTTATGTCAGTAATGAATGGTTTTAGAACTGAGCTAATTAATAAAATTGTAGGCTTTAATGCCCATGCCGTAGTTCAACCAGAAAATAAAACATTGAAATATACTCAAGACTTGGATTTGGCAAAAAATATAGTTTCAAATGATGGAGAAGCAGTAATACTTAATAAAAATATTACCAAGGGTGTCTTTTTAAAAGGATATTTAGAAAGTGATTTTAGAAACCTTCAAATAGTAAAAAATAAGAAATTTTTTGGATCAAAAAACTTAAACGATAATAATATTTCAATTGGTAAAGAATTGAGCTTTATTTTGAATGTTGAAATAGATGATACAATTACAGTTATGTCTCCTGTAGGTATACAAACTCTAGCAGGTACACTTCCCAAGCAAGAAAACTTTAAAATAGTATCAATTTTCGATAGTGGGTTATCAGACTATAATGAAAATATTGCATATATAAATTTACAAACACTTGAGGGTTTTTTTAATAAAAATAAAGAAGATAGGTTTATAGAATTTTATTTTAAAGATCCAAGAAATATAGAAATACACAAAAAAAATTTAATTACGTTATTTCCAGACGCACTTGTTTACACTTGGTCGGATATGAATAAATCATTATTTTCAGCTTTGAAAGTAGAAAGGAATGTAATGTTTATAATTCTTTCTTTAATAATAATTGTTGCAGCATTTAACATAATATCTGGACTTACAATTTTAGTTAAAAATAAAACAAGAGACATAGGTATCCTAAAATCAATTGGGGTATCAAGTAAATCCATAAAAAAAATCTTCTTTTTAGTGGGCTTTTTTATAGGAACTTCAGCGACACTATTTGGAGTAGTTGTTGGTACTCTTTTTTCTATTTATATAGAAAGTATTAAACAATTTATCTCAAATATATTTGGTGTTTCTCTTTTCCCAGAAGATATTTATATTTTAAACTCTATGCCTTCTGAAATAAATATAAATTCAATAATAATAATCTCTCTTTGTTCAATAATAGCAACAATTTTAGTATCGATATATCCCGCATCAAAAGCATCTTCTTTAGATACAGTTAAAACTCTTAAATATGAATAACTATATAAAAATAAAAAATCTAACAAAGAAATACGATAAAAATAAATCTATAAAAGTCTTAAATGATATTTCATTTAATTTTGAACCTGGAAAAACTTACTCCATTATTGGACCTTCAGGATCAGGAAAATCAACTTTGCTTAATTTACTGTCATTGATTGATACACCTAGCTCAGGTTCAATCGAAATAAGCAGCAACAAAATAAAGCCAAATAATAAAATTGAAAATGATTTAATTAGAGCAAAGAAAATTGGAATCATTTATCAAGATAAAAACTTATTGTCGGATTTTACAGCTTTAGAAAATGTTTACTTACCTAATTTACTAATTTCTAAAGAAAAACAAAAATCTATGGAACTTGCAAAAAAATTAATAAAAAAAATGAATATGACAGGTAGAACTGACCATTTTCCTAATGAATTATCAGGGGGTGAAAATCAACGTATTGCAATAGCAAGAGCATTAATTAATGATCCTGAGATTATATTAGCCGACGAACCAACCGGAAGTCTAGACTCTGATAATGCAAAACTTATCTTTAAAATCCTATTTAATTTAAAAAATAAAAATAGGATAGTAATTTTTGCAACTCACAATAGATATTTTGCAAATATGGCAGATTGTAAAATTATGATGAATAATGGTAATATGCAAATTATCAATGCTGCAATCTAAAAAAAAAACTTTTAATCACATTAAAATTCACTCTCAATATTCAATTTGCGAGGGTGCATTAAAAATTGAAAAACTTAAGGAATATTGTAAAAAAAATAAGATACAATCTGTAGGTTTAAGTGATACCTATAATTTATCAGGAGCTTTAGAATTTTCTGAAAATATTTCGTCCGTAGGCACACAACCAATAATAGGATCACAAATTTTATTTAAATTTAGAAATACTTATGGACTTATTCCACTAATTGCAAAAAATTATATTGGTTATAAAAATATAATTGAACTGTCTTCAAAAGCATATTTAGAAAATGCCAATAATGATCAACCACATTGTTCGATTAATGATTTAATAACATACAGAGAAGGAATAATTGTTCTTTCTGGAGCAGTTAATAATTTGATTGGTAATATTTTTAATAAAGGATTAATTGATGAGTTAAACGAATTAGTAATTCTATTAAATAATAATTTTAAAGAAAATTTTTATTTAGAAATTCAAAGACATGGTGACAAAAATGAAAAAGAATTTGAAATCTTTAATCTTAATCTTTCAAGAAAATATGAAATACCTATCATAGCCACCAATGAAGTTTATTATTTAAATAAGGAAATGCATGATGCACACGATGCTTTAATGTGCATTGGACAAAAAACTTACATTAATGATCAAAAAAGATTAAAACTAACAAATAATCATTACTTTAAATCTTCATCGGAAATGTTAGAGGTGTTTAAAGATCTACCTGAAGCATTAGAAAATAATTATAATTTACCTTACAGGTGTAATTTTAGACCAATTCCCTCTAAACCTATACTGCCTAACATTAGCACAAATACATTAAATATTGATGATAAGTTAAAAAATGACTCTTTTGATGGCTTAGAGGAAAAATTTAAATCAAATCCAGAGTTAACAAAAAAAATACTAAATAATAATAAAATTAAAGAAACTTATAAAGCTAGGTTAAATCATGAAATAAAAATTATAACTGAAATGAATTATGCAGGATATTTTTTAATTGTTTCTGACTATATAAAGTGGGCAAAAGATAATAACATACCAGTAGGACCCGGAAGAGGATCAGGAGCAGGATCGTTAGTTGCTTGGTGTCTATCTATAACAGATGTTGATCCAATAAAATTTAATTTAATTTTTGAGAGATTTTTAAATCCTGATAGAATCTCTATGCCTGATTTCGATATAGATTTTTGTGAGGAAAAAAGAGACCAAGTTTTCAAATATTTAACAACCAAATATAAAGATAGCGTCGCTCACATTATAACTTTTGGAAAACTTAAAGCTAGAATGGTGATAAGAGATGTTGGACGCGTGTTAGGATTACCATATGGTTTTATAGATAGTATTTGTAAAATGATACCATTTGATCCATCCAGACCATTAACCCTTCAAGAAAGCATCAATGTAGAGCCAAGATTACAAAAATTAATTAATGAAGATAAAAGAGTTAGTCGTCTAATTGAGCTATCTTTAAAACTTGAAGGGTTAAATAGAAATGTTGCAACTCATGCAGCAGGTGTAGTTATAGCAGACAAAAAATTAACTGAAACTGTCCCATTGTATAAAGATTCTTCTGCAGATTTATTACTTCCTTCTACCCAATTTGACATGTATTCAGCCGAAAATGCTGGATTAGTTAAATTTGACTTTTTGGGTTTAAAAACTTTAACAGTAATTAACAAGACTCAAAAACTTGTAGAAAAAAAACAACCAAATTTTAAAATTGAAACTATCAATTACGGAGATCAAAAAGTATTTGACCTTTTGTCAAGTGGTAAAACGGTTGGATTATTCCAATTAGAGAGTTCTGGAATGAAAGATGCTTTAATCAACATGAAACCTAATCATTTAGAGGATATTATTGCATTAGTTGCTTTATATAGACCTGGTCCTATGAGCAATATACCTACTTATAACGATTGCAAAAATGGAAAAATAGAACCTGACTATTTACATCCTAAGTTAGAGGATATTTTAAAACCAACTTATGGTGTAATTATTTATCAAGAACAAGTCATGCAAATTGCTCAGGTATTATCTGGATTTACTGCAGGTGAAGCAGACATATTAAGAAGAGCTATGGGTAAAAAAAAAAGAGTAGAACTTGAAAAACAAAAAGAAAGATTTATCGAGGGAGCTTACAATAATGGAATTAGCAAAGATATTGCAGCTGGCATTTTTTTAAAGATTGAACCATTTGCTGAATACGGATTTAATAAAAGCCATGCAGCTGCATATGCAATAATAGCATATCAGACTGCATTTTTAAAAACTTACTATCCACATGAGTTTTTTGCCGCCTCTATGTCGATGGAACTTTCAAACCAAAAAAAACTAAGCGAATTTTATGAGGAACTTAAAAGATTGGGTATAAATATAATTCGTCCAGATATTAATAAATGCAATGCCGACTTCTCATCTGATGGCAAAAATTTTCTTTATGCTTTAGGTGCAGTTAAAAGTGTTGGATTTGAAGCAATTTCAAAAATTGTAGAAGAGAGAACCATAAATGGGAAGTTCAAAGATCTTACAGACTTTATAAATCGTGTTAACCCAAAAGACATAAATAAATTACAGTTGGAGGGTCTTGTTAAAGCAGGAGCTTTTGACAATTTGAGTAAGAATAGACAATCTTTATACAATTCAATACCTAACATTATATTAAAATCAAAAAATATTTTTGAAAATAATTCTGCAAACCAAATAGATTTATTTAAAGAAGAAAATGATGTGACTTATTTAGACATCATTGAAGATTGGAATACAGATGTTAAATTATCCAAAGAATTTGAAACCTTAGGTTTCTTTATTTCTGACCATCCTTTAAATCAGTATAAATCACTTTTTGATCAATATAATATTATTGATTATGAAGAGTTTAACTCAAATGAAAATATTTTAAGTTCAAATATTGCATCTACAATACTAAAAGTTCAAGAAAAGAAAACTCAAAAAGGAACTTCCTACGCAATAATTAAATTTTCTGATTTATCTGGTGTTTTTGAATTATTTGTATTTTCAGACATTTTTGAAACTAATAGAGAAATACTCGTTGAAGGTAATTCTGTAATGGTTACATTAGTTAAAAATTATGTAGATGAAAACAAAATACAAAAGAAAATTAATATAAGAAAAATTATCTCAATTAAAGAGGTGATTGATAAGCCATTAGATGAAATAACAATAAAAGTTAAAAATTTAGATGATATTCTAAAAATTAATAAACTAAGTTTGGAAGCGGGTAAGACTAAAGTGATAATAGATGTTGAAGTTGATAAAAAAAGTATGGTTTTTCAATTGAATAAAAAAAGAAAAATAGATCACAAAATGCTTAATTTAATGAGAAATGAGGTAAATATTGATGTTATCTAAAAAAAACTTGTTTTTTTCTCTTTTTTTTGTAAATAGTTTCTAAATTAATACGCACACAATTTCTGGTTTTACACCTCCGGTCCTTTTTTTTAGGCAGTAATTGTGGTGGCACAACCGGGAAAAAATATGAAAATACCAAATCTTACAATCGAGCAATTATTAGAAGCTGGCGTACATCTGGGCCACAAAACTTTGAGATGGAATCCGAAAATGAAGAAGTTTATTTTTGGTAAAAGAGACTCTATTCATATAATAGATTTAACTCAAACACTTGAATTAACCAAAGTTGCTTTAGAAAAAGTATATTCTACAATTTCATCAGGTGGAAAAATATTATTTATTTCTACTAAAAAACAAGCATCCGAAGCAGTTGCAGATCTTGCAAATGACACTAATCAATATTTTGTAAATTATAGATGGCTAGGTGGTATGCTTACTAACTGGGGTACAATTTCAAACTCAATAAAGAAATTGGACAAAATTGTATCGGATTTAAAATCTGAAAACAGAGGTTTTACTAAAAAAGAATTATTAAAAATGAGTGTTCAAAGAGACAAATTACAAAGATCTTTGGGCGGTATATCAAGTATGAAAAAGATACCAGATCTTGTTTTTATAATAGATACAAACTATGAGTCTCTTGCAATAAAAGAGTCTATCAAATTAGGTATACCAATAATTGCTGTCTTAGATACTAATTCTAATCCTGACGGTATTGATTTTCCAATACCTGGCAATGATGATGCAAGAAGATCGATTGATTTGTACTGTAATCTTTTAAAAGAAACAATTTTAAATGCAAAAAAAGATGCTCCAGAAATTTTAAATGAGCACTCAACAGACAAAATAATTGAAGAAAAAAAGACTCAAGATACAATTTCTGAAAATTCAAAAGAAGAAAAAGTCGAGACTAAAATTAACTAAATCAAAATTACTACAGGAATTTAAATGAGCGATATAGAAAAAGTAAAACAATTAAGAAAATCAACAGGCGCAGGTTTTAAAGACTGTAATTTAGCTTTAAAAGAATCAAACGGTAATTTAGATAAGGCAGCTGAAATTTTGAGAGTTAAAGGCATAGCCAAAGCATCAAAAAAAATGTCAAGAAGTGCCACAGAAGGTGTGGTAGTTGTCTCAGGCGACAATATAAAAATGTCTCTAATAGAAATAAATTGCGAAACTGATTTTGTAGCTAAAAATGACGATTTTATAAAATTTGTTCAAGAATTGAGCGAATTAAACAATCAACATGCGTCAAATCTTGAGGAATTGAAAAAAGCTGTCATGAATAACAATAAAACAGTCGATGAAAATTTAGTTGCGTTGATCTCAAAGATTGGTGAGAAGATTACAATTGGAAGAGCAAAAACTTTGCAAAATAATAATGCAAGAAATTTTGTTTATCAGCATTCAGTAATTAAAGATAATGTCTCAAAATTAGTTGTAATAGTATCTATAAGCACTGAAGAAAAATCTGAAAAAATAGATTTATTTGGAAAGCAATTATCAATGCATATTGCAGCATCAAACCCGATAGCTTTAAACCCAAATGAGATAGAACAAGAATTAATTGAAAAAGAGGTAAATTTAATTGCTGAAGAATTAAAAAATTCAGGCAAACCTGAAGAAATTGCAAAAAAAATTAGTTTAGGTAAAATTAATAAATTTAAAGATGAAAATAGTTTAATGACTCAAGATTGGGTAATGGATCCTAAAATGAAGGTTAAGGATGTTTTAAAAAGTATTGAAATCAATAATTTAAAAATCAATGAATTTGTAAGGGTTAAAATAGCAGAGTGATGTTTGGTGTAAAAAAGTATAATGATAAAATGTTGAAAACTCTAGAAGTTTTTCAACAGGAATTAGCATCGTTGAGAACGGGAAGGGCAAATTCAGGAATGTTAGATATTGTTAAAGTAGAAGTCTATGGTCAAAAAATGCCAATAAATCAGTTAGCCAGTATCACAACACCAGAACCAAGAAACATAAACATACAAGTGTGGGATATAAATAATGTCCCTTTAATAGATTCAGCAATAAAAAAATCTGAACTAGGTTTAAATCCTCAAATTGATGGACAGTTAATTAGGCTACCTGTTCCAGATCTTAGCGAAGAAAGAAGATCAGAAATCAAAAAAATTATCAAATCCATGGGTGAGAAGTGTAAAATATCAATAAGAAATATTCGTAGAGAAGGAAATGATGAGCTCAAAAAATTGTTAAAAAACAAAGAAATTTCCGAAGATGATATAAAAAAAAATGAGAAAATAATCCAGGATTACACAGATAAACAAATTACAATAATAGATGAGAGAGTATCAATAAAAGAAAAAGAAATAATGACAATATGACATTACCTCGACATGTAGCCATAATTATGGATGGCAATGGTAGATGGGGAATTAGTAAAAAAAAATCAAGAAATTATGGTCATAAACAAGGAATTAAAGTTGTAGAAAATATTTTATCTGAGGCAATTTCAAAAAAAATCAAGCATTTAACGTTATATACATTTTCAACAGAAAATTGGAAAAGACCAAAAAATGAAATAAACTTTTTATTAAGAT
>CACFXK010000005.1 GCA_902570125.1 uncultured Pelagibacteraceae bacterium
ATGCCAGATACAAGCATTGGTTCAAGGCAGCATTTTAAAAACATGCTTGAAGAATGTGTAACTGCTGAAAAACTTGGTTATACAACAGTATCAATACCAGAGCATCATTTAATTAACTTACTAATGATGCCATCACCATTACAGATGGCTGTAAAGATTGCATCAGTTACAAAAAATATTAAAATAACAACAGGTATAGTTGTTTTGCCTCTTCACGATATGAGAACATATGCTGGTGAAGTAGCTACTGCTGATATATTAACTGATGGAAGATTAATCTTAGGTGTAGGAAGAGGAGCATTTCCGTGGGAAATGAAAAGACTAGGCACACCAATAGAACAATCAAAAGAAAAATTTGTAGAGTCTTTAGAGGTTCTACAATTATTATTAAAAAATAAAGAAGTTTCGTATAAAGGCAAATACTATGACTTCGAACCATTAACTATAATGCCTCGACCCATAAGTAATCCAATACCAATGATGGTTGCCGCAATGAATTTAGAAAGTATAAAAGATGCAGCTTCAAGAGGATTTCATGTTCAATCAACAGTATTATCAGGAACAAAAGATCTTTTGTTAAGTAGAGTTAATGCATTCAAAGAGGGTTGCATTCAACTAGGTGAAAAAGGTAAATTACTCAAACTTTCAATGCAACGAATGGCTTACTTAGCAAAAGATGAAAATGAAGCTAGAGAGAAAACAAAACTTGCTTACGAATATTACAAAAGATTTGACAATATGTTTACAGGACCAGGGAAAGTAAAAGAAGGGAATATAGAAGCTTTGCCAAGAAAACAAACTTTAGAAGAATTAAAAGAAAATCTTTTAATTTGCCCTTTAAATGAAATGATCGATAAACTTAGCGTTTATGCTGAAGCAGGAGTTGACGAGGTAATTCTTAGTTCAAGTTTTGGACAATCTCAAGAAGACCTAATAGAGTCAATGTATAGAATTGGTGAAAATGTAATCCCATATTTCAAAAAATCTAATATACAAGTAGCTTAAATATCTATGAGCATCATAGATTGCAATTACTCAGTCACAGGATCAGGGCCTGCAATATTTTTAACTCATGGAGTAGGAGGAGCAGAAGATGCATGGAGGTTCATAGTTCCAAAACTTAAAGATAAATTCACAGTTGTAACATATGATTTAAGAGGCCATGGAAAATCACCAGTAGATAATAAAGATTTTAATTTAGATGATCTTGTTTTAGATCTTGAAAGAGTAAGAGAAAAGGCAAACATCGAAAAAGCCCATTTTATGGGGCATTCTTTAGGAGGAATGATTGCGCCTGCTTATGCTAAAAAGTTTCCTGAAAGAGTTTTGTCAGTTGGCTTATTATCAACAGTTGCAGGAAGATCCGATGAAGATAAGCAAAAAGTTTGGAATGTAATTTCAGATCTAAGAGATAAGGGTGTTGAACAAACATTAAAAAATCTCACTAACAGATGGTTTACAGACAATTTTATTGAAAAAAATCCAGACCTGGTATCTAGGAGATTAAAACAGGTAATAGATACTGATAAAGATGTATTCATAAATGTTTTTAAAATTTATGCGGAAACCGAGATGATCTCTTGGTTAAAAGATATAAAAAATCCCTGCCTATTTATGACAGGTGAAAATGATGGTGGATGCACTCCTTCTCACAATAAAAAAATGTCAAACGAGGTTAAAGATTCTAAATTAGTTATTATACCAGAGGTAAAACACTCTTTTTTGATAGAGGCTCCTGAGCAAATAGCAAATAACTTAATAGAATTTATTGAAAATATTTAAAGTTCTAATGCATTCTTAAGGTGTTACCATCAACGCCAACTACTTGACCAGAAATTCTAGAAGACTCATCGGAAATTAAATAACAACACATTTTACCAATATCTTTCTCGTAAACCCAAGTATTAAGAGAAGTCATAGAGACAAATTCACTTTCCACAGCTTTTTTTGAGATCTTCAAAAATTTAGCTTTGTCTCTAATAACTCTTCCCATTCTATCTCCTTTTACAGTTCCTGGACAAATTGCGTTTACTCTGATTTTAAACTTTCCTAATTCCATTGCTAAAGTTTTTGTCATTCCAACTACCGCCCATTTACTTGCTGAGTACGGAGACCTTAGTGGAAATCCAAATATACCTGCTGTAGAGGATAGATTAACTATGGAGCCGCCTTTGTTTTTTTTTAACATTGGGATTGCTAATTTTGAAAAAATAAAATGACTAATTACATTTATCTTTAAAGTTTGTTCCCAATCTTTTGTTTTAAGTTTGTCCATAGTTCCTGTTGGGCCTGCAACCCCAACATTATTAATTAGTGCATCAATCTTTTGTGTTTTTTTTTTAATTTCTTTAAAGAAATTTATTACATCGTTTTCATTTGAGGCATCACAATGAAAAGAAAATAATCTTTTATTATTTAAAGGATTTTTCTTTAATTTATTTATAGATTTTTTATCAACATCACAAACGAATACCTTTGCACCTTTTTCAAGACATTCTTTTGCTGTTGCCCAACCAATTCCTGATGCCCCAGCAGAGATAATTATTTTTTTATTTTTGAAATTGTATGACATTAATCTGTTAATCCATCGGATCTAACTTTATTTCTTTCTAAATGTATGGGCAATACTTTTCCGTAAATTGCTTTTGAATGTTCAGGTGTATTTACTCTCCAGGGATCCAATACATACGCAGGTATGCACATAAAACGTGATGTTTTTCCTATAACTTTAGTTACTCTATGCATAGTAAATCTACCTTTAAATATTTGTAAATCACCTGGTTCAAGTTCAAGTCGTTTTACTCTTGTTCGATCTCCATCTAGTACTTTTTTAACATCGTCAAATTTTTCGTTACCTGGTTCTCTTATGTTAGGACAATATTCAAATATTCCTCCCTCTTCTGGTTTTTGGATCATTAAACTTAACGTAAATTCACAACTATCAAAATGCCAAGGTAATATTCCATCAGTTTCCATAACGTTATATGCATGACAGGCTAAAGGATCAGCCCATCTATATATAGGAGAAATCCCTAAGCAAGCAGATACAAATTTTAATAATTCCTCAGTTTCATAAAGAAATTTCATCTCTGAATTTTTTGCAAAACAGTCAGAATTTAAATATCCATTAAATCTATCCATAAATATTCTTTTTGGGTGATCTTTAGGAAGAGTAGGGTCATCTTTTGCATAAAGATATGCGTTGATACTTTCTTTAGACATATAAACTTCATTAAGCTGTTGCTCTAATTCTTTTTTCATTACATTTAAAGAATTTGGTAAAATAAAATTAGGAATCACCGAACAACTATCGCTATCTAATTCAGTTTTACATTTTTCAATTACTTTCTTGATCTTTGGTGATTGTAAATCATGAATTGGGTATTTAACTAAATCAACAATGTTACTTAAACTTTTTTTCATAACTATTTAATCTAATTATGAGTTTGAAAGTGATTCTTGCAATTCTTTGTTAGATATATAGCCTTTAGCATTTCCTTGTTTATCAACTACCTCACAATTAGAGTTACTACAAACAACTTGAGGTAGAAATTCCTCTATAAATTGATCTTCCTCTACTTTTATCAAGTTTGATTTGTCAATATCATCTGATTGATTTACAGGTTTCATTATAATTTTTGCTTTTATAACTTTCGTTCTATTTACGTCTTTAACAAATGCCTCAACGTATTCATCAGCAGGGTTCATTATAATTTCTACAGGTGTTCCTACTTGAACAAGTTTTCCTGCATTCAAAATTCCAATATGATCTCCTAACCTTAATGACTCATCAAGATCATGAGTAATAAATACTATCGTCTTTTTTAATTCTGATTGTAGGTCTATAAGTTGTTTCTGCATATCACTTCTAATTAAAGGATCTAATGCAGAAAAAGCTTCGTCCATTAACATAATGTCCGTGTCAGTAGCTAAGGCTCTTGCAAGACCTACTCGCTGTTGCATACCTCCAGAAAGTTGTGCAGGATATTGATTTTCAAATCCAGTCAAACCGACAGACTCGATTTTTTCCATTGCAACAGAATTTCTTTTTTCAATCTCCATACCTTGCATTTCGAGTCCGTAACCAACATTTTGTAAAACTGTTTTGTGTGGGAACAGCCCAAATCGTTGAAATACCATACTCATTTTTTGTCTTCTAAATTCAATTAATTGTTCTTTGTTTAGAGTGGTAACATCTTTACCTTCTACTAGAATTTCTCCAGAGGTTGGGTCTATTAATCTATTTAAGTGTCTAATTAGTGTTGATTTTCCTGATCCAGACAAACCCATACAAACAAATGTTTCTCCCTCTTCAATTTTTAAGGATACATTATCTAAACCAACCGTATGTCCAGTTTTTTCTAGAACATCTTCTTTTGTAGCTCCTTCTTGAACCATTTTAAGAACGCTATCAGGTTTTGGACCGAAAATTTTGTATACGTTATTGATTTCGATTTTAGACATTTATTTAAAGTTTAGTTCTTTTAGTACATCAAAGCAAATCAACAATAAAATAACTTTATTAAATTCAACTATTAATTGAATTGAAATTTTTTTGATTTTATATAATTATTTATTATGAATTCTATTTCTAAAATCGCAAAAAATAGCACTTATTTACAAATTACTTGGAACGATGGTGAAGAAAGTAAATTTAATTACATGTGGTTAAGAGATAATTGTCCTACTGCACATGATAAAGATTCAAGACATAGAATGTTTAATATCTTAGATGTATCAAAAGAAATAAATCCCAAAAAATATTCTTTAAATGGTGATGGTAAATTAGAAATAGAGTGGAGTGAGGGTGACCACACAAGTTATTATGATCCTAAGTGGTTGAGAGAAAATTGTTATACTATTAAAAATAAACAAGAATATGTCTCACCTTATCATCTTTGGGATAATAATTTGGAAAACGAATTTTCGTCGATATGTATTGAACATGATGAAGTAATTAATTCTGATGAAGGATTAATAAAGTGGTTAGAACTATTACATCATAAAGGTATAGCAATAGTAAAAAATTCACCGACAGAAAAAAAATCAGGTTTTGATATTCTTCATAGAATAAGTCACGTAAGAGAAACCTTTTTTAAAACCCCCTTTGAAGTAATCAATATTCCAAAACCAAATAATTCTGCTTACACAGCTCATGCTTTAAGAAACCACATGGATTTACCTTGGTTTGAATTACCACCTGGTTATCAGTTTTTACACTGTTTAGTAAATGATGCAAAGGGTGGCGACTCTTCTGCAATTGATGGCTTTGCAGTTGCTGATTATTTGAGAAAAAATGAAAAAGATATTTTTGAAACATTAGTCTCTGTACCTCTAAAGTTTAGAGATAAAGATTATACTCAAGAATCTCACCGAAGCTTCCATGCCCCAGCAATTAGTTTAACAAAAGATAAAGATTTTCATGATATTAGATTTAGTGTTGCAACTATGGATGCATTAGACTGCCATCCAGACCAAATGGACAAAGTTTATAAAGCTCACCACAGATTTGGTAATCTTTTACATGATGACAAATTTCAAATTAAATTTCGACTAGGACCAGGAGACATATTTTCTTTTAACAATAGACGTGTTTTGCATGGTAGAACAGCCTTTGATCCAAATTCTGGTCATCGTCATCTTCAAGGCTATTATCTAGATAGAGATGAGATAATTGGTAGATTAGAATACCTTAAAAAATATAAATCATAAGTTTTCAAATATAAGATTGTTATTTTTATTATATTTCAAAAACTCCCTTTTACTTTTAATTGTGTAATAATATTTTTCTTTATTAATCATTTGTATTTTTCCGTTTTTTAAAAATTTTTTATCTAATATTAGATATTTTATTCCTTTATTTAGGCTACTTTTCAAAATAGATTTTACGCTAGATTTGTTGGAAAATGATAAACCCACTGATAGCTTTGAATTAATTTTAAGAAGATTATAGATATTTTCATGCTTAAAAGAGATAAATATACATTTTTTGAAACCTCTAGTTTCTTTAATCAAATTAGATAAAAGTTTTTTACTAAATAATGGCTTTATTTCAATAAAGACAGGAAATTTTTTTTTTGAGATTTTTAGAACCTCTTTCAATTGTGGTATTTGAAATTTTTTATTTTTAATCTCTTTTAGATCTTCATAATTAATATTTTTGATACTTTTATTTATTTTAAAAATTCTCTTTAAAGTAAAATCATGAAAACATACAAACTTTTTATCTTTGGTTGAATGAATATCTGTTTCAATACCAAATTTTTTTTTAAATGATTCTCGAAACGACTTTAGGCAGTTTTCTTTGTAACTCTTATTTACAATTCCTCTGTGTATTATATGCATGTAAAAAAAAGGGCTTTGTTTCCACAAAGCCCTTAATTATTTTTTGAAGTTTAGTTATTAGTTAGGTAACCAACTTTTCCATTTATCTGGATTATTATCTAACCACTCATTTACAACTTCTTTAACGTCTCTTTTTTTGATGTCAACTTCAACAAGCATCTTAGCTTGGTCTAAGTTTTCTAACTTCATTCTTTCAAAAAAAGCTTTTGCTTTAGCATGTTCTGGTTTAGCAAATGTGTCAGGATTTCCATAATTCATAGTGTAATCTTTATCCCAACCAGTTGCTGGCCATCCATCTGTACCACAAGTTTTCCAGTTGTTTGCTTCAGTAAATGTGTCTCCTGCACAAGTTTTGTACTCAGGAAGTTGAACTCCAACCATGTCAAACTCGCCAAAGAACCAGTGTGGTGACCATAAGTATAACAAGAACGGCTCTTTTCTCATGTAAGCAGCTTTTGCTTCTGCAATTGCAGCCGCTTCAGTTCCCAGCTCATCTGCTTGGAAATCAATTCCTAAAAGATCAAGTCTTTTTTGGTCATGACAGTTCCAACCAGCTACAGGACATCCAATTAATCTTCCTTTACCCCCTGTTTCAATAGTTGCAAATTTAGCTTTATGTTTGTTTAGGTCTCTCCAAGTTTTAATGCCCATTTCATCTGCAGCATATTTAGGTATCCAGTAATCTGACATACCGATGATTCCAGTAGTTCCTAAAAGATCAACTGTTCCATCTCCTTTATAAGACTTTACTACTTTGCCGTCATAAATTAAATCTTCATTAAACATTACATCGTCCGCCTCTGCATAACTTGGCCAACTCTCGCAAGCGAAATCAAGTTCTCCAGCTGCAATTGCTTCCCATAATCCAGTACCAGAAGGGAAAACTGTTTGTTTAATTTTATAGCCCATTTCTCTTTCAAGAATTGCTACTGCAACTTCACAAGTAATTATTCCACCTGTCCAGTCAGCAATAGCAGCATGTAATCTTTTTGCATTTGCCTGAGTAAGACTTGCTAATAAAATTACGAAAGATAAAAATAGAGCTGATATTGTTTTTGATAACCTCATTTATTTCCTCTCATTTAATTAATTAAAGACTTATCTTAAAACAAAAAATACTAGTTTGTAAACTGTGAATAATGATGCTTTTACTTGACTTATAAGCCTAAAGCTTCTCTCTGCTTTTTGGTCCAAGCAAGCGATATTCGGTCTATAATTATTGCCAATAATACAATTCCTATACCGGCTGCTAATCCTCTACCAGTATCTGATCTTGCCAATCCATTAAATACTTCTAAACCTAATCCTTTTCCTCCAATTAAAGGTGTAACAATCTGCATAGCAAAAGCCATAATAACTGTTTGATTAAATCCAATAACTAAACTTGGAATAGCTAATGGAAATTTAATTTTATTTAGAGTTTGTAATAAAGTACCACCAAATGAACGTGAAACCTCAGAGTAAGTTCCAGATACTTGAGTTAAACCTAAAGATGTTAATCGAATGATGGGTGGTATGGAGTATATTACTGTTGCCAGTACAGCAGATACTATTCCTCCCCCAAAGAACATCAAAACAGGAATTAAATAACAGAAGTAGGGCAATGTCTGCATTGCATCTAAAACTACATTTTGAACATTTCTAAATCTTTCATTGTAAGACGCAATTATTCCAAGCGGAACTCCAATTATAAAACATAAAGCTACGGAGACCAAAACAGATGATAATGTAATCATTGATTGAGGCCATATCCCACAAGCTCCAATAAAAAGTAATAATATTGCTGTAATAATTGCAAATCTGATGCCAACAGTAAAATATCCAATTGCTGCAAATACCCCTAGTGTATACCACCACGGCACATGAGTTAGGAACATATCAAGTGGTCTTAAAAGTTTAAGATATACAAATCCTCTAAGAGCTTTTGTAAATGCAATAAAACTAGGATTAACAGTTAAAGACTCTACACTATTAGAAATTGGTTGTCTTATTGATAATCTCCACTCTTCTGGAAATGATCCTATACTTATCATATAAGAATCAACGAATGATATAGTCAGAACAAGTAAAAAAGATGGGATGATATAATATCTTCTAGAAATTATTTCACCAATATCTCTTGCTGTTTGTCTATTTGCTAACGAAATACAAAATTCAAATACATATGCAATAAATTTTGTCAAATTTGTACAAACAAAATTAATTAAACCACCTAAAAATTCTAAAGGCTTTTCTATAATTCTTGCGATAGTAAATTTTTCCCAAGATTGAGGAAGTAAATAAAATTTTTGAACGTTAGATGGAAGTATTTGTTTTGATTTACTAAATGACATACTAAATCTATCAAACATTATTGCCATGAAGAGAATACAGAGTCCTCCTTCCATTGCCCATCCAACATCAAGTCTTCTAATTGCTTGCCAGACTTGACCACCAATTCCTTCAGCTCCAATAAAACATGCCAAAACCACAAGCGCTAAAGCCATCATTATCACCTGATTAATTCCCATCATTATACTTGGAAGTGAAAGTGGAATTTTAATTTTAAATAGAAGTTGTAACTTACTTGATCCAAAAGAGGTTGCAGACTCTATTGTTTCTGCTGAAACTTGTCTTATACCAGTATTTGTTAATCTTATTATCGGAGGCATCGAGTAAATCATTGTGGCTAATATTGCTGGAGCCCCTCCAATTCCAAAAAAGAAAAGAGCTGGAAAAAGATAAACAAACGCAGGCATTACTTGCATTGTATCTAAAATAGGCTTCATAAAATTTTCAAATCTATCACTTTGTGAGCAAAGCACACCTAGGGTAACTCCAACTACTACACATAGTAAAACAGATAAACCCATCAACGCCACTGTTTGAAGAGATGGTTCCCACATTCCTGTTGCACCCCAAAAATAAATGACGAACAAAGAGTACAATCCTAATCTTAAACCACCTGCAATCAGACAAGGTAAAAATATTAATGCTGCAATTAATAGCCAAGGCGAGTCGATAAGAAAATCTTCAACAAAGTAATATACATTTTTAATATAACTGGCTATTATTTTGGTAATCCATCTATAATTTTTCTTTAAATAATCTTCACCTTCGTTTACCCATGCTGTAAATGTAAATTGGTCAGTGACAACCTTCGGCATTTTTGAGGGACCATCGCTTTGAAAAGATAACCACAGTGCAACTAAAAATGTTATTAAGATTACAGAATATGTAATAATATTTTTTGAGAAATTTTGCTTTCCTTGAATACTTGCTACTTCAGATGACATATTATCTAAAATTTAAAATAAATAATTTTACTTTTAAAGAAAAATATTGTCTATTTTTATGTTATTAAAATAACAAATTATGAATAATCAACCAAAAATAACATGTTCAAATGTTTGGAAATTATTTGGTTCTGATGAACAAAGAATAATAAAAGACTTAGATAAAAGCTTATCAATAAAAGAAGTTCAGGAAAAGACAGGACATGTAGTTGCAGTAAAAGATGTAAGCTTTTCAATTGAGAAAGGCGAGACCTTTGTAGTAATGGGTCTATCTGGTAGTGGAAAATCTACTTTAGTTAGATGTATTTCTAGATTAATTGAACCAACTTCTGGAACAGTTAAAATGGATGATGTTGATGTAACGAAAATGAGTGGAAGAGATTTGTTAGATTTAAGAAGAAATAAGATGAGTATGGTTTTCCAACATTTTGGTTTGTTTCCGCATAGAACTGTTATTGAAAATATTGGTTATGGTTTAGAGATTAGAGGAAATAAAAAAAATGATAGAGTAGAAAAATCAATGGAAGTTTTAAAAATGGTTGGTTTAGAAGGTTGGCACAACAATTACCCAAGAGAGTTATCTGGAGGTATGCAACAAAGAGTGGGTCTAGCTCGTGCACTTGCAGTTGATCCAGAAATTTTAATTTTTGATGAACCTTTTTCAGCATTAGATCCATTAATTAGAAGAGAAATGCAGGACGAATTATTAAAAATTCAAGAAAAATTACAAAAGACAATGGTATTTATTACTCATGATTTTTTAGAGGCAATAAAAATGGGAGATCATATCGCCATTATGAAAGATGGAGAAGTTTCTCAAGTCGGAACACCAGAGGAAATTGTTGCAAATCCCAAAGACCAATATGTAAAAGATTTTTGTGAAGATGTTCCAAAATATAAAGTATTAAGTGCAAGTAAAGTAATGAGGGAGGAATGTTGCGATGACACAAAAAAATTATTTGAAAATGGATCTAATAATATTCCACACGACTCAAAAATTGAGACATTGATTGATAAATTAGTAGATACAGATCAAAAATTTCCAGTTGTAGATACAAAAACTGGAAAATTGATTGGTGAAATAGACAGGGCGATAGTAATGAAATCTATGAAGTCTGCTAGTTAATCTCTCTACTAACTTTTGTACTTTTTGTTTTTATTTTATCTCTCCAAATTATAATCATTCCAGCAAATACTATTACAAATACACCTGGGAATAATTGTTCCCAAGGCGCTTCGTTAAAAAATAACCACCCTAAAATAAAAGAGGATGGAATACCAAAGTATTCAAAAGATGCCATCTTGCTTGCAGAAATTAATCTATAAGCATAAATAAAAAGTATTGCAGCGGTTCCTCCAAGTATTCCAGTCAATGTCATTAAAAAAAAATCCTGGTTACCTTTTATTTCTGTATGCCCAGTAGTAATAAAAAATAATATTACTCCACCAATTACATTAAAGATTAAAGTATAAAGTTGTATTTTTGCCGTTGAGTGTCCATCAGGTATAAATTTTAAAATTATTACTGTAAAAGCCCAAGCAATCGCAGTTAATATTGGAAAAATTGAATAAAAACTAAATATATCGCTACCTGGTTGAACAATTAAAACAACTCCAAAAAATCCAATAAAAATTGCTGACCATCTATAAATACCTACTTTATCATTTAAAAAAATTATAGATAAAATTACTATGAAAAACGGTGATGAAAAAGTAAGAACCATTGCAGTTGCAAATTCAAGGTTAATTACTGAAATAAATATAAAGATATTCATCGACAAGAATGCCAGACCTCTTAAAAAGCTTAAAAATATAAATTTTTTGTTTAAATTTTTGAAAATTGAAAAATATTCTTTTGTAAATAGAATTAAAACAAAAAGCGGAATAATACCTGCAATATTTCTAAAAACAGCAAGCTGAATTACCGAATACTCATTTCCCAAAAACTTAATTACAACCATATACATATCTACGCATAGAATTGCTAAGAGCATTGTAACTATTGCTAAATAAGTATTTTTTAAATCTGTTTTTTCGGACGAAATATTCATTTATAATTTTTTAAAATTGTATACTTTATCTACGATATGCAAAGTTTTAAACTTAATGAAACAGATATTCTATCCAATCAAGACTGGACATTTCCTACTAACATTGCTTATGGTCCTGGTAGATTAAAAGAAATAGGAAGAATCTGTAATAATTTAAATATTAAAAATCCGTTAATAGTAACAGATAAAGGAAGTCCAAAATTACCTTTTATCATTAATTTACAAAACTATTTAGCCAGCTCAAATATTAAATCAGATTTATTTTTTGATATATCTCCAAATCCTCGAGAGGATGAAGTTTCAAATGGTGTCAGTAAATTTAAAGATGGTAACCATGACGCTATAATTGCAATCGGTGGAGGTAGTGCAATGGATGGTGGTAAATTAATATGTCTTACAGCAAACAATGACGTACCACTTAGAGATTTTGAGTTTGAATTAACCCCTCCTATAATTAGTAAAGATAATCCTTTTCCAAAAATCATAACCATTCCTACTACCGCAGGCACTGGTGCTGAAACAGAAATTTCAGCTATGGTTACTTATTTAAAAGAAGGCATGAAATTTTGTATGTGGCATCCAGATGTTAGACCTTCCTTAGCATTGTTAGATCCAGAACTAACTATTGGATTGCCAGCAAATTTAACGGCATGGACTGGTGCAGATGCTTTAATCCATGGCATAGAAGGTTATTGTGTTCCTGGTTTTAATCCAATGTGTGATGGTGCTGCTTTAGAAGGTTTATCTTTAATATCAAAATCTTTAGTCACAGCTGTAGAAGATCCAAGCAATATAGTTGCAAGAGGTGGAATGCATGTCGGATCTTGTTTAGCAGGAATTTCTTTTTTAAAAGGTTTAGGATTAGTACATGCTATAGCTCATATGGTTGGAGCCGAATATAATACTCATCACGGTCTAACCAATGCAATAATATTGCCTGTAGTTTTAAAATATAATCTTCCAGGCATGGAAGAAAAAGTTAAAAGAATGTCAGAGGCTATGCAATTTAAAGATCATTCTGTAGATGCGTTTATATCAAACATTGAAAACATTCTTGATAGAATTAAAATTCCAAAAAGTTTGAGCGAAATTGGAGTCCCCGAGGATTGTGTTGATAGAATTGCTGAAAAATCAATGAAAGATCAAGCCTATGGACAAAATCCTAGAAAAGCAACTTTAGAAGAAATAAAGGAAATTACTCTAGCATCCATTAAAAAAGCTAGGTAATAGTAAATTCTCATGCTTGAAAATAAATCGGTTAAAGAAATTATTTCTTTAATCAAAACAAAAGAAGCCTCCATAAAAGAAGTTGTCATTTTTTATTTAGAAAGAATAAAAAAATATAACCCATCTTTAAATGCTATAGTCTCAATTAAAGAAGAAGAGCAAATTATAAATGAAGCTAAACACAAAGATGAAAAATTTGATGAAAGTAAACCGTTGTTTGGTCTACCTTTGGCATCAAAAGATTTATTAGATGTAGTTGGTTTTCCAACTACATGTGGCTTTCCTGGATATAAAGATTACTTCCCAAAAAAAAATTCTATAATTGTTGATCGTCAAATAGATGCTGGTGGAATAATGATAGGAAAAACAAATACTGCAGAACTAGGTGTAGGTGCACATACAGCAAACAGACTATTTGGAATAACACCTAATGTATATGGTAATACTCAATCATCAGGAGGATCAAGTGGTGGAGCCGGTGTGGCTGTTGCGGCTGAGTTACTACCCTTTGCAGATGGAACAGATATGATGGGTTCTTGCAGAACTCCTGCAGCATATGCTAATGTCTATGGTTTTAGACCAACACCAGGACTTCTGCCTGACTATCGGACAAATGATAAGAAAAAGAATCTCCCAATTATCTCAACGCCCGGATGTCTTGCAAGAACACCAGATGATATGGCAATTCTTTTAGATGTAATAGCTGGAGAACATAAAGAAGATCCAATTTCTTTTAGTTTAAAAAACTCATTTAAAGATACCAATATAAGTGATCAAGAATTTTCTAAAATCAAGATAGGGTGGTTATCTGACATGAATGGTAATTATCAATATGATCCTGATTTAGTTGAAATGTGTAATAAACAATTAAACAGTCTTGAAAAAAATAAAGTTGTAATTGAACACTTAAAACCAAATGTAGATGCTCATAAGTTATGGAATTGCTGGGGAACATTAAGAGCTAAAAGTATTTATGAGGATATTAATGAGGAAATTATTGCAATGAATATTAAAGATGTTAATCAAATGACCCCACAGGCTTTATGGGAATACAATAAGGGCATTAAGCTAACAGAAGACGATGTAAAATTAGCTCTAGATTCAAGAATTGAACTATCAAATGATGTAAATAGTTTATTCGGTAGCTTTGATTTTTTAGCTCTACCATCTCAACAATCATTCCCTTTTGATAAAAATTTAAGAAATCCTGAAAAAATTAATGATCAAATAATGGATACTTACCATAGATGGATCGAAATCCATATATTTGCTAGTCTTTTTTACTTACCATCGATTTCATTACCTATTGGGTTTAACAAAGATGGATTTCCAATTGGCATACAAATTATTGCAAAAACAAAAGAAGATTTAAAAGTGATGTCTTTTGCAAAAAAATATGAGGAAATTTTTAATTTTTCAAATCATAAACCAAATCTAAATTAATGGTCAGACATAAACATCACTTTAAAATAGCTTTTGCATTAGCCATAGCTGCCGGATCATGGGGAGTTTATTGGCTTCCTCAAAGAATTTTAGAGGATGGTGGTCTTACTGGAGGTTGGGGAACTATTTCTCAAATGATGATTGGTATTATATTGCTTACGCCTTTATCTTTGTGGAGAAAATTTAAAGGTCGAACATCAGGATTAGAAATTCCATTTGTTGGTTTTTTAACTGGTAGTGGATTTATTTGTTACGCTTTAAGTTTTTTATTAACAGACGTCGTTCGTGCATTGATCATGTTTTACATGATACCTATTTGGACAACTATTTTTGAAATATATTTCTTAAAGAAAAGACCTGGTTTAGAGAGGGTTTTAACTCTAAGTTTAGCGCTTGGAGGTTTGTGGGTTGTTTTCAGTCAATCTAATATTATACCATTACCACAAAATGCAGGTGATTGGTTGGCACTTGTGGGAGGTGTGCTTTTTGGAGCTGGCTTAGTCCGTTTGGAAATTACAAAAACAGATGGTGTTTTTCCTGTAATATTCTCATTTTTCGTTTATGGAACAATATTTAATATTTTTGCTGGCTTTATTTTAAAAGATTATCTGGGGCCCATGCCACCCATTGAAGCTTTTACATCAATGTTTACTTTTTTAGTTCTTATTTCAGTATTTTATTTTATTCCAACAGGGGTAGTTATCATGTGGTCACCTTCAGTTTTAGGAGCAGGTCTTTGTGCAATATTATATTTAAGTGAAATAGTTGTTGGAGTTATTTCTGCTGGTATTTTAACAGACGAAACATTTGGTTGGCGAGAAGTTGTAGGAAGTACAATGATTGTTTTAGGAGGAGTATTAGCCGTAGTGCTTGCACCAAAAGACGAAAAATAAATGCTTTTTAAAGAAAAGTTAAAATCAAATTCAAAAATATTCTTAGACGGTGGAAACGGTTCAGAAATTGCAAAATTGGGAGGTGAAATGTCTCCAGCTTTTTCTGCCTTAGCCTCAATAACATCTCCAGAAATAGTAATTAAGGTTCATGAAAAGTTTATTGATGTTGGTTGTGATCTAATTACTGCAAATACTTTTAGTTCAACCAGACATAATCTTGAAAGTATAAATCGTGGAGCAGAAGTTAAAGAATTTATTATTCAATCAATAAAATTATCCAGACAAGCAATTAAAAATAAAGATAAAGAAAGTAAAATTGGAATTGCTGGAAGTTTATCAAATTTTTTTTCATTAAAGGAAAATGAATTTGTGCCAAATCCTAAGTACATACCTTCTTTTAAGCAGGAGGAGCAAAATTATAAAGAAGCTGCAAAAATTCTGAAAGAGGAAGGGGTAGATATTTTAATTTTAGAAATGTTACTTGATATTGATCATTCAAGAATTTTATTGAATGCTGCTTTAGAAACTGATTTGCCCGTTTGGGTTGGATTAAGTTCTTGTATAAGCAAATTTGATAATAGTGTTATTGGCAGAAATTTTAGCGCAGAAAAAGAAACTTCGTTAATTTACGATGAAACCAAATATAAAGAGCAACCAAAATTTATTCCTGATGATAAAATTGTTCTGCTAAATGACATTGTAAAATCCCTTACAAATATGGGAGGAGATGTTTATGGTATCATGCATACCTGGTTCGTAGATGCTTTTGAAGGATTGAGTGTAATTAAAAATAATTGGAATGGTCCGATGATGTTTTATCCTGAGATACATAAGTTTGATACAAAGTCCCATAAAGCTATTGTGACTTCTACAGAGGAAGAATTCGCTAATGAATGTGAAAAGTTAATTGATAACCAAATTCAAATTATTGGCGGATGCTGTGGTGTTACAGACAAACATCTAAAAAAATTAATTGAGAGATATTCTTAATTTAATATTTTTTATTAACTAAATCTATCAGCATATTGATCATATCAGTTTTATAACTTTCTTTTGTTGCTGATTTCGTTTCTAGAACAGAAAAAAAAGCGGCTACATTCCCAGTTTTAAAATTAGTTGCAAGAAACTGACCACCATACCCTGAGTGCCCAATCATGTTGCCTGAAACCATTGTGGAATTTGAATAATATAAATATTTGTCTTTTGATAAATTCATATATTTGGGTCCTACATTAAAAATTGTTTTGTCTAAAAATGATGAAGATCCAACTTTTCTATTCTCAACACCCATTCCTTTTCTTGCGAAAAGTAATCCCATTCGTAAAAAGTCTCTTGTAATTAAGCAACCACCTCCAGACATCCAAGGCATACCATATCTATCTGATGCAATATATAACCCATCTTCAAATCCTGCAGCCTCAACCACAGATAAAACCCAATCTCTTAAAGTTCTACCACTAACTTTTTCAATTATAAGTCCTACTACATCAGTATTTGCAGATTTATAAAAAGCATATTCAGAATTATTAATTAAACTTTTATTTTTTGATTTTTTAATTGTATTTAAATATTCTTCCTGGCTAAGATGATTTTTAAGATTTTTAGGCAGCCTCCATCCTCCGACAGGTTCATGCATAAAGGAAGACGAGTATGCCTTAGTATAATCTTCAGTATAAGAGTTTATAACATTCATGTTTAAGACATCTTGGATCTTTGCATTTGCATATCCGCTTCCAATTTTTGGCAAATAGTGAGAAACTTTTTTATTAAGATCTATTAATCTGTTCGTAACCAATTCTCCAATAAATAAATTAACGAACATTTTTGTAATGGACATAATTGTTTGAGGCTGATTTTTTTTAAAATCTTTGGCATATTTTTCAAATAAAATATTTTGACGGTTGCCAACAATTAATGAACAAAAAGATTTATTTTTAGTCATCTTCTTTACTAAAGGAAACTTAGCGATAGTTTTATTTGGTTTAGAGTTTAATTTTAATATTAAATCAGATCTTAAAAAAATACTGTATCTATTGATTTTATGTAAATTTCTATAACCAAACCTTCTTGTTTTAGGAAGGTTCCATGAAGCTTTATTATCTTTAAGTGTGGTTAATTCTGGGTTTCTAACAGAGACTAATTTTTTTTTCTTCAATATTTTAATGATTTTTTTTGTTCGTATTTTTGATGATAAGCCTCTGCTTTGCAGTAATTTTTTTCTTTTGATACCTTAGTTGAAACTTTTCCATCTAATTTACTGTTAACTTCGTTTAAAACTTTTTCTGCAATCTGTCTTTCTTCATCAGTGTTATAAAATATTTCTGAACGGTATTGAATTCCCACATATGTACCTTGTCGATTTACTTGAGTTGAGTCGTGTAATTCAAAAAATAAATTGACCATGTCCTCGTATGACTTTTCTTTTTCATCATACTCAACTTTGACCACTTCTATATGTCCTGTATCTCCACCACAAACTGCCTTGTATGTAACATTTGGCTCATCTCCACCACAGTAACCACATTCTGTAGATATTATACCTTTGATGCCCTCGTACTTTTTTTCGTCCCAAAAACAGCCAATACCGCCAATAAATGTTTTCATTATTTTTAAATATACTTTAGTTTTTTAAAATTGAAATTGCTTTTATTTCGTCTACTCCGATCCCACAACATCCACCAATAATCTGAGCTCCATTTTTAATCCATGACTTAACTTCATTTAAATATCCATCTGGCGTCATGTCATCTACAAATCTCCAGTGTGGTTTTTCATAATAACCTTTATTTGGATATGCTCCTAATATTCCATCATAATTCTTCCTTGCAGTTTCAATTGCTTTTCCTGTAATATTTATATCTGAATGAGCAACCAATATTGGCCCACTGTGTAAATTTTTAAAATTATTTATGGATGTCTCAAAGTTTTCATAGACATGTGTATCAGAGTCAATTGTATCATTATATCCAAGCATTATATTTTTTTGATCATCCATTACGCATGATACAGATAACCAAACAGGTATATTTACTTTTGTGGAACAATTTAGCATTGTTTCAACTATGTCAGCTTGTGAAGACATTGCTTCTAAAATAATTAAGTCTACTCCAGCGTCAGATAAAATTTTTAGTTGTTCATGAAAACCAGGTATCATTGCTTTGATACCAAGTTTATAAAAGTTTCCAAAAGTTGATACACTTCCAGCTAATGCAGTTTTGTTATTAGTATTTTCTATTGCTTCTCTTGCAACCTTAACACTTTTTTGATTAAATTTTTCTATAAGGTTTTCATAACCATATTGTCTCATTGATATTGGAGTAGTGCTATAAGTATTAGTTGTAATTACATCGGCTCCAGCATTTATATAATCCTCATGCACTTTTCTAACTAATTCAGGATGATCAACAGAACACTTCCCACACCACATATGCTTATCCATCTCAGCACCATTTTTTTCTAGTTCTGCGCCCATACCTCCATCTAAAATAATGATTTTATTGTTTTCTAATTTTGTCTTGATTGGGTCGTATGACATAAATTTATTCTTTACTATTTGTAAAGGCGCAAATTTTATTTCCATCTAAATCACGAAGATAAGAATAATAAACTCCTGAGCCTTCTGGTCTTTCACCACCAGATCCCTCACTAGTTCCACCAGCTTTTAAACCTACCTCATGAAATTTATCTACATGAGATCTTGATGAAGTTAAAAATGTGATTTGTGTTCCATTTCCAAAGGTAGCATCTTTTTTATTGAAAGGTTTAGTGACGTAAAACTCAATATCTTTGGTACCTTTTGCTCCATATGCAGCATAATCATCTTCTATTGTCTCGTTTCTATCTAAACCAATTACTTCTAAAACTTTGTCGTAAAATGTAATAGCATCATTTAAATTATTAGTACCTACCATCACATAACCAATCATATAAACCCCTATTAACTAATTCTGATTATAAGTTATTTAAGCTATTAATTCCAACCGGTAATTGCTTTAACTTCTAAAAATTCAGTGAACCCCCAGACACCACCTTCACGACCATTACCAGATTGTTTATAACCACCAAAAGGCATTCCAGTATCAGTGGCTTGACCATTTATATAAACTGTCCCAGCTCTAACTTTTCTAGCAACTCTTTTAGCTTTTTCTTTATCTTCAGTCTGTAAGTAATTACCAAGTCCATAAGATGTATCATTTGTAATTGCTATTGCTTCTTCCTCAGTTTCAAATGGTATAATTGAAAGCACAGGTCCAAAAATTTCAGTTCTTGCAATTTTCATATCATTATTTACATCTGAAAAAATTGTTGGTTTAACAAAATAACCTTTGTTAAGTCCATTTGGCAAATCTGGTCCACCCGCAGCTAACGTTGCACCTTCTTTAATTCCTTCATTAATAAGATTAACAACTTTATCGTATTGCACTTTTGAAACTACTGGTCCAATGTGATCACCTTTTTTAGATGCAAGATCAACTTTAATTTTGTTTGCCTCATCAACAGCTTCTTTAACAGCTCTTTCATAAATTGGTTTTTCTACTAACATTCTTGTTGGAGCATCACATGACTGTCCAGAGTTACTCATTATATTTCTTACACCATCTCTAACAGCATTAGGGTATGAATCTGCAAAAACTATATTTCCACCTTTACCACCCAATTCAAGAGTCACTTTTTTTATGGTATCAGCTGCATTTTTCTGAATTAGTTTTCCAGCTCTTGTTGATCCTGTGAATGAGATCATATCAATGTCAGGATGACCAGACATATGATTTCCAACAACTTCTCCATTTCCATTCACTAAATTAAAAACTCCAGCAGGAAAGCCAGCTTCATCAATCATTTCAGCAAACAATACTGCTGATACCGGAGCAATTTCAGACGGTTTTAAAATCATTGTACATCCAGCAGCTAAAGCTGGAATAACTTTTAAAATAATTTGGTTCATTGGATAATTCCAAGGTGTAATTAATCCACAAACACCAATTGGTTCATATCTAATGTGGTTATTAGATTTAGGATCAAATTGATGTTCAAAATTAAAATCTTTTAAAATCTCAATGTTATTTCTACAAATATCAGCTCCCATTTTAGTATGAGTTTCTGATGCAAAATCTAGTGGTGCTCCCATTTCTTTAGACTGAGCCCCAACCATTTCGTCCCATCTTCTTTTATAAATTTCTTCAAACTTTTCAAGTAAAGCTAATCTTTCCTCTTTTGTAGTTTCTCTCCAGGTCTCAAATGCAATATTCGCTGCTTTTATTGCTTTATCTGCGTCTTCTGCAGAGCCTAAAGATATTATTGCAAAAGCTTCTTCAGTTGAGGGATTAATTACCTCAAAATCATTTGGCGTAGTAGGTGAAACCCACTTTCCATTTATATAAAAATTTTTCTTTTCAATCATAAATTATTGTAGCATAAAATTTAAATTTCATAACCTTTTTCTTCAGGCTCAATATCAGTTAACTCCTCGGGAAACCCTTCAGCTCTAAAATCAATTTTATTTAAATCTTCCATTCTTTTTACTATCATCGAGGACCAAGCTCTTGATCCATATTTTTTTTGACCATCCTTAAATATGTCAACAATTTTTGGAGAAATTTCTAAAGGTGCATTTAATTTTTTTGCTAGCTCATCAAATAGACCTGTATCCTTTAAAACAAGATCCATTGTAAAATTTATATTATAAGAGCCATTTAAAATAACTTGGCTCTCAGTTTCATGAACAAATGAATTACCTGAAGAAACTGCAATTCCTTTATATGTTTTTACTAGATCTAGTTTTGACTTTTTGGCTACTGTCCATGCCTCCCCGAGGGCAACCAAATGTGCAGAGGCTAAATAATTTGTAATTACTTTAAGAACAGAAGCAGTACCTAATTCTCCTGTATGTAATATTTTTCGCCCCATTACAGTTAAAGCAGGTAAAATCTTTTCAAATGCCTCCCTTTCTCCACCAACAAATATTGCTATATTTCCAGATGCTGCTCTATGGCATCCACCACTTACTGGACCATCTAAGGGTATTGCCTTTTTTTCAATTACTTTTTTCCCAATCCTTTTTACCTCTGCCTCATCAGTAGTACTCATTTCCAACCATATTTTATTTTCAGAAATACCTTCTAGAATTCCGTTTTTCCCCTCCATCACTTCTGCACAAATTTCAGGAGAAGGAAGACAAGTTATTATTAAATCAACTTCCTCAGCCAGTTCTTTAGCAGAGTTTGCAATTTTAGCCCCAGAGTCTTTAAACTGTTTTGTTAAATTTTTATCTAAATCTCTAACTGTTAAATTAAATTTATTCCTTAATAAACTCCCAGCTAGTTTTCCTCCAACATTTCCCAAGCCAATAAATCCTACATTCATTAATTTACCTCCTCTTTCTTTTTATACAATATCATTATGACACCAAATATTATTACTACTCCTCCAATAAATAATTCACTTGTTGGTTTTTCACCTAATAAAAATATTGCAGCAAGCAACCCAGTGGGTGGTATACCCATAGTCACTATTGGTAATACTTTATATAATGGATTATTTTTTAGAACATAATAAAAACAACCATAAGTAATTGGCTGCATAATAAATCCTATATAAAATGCAATTAACCAGTGATTAAATTTAGCAGTTGATAAATATGATATGGTATCACCTTCAATTACCGCAGAAATTAAAATTAAATTGGGTCCAGAAAATAATGCAAGCCACGCAACTAAAGCTAAAGGATTAATTTCTTTACTCAAAGGTTTAACAATTACTTGGCCAAGTGCCCATATTGCTGAACCTAAAATTGTTAGAGCGATCCCAAATATTTTTCCATCTAAATTAGGTGAGCCAGTTAAAATATAAACTCCCACAAATGCAATTCCTATCCCAATCAAAGCTCTTAAAGTTGGTTTCTCTTTCAACATGAAAAAAGCAAATATTACTCCAAATGGAACTTCTGTTTGTACTAATAATACCGCTGCAGATGCATCAATAAAATTTAAACCAGTATAGGTAATACTGTATTGCAATGTGTTTGCTATAAACGATGCGATAAAAATTTTTTTTAAAAAACCTTTTGGTATAGGAAACCACCAAATTAAAACAGAAGCAGCAAAAATAAATCTTAATCCCATTAGAAGTATTGGAGGAAAAGATTCAAAAGCAGGTTTGGCAATTACAAAACCAAAACCTAAAAAGATAGGAACAAGTGATGCAACTAGAGTGTCTTTAAAATTCATTCAATTCATTTAATATTAATGATTATTTAAGAACTTATGATATATTCACTTTTTTAAAATATGAATTCAACAAAAATAGAACCAAAATACATAAGTAAATCAAATCCACGAGTTGGCCTTATTGCTCTTGCAAGTGATTTTATGATTGAGAGAGATTTTATTAATGTAATTAAGGATAGAGAAATAGATTTTTTTGTTAATAGAATAGAGTGTTATAATCCTTTAACTAAAGAAAATCTGATTAAAATGTCTGATAAAGTAACCAGTGTAACAAAAGATATTTTACCAGATCAAGATATTGATTGCGTAGTCTACGGATGTACTTCTGGAACTATTGCAGCAGGCTATAACTCTATTAAGCAAAAGGTAAAAGCGGCAAAACCAATGGCCCAGGTTACGACGCCAAGCACAGCTGCAATAAAAGCATTAAAAAAGTTAAATATTAAAAAACTTTCGCTATTTACTCCCTACAGCAAAAAACTTAATGACGAGGTTATGGAATATTTTAAGTCAGAGGGATTTGAGATAACATCCAATTCATACTTTGATATAGAGGCAGATTATGACATAGGCAAAGTAGACCAAAATTATTTGTATGATGTCTTGTCTAAAATAGATTTAAATGGAGCAGACGCATTATTTGTATCTTGTACAGCTCTTCCTGTATTACCAATAATCGATAAACTTGAAAAAAAACTTAACACGATTGTTTTATCAAGCAATCAGGCATTAATTTGGGATACTCTTGTCCAAATTAATAAAAATAACCTAGTAGAAGGTTTTGGCAAATTATTCAGATAGAAATTTATGTCATTTACTAAAGAAGAATACAAACAAAGATTAAAAAAAGTTCAATCGATGATGCAGGATAAAGGTATCGAACTATTGATTTCTCACGATACTAATAACATGAATTATTTAACTGGTTATGACGCCTGGTCTTTTTATTATGCACAGTGTGCAATTGTTCATATTAACGCTGATGAACCTTTATGTTTTGTAAGAGCTCAAGATTCAGGAGGTGCGTATATAAAAACGTATCTCAAAGATGAAAATATAATTGTGTATGATGAAAATTATATTCATGCATGGCCAAAACATCCTTACGATTATCTAGTACAAATTATTAAAGACAGAAATTGGGATAAGCTTTCAATTGGAGTTGAGATGGATGCTCATTACTTCACTGCTTTTTGTTATGAAAAGATAAAACAAGGTTTACCTAATGCAAAAATAAAAGATTCCGAAAGATTAGTAAATTGGGCAAGATTTGCAAAATCTGATGCAGAAATCAATTATATGAAAACTGCCGCACTAATTTCAGAAAAAGGAATGAGGACTGCAATGGAGGTAATAAAACCAGGAGTAAGACAATGCGATGCAGTCGGAGAAATACAAAAAACTTTATTTTATGGGACACCCGAGTTTGGTGGAGAGTATTCTAGTATCGCTACACTTTTACCAACAGGCAAAGGAACATCTGCTTCTCATTTAACAGCAACGCAGGACAAGTTTGTTGAAGGCGAAGCGACGATTATTGAGTTATCTGGAGTTTATAAAAGATATCATGCGCCGATGGCCAGAACAGTCTTACTTGGTAAATCGGATCAATTAAAAATAGACACGATGAACAAAACTATCGAAGCTCTTCAAGCTGGAATTGATGCTACAAAACCTGGGAACACAGCAAATGATGTAGCTCAAGCTTTTTGGGGTATTTTAGATAAATATGGAATAGAGAAAAAGTCAAGAACTGGCTACTCAATTGGAATAGGTTACCCACCAGATTGGGGCGAGCATACTCTTAATATATATAAAGGAGAAATGACTGAACTAGTACCGAATGCGTGTTTTCACATGATAGCTGTAATGCAATTTGGTGATTGGGGAGTTGAAGCATCTGAAGCTTTAAGAGTTACAGATAAAGGGTGTGAATTATTTTGTAATTTTTCAAAAGAGTTACATATTAAGAGCTAATTAAGTGTTGCAAACAACTTAACTAAATGTTTTAAAAACTAACTTATGTCAAAAAAAGAAGATTTCGTAAAATTTGATAAAGTCGATAAAAGCTACGATGGAAAAGTATTAGTAGTTAAAGATTTGAATTTAGATATCGAAGAAGGTGAGTTTGTCACAATGCTCGGACCCTCTGGTTCAGGAAAAACTACATGTTTAATGATGCTTGCTGGTTTTGAAACACCGACTAATGGAGAAATTTATTTAGATAAAAATCCAATTTCAAATATTCCTCCACATAAAAGAGGTATTGGAATGGTTTTTCAAAATTATGCTCTGTTTCCTCATATGACAGTTTTTGAAAATTTAGCTTTTCCTTTAAGGGTAAGAAAAATTTCAAAAGAAGATATTGATAAAAAAGTTGATAAAGCTTTATCAATGGTTTCATTGTCAGAATTTGGAAATCGTATGCCAGGACAACTATCTGGCGGTCAACAACAGAGAGTAGCAGTAGCAAGAGCATTGGTATTTGATCCATCTGTAGTTTTAATGGACGAACCTTTAGGTGCTTTAGATAAAAATTTAAGAGAGAGTATGCAGTACGAAATTAAACATATCCATGAGAGTATTGGTGTAACAGTTGTGTATGTTACTCACGATCAAGGTGAAGCATTAACAATGTCAAACAGAATAGCAGTATTCAATGATGGTAAAGTTCAGCAACTTTCAAGTCCAGATAAGTTATATGAAGAACCTGTAAATTCTTTCGTCGCAGAGTTTATTGGAGAGAATAATACTTTCGCTGGAGAAATTTCAGATATATCAAATGGATCCTGTAAAGTTAAACTAGACAAAGGTGAAATAATCGCAAATCCAATTTCAGTTAAATCTGTTGGTGAAAAAACTACAGTTTCAATTAGACCTGAAAGAGCATTGATTAATCCTAAAGATAAAATGGATAACAATCAAAAAGGTAAAATAGAAGAGGTTATATACCATGGTGACCACACAAGAGTGAGACTTAACTTGCTTGGAAATTCAGAATTTATCTTAAAAGTTCCAAACAGTTCTCAAAATTTAGATATTAAACTTGGAAATGAGATTAATATTGGTTGGAATAGTCATGACGCTAGAGCTTTAGACCCAAAATAAGCCAAAAAGTTCAATAATAACCTAAATCCCCTGTTGACTCTCTATTCCTATGTTGCTGTACTTCGTTTTTTATAAAAAAAACGTTTAAACGGAGGATAAATGAAAAAATTAAGTAAATTATTACTTGCCGTAACTTTTGCTATTTCAGTATCTTCATCAGCTTTTGCAGTAGTTGTTGCATCATGGGGTGGAGCTTATACAGAAAGTCAAAAGCTAGGATATGGTGATCCGACTGCAAAAGCATTGGGTATACCAATCGAATGGGTAGATTATTCTGGTGGATTATCAGAAATCAAAGCCCAAAAAGAAGCAGGAGCGATTACATGGGATATTATAGATGTATTTGCATATGACACTATCAATGGTTGTGACGAAGGTATTTTTGTTGAATTTGATTTTGATAAAGACTTTCCACCAGCTCCAGATGGTACACCTGCAAGTGAAGACTTCTTTACAGACATGCCTAGTAAATGTGCAGTAGGGAATATCTTATATTCTTGGAACTATGCTTACAACAGCGACCTGTTAAAAAGTACACCAAAAACTATTAAAGATTTCTTTAATACACAAAGATTTCCTGGAAAAAGAGCTATATACAAAAGTGCTCTTACAAACCTAGAAATTGCTTTAGCAGCTGACGGTGTAAAAATGGGTAAAGGTGGAGAATTCATATATGAAAGACTTGAGGACCCAGCATACGTAACAAGAGCAATGAACAAAATCAAAGCACTATGTGAAGATCCAAAAGGCGGATGTGTATTTTGGTCAGCAGGTGCTCAACCACCAGAACTATTAATGAGTGGTGAAGTTGTAATGGCAACTGGTTGGAATGGTAGATTTTTCAATGCAGCAGTAGGAGAAGGTGCTCCAATAGTTCAAGTTTGGGACGGACAAGGTCTTGACTACGAATATTTTGCATTAGTTAAAGGTGGACCAAACCAAGCTGACGCTATGAAAGCTTTAGCTATGATGACAAATACTGAAATGTTAGCAGGAAGTGCAAAATATATTGCATATGCTCCATGGAGAAAATCATCAATAGCAGTTATGGAAGCAGGAGAGCCTTGGTATAAAGATGGAAAAACGAACATGGTTCCACATATGCCAACAGCACCAGCTAACCTTAAAAAATACTTCTTAGTGAACGCAGAGTACTGGGCTGATAATGGTACAGAGCTTGGTGAACAATGGGAAGCTATGAAAGCTAGTATTAATAATTAAAGTTTTAAACACTTTAATTTTATATTATATTAAGGGCGGTTATTTTAACCGCCCTTTTTTTATGAGCTCAGAAATACAAAAAATACTATCAACCGATGGAATTCCTTTAGAGGAAAGTCTTAAAAAAGCAGAAAAAAAAAATAAAATAAAAGCATTTCTTTTAGTTACCCCACTTCTCTTATTTCTTATTATAACTTACATAATTCCAATTGCGGATATGTTTTCGAGAAGTATTGACGACAAGATGGTTACTAACATGTTGCCTAAAACATATAAAGCTATGGAGCAGTGGGATGGAAAAGAACTTCCACCAGAAGAAGTATTCGAGGCTTTTTATCTGGATTACAAGATTTTAGTAGAAAATAAGACTGCTGGAAAATTACAAACGCAGCTAAATTATGAAAAAAATGGCTTTAAAAGTGTTTTGAAAAAATTAGCAAGAAAGCAAAAGAAATTTGAAGATGGAAATTATAAAGAGCAAATAATGAAAGTACATAAAAGATGGAGAAATGTTGAATATTGGAGGGCAATTAAAAGAAGAGCTCCAGCTTACACTTACTCTAAATATTTAAAGGGTGTTGATATGTATTCAAACGAGGATGGCAAAATAGTTCAGGTAGCTGAAGATAGAAGAATTCATAGAATTTTATGGTCAAGAACTTTAGAAGTTGCATTTTTTGTAACTCTTTTTTGTTTTTTAATGGCCTATCCAATTGCACATTTATTAGCAACGCTTCCCATGAAGTATAGCAATTTGCTAATGATTTGTGTGCTGTTGCCTTTTTGGACCTCATTACTTGTACGAACAGCCAGTTGGATGATTTTGTTACAGCAACAAGGAATTGTTAATGACTTTTTTGTTTGGATTGGTCTTGTGACCGACGATAACAGACCTGAGATGATGTATAACAAGACAGGGACTTATGTTGCAATGACACAAATACTTTTACCGTTTATGGTATTACCTTTGTACAGTGTTATGAAAACAATTTCTCCAAGTCTTATGAGAGCAGGTAAGTCTTTAGGAGCTACTCCAGCAGTAGCTTTTTTTAAAGTTTATTTCCCGCTAACAATCCCAGGTATTGGGGCAGGTTGCTTATTAGTATTTATTCTTGCAATTGGATATTACATTACTCCAGCTTTAGTTGGTGGAGCTTCTGGAACACTTATCAGTAACCAAATAGCTTATCACATGAAGAGTACTTTAGATTGGAGTTTTGCATCTGCAATGGGTTTAATGCTTTTGACAGGAGTACTTGTTATCTATTGGATTTATAACAAACTTGTAGGAGTTGATAATATTAAACTAGGATAATTATGGCTTTACCAAAATATACAGAACCTCATTATAGAATTTGGCATTATTTTTATCTTTTTGTTTGTGGATGTGTTTTCTTTTTTTTAATTGCACCTTTATTTGTAATTTTTCCATTATCATTTAATGCAGAGGAATTTTTAGTCTTTACAGATGGAATGAAGAGACTTGATCCAGATGCTTTTTCTACAAGATGGTACAAAGATATGGTCTACGGAACAAAAAATCCATGGGGATTAGCTGCAAAGAATAGTTTTATCATTGCTATATTTGCAACGATAGGATCAATTATACTTGGAACATTAGCTGCTCTTGGTTTAAGTAGTAGACATATGCCATACAAAGGTCTGATTATGGCAACTTTAATATCTCCAATGATTGTTCCTCTAATTATTTCTGGAGTTGCAATTTTCTTTTTCATGGCAAAAGTAGGTTTAGCTGCAACACATTTAGGGATAATTTTAGCGCATATTATTTTAGGAACTCCATTTGTAGTAATAACAGTAACAGCGACGCTTTCTGGATTTGATCATAGTATTACCAGAGCAGCTTCTAGCTTAGGTAGCAATCCATTTAATACTTTTATGAAAATAACTTTACCGTTAATACTTCCTGGCGTTATTTCTGGAGGATTGTTTGCTTTTGTTACATCATTTGATGAGGTTGTAGTCGTGTTATTCTTAGCAGGTTTAGATAATACTACAATTCCAATTCAAATGTGGACAGGTCTTAGAGAGCAGCTTAGTCCTACAATCTTAGCTGTAGCAACTTGCTTAATAGTTTTATCAGTATTAATTTTAGTCACAGCAGAGCTTTTAAGAAGAAGATCTGAGAGATTAAGAGGAATAAATAGATAAATTAGTTTACAGATTCAATCACTGTAGCAATTCCCATACCCAAACCAATACACTGAGTTGAAAGTGCATATTTTTTATTTTCTCTCTTAAGTAATTCAGCAGCTTTGCCTGTAATTCTTGCGCCTGTTGCTCCAAGAGGATGTCCAAGGGCAAGCGCTCCACCATCTAAATTAACTTTATCTTTATCTATACCTAAATCTTTAATACACGCTAAGGATTGCGACGCGAAAGCCTCATTCAATTCAACAATATCAATTTTATCTGCTGACAAATTAGCCCTTTCCAAAGCTTTTTTTGATGCTCCAATTGGACCTAATCCCATATAGTCAGGGTCACAACCTTGTACTGCTGTAGATACAATTCTTCCCAAAATATTTAAATTGTTTTCTTTTGCATAACTTTCTTCACAAATTAATGTTGCAGCTGCACCATCGGTTAAAGGTGATGAAGTGGCTGCTGTAACAGTACCATTTTCATCGAATGCGAGTTTTAATCCATCCAACTTTTCCATTGTGCTGCCTGGTCTAATATTTCCATCGGTATCACAATCTCCGATTGATACAATTTCATTTTTAAAATTACCTTTTGTTTGTGCTTCATGCGCTTTTTGATGACTTGAGATTGCAAATTCCTGCTGTTCATGTCTTGAGATATTATATTTTTTAGCAACATTTTCAGCAGTAGTTCCCATTGAAAAATAAACGTGAGGATTATCATTTTTATTTTCAGGATAAGGTATTGGATCAAAACCTGTATTAACTCTAGTCATACTTTCAACACCTCCACATATAAATACTTTCCCTGCTCCTAACGAAATTTTACCTGCAGCAATATGAATAGCTTCCATTGAGGAACCACACCATCTATCAACTGTCATTCCAGAAGTTTTAACATCCATATTAGTTAAAAATGTTGTTAACTTTCCAATATTAAATGACTGCTCTCCAGTTTGAAATGCACAACCAACAACAATATCCTCAATATCCTCTTTTTTAACATTGGATTTAGCAACTAAATTTTTAATCACTTCCGCTAGTAAATTTACCGGCTTTGTATCTACGAGCGCACCTTTTCTCGCCATTGTGAAAGGTGATCTTGAGAAGCCAGCAATTACAGGTTTAAGCATATTAATAAATATAAGGTTAATCTGGAAATGGTAAAGAAGTTATAATGCCTTTTCTATTTTTTCCATTGAAAGTATTCACAAAAACCTCATTACCAATTTCCCAATAATCTTTTAAAATCATAGATAGGCCAATATTCTTTCTAAATCCTGGAGAATATATTCCTGATGCAATTTGCCCAATTTTTGCATTATCTTTTGAGTATACTGGTAAAGGTACACCGGTTGGCTTACACGGATCTCCATCAAACAAAATTCCTCTCATTCTTTGTACAATTCCATCAGATTGGATCTTTCTTAAAGCCTCTTTACCTATAAAATCATGATCATCCTCTTGTTTGCAGTATTTTTCAAGATTACACTCAAGAGGATTATTTTCTCTTGTAAAGTCATTTCCATAAGACATTAACCCAGCCTCAATTCTATCAATTAAATTTGGGCATCCTGGTGAAATTTTAAATTTTTGTCCGCTTTCCCATATAGTATCCCAAAGTTTTTCTCCGAGTTCTATCTCATTAAAATGTGTTTCAAATCCTTTAAAATATATTTCAAAACCATCTTGTTTACTGTAACCAGATCTTGCAATAATTTGTTTGGTTCCTAAAAAATCAAACACTTTAAAATTAAAAAATTTCAACTTTTTTATATCCTCACCAAAAATTGAAATTAGTAGATCCTCAGATTTCGGACCTTGAATAGCTAATGGATATACATCTGGTTCGATAATTTCTACGTTTAATTTTGATCCTAAAGCAATTCCTTTTGCCCAAAGTAAAATATCAGAATCTGCAATAGAAATCCAAAACATATCATCGTCTAGTTTTAATAAAACTGGATCATTAATCATCCCAGCTGTGTCGTCAATTATTGGAATATAAAAACATTTACCGGTCTCCATTTTTTTTATGGATCGGGGTGTCATTTTTTGAACCAATTTTTCAGCATCAGGCCCTGTAATTTGTACTTGTCTCTGGCAAGACACATCCCACACTTGAACCTGCTCTCTTAAATGCCAGTAGTCTTCTTCTACAGTATTTTTAAAACCTTTTGGTAGTAGCATGTGATTAACAACAGTAAAATCAGATACTCCACATTCCTCTACTTTATTTGTAAATGGAGTTCGTCTTATACGCCTAGACATATTTAATTTTATATTTTTTTGTGTAATTAAATTTTCTTTACTCATTTTATTTTGACCACCACACTGTGTAGCTATTTTTAGAAATTATTATTGGAATATGATATTTTTTATTTTGATCTTCCATTTGAAATTTAATGTTAATTTCTGAAACTATTTTTTTTTCTGAAAAATAATTGCCAGTTTTACAAACCATTTCATACTCACACTTACAGTCATCTTTACTTAATTCAAATTCATGGATTATTCGTCCACCTTCATCAGATTTAGTCTCACAGAAAACTTTCTTTTTTCCATTTTCATTAATTTGATAAATAATTACTTCAACATTTGCAGCGTGCGAGCCATTTGTTGCATCCAATAAGTGAGAAGAGAAAGTTGCCACAATTATTCTATTGAGGATTTCTCTCTTTTACTTGCAACTGCAGAGACTATTGGGCTTAACACAGGTTTTGCTTTAACATTTACACATGCGGGTTTCCCACTTTTCATTGCTCTTTTAAGTGCAGGACCAAGTTCTTCTCTTTTATTAACTAATTCTCCATGTCCTCCAAAACCCTCAAATATCTTGTGAAATGGTATATCACGAAAATCAGTTCCCACACTTTTTCCACTTTTAAATAACCTCTCTTGTTGCTGACCAATTGAGGCAAGACCTCCGTTATTATCAATTACAACAGTAATAGGTTTTTTTTCATAAAATACACTTTCGATAGACATACCTCCTGATAAAAACGCACCATCACCACTAATCAAAACTACATTTGAATCTGGATTATGATTTTTAGCAGATAGAGCGAATGAAACTCCAACACCTAACATGCTAAAAGTTCCAGGATGCAATATACCTTTTAATTTTTTCCCTTTGGCACCTGCGATGTTGATTGCAATTTCTGACCAAAAATGAGTATTGCCTCCATCTATAACAAGCCAATCATTTTCATTCATTGCATCTTGAACATCCAATGAAAGTTGTAGAGGGTGAATTTTTCCTCCATTTTTTTTAGATGCTTCAGCTTCAATTTCTAAATCTTTCAAAGATTTATCTACCCACTCTTTCTTCTTTTTTTTATTTTCCTCAAACCAATTTGTATCTAAAAACCATTTATTATTTTTTTTTAGGTTGGATAATGTATCTAAAAAAACACCAGGATCGCTTAGTAAACTTAAATCTGCAGCTCTATTAAGTTCTAATTCTTCATGTGAACCATTTACACAAACTAATTTTGTTGATTCTGGTATAAATGGTGGATTTCCAAAATTTAATTGATTATCTAATCTAGCTCCAACGACAAGAACCAGATCTGAATTTTGTAATGCAAATTCTGAGGGAGGGTATTGATGTATATCAGCCAACCCCATGTAAGCGTTAGCTTCCTCTCCTAATAATTTTTGATGATAAGGAACATTAAAAATTGGTATTTTTAAATTATTACCAGCTGCTTCAAGATTTTTTTCTGAATGTGACCACCAAACACCGTGTCCGCCAATGATGACTGGTTTTTTTGAATTACAAGCAAGTTCTAAGACTTTAGAGAGTGAATTTGGATCTGGCCACGCTTTAGCTATAGGTTTTGCTTTTTGAGAATACGGTCTTTCTTCTAAGCCAACTTCCTCAGCAAAAGATGAAAACATAATATCAACTGGAAGACTAAGATGTACAGCACCTGGATATCCGTTAGTTGCAATATGATATGCTTTGTCTACAAATTCTCTTATTCTAGTTCCATCTGTAATACTTGCACTATATTTGGTTAAGGGGGCTGCAATTGAAACATCGTCAATTTCTTTAAAACCACCTGAACCTTGTCTTTTAAGACTGCTAGATCCTGTGATGTAAATAATGGGACTTCTTTCACCCCAAGCTTCCATCATTGAAGGTACAGCATTAGTAAATCCTTCAGGTCCAACTAAACAGACTGACGGTTTACGAGTAATTCTTGTATTGCCGTCTGCTAAATGTCCAGCAATCTGTTCATGAGGAGTGTTTATGACTTCAATTTGGCATTCAGCAAAACCTTCAATTGCTGGATTACAAAACCCCCCCGAAAGAGTGAAAACTTTCCTAATTCCTTTGTCTTTTAGAGCCCTTGCTAGTAATGCTCCACCTCTAATTTTATTTTCACTCATTTAGTAATCTACCTTATTTATAGTATTATCTATTACTATATTAGAAGTTACATCATTAATATCATTTAATCCTACTAACCCGAGTGTAGTGCTAGCTTCTTCTTTAATTATTTCCACAATTCTCCTTAATCCTTTTCTTCCATCAGCGCCCATCGCATACATTACAGGCCTACCAATCATTGCATAATCGGCACCAAATGCAAGCGCTCTCACGATATCACTTCCACTCCTTATTCCGCTATCGAAGATTAAAGGAAAATCACTTCCTACTGATTTTCTGATTATTGGAAGCATATTTATTGCTGCTGTAGCACTATCTAATTGTCTGCCTCCATGATTTGAGACTTGAATTGCATCAGCACCAGCTTCCTTTATTTGTGTTGCATCGTCAGGAGACATTACTCCTTTGATTATCAATTTACCTTTCCATTTATCTCTTACTCTCTTTAAAGTATCCCAATCTGTAGAACCTCTACTTTCTTTTCTTTTAAAAATACCGTCTCCACTTTTAGATGTTACATAGTTCATTGGTTTGGGAATGCCACTGAGTAAAGTAGAAAGAGACCAAGTAGGGTGAGTTGCAAAATCAAAAAATTGTTTTGGACCTATTTTAAAAGGATAAGAGAAACCATTTTTATCATCTCTAGTTCGTCTGGATAGTACTGGAACATCTACGGTTAATATTGCAACTTCGTATCCAGTATTCTTAGCTCTATCCAAAAGTTCCATAACAAAATTTTCATCCTGAAATATATATAGCTGCATCCAGGAGTGACCTTCTGAAAGTTCATACATTTTTTCTAAAGTTGTAGTAGAAGCCATAGAAACACAAGTAGGTATATTATTCCTCGCACTTTCAGCAGCTAACATAGAGTCTGCTCCAGGCCATGATAAATTAGTCATTCCCATTGGAGCAAACCCAAATGGAAAATCAAATTCATAACCTAATACTTTTTTCTTAAGAGATCTTTTCTCAACATTTCTTAAAACTTTAGGTTCAAGTCTAATCTGATCTAATGCTTTGCTATTTATTTCTGCTAATTTTTCGTCTCCAGATGCTCCATCAATAAAATCAAAAACTAATTTAGGTAGACGTTTTCTTGACAATTCTCTTGCATCTTTAATACTAAAAATTTTTTGACTTGGTAAAATATTATCACTCATTATTAATTTTAATATATTCTTTTAAATTAAGTTGTTTATTTTGATCAACAAAATAAGCATTATGACTTTCTCTTGAAGAATAAACCTCAGTTGGTTTTCCGTCAATAAAAAGTACCGCAACTCCATCATCAACAGCTATACCATTTGGTAAATTTTTGTTTTTTATACTTTGTCTATATTTATCTGCTCTTTTTGCATCTGAATAATGGGGAGTAAAGCTTCCAGATATAAGTCCAACACCGTTTAATGTTTTAAAACCAGGCCCATCTGAATCTGTAAGAAAATAATCAAACCAACATGCAGCCCCAGCACTTACACCAGAAAGAATTATTCCTGAGTTATAAACTTCTTTAAAAATTCCAAATAAATTATTTCTTTTCCATAAGTCGAGCATAAATTTAGTATTACCTCCACCAACATAAATAGCATCTAAATTTGAAATCCAGTTTTCAAAACCCTTAACATTTGAGACAAGATTGAAATGAGAAACTTTAAAATTAGTATTTTTAAATCTTTCATAGAATAGCTCAGTTTTTTTTACGTCATCATTACTAGCAGTTGGTAAAAACCCTATAGAGCATTTTTTTTTACTTATTTGATCTAAAAAAAATTGATCTAAATCGCTATCTTCATCATGAGTGAAACCCCCACCTCCAACTGCTATTATTTGATTTTTACCCTTCACTAAATAAATTTTTTTAATTTGTGGTTTTAATACCAGGCCAAGGATTAGGTGCTTTAGGAATATTTCTATTTAGACCTCTAACAATTTCTCCTTTTGCATCATACATTGGCAGTTTACAAATTTCTCCTTTATGTACTTTTCCATCAGTGCATTTAACATCAACAACATCTCCTGGTCCATTTTCATTATTATCGAGGTGCACAATACCAACTCCACAAATTTGATATGGCGACCAAGTACTAGAAGTTATTTTACCAATATTTTTTTCATTTATTTTAATACTTTCACCTTTAATAGCAGTTCCCTCTGCAACTCTAATCCCCCATGTTTTACATTTTTTATCTGATGTCATGAGAGCTTCTTTTCCAATAAAATCTTCTTTATCAAAATTAATAAAACGCCCAAGACCGACCGAAAATGGATTTGTTTTTTTTGTAAAATCTTGTCCTGCAGATAGTAGACCTGCCTCAATTCTTCTACATCTAAAACCTGGAGTGGCAACTAAAATCATACCTAATTTTTCTCCTTCTTCAAGAATGTAGTCTCCTATTTTTTCAGTTTCATTTTCAGGTCGAAAATAAATTTCCCAACCTAACTCATTTGTAAAACCACTTCGGCTTACAATTACTTTTTGATCTAAGATTTGTAATTCTTTCCAATCAAAATATTTCCAGTCATTTTCAGAAAATCCATCTGCTATATTTTCTAAAAGTTTCATTGATAAAGGACCCTGTATTTGACTTACCCATACCTCAGGGTCTTTTATTTCAACATCCATATTTTTTGAGTGAGCTTTATACCAAGAAAAAAGATCCCCATCTGCTTGAGCAAACCAATATTTATCTTCTTCAATTTTTAATAGAACTCCATCAGTAATCATTCCTCCATCGTGATAGCAAGCGAACTGGTACGAGCATCTACCTTTCGATATTTTTGATACATCTCTTGGAAATATATTTTGTAATAGCTTTAATGAATCCGGACCAGATATTTCAAATGGATGTTCGCCAGTATGTCTAAATATTATTTCTTGCCGTCCTTTCCAATACATTTCTTCAGGACTTACATTAGATAATTTCTCAAGTGTTAATCTTCCAGCATAATTAGAATACTCAGGATCATATGGTAGCTCTTGGTAGGTTAATGGATGAACCTGAATTGATCTTGCAAGCTCCAAAGAGTTAGAATTTTCAAGGTTTACAGGCTTTACTGTAAACCTATATTTATTGATTAAATCTTTCATTACTTCTTTTTAAATAATCAAAATACATCAATAAAACAAATAAAAAAGAACCATTTTCACTGTTGCTATATAAGTTGCTAATTGTTACCTTTTATTTTTTTAAAGAGAGGAAATTATGAAAAACATTTTTAAATTGATATCAGTTTCATTGGTATCACTATTTGTAACGTTTTCTTTAGCTAATGCATCAAGTGGAGTTTTTAAATTATCTCATGATGTTGGTTTTGGAAAAGATACAAATTTAGACGCAATTACTAAAGGACGACTGTTTCAGGTAGTAATAATGACACAGAACCGTCTTGTTAGAAAAGATCTTAAAGGGGTTACATCTCCTGAGCTAGCAACAGACTGGTCAGGAAATGCTGATGCAACAGAATGGACTTTTAATTTAAGAAAAGGTGTTAAATTCCATGATGGATCTGAGTTTGATGCAGAGGATGTAAAATACTCTTTGATGAGAGTTAAAGATCCTGAAATTGGTTCACCTGCTAAGAAAAGTATGAGTGCAGTAACAGATATTGAAGTTGTAGACTCACACACAGTTAAAATGAAGTTGAATACATCTTTTGCAGATTTTCCACTTTTATTAACTGACTATAGATTAAGAATGATACCTAGCGGATCAGGAGATACTATTGGAAAAACAGGTATTGGAACTGGACCCTTTATAGTAGAAAAGTTTGATGCTGAAGGAACAACAATTCTTAAAGCAAACCCAGATTATTGGGAAGGAGCACCTAAACTTGCTGAAGTACATGTAATAGCTATCCCAGATGGTCAAGCTAGAATTCAAGCTCTACTAACAGGTCAAATTGATATGAATAGATATGTTCCATTCAATCAGAAAAAAATATTTGATAATAATTCAAAGTTTAACGTTTCAGTTATACCTACAGGAAACTGGAGAGGTATGGTGATGAGAACAGACGTTGCACCATTTGATGACGTGAGAGTAAGAAAGGCTGTCAGAATAGCTGTAGATAGACAAGAATTAGTTGATCTTGTTATGGCTGGAGCAGCAACAGTGTCATGTGATACTCCAGTTGCACCTTCAGATCAATATAGAATGAATAAGAAATGTCCACCTCAACCAGCAACTGCAAAAAAATTACTTGCTGAAGCAGGTTATCCAGATGGGATTGATATGACAATTCACGTTTCTACAAAAGAACCAACGTGGCCAACTATTGCTGAGGTTTTACAACAACAATTTGCAAAAGCTAACATTAGAGCAGACATTCAAATGACACCTTCAAAAAGTTATTGGAATGAAACTTGGATGAAAAAGGCTGTAGCAATGACGCGTTGGAATGAGAGACCTGCGGACAGTATTTTGCATGAAGCTTACCATAGTGAAGCAAAATGGAACGAGTCTTTCTATAAAAGTGCTTCTTTTGACAAAAATTTAGCTGAAGCTAGAGGAGAGTTAAAATTTAGCAAACGAAAAGCAGCATACATCAATGCTCAGAAAACTCTATGGGAAGAGTCTGGAACAATGATTCCTTACCACGTATCTAGACTGGTTGTCACATCTTCTAAAGTGAAAAACCTCGACGAAGTTGAGTATTTTTCAATTAGATGGCACACAGTTAGCGTTCAATAATAATTTTGTTTTACAGGCCTTTAAGTAGGCCTGTAAAACCTCTTTCATTTCTAAATAAATAATTTAAAATTTAAGTATTCTTATGCTTTTTTTAATTATAAAAAGAATACTATTAGGTTTAATAACTTTATTTATTGTATCTTTAATCACTTTTGTTGGAACAGAAATTTTACCTGGTGATGCTTGTACAACGTATCTTGAAAGACAAGCATTTGGAGAGCAATTAGAAGCTTGTTATAGAAGATTAGGCTTGAATGTTCCTGCATATGAGAGATATGTATCCTGGGCAGTAAATGCTATTCAAGGAGACTTCGGTTATTCATTGAGTGGAGAAATGCCAATCAAAGAGGTTCTAGGGCCACGTATAAAAAATTCATTAGTTCTAGCCTCAGCTGCTATTTTTATTGGTATACCAATTGCTTTAATACTTGGAATTGTAACTGCTCTTTGGAGGGATAAATTGCCTGACGTTGCAATTTCAACAGTAACTATATTTGCTATGACTATTCCAGAGTTTATCAGCGCTACTTTATTAATCTTAATAATCGCAATATGGCTAGAGTGGTTACCAGGAATTGTAATTGTTCCAACTGATGTTTCATTCTTAGAACTATTACCCAATATAATTTTACCAGTCATAGCAATTGCAATGATTATGACCGCTCACATGGCACGGATGGTGAGATCAAGCGTCATCCAAGTTATGGCAAGTGAATATGTACAAATGGCAATATTAAAAGGTGTTCCATATTGGAAAATGGTTTTTAAACATGTTTTACCAAATGCATTGTTGCCAGCTATTAACGTTGTAGCTTTAACAATTGCATGGTTGTTAGGTGGTGTTGTTGTAACTGAAGTTGTATTTAATTACCCAGGTCTTGGAAGATTGGTTATTGAGTCGATTTCAAATAGAGATTTACCTACAGTTCAAGCATTAGCAATAATTCTTGCATCTATATATGTTAGTATAAATCTTTTAGCAGATCTAATGACTTTGATGCTCAATCCAAGATTAAAAACTTTACAGATTAGAAAATAATATGAAATTAGATAATATTTATCAGGAAGAAAAGAAAAGTAATTTCGCAAAGGTCTCGGAGATAATAATTACAATGGCCTCACGACCGTCAGGATTTATTGGGTTAAGTATATTGATTTTCCACGTAATTCTTGCATTTATTAGTCCTTATATTGCGCCATATGATTTTAAAGCAATAAACCCCACTTTAATGTTACAGGCTCCTTCGGCTGAGTATTGGTTTGGAACTGATGATCTTGGAAGAGATGTTTTTACCAGAACAATTTTAGGTGGAAGAACAGCTTTAACAATTACTTTCTTTGGATCTTTAATAGCACTACTTTGGGGTGGTCTATTAGGAATTTTTTGTGGACTGGTTGGTGGAAAAACTGACGATATAGTGATGAGAATTGTTGATGCATTTTTATCTATACCGTGGATATTAGCAATGTTGTTAATTGTATCTTTGTTGGGTACATCAACTGAAGTATTGATACCTGCTTTAGGTTTTTTTTATGGTAAAGGAATTGTAAGAGTAGCAAGAGCTGCAACCCATGATGTTATTGCAAAAGACTTTATTGTGTCCGCTAGAGCAAGAGGTCATAGTAATTTTTCAATAATATGGAATGAGATAATTCCAAATGTAAGAGATGCAATTTTAGTGGAAGGTGCAATGAGATGGTCATGGATGCTACTTGGCTTTAGTTCTTTGTCATTTCTAGGTTTTGGTGTTAGTCCTCCAACTCCAGATTGGGGATTGATGATATCAAATGCGAGAGGCTTAATGTCTTTTGCTTATTGGTCAGTTATAGCTCCAATTGTTGGTTTAAGCAGCTTAATAATTGGCATCAATTTGACAGCTGATGCTTTTGCTAAAGCATTAGGTATAGATAGATCAACAAAAGCGCCTGTTTAAAATGACTGAAATAATTCAAAAAGTAAAAAATTTATCTATTGGATTTAAAAGTAAAAAAGGAGAGGAAATTTTAATATTAAGAAACATTACCACAAATATTAAAAAAGGTGAAACCGTTGGTATTGTTGGAGAGTCTGGATCTGGAAAAAGTACTCTTGCACTAGCAATGATGGGATATGTTAAGCATGGACTCTATACAATTGGAGGAGAATGTGAATTCAATTCATCAAATCTTTTAAAAATGAAAAATAGAGATTTGGAAAAAATCAGAGGTAGAAAAATTGCAATGATACCTCAAAATGCAGGGCAGGCATTGACACCAAATTTAAAAATTGGTTACCAAATTGATGAGGCATTACAGTTGCATTCTGATTTAAAGGAGGAGGAAAGAGAGCAAAAAATCTCTGAATTGTTGAATAAAGTAAGACTTCCTTCACCAGAAACAATTGCTCTTCGATATCCTCATGAACTTTCAGGGGGACAACAACAAAGAGTTGCTGTTGCAATGGCATTAGCTGGAACTCCTGACCTTTTACTATTGGATGAACCTACTACTGGCTTAGATGTAACAACACAAGCTCACGTCTTAGAACTGCTAAATTTCATTGCTAAAGACACTGGAACATCAATGGTTTATGTGAGCCATGACTTAGGAGCAATAGCTCAAGTAAGTGACCGTATTATTGTAATGTACTCCGGTGAAATAGTTTTAGAGGGACCCTCAAGAGATATTCTTAAAAAACCAATTCATCCGTATACCTATGGTTTGCTTAAATCTATACCAAAATTATCACTAGCAGGACTTCCGCAATCAATGCCTGGTAGCCAACCTCAACCTGGAACAATGCATAGAGGCTGTAGTTTCTTTGATAGGTGCGATTTTTCAGAGGAAAAATGTAAAAATAACTCTCCTCAACTTGAGTACTTAAAAGAATTAAATACTAGTGTGAGGTGTTTTAATCATAAGAGTTTAATGAATGACAGTCACGTTAATCAAACCGTTAACAAAATTAAGACGAGTTTTCTGGATAAAGAAATATTAAACCTTTCAGAAGTTTCAATAAGTTACGCTAAGCAAAAAATTTTAGATCAAGTGCTAAATAGAATTTCTGACGACAACCCAACTGTTAAAGATATAAATATTAATATTAAGAAGGGTGAAACTATAGCTCTTGTTGGAGAGTCAGGTAGTGGAAAGTCAACAATTCTTAAATCCATTGCTGGGTTACTCAGAACCAAGGAGGGAATAATAAAATTTGACCAAGATAGAAATTTATCGTCTGACCTTAAAGAGAGAGATCCCAATGACTTAAGAATTATTCAATTAATTTTTCAAAATCCTGATGAGTCTTTAAATCCAAACCATACTGTTGAAGAAATAATAGCACAACCATTAAAGTTATATTTTGGTTTAAAGGGTGAAGAATTAAAAAAAAATATTATAGACTTATTGGAAAAAGTAAGACTTGGAGAGTTTTATACATCCAGATACCCTAGACAATTGTCTGGTGGTGAAAAACAGAGAGTTGCAGTAGCAAGAGCTTTTGCAGCTAAACCAGATATTATATTATGCGATGAGGTGACATCTGCATTAGATGTTTCAGTTCAAGCGGCCGTTTTAAATTTGTTACAGCAACTTAAAGAAGATTTTGGGACTACATATATTTTTGTTTCACATGATTTAGCTGTCGTAAGAGCTATAAGTGATAGAGTTGCTGTTCTTTATCAAGGAAGATTGTGTGAAGTGGGACCATCAAAAGATGTTTATAAATTTCCATCACACCCCTATACAGAGGTTTTATTAGGAGCAGTTCTAGAACCAGACCCAGATATCAAGCCAAAATTAGTTGCTGAGGACATTGTAGAAGAAAAGCCACCTCAAAAAGGGTGTAGTTTTCAAGGTAGATGTTCAAGAATATTAGGTGATATTTGCAAAAATGAGGTACCACCTTGGCAAATAACTAATAATGGGAACTCTATAAGATGTCATATACCATTAGAAGAATTACAAAAAGACCAGATTAATTAAAGTTATATTTATTATTTTAAATTTCCATTTAAGTATGTTTAAATACCTATTAGGATGAAAAACAATTCTACATTGATTAAGAGTTTATTATCTGATTTTAGAATAAATATTTATTTTCAGAACATTTCTTTAATGTTAATAGGAACACTTATCTTAGCTTTTTCTTCAAAAATTCAAGTTCCATTTTGGCCAGTTCCAATGACTATGCAAACTTTTGCAGTTTTTATAATTGGAATGACATTCGGTTCAAAGTTAGCGTTTTTTACACTTTTATTATATCTTTTCGAAGGAGCTATTGGGCTGCCAGTTTTTGCAAAAGGTGGCGGATTACTTTATTTAACTGGTCCAACAGCTGGATATCTTTATGGAATGACGATCGCAGCTGGAGTTGTTGGGTATTTAGCTGAAAGAAATTTTAACGATTCTTATATCAAAAGTTTATTTTCTCTTTTGATAGCAACTTCTATTATTTTCATTGTTGGAGTGGGATATTTGGGCTCAGTTATCGGTTATGAAAAGGCTTTAGTTGGTGGTCTTTATCCTTTTTTACCAAGTGAATTATTCAAAATTGCTCTAGCAGTGGCAATAATTCCATCGATTACAAAAATAATTAAATAATAATACTAAAATATTTAGTGGCTTTAAGTTGCTCTTGAATAAGATATTCATTATAAACTTTTATTCTCATTATGAAAATTAATAAAGTAGTAGTCATAGGATCAGGTACAATGGGTAGTGGAATAGCTGCTCAATTATGTAATGCAAATATTCCAGTAACATTGTTAGACTTAACCACTGAAATTTCTGAAAAAGCTAGAGAAAGAATTTTAAAGTCTAGACCTCCTTTGTTAATAGATAAGTCTAAAATAAATAATATTAATGTTGGAAATATAAATGATAATTTCAATGAAGTTGGTGAAGCAGACTGGATAGTTGAAGCTGTCGTTGAGAGAATTGATATTAAACACAATATTTATGAAAAAATTTTTAAAGCAAGAAAGAAAGGATCAATAGTATCTTCAAATACATCTTCTATTCCAATTAAAGTTCTTTCAGAAAAACTTTCAGATGAAGAAAAAAAAGATTTTTGTATAACTCACTTCTTCAATCCAGTCAGATATATGGATTTGTTAGAAATTGTAAAAAATGAAAATAATGATTTAGATCAAATAAACTCACTTAAAAGTTTTTGTGAAAAAGATTTAGGAAAAGGAGCATTAATTTGTAATGATACTCCAGGATTTTTAGGAAATAGAATTGGTGTCTACGCTATGCAAGTGGCTATGACTGAAGCTTTTAAAATGAAATTAACAATTGAAGAAGCTGATGCTGTTTTTGGAAGACCAATGGGAATACCAAAAACAGGTGTTTTTGGACTTTATGATTTAATTGGAATTGATTTAATGGCTGATGTTTTGAAAAGTTTTATAAAAGAACTTCCAGAAACTGATGACTTTCAAATTGTAGCTAAAGAAATACCATTAGTTAAAAAACTTATAGAAACTGGGTACACTGGAAGAAAAGGAAAAGGTGGTTTCTATAGAATGAATAAGTCAGATAATAAAAAAATTCTAGAAGGTATTAGCTTAGAAACAGGTGAATATTCGCTATCAAAAAAGTTCAATTTAGGATCAGAAAAAATGGATATTGTTGGTCTTATAAACAGAAAAGATAAATATGGTGAATATGCTTGGTCTGTAATTTCAAAAATCATTAAATATGCATCATCTTTAGTTCCAGGTATTACAGATAAATTTAATGATATCGATGAAGCAATGAGACTAGGGTTTAACTGGTCAAAGGGACCTTTTGAAATGTTAAAAGAAATTGGTGTTAATGATTTTTTTGAAAGAATAGATACATTTGAAAACAATAAGTTTCTTGAAAATTTATCTCAAAGTAAAGACGAAAACTTTTATGGTGAAAGACAACAATATACTGATTTAGAAACTTTAGGAAAAATAAAACCAAAGGCAATTAAATTAGATAAAAATAACTCTGCAGAAACCTATAGATTTGACGATTTCAATATTGTTGAATTCACAACTAAGGCTAACGCTTTAGATTACGATTCGATGGATAGCTTAAAAAATGCAACAGACAAACCTTTGATAATAATAAATGAAGCAATGCAATTTTCAGCAGGTGTAAATTTGTCTTACACTATGAATTTTGCAGACAAAGGAGATTTTAAATCTATTGAAAAGTTTGTTAAATATTTTCAAGAGACCTGTAAACATTTAAAATATTCTAAATATCCAGTTGTATCAGCACCATCAGGATTGGCATTAGGTGGTGGTTTTGAAGTTTTATGTCAAAGTAACTTTGTTGCATCCCATACCAATATTGTAGTTGGTTTAGTTGAGACTATGGTTGGATTAATTCCAGCAGGTGGAGGATGTAAAGAAATGCTTTGGAGATGGTCTCAAACAGAAGAGGCTAAAAATGATCCTGATTATGCTTCTTTAAAAGTATTTGATATTATCGGATATGCTAAAACTGCAACATCACCAATTGAAGCTGAACCATTAAAATATTTAAGAGCAGAGGATAAAAAAATAATGAGTAGAAATAGTTTATTACAGGTTTCTAAAGAGATAATTCAAAATAATAAAGATTTTTTTCCTCCAGAGGAGTGTACATTTAATCTATCAGGAAAAAGCGTTTATGACAAAATGTTAAAAATGTTAGAAAAATTATACAATGAAAAAATTATTCTTGATCATGGAATGGAAGTTGGAAAAGAACTAGCAAAAGTTTTAAGTGGCGGAGATACTACTTTAGAAAAAACTTTATCAGAGGATGATTTATATAAATTAGAGTTAGATGCATTTATGAAGCTAATTGAGACAGAAAAAACTCAAGAAAGAATTAAACATACATTGAAAACTGGCAAACCTCTGGTAAACTAATATCATGTCAAATAGACCAACAAAAAAACAAGTAGACAACGCAACAAAAATTCTAATTTCTTGGAAGAAAAAAATGCCTTTTTATTATGCTGCAGCTATTATAATTGCTTTAATAATAATTCTAGTTTCTTCAAATTCGAATAAAGAGCTTTCTATGTATCAAAAAAATATCATTGATTTTAAAAAAGCAGCTGAATTTATTCACAAAAATAGCTCTAAAAATTGAAAGATAAAAATAAAAAACCAATCCAACCAGTAAGTGGAACAAAAGTACCAAGATATGCGGGACCATCAACCTTTGCTAGATTACCAGAATTAAGAGATGTTGAAAGTTGTGATGTCGCAATAGTAGGAGTTCCTTTTGACTCTGGAACTAGTTATAGACCTGGAGCACGATTTGGGCCTCAGAGCATAAGACAAGCTTCAAGACATTTAAGAACGAATTATCATCCAAGTTACGACGTCGAACCATTTAAAGTGCAACAAGTTGCTGATGCAGGAGATATTGCATGTAATCCATTTAATATTGATGAAGCTATAAAACAAATAGAAGTTGGTGCTTCAGATCTTTTAAATAAAGTTGGAGGGATTATTAGTCTTGGTGGTGATCATACAATAGCTGTTCCATTGCTTAGAGCAATTAATAAAAAAAATAAAGGTCCAGTTTCATTAGTCCATTTCGATGCTCATCTAGATACTTGGGATACTTATTTTGGAGCACCTTACACACACGGTACACCATTCAGGAGAGCAAGAGAGGAAAATTTATTTTTAGATGATGCATCAATGCATGTTGGAATTAGAGGTCCACTCTATAGCAGGGACGATATTAAGAACGATGAAAGTTTTGGTTTTAAAATAATTCATTGCGATGAATTTCAAACAGAAGGTATAGATAAAATAGTTGAGAGAATTAGAAACAGAGTAGGAGACAATGCTTTATATCTATCGATAGATATTGATGTTCTAGACCCAGCTTTTGCTCCTGGGACTGGTACACCTGAGATAGCAGGTATGACTACAAGAGAAATTGTAAATGTTATAAGAGGATTGTCAGGGCTAAACTTAGTTTCAGCAGATGTAGTTGAGGTAGCACCAGCATATGATCATGCAGAAGTAACTTCTTTAGCAGCTGCAACAATTGTTTATGAATTAACAAATTTGTTTGCAAAAGCCTAAAGAATAGATAGCTTAATATATGTTAGAAAAAAGAAACTTTTATATAAATGGTAAATGGGTAGAACCAAAAAATTCTAAAGACATTCAAGTAATAAATCCTGCCACAGAAAAAAGTTGCGCAGTTATTTCACTGGGTGGAAAAGAAGATGTTGACGATGCAGTATCAGCTGCAAAAACTGCTTTCCAAACATGGGGTTTCACAAAAAAAGATGAGAGAATTAAACTATTAGAAAAGTTCTATGAGCTATATAAAAAAAGATGGAATGACACTACAGAGGCAATAATGATGGAAATGGGTGCTCCCAAAGATTTTGCATCGAAACTTCAGACTGGTACAGGAGCCAGTCATACGAAATCATTCATAAAGTATCTTAAAGCTTTTGATTTTGAAAAACCTTTAGGAGATCATGCACAAGATCAGAGAATTATTTATGAACCCAAAGGAGTTTGCGTATTAATAACACCGTGGAATTGGCCAATGAATCAAGTTTGTTTAAAAGTAATCCCAGCTTTAGCAGCAGGATGTACTATGATCTTAAAACCTTCTGAGCTAGCGCCTTTATCATCAATGATACTTGCAGAACTTATTGATCAGGCAGGTTTTCCAAAAGGTGTATTTAATTTAGTTAATGGAGATGGGGAAACTACAGGTAATGCACTGACCAGTCATAAAGATGTAAATATGATATCTTTTACAGGTTCAACAAGAGCAGGAGCTCTAATTTCTCAAAACGCAGCAAAAGATTTTAAAAGGGTAAGTCTTGAATTAGGTGGAAAAGGAGCAAATATTATTTTTAAAGATGCAGATTCTGAGGCAATTGAAAGAGGAGCCGCACGATGTTTTAGAAATTCAGGCCAATCATGTAATGCACCCACAAGAATGCTTGTAGAAAAATCAATCTATCATGATGCAGTTAACAGATTAAAAAAATTTGCTAATGAATATAAAGTTGATATCCCCCAAAAAGAAGGAGATCACATTGGCCCGGTAATATCAGAAACACAATATAATAAAATTCAAGGTTTAATTAAAAAGGGTATAGATGAAGGCGCTAATTTAATAGCTGGGGGACCTGGAAAACCTGATGGTTTGAAAGATGGTTATTATGTAAAGCCAACTGTTTTTGCTGATGTAAATAATAATATGGAAATCGCCAGAACTGAGATTTTTGGTCCAGTATTATCAGTAATTCCATTTGAAACAGAAGAGGAGGCAATAGAAATTGCAAATGATACTCCATATGGTTTGACAAATTATATTCAAACTGAAGATCAAGAAAAAGTTAAAAGAGTTGCAAGAAAGCTTAGATCTGGGATGATAGTTGCTAATACAGCTTCACTAGCTGTAGATGCTCCATTTGGAGGATTTAAACACTCTGGAATAGGAAGAGAAGGTGGAAAAGAAGGTTTATTAGAATTTTTAGAAGTAAAATCTATTGGTGGTTGGAATTAATTTAAAGATTTATTTTTAATACCATCTAAAAAACTAATACATTTTTTAATTTCAGATAGTTTTATAAATTCATCAATCTTATGAGCTTGCTTTATAGATCCTGGTCCACATACAACTGTACTAATTCCAATCTCCTGAAATAGTCCTGCTTCTGTTCCGAAAGAAACTACATCTCTAGAATTATCTCCAGTTATACTCGAAACAAACTCGCATGCTTCTGAGTTAGGGACTCTATCGAAACCAGTAATTTCACCAATTATAGTTTTGTTTATGGAAGATTTTGGATAAATTTTTTGCATTTCTGGTAAAAGAATTTCGTTTGTAAATTTATCTATTTCGTTATTTAAGAAAATTCCATCTTCTTTAACTACAGGTCTTGTCTCCCAGTTTACATGGCATTTATCAGCAATGACGTTGTGTGCTATGCCACCAAAAATTCCACCAATTTGTAAAGTTGAGTAAGGTGGTTCAAAGATTGAGTCTTTTAGTTGTCTAGATTTAAGATTTTCTTTTAATTCTAATAGTTTATTCACATATCTTGCAGCAAATTCAACTGCACTCACACCTTTTTCTGGTTGTGAACTATGCCCTGCAAGACCTTCAAAATATGTTGTATATTCATAACATCCTTTGTGTGCATCTATTATTTTCATATTGGTTGGTTCACCCACTATGCAAATACAATCATGAATATCTCTTTTTTTTAATTCTTTAATTAATATAGGGGCGCCTATGCAAGCAGTTTCCTCGTCAAACGTAAATGAAAAATGAATATCTCTGTCTAAATTTGAAGAAGAGAAAATAGGTGCGTATGCTAATGCACATGCTATAAATCCTTTCATATCACATGAGCCTCTACCAAATAATTTGTCATCTTTGATTGTTGCATCAAAGGGATCTGTTGCCCATCCTTTAGAAACTGGAACTACATCAGTATGTCCAGATAAAATTATTGGTTTTTTTTTACTCTTTTTTTTAGCTTTTATAGTTGAAAATAGATTTACTCTTTTTTCTTCTTCATCATATGTTCTAAAGGATACCGCACCCAATGAATTTAAAATATTATCGCAATAGTCAATTAGTTGAGTATTGTTTTCACCAGAAACAGTTTTAAAAGCAATTAAATCTTTTAGTATCTTAATAGAATTACTATATATTTCTTCTAAATTATTTCCTGTACTCATTTATTTTTAATTATATATTAAATTTATGAAAGAACAAATAACCTACGACATTTATGACAAAGTAGATATCAGAGTAGGAACAGTAATATCGGTAAAAAAAAATGAAAAAGCAAGGAAACCATCTCTTGTTGTTGAGGTTGACTTTGGGAAAGATATAGGAATTAAGCAATCATCAGCACAGATAACTCATTATTATAATGAGGAAAATCTAGTCGGAAAACAAGTCATTGGCATATGTAACTTTCCTGAAAAAAATATAGCAGGTATTATCTCTCAGGTTTTAATACTTGGTTCTATAGATGAGGAAGGCAAAGTTGTTCTTGTTCACCCATCCCAAAAAGTAGAAAATGGTTTGCCTGTAGCATAAACATGCACCCCGAATTACTGTCTCTATGTTTGTTTATGTTTGTTACAAGCTGTTCTCCAGGACCAAATAATATTGTTGCCTCTCACTCTGGATTTAATCACGGTTTTAAAAAAACTATTCCCTTAATGTTGGGAGTAATTTTTGGATTTACATTTATGTTAGCAGTAATTAACTTTGGTTTAATAAATATATTTAAGCTTTATCCAATAATCCAAAAAGTTTTAATAATAACGGGTACAATCTTTTTAATATATTTGTCTTATAAAATATCATTTTCAAAATCATCAAATGAAAGTGATAATTTAAAACCAGTAAATTTTGTTGAAACATTTCTATATCAATTTCTAAACCCTAAAGGAGTAATTGTTGCTATAATTGCAGTTTCTACCTATGTAGAATCTGGTGGTAACTTTATTTCATATTCAATTTGGTTATTAAGCATTGCCTTTTTGTTTGCAGTTATTAGTATTATTTTTTGGACTATAATTGGAAAATTTATGAGGAAATTCGCGACAAATGAGAAATTTATTAAATGGTTTAATTATGTTATGTCGGCACTCTTATTAAGCTGTATAGCAACTTTTTATTACTAAAAAATATGAAACCAGGAAATCAAAATTCATTTAAATGTCTAAAAGAAATATCAGTAAATGGAAAAAATTTTTCATATTACTCACTAAAAGAAGCAGAGAAAAATGGTTTGGAAGGCATAAATAAATTACCAAAATCAATAAAAGTCTTACTTGAAAATCTTCTTAGATATGAAGACAATGTGACAGTTAATAGAGAACAAATTTTGGCGATTAAAGAGTGGTTAAATTCAAAAAAATCCAAAACAGAAATTGCATATAGACCTGCAAGAGTACTTTTGCAAGATTATACAGGTATACCAGCCGTAGCTGATCTTGCTGCAATGAGGGATACAGTTAAGGAAAAGAATAAAGATCCAAATACTATTAACCCTCTTTCTTCGGTTGATCTAGTGATCGACCATTCAGTACAAGTGGATAAGTTTGCAACAAAGAATTCATTAAAAGAGAATGTTGATATTGAGTTTGACAGAAACTTTGAGAGATATTCTTTTTTAAAATGGGGACAGCAAGCTTTTAATAATTTTAGAATTGTTCCTCCAGGTACAGGAATTTGTCACCAGGTAAATTTAGAATACTTATCAAAAGTAGTTTGGAATGAAAAATTTGAGGATAAAGAGTACTTATTTCCAGATACGTTAGTTGGTACTGATAGCCATACTACAATGGTTAATGGGTTATCAGTATTAGGTTGGGGTGTTGGAGGAATTGAGGCAGAAGCTGGTATGCTAGGACAACCTATATCAATGTTGATACCAGAAGTAGTTGGATTCGAAATGAAAAATAAGCTACCCGAAGGTACAACTGCCACCGATCTAGTTTTAACAGTAGTTAAAATGTTAAGAGATAAAGGTGTTGTTGGTAAATTTGTTGAATTTTATGGAGAAGGTCTAAAAAATCTAACACTTGCTGACAGAGCAACTATTGCAAACATGGCACCTGAGTATGGCGCTACATGTGGATTTTTCCCAATAGATGATGAAACTTTAAAATATTTAGAATTTTCAGGAAGATCAAATGAAAATATTCAAATCGTAGAAAAATATGCAAAAGAACAAAATTTATGGGCAAGTGATGATCTTGTATTCACTGATACTTTATCTCTAGATATGTCTACAGTAGTTCCAACAATTTCTGGACCAAAAAGACCTCAAGATAAAGTTCTTTTAACAGAAGCATCAAAAAATTTTATAAAAGTTTTTGAAGATGTTTGTAAAAAAACTGAGCCAACAATAGCAAAAGTTAAAGATACAGATTTTGAGATAAAAGATGGAGATATATTAATAGCAGCTATTACGTCATGCACAAATACTTCCAATCCAAATGTATTAATTGGTGCAGGACTGTTAGCCAAAAATGCAATCGAAAAAGGTTTAACTGTCAAACCTTGGGTTAAAACCTCATTAGCACCTGGATCACAAGTTGTTACTGACTATTTAGATAAAGCTGGTTTAAGCAAATATTTAGATGAATTAGGTTTTAATTTAGTTGGTTATGGTTGTACTACTTGTATTGGTAACTCTGGGCCCTTGCCAGATAATATTACTGATGCTGTCAAAGAAAATAATTTATACGCAGTTTCAGTTTTGTCTGGAAATAGAAACTTTGAAGGAAGAATTTCTCCTTTAGTAAAAGCAAATTATTTAGCTTCACCTCCTCTAGTAGTAGCTTATGCAATCGCAGGATCTATGAGAATGGATTTATATAAAGATCCATTAGGAAAAGATAACAAAGGACAGGATGTTTACCTAAAAGACATTTGGCCTTCAAATAAAGAGATTGAAGATACTCTTAAACAATCTTTAAACCCAGAAATGTTTGTGAACAGATATTCAAATGTCTCTGAAGGACCGGAACAATGGCAAAAAATTAAAGTGGACAAAGGAAGTATTTATAATTGGGAAGAAAATTCTACCTATGTAAAAAAACCACCATTTTTTGAAAATTTACCTGATGAACCAGAAGGTTTTAAGGAAATAAAAGATGCAAGACCATTACTAATTTTAGGGGATATGGTAACAACAGACCATATATCGCCAGCTGGAAGTATTCAGAAAGAAAGCCCAACAGGAAACTATTTTATGAAGCATCAAATTTTACCCAAAGATTATAATTCTTATGGTGCAAGAAGAGGAAATCATGAGGTTATGATGAGAGGAACATTTGCCAATATTAGAATTAAAAATGAAATGGCTCCAGGTACAGAGGGAGGTTTCACTAAATTATATCCTGAAGAAAAAGTAATGCCTATTTATGATGCTGTTGTTGAATACAAAAGAAGAGGAACAGATTTAGTAGTATTTGGTGGAAAAGAATATGGAACTGGTTCTTCAAGAGATTGGGCTGCAAAAGGAACAAAATTATTAGGTATAAAAGCTGTGATTGCAGAAAGTTTTGAAAGAATACACAGATCTAATCTTATAGGTATGGGAGTTTTACCTTTGCAGTTTGTAGAAAATATGAATAGACAGAATTTAAATCTAAAAGGGTCAGAATTAATTTCAGTATTAGGTCTTGAAAAAGGAATTAATCCTGGCGATCATTTAGAAGTTGAAATTAAATATGCAACAGGTGACATTAAAAAAATTAAAATGTTATGCAGAATAGACACTAAAAATGAATTAGAATACTACAAGAACGGTGGTATTCTACAATATGTTCTAAGGAATATGATTAATGGATGAAGAAATAGAAATTATTAATACAAATACAAGAGTAGAAAAATTAAAAAACTTTTTAATTTCAAAAAGAAAACAATTAATAACTTTGTTAATATTAATTATTTTGATATTGATCACCTTTTTTGGCTATCAAGAGTTCAAGTCTAGTAGTAAAGAAAAGTTAGCAAATAAATTCAATTCAATTGTTACAAATTTTGAGACAGGCAAAAAAGATAATATAAATAATAATTTGATAAAAATCATAAATGCTAAAGATAAAACCTATTCTCCATTAGCTTTCTTTTTCTTATTAGATAATGATTTAATAACTTCTAGTGATGAAATAAATTCATATTTTGATCTTCTTATAAATGATGTATCACTTGAGAAAGAAATTAAAAACTTAACCATATACAAAAAAGGTCTATTTAATTCAGACTTTGCAAAAGAAAATGAATTATTAGATATACTTAATCCAGTAATAAAATCTGACAGTCTCTGGAAACCACAAGCATTATATCTTATGGCTGAGTATTATTTATCAAAAAATCAAAAGCAGAAATCAAAAGAATTCTTTAATCAAATAGCAGAAATGGAAAATGTTAGTCCAAAAGTTAAATTAGAAGTCCAAAGAAGGTTACGATCAGATTTCAGTGAATAAAGCTATTAAATATATAATTATTTTAATATTTTTATCAAATTGTAGTTTCTCAAAAAAGGACGCAGTCGACAATGAGAAATTAATAGATATTTTTAAAAAAAATGAACCCATTGAAAAAGAATTCAATCAACAATTAAAGATTAAGAAATTAAATACTTTTAAAACAAAACCTTTTCAAAAAAATAACAGCAATAGTAATGGAAATATTAATTTTGACTCTAATTTTGATAAATTTTTAACATACAAAATAAATAAAATTAAAAAATTTGACTCAAATCAGCCTGAATTATTTTTTACAGAGAACGAAAATGTTATTTTTTTCAATGGAAAAGGTTCAGTTATCAAGTTAAGTGAAGACCTTAAGAAAATATGGGAGATTAATAATTATAATAAAAAAGAAAAGAAACTTAATCCTATTTTATATTTTGCTCAAGCTGATAATCGTTTGATTGTAAATGATAATTTGTCAAAAATGTATTCAATTGATTTAAATGATGGAAAAGTAATTTGGTCAAAATATAGTTCATCATCTTTTAATTCTGATATCAAAGTTTATAAAGATAAATTTTTAACAATAGATTTCGATAACATTATTAGAGCTATATCTACTAAGGATGGAAAGGAATTATGGAATTTTAAAACAGATAATTCTTTTATAAAATCACAAAAAAAACTCTCAATAATTTTAAAGGATGAAATTGTTTTTTTTATAAATAACTTAGGAGATGTAACAGCGCTAGATGTAAATAATGGAAGTTTAGTTTGGCAAACACCAACACAAAGTAGTTTAATATATCAAGACGCATTTAGCTTAGAAAATTCAGACTTAGTTTTTGAAAATAATACAATCTATTTTTCAAATAACAAAAATGAGTTTTTTGCAATAGATGCAAGAACAGGAATAATTAAATGGACGCAATCGATAAATTCCAGTTTAAGACCAACTATAATCGAAAGTTTAATCTTTACAGTTTCTAATGAAGGGTACCTTTTTGTGATAGATGATAGAACTGGCAATATTTTAAGAATTACAGATATCTTGACAAATTTTAAAAATAGAAGGGATATAAAACCAACAGGATTTATACACGGAAAATACAAGTTATTTGTCTCATTAAATAATGGACGATTATTAACAATTAATTCAATAACTGGTTTACAAGAAAAGATTACAAAAATACATGGATCAAAAATTTCAAGACCCTATGTATTTAAGAGCAGTATGTATTTAATAAAAGACAATGCTATAGCCAGAACAAAATAATGTTTTTAAAGATTTTAGAAAAACTTGGTAGAAAAAAAGTAGTATTTGACCGAGGTCCATCACACCCAGAATTCCAAAAAGCAAAACCTTGGATGAATAGGTACTATGTTCTATTCAGACATAGACCAAAGTGGTTTCCATTTAACATACTAATCCATGAAATGTTAGACGATGATCATGGTGATGGTGTCCACAATCATTTATTTCCTTACATCACAATCATTTTAAGAGGAGGATATTGGGAAACATTAAAAACAGGAAAAGTGTGGCGAGCACCAGGATATATAGGGTTTAGATCTGCTAATAATTTTCACAGAGTAGACTTAGAACCAGGAACTAAACCAATGACAATTTTTTTAGCAGGCCCATATGGATTGAGAAAAGGACCAAGATCGGAATATGGAATAGATTTTAAAACAAAAAAATGAGTTTGAAAAAATCTTATCTTAAACACTGCAAAGATAAGGACTTAGAAATAAATGAAAATCAAATAAAAATAGTCCAAAAATTAAGTGAATATTACAATCTTAACTTCGGTCAGTCATTTATTAAAAAACTATTCAAAGATAAAAAAAATAAATTAGGCTTTTATTTAGTTGGCGATGTAGGTGTCGGGAAAACTATGATTTTAAATTTTTTTTTTGAAAGTTTAAAAGAAAAAAAATCAAGATTACACTTTAATGAGTTTATGGTTGGACTTCATGATTTTATATTTGAAAATAAAAAAAAAGGAAATGACAAAGGGTTAGAAAAATTTGTTAAAAATTTAAGTGACAAAACAAAAATATTATATTTTGATGAATTTCAAGTAACAAATATTGTTGATGCCATGATCTTAGGTAAATTATTTGAAAGAATATTTAATGAAAATATAAAAGTTATTTTTTCCTCAAATATAAAAATTAAAGATTTATATAAAAATGGATTACAGAGAGATCAATTCATCCCTTTTTTAAATATTTTAAAAAATAATTGCTCTGAATTAGAACTTAATATTGAGGAAGATTACAGAGCTACAAACAATACAAATTTAAGTCGATTTTTATCACCAATAGATAATTCATCTAATTTTAAGTTTAATAAATCTTTTAGAAAAGCCACAAAGAATAAAAAACAAACGACTAAGATATTAGATGTGAAGGGTCGTAAATTAGTATTTGATAACTTTCATGAAGGAGTTCTTAAGGTTTCTTTTGACGAAATTTGTAATAGAAATCTTGGATCCGAGGACTACATTAAAATTGCTAACGAGAGCGACTTTATTTTTATTGAAAATCTACCTAACTTTAATGAAAGTAATTCTAACCAACAACAAAGGTTTATTACTTTTATCGATATTATTTATGAAAAAAAAATACCATTGATGATCAAATCAGAAGTTGAATTAAATTCACTCGAATCCACTTATAGTATGAAAAAGCCTTTCAAAAGAACAGTTAGTCGATTGCATGAACTAACATCACAAAACTTTAATTAATGTATGAAACAAGAATTTTACAATCTAGAAATTAATACAAATGGTCAAAAACTTTATGAGTTTACTGATAAAACAATTGAATGGATTAATAATAATAACTTTAAAAATGGAATCATTAATCTCAGCATCCAACACACTAGTGCCTCACTAATTGTCCAAGAAAATGCTGACCCAGATGTACAAAAAGATTTAATTAATTATTTTGATAAATTGGTACCCATGGACAACAAGTTGTATGTTCATACAACTGAGGGAAAGGATGATATGCCAGCCCATATCAAATCTGCATTAACCAATAATCAAATCTCCTTAAGTATAAAAGATAGTGAATTACTCCTAGGAACTTGGCAAGGTATATATTTGTTCGAACACAGGTTAGATACAACAACAAGAACTGTAATTCATCATTATATTGGAGACTAATTTTTTTTCTTAATCGATTGAAAAGCACTCAAAGCGTCAGCCCTAGCTTTCTCATGAATAACAATTGGCATTGGATAGCTCGAGCCTATGATAGTATTAATTGCTTCTTGATATTTTTTTTCCATTTCCCATGGTTTATGAATAAATTTTGGAGGAACTTTTGATAATTCAGGAACCCATTTTTTTACATAATCTCCCTGTTTATCAAATTTTTCACCCTGTAAAATAGGGTTGAAAATTCTAAAATATGGTGCCGCATCTGCACCACATCCAGCTACCCATTGCCATTGTGCAACATTGTTTGCTTCATTGAAATCAAGAAGACAATTTCTGAAATATTTTTCTCCTTCTTTCCAGTTAATTCTTAAATGCTTAACTAGAAAAGATCCAACGACCATTCTAATCCTATTATGCATCCATCCTGTTTCGTACAATTCTCTCATTCCAGCATCAACAATTGGATATCCTGTCATACCTTTTTTCCATGCATTTAAAAATTTAGAATTATTTACCCATGGAAACTTATCAAATTCTTTTCTTAAGTTTCCTTTAAGCATTTGTGGAAAGTAATTTATAAGACTATGTGAAAACTCTCTCCAACCAATTTCATTAGTGTATTTTTTTATACTCACATTATTTGATTTTAGTTTTTTGCATTTTTGCCAAATATCTCCAACATTTATTTGTCCATTTCTAATATATGGAGAAAGTAATGAAGTGCCTTTAATTGATGGAAAGTCACGATCAACACCATAATTAAGTATGCTTTTGTTGACAAAATTATCTAAATTTTCATGGGCTTTTTGCTCTGAAGGTTCCCAATATTTTTCAAATTTCTTATACCAATCAGATTTAGGTAAAATATCCTCAGATTTTATTTGATTTTTGAACAATGTGTTTACCTTTTTACACTTCTTAACTTTGTTTATTTTATCAGGCAGTCTTTCTAAATAAAATTGCTCTGCATTTCTCCAAAAAGGACTGTAGACTTTAAAAGGTGTCCCATCATTCTTCGTAATTTTATTATATTCATTAAGAACATTTCCTTTAAAAAATTTAAAATCAATATTTTTTTTTGAAAAATCAGTACCAATTTTTTTATCTTTTTCTAATTCATTAGGTTCATAAACCTTATTCCAATAAACAGATATTTTACTATTAGATTTTATTTTAGAAAAAAAATTTATTTCATCATCTTTAATTATTTCCAATCCAATATTTAATTTTTTTAAATCAGATTTAAAATTTTCTAGAGATTTACTTACCCACCATTTTTGAGCCTCTCTTTTATGATCGAAAATATTACTATTAAAAATAAATACTGCGGTAACAGCATCATGTTGATTTGTAGCATAAGTTAGCGCATCATTATTTTGTATTCGAAAATCATCTCTTATCCAAACGAGTGCTGTATTAGCCATTTGATAACTGTTCTGATCCTTTAGACAGAAGTTCGTTATAAAGTTTTACATCTGTATCACCTTCACATCCAATTAATAAAACGTTCGAATTCATATCTAACTCAAGATCCTTTTTAATTTGTTCGTTATTACAACTAACATTTATACTTATTAGAGCAGGTGCTGAGCATTCTCCTGCAACAATGTTATCGTCACCAAAGTAACCCTTAGCTAACATTGCAACTGATAATGGTATGTCAGCATCTGGAATACTTAGACAATTATTTACTGAGTTTTTAAGAATTTGCCATGGGACTAATGATACATCTCCACATGACATTCCCCCCATAATGCTCTCTTTTTCTATTTCAACTCTAGTAAGTTTTCCTGCATCAATACTTTTTAAGACACAGTCTGCATTTTTTGGTTCAACAATAATAATTTTTGGAATTCTTTTAAAATACCGGGCAACTCCAGCTATTACACCAGAGGCCATTCCTCCTACACCTGCCTGTAAAAATATGTGTGTTATATAATGATCAGTTTGTTTGGAGATTTCTTCTATCATAACTGAATATCCAGCCATGGTTAGTTTTGGTACTTTTTGATAATCTTCCCAGGCAACATCTTGTACAATTTCCCAACCATTTTGCTTTGATTGCCTTATGCATTCATTTAAAGAATTTTCGTAATTGCCTTTTACTCTTGTCACCTCTGCTCCAAGTTTTCGCATCTCGTCAGCTCTTGTCTCAGTAACAAATTCACTTATGAAAATTTTACATTCAATTCCTAGTCTTTTTGCTCCCCAGGCAACGGATTTTCCATGATTTCCTGCTGTTGCTGTAGCAACAACTACATTTTTTCTTCCCGCCGAAACCTCCGCTACCGCATAAGCACCACCAAGAGCTTTAAAAGATTTAAGTCCAAATCTTTTTGATTCATCCTTGTAAAAAATATTTTTAAGGCCAAGATCTTTTGAAAGTTTATTTAAATTAAGTAGGGGAGTAGGTTCATAATTTTCCCAACCAGACAAAGAATTAAATGCTTTATCAATAGTTTCTTTATTTAATACACTTAATATTTCTTCTCTACTGAATGAATAATTTTTATTTTTAATAAATGATGAAAATTTATTAATATGACTATAATCAATAGACATATTCTAGCAATCCAAAGTATTAGATCTTTCCCACTTTGTAATAGGTTTTAATTTATCAAATTTTTCTTTTGACTTGAAACTTTCAATTTCGGATTTTTTTAATTTGATATAACTGTTTAAAACATTTTTTCCAAAAGCATTTTTCATTACTGTATTAATATTTAACATTTCTAAGGAATCTTCTAATGTATTTGGTAATTTTGGTAGGTTGGGATATTTTTTGTGATCAGTATACATATTACAAAATAATGGTTTTCCAGGATTAACTCTTTTTCTAATCCCATTTATACCTGCTGCTAAAACTCCTGCTTGTAGCAAATATGGATTTGCTGATCCATCCATTAATCTTAGTTCAAACCTTCCTGGATCTGGAACTCTAATCATATGTGTTCGATTATTTCCTGTGTAAGAAATACTACTTGGTGACCATGTTGCACCAGACTTTGTCGGTGGCGCATTTATTCTTCTATAACTATTTAAAGTTGGATTAAAAAATGCTGATAATGAACCTGCATTCTTAATAACTCCACCCAAAAAATTATATGCTAATTTACTAAGCCCAAGTTTATCGTTTTTATCTAAAAATTTATTTTTTTTCTTATCCCATAGAGAAATATGTGCATGACATCCATTACCCGTCAGTTGTTCAAATGGTTTAGGCATAAATGTTGCTCTTAATCCATGCTTTTCTGCTATAGACTTAACCATAAATTTAAAAAATGTATGTCTATCTGCTGTTGTTAAGCAGTCAGTGTAGTCCCAATTCATTTCAAACTGGCCATTAGCATCTTCATGATCATTTTGATATGGGTTCCATCCCATTGTAATCATGCAATCACATATCTCTTTTATTAAATCATATTGCCTCATTAAAGCTGACTGGTCATAACAAGGTTTAGATTGAGTATCCCTTGAGTCTGCAATAGAACTACCATCAGTTGATATAAGGAAATATTCACACTCAACACCCGATTTCATTGTGTAACCTTCATTTGATAGTGATTTTATTTGGTTTTTTAACATCACTCTTGGTGATGCCTCAACAGGTTTGCCATTCATCCATAGGTCTGAAGCAAGCCAACCTACTTCTTTATTCCAAGGTAATTGAATTAAACTATTTGGATCTGGTACAGCAAACATATCAGAGTCTGCTGGTGACATATCAAGCCAAGCTGCAAATCCAGCAAATCCTGCACCATTTTTTTGCATCTCTTTGATAGCTTGTGCGGGTACTAATTTAGATCTTAATACACCAAACAAATCAACGAAACTTATTAAAAAATATTTTATTTTTTTTGATTTTGCAATTTTATATAAGTCTTTTGCCACTCAATCTTCTTATCATACTTTTTAAAAAAATGATAAAAAGAAATCTTTATAGTAAATTATATTTACAACAATAATAATTAATATAGCTAGTACCAATCCATATTTTGCCTTTGGCCATGCTAATCTTGCCATTTTGCTTGGAGTTTTATTTGATTCCTCTTTTTTATTTTGCTCGTCCATTTTAATTTAAGGGCGCAATTAAAATTTTGCGCCCCTATTACTATTTATTTATCCGTCAGTTATATTACTTTTCCATGCATTTGAGTTTGGTCTTTTTCTTGCAAGCTTAGAAAGTTTATCACTTTCTTGTTTTGAGCTTACAACAGTCCAACCTATCCAAATAATTGCAAGTATAAGGACCAATATACCTTCTGATCCTACTCCAGGATAAATAGCACCTACAACATCTTCTGCAGGTTTATTTAAGTGATCTATCCAATTAGATACTGTAGCCATAATATCCTCCTTTAACTACTTGAAGAAGCAACAGTGCGTTCATCTTCTTTTGCTTCCTCCATTATTTGATAGTCTAAACCAGCTAACTCAACTTCTCTTGGGATTCTGAGTTTGCCAATACCATTTAAGACTCTAGCTATAATATAGCCTGGGATCATTCCAAGAACAAAGAACATGATTATTGCACCTATGAACATTCCTAAAGGATTTATTGCAGCGTATGTAGTTCCATCCCACATAGCACCAACACTGTATCCTGAAGAAGGGTATCCATTTAATACAAAACCGCATATCACAAGTCCTGCAAACCCAGCGTAACCATGAACTGCCACTGCTCCAACTGCATCATCAATTTTGAACCTACGTTCAACCCAGTAATGCATTTTGTAAGCTATAACGACACCAATCATTCCAATTATCAAAGATTGTATTGGATGATATAAGTCATTTCCTGCAGAGGCACAGATTATTCCAGCTAAACCACTTGAGTAAGTCCAGAAAGGATCACCTTTGGAAACAACATAACCTGCTAACAATCCTCCTGAGAGAGACATTAAAAAGTTCATTGTTATTCCACTAAGTGTGGTTGGCGTTACATAAATTGTGGTTGCGGTAAAGTAGGTTACACCTTCCATGCCATACTCAGGTCCAAGATCGTAAATTGGAATATTACAAGCCGCATAAAATCCCCAAAAACCAGTATAAATTAAGAATAATCCAACAGTTACTAACCAAGGATTTCTTGGTCCTATGTTTCTAGGTTCACCACTTGATGAAAATTTTCCAATTCTTGGTCCCAAAACAGCAAGTACACCTAAAGCAAATCCACCTGCTACTGCGTGAATTACTCCTGAGGCATAAGCATCATGGTAACCTAGTATCTTCAACATCCATCCGTCAAAGTGCCATCCCCATGCAGCATCTATGCTCCAAAATACAGATCCAATTGCAATCGCAAGAATTCCAAAAGCAAAAGTAGTAATTCTTTCAATTACAGCACCTGATACAATGGATGCAGCTGTCCATGAGAAAAGTAAAAATGCAGCCCAAAATACTCCACTAATATGATCTCCTAAGTTTACTGCCATCAATTCACTATTTGGCAGATACCACTTAGCACTAAAAGCTGAGTCATCTGTAATTAGCGCTGCGCTTTCATTCATTATTGATGGTGCAAGACCTGGCCCAGTTGGAAATGCCCAATAAATCCACCAACCAAATAAAAACCAAGTTACTGTTACTAAAGGTATCAGCATTGTGTTTTTCATTAATGTATGTTGATGATGTTTGTATCGGGAAGCTCCAACTTCATACATACAGAATCCCACGTGGATAAGAAACATTAGTACTACTGTTATCCAATAGTAAAATTCTGTGAATATGGTTGTCAATGCACCTAGTTCGTCAGTCATTTAACCTCCAATTGTTTAAACAAATTATTTTAATATTATTATTTCGAATTATCGGATCAATCTTAAATAAAACAATTGTATCAATAAAAATTTATAATATTACAACTATAGGTATATATAAATTGTTGGTGATTCTAAAATTTTCGATAAGCTTTTTTTAAATCTACTAATGGGTGATTTGGAGACATTTGAAATTTTACCAATAGTTCTCTTGCTATCATGTCTCTATCTTGTTGGTTATTTGGTAATTTAATTTTTTTCGGAATAGTTACCCAACCATTTGCGTTTCTATCAAAAACTGCAGGTCTATCTTCTTCATATCCCATGTGAACATCTTCCAACCAATTTAAATCATCCCAACCCATTGCTTCGATATATTTTTTTAGGAAAGGAGTTATTCTTGAATAGTCTGGCAATAAATTCACATCATATCTATAACCAATAGTTTGGCCTATCATCTTTTCTCGAGCAGTCTCTTTCTTTTTACCTAACTGACCTTTAACCTTTTTTTTGCTCGATTTTTTAGTTTTTTTCTTTGGCATAATTATATTTTATGAAAATCGTCAACTCCTACTGTGTGATTTGTTCCAGAAAGTGGTACTTTTGCTAAAGCAGAAGCTTCCATTGTTAAAGCTGCCATATCTTCTGGCTCTAATGAATGGATATTTGTTTTACCACAAGCTCTTGCTAATAATTGTGCTTCTAAAGTCATAGTGTGTAAGTAATTATATACTCTAAGAGCTGCCTCATCTGGATTTAGTCTTTTTCTCAATTTAGGATCCTGAGTAGCAACACCAACTGGGCAACGACCAGTATGACAGTGATAACAATGTCCTGCTGGTACTCCCATTTCTTTTTCAAAATTAGACTCAGGAATTTCTTTATTACAATTAAGTGCAATCATAGCCCCAGTACCTATAGCAATAGCATCTGCTCCAAGAGCTAATGCTTTTGCCATGTCAGCTCCATCTCTAACACCACCTGCATAAATAAGAGTAACTTTTCCAGTTTTTCCAACATCATCTATTGCTCTTCTTGCTTCTCTAATTGCAGCTATTCCAGGTATACCTGTGTTTGCTGCTGCGATGTGTGGTCCAGCGCCTGTTGAACCTTCCATACCATCTAGATAAATAGAGTCAGGATCACATTTTGCTGCCATACGAACATCATCATAAACTTTTGCTGCACCAAGTTTTAATTGTATTGGAACTTTATTTTTGGTTAACTCTCTTAGCTCTTGAACTTTTAAAGCTAAATCATCTGGTCCTAACCAATCAGGATGTCTAGCAGGAGACCTTTGATCAATACCAGCTGGTAATGATCTCATCTCTGCTACTTGGTCAGTAACTTTTTGACCCATCAAGTGACCACCCATTCCAACTTTTTGTCCTTGACCAATGAACACTTCAATTCCATCAGCAAGTTGAGCATGATGCGGATTAAATCCATATCTTGATTGAATACATTGATAGTACCATTTTTCTGAATATCTTCTTTCATCAGGTATCATTCCACCTTCACCTGAACATGTCGCGCTACCCGCCATTGTCGCTCCTCTTGCAAGCGCTGTTTTAGCTTCATAAGATAAAGCTCCAAAACTCATACCTGTAATATAAACCGGTATATCTAATTCTACTGGGTTTTCACATCTTGGACCAATTATAGTTTTTGTTTCACATTTTTCTCTGTAACCTTCGATTACAAATCTTGTAAGAGTTCCAGGTAAAAAAACTAAATCGTCAAATGTAGGAATTTTTTTCATCAGAGCCATACCTCTCATTCGGTATCTTCCTAACTGAGCCTTTATGTGAATGTCATCAATTACCTCAGGTGTAAATATAGCGTTATAACCTAGTAAACTTTTATTTCTTTTTGAAAATTCACTACCACCATTCCCATTTGAATGACCATTTGATTTTCCATTTTTTTTCTTTGCCATTAAATTGCTCCTTTTTTCTCAGTTGGTTCTAAAGCGTCGTAATTCCAAAGTTTTTTACCTGCAACCACTTTTGTCATTTTTGAAACATCAAAATTTTCGCCAATTTCTGCTACTTTAAGTTTTCTTTTAATCCAATCTACATCACTTTTTGTCATAGGCGACTCAATCGCATCACTCCCAAATGAACCAATTTTTCCACCAACATAAATGGTTCCATCATACATAGAGTCTCCAAGGTTTATACCAACATTACCTAAAATTATTATTCTTCCTCTTTGCATCATAAAGCCAGTGAATGCTCCAGCGTCACCACCAACAATAATTGTTCCACCTTTTTGATCAATTCCTGTTCTAGCACCAACGCTACCTTTACATATTAAATCTCCACCTCTAACTGCTGCACCAAAACATGATCCTGCATTTTTTTCTATTACTACTTTTCCTGCCATCATATTTTCTGCACATGACCATCCAACTCTACCATTAATTCTTACCGTTGGACCATCAATAGAACCAACACCAAAATAACCCAAACTTCCTTCAAATATTAAATTTAATTTATTTAACACCCCAACACCTAAACTATGTTTTCCTTGTGGGTTCTTTATAACTATTGTTCCATAACCTTGACTCATTAGCTCATCAATTTTTTTGTTTGCCTCTTTGCAGTCTAGATCATTTACATCAAGGTCAATTCTTTTGTTAAAATCAACATCATAAGTTCCCCAATAGTAAAAGTTTTCTGCCTCATCAGGATTAAAAAATTTTTGTTGAGTTTTACCTGTTAGAACTTCAGTATGAAGTCCCATTGATTGGGCTTTGGTCTTTTTTTCTGTTGTTTTTAAATTTGCCATACTTTTACCTCCCCATCAAATGGATCATATGTATCTATTTCATGCGGCAAGATAGATCTTATTGCTATTTCCTCAGAGCCCATAGCAACTAAATCATCTGACTCGTATAAGACTAATGGTTTTGCTGCCATTGTATCTTTAGCCATTCCTAAAGAATCTTTCGTTGCAACAAAATATGTAAACACTCCATCTAAACCTGACAAACTATCCTTCATGCCTTCTTCTAATGAAGCTCCATTTCTCATTTTCTCAGCTAAATAAACAGCTATCAGCTCAGAGTCACATTCAGACATAAATCTCATCCCTTTATTCTCTAACACTCTTCTATTGTTCCAATAATTTGTAAGTTGACCGTTGTGTACAACTGATACATCACTAAATGGATAACCCCAAAATGGGTGGGCAGATTTAATATCTACTCCAGACTCAGTTGCCATTCTAGCATGTCCAATACCATGTGTTCCTTTAACTTTACCTAGATCATATCTTTCAGATACTGCCCGTGCATCTCCTAGGTCTTTGATCAATTCTAATGATTTCCCAATAGACAATATCTCCACACTTTCTATGCTTTCAATTTTTTTTGAAAACTCCATTAAATCCTGGTCATATTTCATTTCATATCTATAAGAGTAAGGAGTTAACTTTTCTTCTTTCACAACTGTAGCATTAAGGTTTTTTAGCATCTGGTCGACAAGTTCTTTTCTTTTGTCATAAACACTATCATCTTCATTAACTGATGTGCTTCCTTCTCCAACATTTTCCCCAACTTTAAATCTCATTATGAAATTTTCTCCATCATTATCTGCATAGAGAGCGTATCCGGTTGAGTCAGGACCTCTATGTTTTAATGCTTGAAGCATTAATTGTAACTCGTTCCCGACATCTGAGGATTTTCCTCTATGAATAAGTCCAGCAATACCGCACATTTTTTTCCTTTCCTAATTTACCTTATGGTAAGCAATCCAAGTATGTATCAAGATCCCATTGAGTTGTTGCTCCAAGAAATCTTTCCCACTCATCGTTTTTATACCAATGGAAAACTTTATACATTTCATCAGGCATTGCTGATTTGATTACCTCATCCTCAGCAAGTCTATTTAACGCTTCACCAAGACTTAGTGGTAATTTTTTAACATCTTTACCAGCTTTTTGAGCTTCATAAATATTTCTAGATTCAGGTTTAGCTGGTTTCATTTTTTTTGATATTCCCTCATCACAAGCTTTTAGCAAAGCTGCACCTAGTAAGTATGGATTATGCATTGAGTCAACAGATCTATACTCAAATCTTCCAGGTGCTGAAACTCTTAATCCACATGTTCTATTTTGATATCCCCAGTCAGCATATACTGGTGCCCAAAAACCCTGGTCCCACAACCTTCGATATGAATTAACCGTAGATGATCCTAGAGCTGTCAAAGCTGGTAAATGTTTCATTATACCAGCAATTGATTGAAGTCCAATTTTTCCAGGCAACTGCATATCCTTTGTGTCTGGCATAAAAGTGTTTGTTCCGCCAGATACATAACTAAACACTTCTTCAACTCCCGGAAGTTTTTTATTTCCTAATTTGTTAACAGAAACTTTTCCACCTTTCCATAAAGACATGTTAGTGTGACATCCACTTGCAGATACACCCATGAACGGTTTAGTCATAAAGCAAGCTATTAGATTGTTCTCTCTTGCAACTTGGGCACAAATTTGCCTATATGTTGATAATCTATCAGCATTTCTTAAAACATTATCATAAGTCCAATTAAGTTCTAGTTGTCCAGGAGCATCTTCATGATCACCTTGTATCATGTCCAATCCCATCGCTTTTGAATATTCTATTACTTTCATAAAAACTGGTCTCAAAGACTCGAATTGATCGATATGATAACAAAAAGGTTTAGAAAAACCTTTACCAGTTGGAGTTCCATCATCATTTTTAGTTAACCACATCATTTCTGGTTCAGTGCCAACTCTTAATTCTAGTCCATGTTTCTTTTTAAATTCGTCACTAAAAATTCTTAAATTTCCTCTGCAATCAGAAGTTAAGTGTCCACCCGGATTTTTTCTCTCTTCTCTATTTCTAAAACATGTTACAAAAACTCTTCCAACTCTTTTATCCCATGGTAATTGCACAAACGTTTCTGGGTCTGGTATTCCCACCAACTCCATGGCTTCTGGTCCATAACCAATATAGTTATTGTGCCTGTCCAAAAATAAATTTGCTGTTGCTCCATATACTAATTGAAAACCTTTTTCAGCAGTCCTTTCCCAATGGTCTGCAGGGATACCTTTACCTACTACTCTACCTGTTACCGAAATAAATTGGTAATATATATAGGTTATTCCTAATTCGTTAATTTTTTCTCTTACTTTTTTTACTAACTTTGCTCTACCTGGTTGATTTACATGTTTTTCTAGATCAGTCATTTTCCCCCTAAGAATTTTTAGAACAAAAAGTTAACTGAAAAAAAAACATCTGTCCACTTAGATAAATTAACTCCAAGGGAACGGACTGTTAGATGTCGGATGCAATTCACCTTTCGCGTATCGATTGAATCTAAACGGTTTTAATAATTCGCTCTCTGTACCTAAAATTTCTTTTGCCACTAGCTCTCCAACTCCAATCATTTTATAACCATGGTTAGAGTCTGCTATCATATAAACGTTTTCTAAAAATCTATCAAAAATTGGAAAAGAATCTGGTGTCATACATCCAAGTCCGCCTGATGGTCCTTTTCTATATAAATCCGATTTTCCCTCAAATCTTTTTTGACAATGAGCTAAAGCTGAACACCACATATCATTAAAAGCTTCTGTAGTTTGATATTCAGGGGACTCTATTCCATACGGATCAACGTTTACCTGATCAAAATGTTTATCAACAATGTAAGGTGAAGTTCCACCTTGAACACCAAGTCCTTCAATATCAGGTTTGTAATATATTCCCCAAATTTTATCTGTAATTAATTTTTTAGTTTTGTCTGAATATAAAGGAGCTGTTGAGTCTACATGGATTACTGGTGGCTGTTCACCATTGTCCATTTTTAAAAAGTCTGGTTCTACACCAAGGACACCCTCTTGAAGCATCCAATATTTCCACATGTCCGTTTCGTGAATTCTGCCATCTTTACCTTTAATATTTGCAGTTTTAGGAAGTTCTAACATATTCCAAAAATCTCTTGCCCAAGGACCAGCTCCAACAACAACTTGTTCGCACTCTATTGTACCTTTGTCTGTTTCAACTCCTGTAACCGCTTTGCTGTTACTTCCTCTTTTGAAACCAGTGACTTTAACACCTTTCATTACTTCAACACCATTTGACGTTGATTTATTTTCAAGTGCTTTAATTGAATCTTTATTAAAAGCGTATCCACCTTTTTTTTCATGAAGAACAGAAGTTATACTTTGTGCTTGCCAATCACCAAACATACCTTTCATATATTTCATACAATCTTTTTCACCTTCTATAAATTCAGATTCGTAACCAATTGCTTTTTGTTGTTCGTAAATAGTTGCAACATCTGCATGCATTACTTCTGGTGAAATCTGTAAATAACCAACTGCATTATATTTAAATGCTTTAGGATCACTCTCCCAAACTGAAACTGAATGAGCCATTAATTCTCTCATTGCAGGCTGAAAATAATTATTTCTTACAACACCACACGCAATACCACTTGCGCCAGCTGCGGTATCTTTTTTTTCTAATACGACAATATCACCTGGATTTTTGTAAGTTTCGGAAAGTTTCCAAGCAGTACTTAGACCGTGAATTCCCCCTCCAACGATTACTACTTTTGCTTTTGTCGGTAATGACATACTTAAACACTATTTTTTGAAAAGGGGTAAATATATAATTTTTTTTATATATAAAATTTAGAAATAAAAACTTATAGAACTTAGGATTTGATTATTGTTAAAAGCTCAAATTTTTAAGAGTAGATAAATAATCGTTAAATTCCTCAATAAACGAAGTACTTGGTTTTATATGTTTTTTTCTTTGATCTTGAGCAGTTTTTTCTAAATAAAAAAAACCTTTTTCACATGCCTCATTAATTATTAATGCAGATTTTGGTCTAGAGGTTTTAAATAGTTTAGTTTTTAGCTCCTCTACTGATAAATTTTGTTTTTGCTTAAATGCTGACATAACTAGAAGCATCATATGATAATGAGAAGGTGATTTTCTAAAGAAATAGTTACTTGATGTATGCGAAAGCTTCATTTGATCTTCCCAAAACTCCAGCAAATCCTTCGTTGATTTAGGCATTAAGATCTAACTTTAGTTTTCTTTGGATCATAATGAGGAAATCCGACAATTTTTGCAGGTATTCTTTTTTGATGTCCATCTATTTTTCCAATTTCAACATCATTACCTAATTCTGAGTGACCTACATCTATTCTGCATAATGCAATATTTTTATTTAATGTCGGAGAAATACATCCACTAGTTATAATTCCAACCTGAGATCTTCCAATATGAACACAATCTCCATGATTTGCAATTTCTTTACCTATTAACTCTAACCCTACAAGTTTTTTTTGAGGATTTTCTTTTCTCTTAATTAAATTTTCTCTTCCAATAAAATCCTCTGTTTTGGATTTTAGAGGAACTGAAAACCCAATGCCAGCCTCAAAAGGGTCTTGTTGGCCATCAAATTCATTACCAAATAAAATTAAACCAGCTTCAATTCTTAAAAGATCTAAAGCAGCAAAACCGGCTGGTATCAAACCTTCATCTTTTCCTGCCTCCATTACCTTATCCCAAACTATAGTAGCATTACTTGGATGGCACCAAATTTCAAAACCAAGTTCACCAGTGTAACCTGTTCTTGAAACAATTAATGGTATTCCGTTTAATTCTTCCAATCGACAAATTGTAAATCTAAACCATTCCAATTCAGATATAGAGGGTTGGGTAGGGGGAGTAAAAATTATTTTTTCTAAAATTTTTCTACTTTTGGGACCTTGTAAAGATAAATTATTTATTTGGTCAGTAGAATTTTTGATATGAACTTTATAATTTTTTTTCTTAGCTTGTTCTTTAAGCCATTCACCTCCATATTCATCACCACAAATCCATCTAAAACCATGATCACTAAGTTTTAATAACGTTCCATCATCAAACATAGTTCCATTTTCATAACACATTGCTGAATAAACAATTTGACCAACTGAAAGTTTTTTTACATTTCGAGTTAATGTATAATTCATTAATTCTTCAGCATCCGGACCAAGAATTTCAAATTTCCTTAATGAAGATAAGTCAATTAGGACGGCGTCTTCTCTACATGCATTGTATTCATTAATTACACCATGTTTTGTATAATCATTTGGTAACCAAAAACCTCTAGCATCGACAAAGTTTCTAGTTAATTTTGATGTTCTTTCATAGAAACCCGTATTTCTTGTAAGTTTATTTTCTGAATCTGTTTTCACTCTAAAACCATATGATTTAGTAAATTCTTTGCTTTTTTCATAAGTTCTAACAAAAATATCAGTAGGGTTCCATCCATTACAGCTATCAATATCACTAGGGCATGCAGTAGTTCCACATGTTAAATCTTTTAAAGCTTTAAAAATAACGTAATCACCAGGTCTCGCGTAAGATTCATCAGATGTAACAGAATTTTGACCGCCTGAAGATGTATTGAAGAAAAGATTAATTGCATGCCAACCTTTTTTTTCTTCTACACCATATTTTTTCATTGAGTAATTTAAATTGTCAGAACAATTTGCATGACCAAAATATCCTGAATCCTCGTAGTACTTTGAGGTACAAGCTAAATTAAATGTATCATGAATACCCACTGTATCTCTTACAACTTCTACCAATGGCTCATGATCAGTATCATAGAATTTTGAGAATAAACCAGGACCAGGGAAAGTATGTCCCATAAAGGTTCTTGTCGTTTGCCAATCAAGACCTCTTTCTATACCTTTTTCTAGTTTAGCAGTGTCGTATGCAACAAAATCTGAGCATTGTCTTCCCGTTGGTGTAATTATTTGAATATAGTCTCCAGCTTTAACTTGATATCCTGTTGCAGTTTTTCTATCTATATTAACTTCATAGTCAGGATCGTAAATTGGATCAGGAATTATTGAAAATTCTTTTTCAGAATTTTTAATTTTAGCTCTTTTAACTAATACAGTTAGATCTGAAGGTGGATTTTGATCATGAACAAGCATGTCGTTTCCCGGAGCAGCAAAGATGCAATAACAGTTATCCTTCGAAGTAAGAATTATTTCTTCCCCTGCAGAAGTGTTTTTATCAAAAATCACTGACGAAGTGGCTTTATCAATTTGTAAATTTCTTTTTTTTAATTGCAGCAAAGCTTGCATAGAACTCTCTTCTTTTTTAAAAAGTATTTTTTTTATTTCTGAGGAATTTTTATTTTCTTTTAAATTTAAAATTCCCAATTCTGATTTTCCATGTTTATCGAAAATGTTTATTTCGCAAATTTGATTTCCCTCATTATTTACAATTTTAATTTCATCTTCAGGAAATATTTGAATACCAGTAATTCCACCTGCGTTGACCACATATCTTTCAACTCCAGGTGGTAATACGTTTAAACCAGGTTCTTTAATACTTAAACTTGTTTGCATTTTTAAAAAATATTTAAAAATTATACAAAAGTATAAACAAATTTATATATAAATTTTATATATACATTTGTATCTATTTTGCTAGTTGACTGTAACTTTAATAGAGGGGATACTTTAATCACTTAATATTAAGGAAAGGGAAATAATGAAAAAAATAATATCTCTATTATCAGCTATGGCGATATCTCTTGTAAGTTTTGCAGGGATTTCAAACGCAGCAGATAGTAAAAAACCAATTGTTATCCCAACTCATAACTGGTCAAGCCAAATTGTAATGGCTTACGTAATTGGCGGAATTTTTGAAAGTATGGGGAACAATGTAAAATATGTAAATGCTGACTCTCAAGCAGTTTATGAGTCGATTAGAATTGGTGATGTAACAATATCTCATGAAGTATGGGAATCTGCATTCGGAAAATCATTCACAACTGCTTTGGATAAAGGTGGTTTAATAGATATGGGTGATCATGAAGCTAGAACTCTTGAGGATATGGGATATCCAAACTGGGTTGTAGAAAAAGGCTTATGCCCAGGTCTACCAGACTGGACTGCATTAAAAAACCCTGATTGTGCGAAAAATTTCACAACACCTGATTCACCAGATGGAAAAGGTAGAATGTTAGAAGGACCACAAACATGGCATGGAGATTTAATACCTCAAAGAGTTGATGCTTTAGGATTAGGAGATCTATGGTGGGTTAAATTTGCTGGAAGTGCAGATGCACTTTGGGCAGAGTTAGCCGCTGCTAAAAAAGAAGGAAGAGGAACTATCATATTTAACTGGACACCAAACTTTACAGATGGTGCTGGTTTTACATTTATCGACTTCCCTCCATACACAGCTGGTTGTAGACCAGAAGATGGTGGAGATGGAAAATGTGGTTCTCCGGATGGTTATTTGAAAAAAGCAGCACATGAAGATTTTCCAAAAACTCATCCAGCAGCTGCAAAGACGTTTAAAAAAATGTCATTCTCTACGAGTCAAATTGGAGCAATGGCAGCTTTAGTTGATGTCGACAAAATGACTCATGAAGATGCAGCAAAAAAATGGTTAGCTGACAATAAGAGTGTGTGGGAAGAATTTACACACGATCATTAAGGTTAATTTAATAAATTTAAGATCTCTCCCAATTTTATTGGGGGAGATTTTTTTTATCACCTCAAATAATTAATGGTAAAAGTATTTTATTTAATATTATTAAACTTTTTTATTTTCAATTTTGCTTATGCAAAAGACATAAGTATTGGTGAAAATTTAAATTTAGAGTTTACATGTGAGTTAGAAAAAAAAATTGTTAAGAATTCGGAATATAATTATAAAACTTTCCTAGCAAAAGACTTAAACATTAAAAATTTAGATTCATTTCAGATTTATTCAAATAAACCAAGCACATTAATGGTAAATGGATTATCAAAATTTTTTTCTCAAAATTCAAATTTTGATGTCAAAATAGTAAATAAGGACGTAGTTTTATTTAAAGCCTTTAATAATGAAAAAACGTATTCAGAATCTGCTATAATTACAAGAAAATCAGGCGAATTAATTCATGAAATTACCAAAAATATAAATACCGAAAATTCAGAAAAAGATATTTCAATTTATATCTGTAAGAATAAATCAAAAAATGCCTAATTTTTTTTTAAGAAATTTTGTGTAATATATTTCCATGAAAAAGCTTATATTTTTTATACTTTTTTTGTCATTAATCACTTCTTTTGCATTTGCAAGAAGCACAGGATGTAAAGAGGGAAATTGTGAAAATGGTTATGGTAAGTGGGTTTACACAGATAAAACAACTTATGAAGGCGAATGGGTAGCTACGAAAAAACATGGCCAAGGAACCGAAACATGGCCGAATGGATATATTTACAAAGGTGAATTTAAAGAAAGTCAGTGGAACGGTATAGGAATTTTATTTTTTCCTGATGGTTCAACATATGAAGGTGAATGGGTCAATGGTTTTATGAACGGTAAAGGAACTTTTACTTGGTCAGATGGAAAACAAAAAACAGGTATTTGGAAAAATGGAAGTTTCCAAGAATAGTTTTAAAACATTATCAGAGCCAGTCAAACAATTTGGTGGATTAATTAGTATAATTATACTTATCTTTTTAACTTTTTTTATTTTAAATAATATTTTTGGTGAAGGTGATGAACTGGTTGCTAAAATGAAAATTGAAGAAGAAAGAATAGCTGAAGAAAGAAAACTTAATAAGCTAATTTCTAGTCTTCCCTCAGGAGTTTTGGTTTCGTTTGATGGTACTGACAATTTTAAACTATCTGATGAATTATATGAAGCTGTTTGCAAGGCAACTAAGCTTATACCTCAACGTGCAATTATGGGCGCGAATTTTCTAAACTTTAGAGCTCATGAAATTTATACAATTAACGGAAATAAGATAGATGAAACATTTGTAAAATGGGACGATGAAAAAAATAAATGTTTTGCAGGTTTCGTTGTAAGTGGAAATAATGTTGGCGTAGATGAAACTGTAAAAGTAAGTGGAGAAGCTTTGAGTTTTTTAAGTACAGGTATTGATACAAGAGTTTATTTTATTAAAAATTTTTAAGGAGGAAATGTAACAAATTATAGAGATTTTATTTTATCTTAAATTCGTATAACCTGAATATTATTTATGTCTGAACCAGTAATTAAATGCCAATCTGTTTATAAAATCTTTGGAGCAAACGCTGAAAAAATGCTTAAAGATTCAAATGGTAATGTTGATGCAAAAACATTTCAAGAAAATGGATGTATTGTAGGAGTTAACAATGCTTCTTTTGAGGTATCTAAAGGTGAAATGTTAGTTGTAATGGGTTTATCAGGATCAGGTAAGTCAACACTATTAAGGTGTATATCTAGATTAACAGACGCAACTGGTGGAAAAATTTTTATTGAAGGTCAAGACTTGCTTAATTTAAATAACAAGGAACTTATTGATTTAAGAAGAAATAAAATGGGAATGGTTTTTCAAAGTTTTGCGCTGCTTCCACATAAAACAGTTTTAGAAAATATTGCTTTTCCTCTTCAAATTAAAGGTATTAAAACTGAAGATAGTATTAATAAAGCAATGGATATGGTCAAACTTGTTGGTCTCGATGGAAGAGAAAATTATTTTCCAAGAGAGTTATCTGGAGGACAACAACAAAGGGTAGGAATTGCAAGATCTTTGGCAGTTGAGCCAGATATATGGTTCTTAGATGAACCTTTCTCTGCATTAGATCCTCTTATAAGGAAAGAAATGCAAGATGAATTTTTAAGACTTCAAGAAAAATTACAAAAAACTATTATGTTTATTACTCATGATTTTGATGAAGCCTTAAAGCTTGCTGATCGAATTGCAATTATGAAAGATGGAATAATTGAACAGTTAGATACACCAGCCAATATTGTTTTAAATCCAGCAACAGAATATGTAAGAAAATTTACAGAGGAAGTACCGAGAGAAAAAGTTCTATTAATTAAAGATGTAATGGATGAAACAACCACTTCTGATATAGGTGACCTAAAAGTTTCAAAAGATGAGATTATTGAAAATGTTGCAGAAAAAATATTAACTCAAGAAAAAACAGTTGCTGTTACAGATGGCAAAAATAATATCGTAGGCTCAATTAATCCTGCAAAAATTATTAATACAGTTTTTGGGGGAAGAAAAAACAATCATTAAACTATGGAATTACTAAAAAAATATCCGAAATTATTTCAATGGTTATTTTTATTAGCTGTATTTTTTGCACTATGCTTTGCAATTGATGTTCCTGAAACTTACAAATTTATTAGAGGACAGGCAGAATTTGTAAAAGACCCTAATCAGAGTACCTTCGTATTTCTAGGTAAAGAGGTTAGATATTACGCTTTTGATGTTTTCTGGAGATTGCCACCATTACTTGGATGGCTTCCAATTTGGATAAATGACTCATTATTCTTTTTAATGAATGATTGGATGCCAATGGAATTTTGGAATGAAGATACGCAGGAATATAAAACAAGACCTTTAGTTTTACAAATAACTAGAAACCTAACCGCATTTATGACTTTTCTAATAGAATTAATTAGAGAGATTTTATTAGGTGGTCTTGAAACAATTGTTGCTTTTACTAGTTGGGATTGGATTGATGCTAATCCCTGGGCAGAATTACCAGGCTTACCCTGGACTATTGTAGCAGCAGGATCAGCGATACTTGCTTATAAGTTAGGAGGTAAAGGACTGGCCTTATATGCACTTTTATCAATGACTTACATTTCAATATTTGGACAATGGAAACCGTCTATGCAAACACTTTCTTTTATATTAGTTGCAGCACCTCTTTCATTTATTTTTGGTTTAGGTTTGGGTGTTGCGGCATACAAAAGCAAAAGAGTAGAAAAAGCCCTTTATCCAATACTTTTAGTTATGCAGACAATGCCCCAGTATGCGGTATTAGTTCCTGCACTAGTTCTTTTTGGGGTAGGAGACCATGCTGCAGTAATTATAACAATGATCGTTGCTGTGCCACCAATGATACTTTTAACATTATTAGGTTTAAGAGCTGTGCCTCCTGAGGTAATTGAAGCTGGTAGAATGAGTGGATGTAATAACTGGCAACTAATGTCTAAAGTATTAATTCCAACAGCAAGAAGAGATATTTTAATAGGAGTTAACCAAGTTATAATGGTGTGTTTTTCCATGGCAGTTATCTCTGCATTTATAGGAGCAAAAGGTTTAGGTTTTAATTTATTATTAGCTTTAAATCAGTTGAATATTGGATTAGCATTAGAGGCAGGTCTTTGTATTAGTTTAATTGCAATCTTATTAGATAAGATGTCTTTAGCTTGGGCAAATAAACAGGTTGATTATTTTGGTAATTTAAATTTTTTTCAACGAAATAAAAATTCTTTATTCTTTGGAGTAATAGTAATAGTAGGTATTCTATTAGCTTACTTTGGATCAATTTATTTTAAAGACGGGTATAATTATTTATTTGAGGTTCCGCATAATAAAGGAATATCAACAGCAGACTTTTGGAATAAAGGTGTTGACTGGATATTTGACACTTTCTTTGTATATATAAAAGCATTTAACACTTGGCTAATTGTTGATGTGCTCCAACCGATGAGAGCTTTATATTTGAGAATGCCAGCCATAGCCACATTAGTTCTAGTCGTTGGAGCTGGATATTTAATTGGTGGAGTTAGATCTGCTTTAGTTGTTTGTGGTTTAACTTTATTTATAGCTCTAAGCCCATGGTGGGATAGAGCTCTAGTTACTACATACATGGCAACATTTGGTGTACTAGTATCTTGCACAATTGGATTTACTGTTGGAACTTTATGTTTTCAAAATAAACATTCTACAAACTTTATGTTAAATGTTTGTGATATATTTCAAACTTTTCCATCTTTTGTATATTTAATTCCTGTGATGATGCTTTTTGGAATTACAGATACTTCAGTTTTAATTGCGGTAATAGTATATGCTACGATACCAGCTACAAGATACACAATTGAGGGTCTTAGAAGTGTTCCAGCTGGACTACATGATGCTGCAACGATGTCAGGTGTCACAAAGTTTCAAAGACTATTTAAAATAGAATTTCCATTAGCATTTCCACACATGATGTTGGGGCTTAATCAAACAATAGTTTTTGCATTATTTATGGTGATTATTGGAGCCTTTATTGGAACTGAAGATTTAGGTCAGTACATTCTAAAAGCTTTATCGGATAAAAAAGGGGCAGGTATTGGACTAACACTCGGAATTTGTGTTGCATTTATTGGGCTAATTTTTGATAATTTAATTAGAACTTGGGTAGGTAAAAGAAAAAAACATCTAGGTATAGACTAAAATTGTGAAAAAATTTCTTGTTGCTATCGACCAAGGTACAACATCGTCTAGAGCAATTCTCTTTGATTTAGATGGCAATATAAAATTTACATCTCAGTTTGAATTTAATCAATACTTTCCAAAAAATGGATGGGTAGAGCATAATCCAAATGAAATTTGGTTAACAACTCTCAAAGCTTTAAAAAAAGTAATTAAAAAAGCATCTCTACTAAAAGGAAAAATATTAAGTATTGGAATAACCAACCAGAGAGAGACAACTATTCTATGGAACAAGAAAACGGGTAAACCAGTATACAATGCAATTGTTTGGCAAGATAGAAGAACTCATGAGTATTGTGAAAAGCTTAGGCAAAAAAAATATGAAAATATTTTTAGAAGAAAAACTGGTTTATTTATTGATCCATATTTTTCAGCTACTAAAATTAGATGGATCTTAGAAAACGTAAAAATTTCGAAGAAACTTCAAAAATCTAATAATTTATTATTTGGCACTGTTGATACTTTCTTAATTTGGAAACTAACTAACGGACAACATCATTTAACAGAGGCAACAAATGCAAGTAGAACAATGTTGTTTAATATAAATAATAACACTTGGGACAAAGAAATTTTAAAAAAGCTCAATATCTCAAAAAGTATTTTACCTGATGTAAAAAATTCAGCGGATAATTTTGGATCAACAAATAAAAAAATAGTTGGATATGAAATTCCTATATCTGCAGTTTTGGGTGATCAACAAGCTGCAGCTGTAGGACAATCTTGTTTTAAAAAAGGCTCAATTAAAAGTACTTATGGCACAGGTGCTTTTGTAATAATGAATACTGGATCAAAAAAAATTTTTTCAAAAAATAAATTATTAACTACAATTTGCTACAGATTAAATGGAAAAAATACTTTTGCTCTCGAAGGTTCAATTTTTATCGCTGGAGCAGGTGTTCAATGGCTAAGAGATAAGTTAAAATTAATTAATAATGCTTACGAAACAGAAAAAATTGCTAAATCAAAAAAAAATAATGAAGGTGTCTATTTTGTACCAGCTTTAAGTGGGCTGGGAGCTCCATACTGGAGACCTGATGCAAGAGGAGTTATAACTGGATTAACTAGAGATAGTGATTGGAAAACCTTAGTAAGAGCAGTTATAGAATCTGTGGCATACCAAAGCTATGATCTATTTAATGCCATGAGAAAAGATGGATTGAAACCAAATATAGTAAAAATTGATGGAGGAATGGTGGAAAACGACTGGTTTTCACAGTTTTTGGCAAATATTATTGATATTAAAACTGAAAGACCCAAAGTTTTGGAAACTACAGCACTTGGAGTTGCTTTATTTGCTGGATACCAAATAGGAATATTTAAATCTTTACATCAAATAAAGAGAAAATGGAAAAAAGATAGAACCTTTAAACCTAAACTAAGTTCGACAATTAGAAAAAAACTATTGAATGGGTGGAAACTGTCAGTCGAGAAAACTTTATTGTAAATTTTATTATTTTAAAAAAGTATCCATAGAGTCATCCATCGCAGATGCCCAAGGTGTATGGTGAATAGGAGCTATGGATCCAGTCACAGGCGATGAAAAAGATTTATTTCTGTAAGTTGAAATATCATCCATTTTATGATGTTCCCAATCTTTGAAATGTTTTCTTATCAATTCAAAATCAATTTTTGGATAATCTGACATATCATGAAGCTCTTTAGTATACTCAGTTTGAAAATCAATCATTTGATCAGGATTTTCTAATTTTTCTTCCATAGAAACCCATTTAGAAATATCTTTTTCTATTTCACTATCATTTGGAATCTTAATTTTTTTCATTATCACATCCCTTGCGAACCATGCTTGGCAATCAAACATATTAAAAGTATGAAATTGATCCTGCATACCTAGGTACATTATCTTGTGATTATCTTGCCAAACTACTCCTTTGTATAATTTTGGTGGATATAATCTGTTGTGAGTTTTAAGACTTAGTTTTTCATTCAAAAATGGAAAATGATGCAGGTATCCAGTGCATAATATAATTACATCTGCTTCTTGTTCTGTGCCGTCTTTAAAAATTGCTTTGTTACCTTCTAATCTATCTAGATAGTAAACTTCTTTCATACCAGAGGGCCATTTGAAACCCATTGGATTATGCCTATAACCTATGGTTACACTTTTAGCTCCATATTTGTTACATTGTAGAGCAACATCTTCAGCTGAATAACTGCTTCCAAGCACTATCACATTTTTATCTCTAAATTCTTCAGCATCTCTGAAATCATGAGAATGCATTATTCTTCCTGGAAAAGAACTCATACCCTTGTATTCAGGAATAAATGGAACTGAAAAATGTCCAGTTGAAACAACTACATAATCAAACTTATCAGACAAAATTTTATTGTTTGTTTTATCTTGATAGCTTATTTCAAATTTATCTGAATTATAATTTACACTCTTTACACTTGTGCTAAATTTAATTTTGCTTTTAATGTTTCCTTTACTTACTCTTCCAATTATATAATCATATAATACTTCTCTAGGTGGAAAAGATGGAATAGGTTTTCCAAAATGCTCATCAAAAGAATAATCTGCGAATTCCAAACATTCTTTTGGTCCATTTGACCATAAATATCTATACATACTATTGGGGACAGGATCACCATATTGATCTGAACCGGTTCTCCAACTGTAGTTCCATAGTCCTCCCCAATCATCTTGTTTTTCAAAACACACTACTTCTGGAACTTTTTCTCCTTTTTGCTCAGCATGTTCGAAGGCTCTTAACATCGATAAACCACAAGGCCCAGCACCGATTATTGCTATTTTATTCATATAAACTGTATAATTTTAAAAATTTATCTTATTAATAAAATCAAAAAAAATAAAACTATTTTTTCTTTAAATTTACTTGTTATTAATGAATAGTTTATTTTTATTGAATTTATTTATGAAAAAAATTCTAATTATTGGAGGGGGAGCTATGGGGTCAGCGTTCTCTGTTCCATGTATAGATAATAATAATAAAGTGTTTATTACTGAACCATATAGCCAAAGATTTATTAAAAATTTATCATCAAAAAATAAATTTCATTCAGGTTTAAAAATTAATCTTTCAAAAAAACTAATATTTAAAAAATATGCTAAAGAATTATTTCTTGAAAAATATGATCTTATCGTTGTTGCATTAAGTTTATCAGGTATTAATTTTGTTGGTAAAGAATTAAAAAAGTATAAAGTAAAAACTCCAGTTTTAGTTCTTACAAAAGGTCTCAAATATGAAAAGAAAAATAAAAAAATAACAACTATTTCTCAAACACTTTTAAAAAATATTCCTAAATTAAATATATCAGTTTTGAAGGGACCTTGTTTAGCTAAAGAATTGGCAAGAAAAAGTCAAACGAGTGTAATTATAGCTAACAAAAACATTAAAATTGCAAAATTGTTAGGTAAAATGATTTCAACTAAATATTATTTAATAGAATACTCTAAAGATGTAATTGGTGTTGAAATATGTTCAGCAATAAAAAATATTTATTCTATGATAATTGGCTCTGGTTTAAGTTTGAATAAATCTTCAAGTCTATTTCAAAAATCACTATCAGAAATGAAATACATAACTAGACAGTTAAAAGGAAAAGAAGAAACAGTTTTAAGTCTAGCAGGAGTTGGAGACCTGTATGTAAGCGCTGCAGGTGGAAGAAATAGTAAAATGGGAAACTATTTAGGACAAGGTTTTACTTTCAAAAGTGCCAAAAAAAAGTTTATGGCAAATGATACAGTAGAAGGCGAACAACTTGTGAGAGAAATCGCGCCATTTATTTTAAAAAAATTTAATTCAAAAAAAATTCCTTTGATGTTTAGAATGATTAGAGCAATTCTAAAAAATAAAAAATTTTCGATTTAAAAAATATTATATTTATTGACTTTTTGATTAGGGGAGACTTTTTTAACTTATTGTCATTCATTTCTCTCGCTGATACATTTAATTTATTAATCAACGAAAAGAGGGGAATCAATGATTAAAAAAACAATAATAACAGTCTGTACGCTTATATTTTTAATTTCAAATGTTAGTTACGCAGACATCACTTTTTGGACTACAGAAGTTCAGCCAGCTAGAATGGCTAAACAAGAGGCAATGGCTAAAGATTTTGAAGCTAAAACTGGCATCAAAGTTGAAGTTATTCCTGTAGAAGAAAAAGATTTAGGAACAAGAGCAACTGCAGCAGCTGCAGCTGGTGATCTACCTGATGTAATCTATCATACATTACAGTATGTACTACCTTGGGCAGAAGCTGGAATATTAGATGTAGATGCTAATAATGCAGTTGTTAAAGAACTTGGCAAAAAAACTTTTGCGCCAGGTGCTTTGAATATGGCTAAAAAAGGATCAAAAATAGCCGCTGTACCAGTTGATGGTTGGACGCAAATGGTCGTTTATAGAAAAGACTTATTTGAAAAAGCAGGTCTTGCACCACCAACAAGCTATGAAAATATTACCAAAGCCGTTGAAGCACTTTCTGGTGATGGAATGTTTGGATTTGTTGCTGCAACAAAAACTGACGAAAACTTTATGAGTCAGGTTTTAGAACATGTTCTTTTAGCAAATGGAGTAAATGTTGTTAAAAAAGGCGCAATAAGAAAACAAGGCAAAAAGTTAAAAGCTTCTTTAGAGTTTTATAAAGTTATTGCAAACGCAAGTCCTCCAGGAGAATTATACTGGAAGCAATCAAGAGAATTGTATTTTGCTGGGAAAACTCCAATGATAATTTGGTCTCCATTTATTATGGATGAATTAGCTGGTTTAAGAGACTCAGCGCCACCAACAATAAATAGTGATCCAACATCTGGGGAGTTAGCTTCAAAAACTGGTTTTATTACAAACTTAAGTGGTCCTAATAATAAAAAAGGTGCCGCATGGGCTGATGTAAGATATTTTGGAATAACAGCAGATGCTGATACAGAAGAAGCAAGTGCATTTATCAAATATTCAATGGATGAAGGTTATACAAAGACGCTTTCAATTGCACCAGAAGGTAAATTTCCTGTGAGAAGAGGAAACTCAAGTGATCCAGAGGCATTTACAAAAGCATGGAGTAAACTACCTGTTGGAGTTGATAGAAAAGCTCCTTTATCAGACTTATATTCAGAGGATGTTATAAATAATATCGTTGCTGGATTAGATAAGGCTCAAAGATGGGGTGTAAAAGAAGGTGAACTTTCTAGAGCTTCTAAAATTATTAATAACAAGTTTATTAATAGAATAACTAGACTTTATGTTGATGGACAGATTGATATTGATCAAGCAGTAGATATGATCAATCAAAAACTCTCTCAATTTTAATCTAGTAATTTAAATTTAAATAAAAGCGGATAATATGTATTATCCGCTTTTTTTATGAGTGATACACTTTCAAAAATAGAAAAAAGAACTGCATATATATTAATATTACCTGCGGTTTTCCTTGTTTTTTCAATCATCTTATTTCCAATATTTGCAAATGTATGGATAAGTTTTAAAGAGGTTGGTCTAAAAGATATCAGGATCCCTGAACCTAGAGCAAAAAAAATTGTAAAATCCATTAAAGATAATCCAGATCAATTAAAGGTTATTTATAAACTTAGAAATAGTTCATTAATTTTAGAAATAAGGGATGTTAAATTTCAAGATAAATTACCTAAGAATATCAAGCCTATTAATTTAGATGAAAGATGCAGGGTCAAATCAAATAAAATTTATTGTGAATTTGGAAATTGGGAAGCAAAATACAGGGAAAATTTTCAAATATTATTAAAGAGTTCTGATGGCAAAAAATTAAATAAAAAAGAATTAAAAACTATTGAACCAAAATTAACAGGTAAATCAGATAATATTCTATTAAATACTAATTTTACTTTAAAGAATTTTAAAAAGGTATTTTTTCAAAATGAATTTTTTGATTTATTATCAACTACTTTTTACTATACCTTTTTTGGCACAATTGGTTCAATTGTATTTGGTATACTCACTGCACAACTTGTAAACCAGAAGTTTTTTGGAAGAACATTTATGAGAAGTGTTTTGCTTTTTCCGTATGTAGGTCCAGTTGTTGCCTTAGCTTATACTTGGGAGTTATTATTAGATCCTTACAGTGGAACTTTAAACAATCTTCTGATAAATTTTCAAGTCATCCAAGAACCCTTAAATTTATTAGGACAAAAATATTTAACTATAAATTTTTTTGGTTTTGATCTTAAATTACGATTAGCATTAACAACTGTTATTATTTTTGAAATTTGGAGATACTTTCCTTTAGCTTTCTTATTTATATTAGCTCGACTACAAGCAGTACCTAAAGAATTATATGAGGCAGCGGAAGTGGATGGCGCTGGTCCTTTACAAAAATTTATTAATATCACGCTTCCTCAAATAACAGCTGTGATATCCATTCTCTTTATGATTAGGTTTATTTGGAACTTTAATAAATTTGAGGATATTTTTTTATTAACAGGAGGTGCATCTGGAACTAGAACTTTGCCAATAAATGTTTATGAACAAGGATTTACTATTTCCGATATTGGTATGGGATCAGCAGTATCAATCGTAATAGTTGCTTTGCTGCTAATATTTATGTTCGTTTACTTTAAATTAATAGGTAAGAGGGCTGATGAAAACTAAAAGTTTAATATACTACGCATTAATTTCGTCTATATTTTTGTTTTCTTTGGTTTCTATTTGGAAAATTCTAGTAACTTTGCAAGGAATTGAGTTAAAAAATTTCAATTTTTTAATAATTATCACATTAGGTATCGCTATTAGTCTTTTAAATTTACTTTTAGGAGAAAAGCTAAATTATTTAATAAAATCAACTTTTTTTGCCCTTATATTTGTTTTTGTTGATGGATATCTCGTTCAGGAAATGCCCATTTGGTATAATATTGGAATATTTGGAATTCTGATATTTTTTTCATTAAAAATTAATAAGTATAATCAAAAATATTTAGCATCCGAGCACTCATCACAAATAGTAGTATTTGATTTTTTAACACTTTTTGGAATTGTTTTATTCTCATTTGTTATTTTATTTCCGTTTTATATGATGTTGATAACAAGCTTTAAAACTCAAGCTGCTTTACTAATTAATCCTTTAGATTTTAGTATTAATTTTAACCAAGACTTTACGGAATTATTTAAATCATACTTTGTAATATTTGATACTTACAAATTTGGTAGATACATACTAATAAGTACATTTGTTTCGGTAGGTACAGTGATAGTTACTTTAGTATTTGCAATACCAGCTGCTTATGCAGTAGCAAGATTAAATTTCTTTGGGAAAAATTTTCTGTCAACTTCAATTTTAATTATTTATATGTTTCCTGCTATAGTATTGGTTATTCCTTTATATACTGTTTTTAGTCAATTAGGGTTAAGGAACTCGGTGGGAGGTTTATTAATTGTATACACAGCAACTACTTTACCAGTTGCAATTTATATGTTACAAGGTTACTTTAAAAGTATTCCCAAAGAACTAGAAGAAGCAGCAATCATGGACAAATTAAATTGGTTTGGCATAATTATAAAAATAATTTTACCATTAAGTATACCCGCAATCTCTTCAGTTGCTTTGTACGTCTTTATGATCGCGTGGAATGAGTTTTTATTTTCTTTAATGTTCTTGGATAATCCAAACTCATTTACCTTATCAAGGGCAATACAATATCTTAGTGGTGATGCCGAAACACCAAGACAATATTTAATGGCTGGGTCTGTAGTTGTTACAATACCTGTTTTGTTAATTTTTGTATACTTTGAAAAATATTTAGTGAGTGGTCTAACTGCAGGAAGTGTAAAGGGTTAATGGAAGATTTTATCAAATCAGCTAAGAAAGTGTTATTAGGCAATAAAAAAAAAGGATACACATTACCAACCAATAACAAATTGTACCCAGCGCAATGGAATTGGGACTCAGGTTTCATTGCTTTAGGATATTCTCATTTTAAACTTAAATATGCTTTAGATGAAATAAAGACGCTTATAAGAGGTCAATGGAAAGATGGAATGATACCTCATATATTATTTCACGATTTAAATACTAATTATTATCCAAACCATTCTGTTTGGGCTTGTGGAAATAAAATACATTCATCTGGAATTACTCAACCACCAATTCTTGCAATAATTTTTAAACTAATTTTAGATAAAAAAAGAATTAATAAAAAAGATAAACCCGAAATAAAAAAAATAATTAAGGGGATATTAAAATATCATAAATGGTTTATTAAATTTAGGGATCCAAATAATTCTGGATTAGTCTCAATTTTACACCCCTGGGAGAGTGGCTATGATAATTCGCCTTTATGGGATGATCCTATGAGCAAAGTAAAAGTCCCAAAAAACCTTAAATACAAAAGAGGAGATAACAAAGTTGTTAATCCTGAATATAGACCATTAGATATTGATTACGATAGATACGTAACTATCAAAAATCATTTGAGAAAAAATAATTATAATCCAAAAAAACTTTATAAAGCATCTTTATTCAATGTAGTTGATGTTGGTTTTAACTCTATATT